>JBARMB010000085.1:0-75998 GCA_049802235.1 Burkholderiales bacterium | reverse complement strand
CGCCCCACCCCCTCACCCGCCGGTCCGGTGATGCGCCGCGCGGCGCGTCATGCCTGCAGGTATTTCCCGAACCACGCCAGCGTTTCGTTCCACGCCGCCCGCGCCGCCTCGGCGTTATAGCGTTCGCCGGTATCGTTGTGGAACGCGTGATCGACCTCGGGATAGACGATCTTGCGGAACGTTTTGCCGTTCCGCTGCATCGCCGCCTCGATTGCCGGAATGTTCTGATTGATGCGGTTGTCGCGCCCGGCGTAGAGGGCGAGGACGGCGGCGTTGATCTTCGGCACTTCGCCCGCCGGCACCGGCAGACCGTAGAACGGCACCGCCGCGCGCAGCTCGGGCACGGCGGCGGCGACGCGCCAGGTCACGCCGCCGCCGAAGCAGAATCCGATCATGCCGGCACGGTCGGCGCGCGCGAACGGCTGCGCCTTTGCATACGCGAGGCCGCTCTGGAAATCCTGCACGTGGCGCGCAGGGGGCGCATTCCCGAGCAGCCCGGGTACGCTGTCGTAGCTCACCTTGTCGCTTCCGCCTTCGCGCGAGAGCAGATCGACCGCGAGGCCGACGTAGCCCGCCTTTGCCACGCGCCGCGTGACGTCCTCGATGTGCAATGTGACGCCGCGGTTCTCATGGCACACCAGCACGATCGGGAAACGGCCCGGTCGCGCCGGCCTGACAAGGTAGCCTTCCAGTTGTGCGTCGCCGCCGGGAAATCTGGCCCACGCCGCGACAACGGCGGGATCGTCGGGCGCGACGTGGTAGGCAGAAACGCCAGACGGCGCCGGTGCGCCCGGCGCAGCCTGCTGCGCGCGGGCATCGAGCATCTGTGCCGCGAGCGCAGCGCCTGTAAGGCCGGCAAGCAGCTTCAGCGCCTGCCGCCGCGTGATGCGCCCCTCTTCGTAGTCCTCGACAAATTCTTCCACCAGGTAGCGTTGCAGGTCATTCATGTCCATGCCTCCTCATCGCATATCTTGAAATCTACTACAAACAACCGGCGTTTCAGCGGGGCACTGCGGTTCTCGCCGCGATGCGGCGAGCTGAGGCATACTATGCGCTGACGGCTGTTGCTGCAATGTTTTGCATCGAGGCTCCCCATGGCAAGAATCATCGGCGGAATCGGCACTTCGCACGTGCCCACGATCGGCGGCGCGTACGACCGGAATAAGCAGAACGACCCCGACTGGGCGCCGCTGTTCAAGGGCTATGAACCGGTCGCGGCGTGGCTCGCCGAACGCCAACCCGACGTGCTGGTTTTCTTCTACAACGATCACGCGACGACTTTTTTCTTCGACCACTACCCCACGTTCGCGCTCGGCGTCGGCGCCGAGTATCCGATCGCCGACGAAGGCCTGGGCCCGCGGCCGCTGCCGCCGTTGAAAGGCCACGCGCCGCTCGCGCGCCACATGGCCGATTCGCTGGTGAACGAGGAATTCGACATCTCGGTATTCCAGGACCTGCCGATCGACCATGGCTGCCACTCGCCGCTGACGATGTTCTGGCCGCCCGCACCGGACTGGCCAGGCCGCATCGTTCCGATCGAGATCAACGTGCTGCAGCATCCGCTGCCGACGCCGTTGCGCTGCTACAAGCTCGGCCAGGCGGTGCGGCGCGCAGTCGAGTCCTATCCCGAGGACCTGAAGGTGGTGGTGGTGGGCACCGGCGGCCTGTCGCACCAGATGAACGGCGAGCGCGCCGGCTTCAACAACACCGAATGGGACATGCGCTTTCTCGACCTGATCGAGCGCGACCCGCAGGCTCTGACGGCGATGAAGTTCGCCGACTTCGCGCGGCTGGGCGGCACCGAGGGCGCGGAGGTGATCATGTGGCTGGCGATGCGCGGAGCGCTTGGCGATCGCGCGAGAAAAATCCACCAGAACTACTATCTGCCGATGACCACCGCCATGGCCGTGGCCCTGTTCGAGGAACCTGCGGCCGCCGATCAGCCGCGCTCCGGATCGAAGGGCAGGCGCGTCTCCGCCTGAGTCGAAAGGAAGATTCGCATGAATCCGCAGCTCGACGGCATGCAATCCCTGGCCGGGACCTACGTATTCGATCTGGAGCGCAGTGCGAAGGCGCTGCGGCTCAACCGCTTTCTGCACGGCCTGATCGTCCCGGAAAACCGCATGCTGTTCAAGGACAATCCCGAGGCGGCATTCGAGCAAGCGGGCCTCACCGCGGAGGAGCGGAGGCTCGTCCGCAACCTCGACTGGCGTGGCCTGATCCGCTACGGCGCGAGCTTCTTCACGCTGGAGAAGCTCGGCCGCGTCAAGGGCGTCTCCAATCCGGAGATGGTCGCCGGGTTCCGGGGCGAGACGCTCGAGGAATTTCTCAAGACCCGCAACGTCCCCGGCGCGCGTTGATGTGCCCCCGGGAAAAACAGCCGCGGTGAAGGCGTTGCGTTTCCTGTTTCGGTACGGCGGCTAGCGCACCGGCACGCCGTCTTCGAATTTTTCGGTGGGCCTGAACTCGCCGAAGGCGCTTGCCGGGTAGAAGGCGCGAAAGTCCGCTTCCACGCGCCCGTGGGGAAACTCCGACCAGCAGCCATGGTCCTTGACGTACTCCATGTGGCGGCGGTTGAAAGTGTCGTACTCCTGGAAGATCGCATCCGAGCGGCCGTCGAACTCGGTCGGCGGCACGCCGAAGCGCTCGCACATCTCGATGTTGAACGCCGGCGCGGCTTTCACCCATTTGCCGTTCAGATACAGCACTGCGTAGCCGTGATAGATGAACAAGTCCTTGCCGCCCATGCGCTCGCGCAGCTTTTCGGTGTTGAGGTGGTTCATCACGTCCGAGAGTCCGATCGCCGCCGGAATACCCGCAGCGCGCGCGGCAGCGACGAGCAGGATCGCCTTGGGAATGCAGAAGGCCGCCTTTTCCTCGAGGATACGGCTCGCGATGTACCCTTCCGGGTCGAGCCGCATCAGGAACGGGTCGTAGCGCCAGCCGTCCCGCACGGCGTAGAAAAGCTTCACCGCTTTGCCGATATCGCTCTTTTCGCCGCCGATCGTCCGCCCGGCGAACTCACGGATCGAGGCGCGATCCGAATCGAAGTAGTGCGTGCTCTCGAGATAAGCCGGCCCCGGGTCGGGCCATGCGGAAGGCGGCGTATGGATCATGGTTTTCCGGCGCTGTCGGTGCGAAGGCGGAATCCTACCGTGGTTGCGGCGGCTTGACCAATGATCCGCCGCTGCAACGCCGCACGTGCAGCGATCAACTGCTGCCGGCCCGGAAGCCCGCCTTGCCGGGAACGATTTCGAAGCGGCCGTCCTGCACCGACCGGATCCAGCGTGCAGTGCGCGCAAAACCGCCGAACGAGAACAGGTGAATGCCGGCGAGCTGGCCCTGGCCGCGGTCGGCGACGAACTGCGCAAGTTGCCTGAGGACGGTGTCCGGCCCGGCCTCGGTCAGGAGCCGGACGATGGATTCGCGGCGCGATTTGAGCGCGCGCACCGACTCGCCGATGCCGCAGCGCACCGCGAACTTGAGCAATGTCGTGATGCTCGCCGGTCCGGCAAGCCCGACACGCACCGGCAGATCGACTCCCATCGTCCGAAGACTTTGGAGCCAGTTCTGTATCGGCGGAGCGTCAAAACAGAATTGGGTCACGAGATACAGGTCGAGCCCCGTCCGGCGCCCAAGATCCTGCTTCGCGAGCAGTGCCCGCTGCAGTTCGGCGTCGGCAATGCTGGGATTCCCTTCGGGATACCCGGCGACGCCGATCCGGCGAATGCCGTGCTTCTGGAACACCCCCGTCTCGAGCATCTTCAGACTCGAATCGAACGGGCCGGCCGGGCGATCCTTGTCGCCTCCGATCGCCAGCGCCTGCTTCACGCCGGCCTCGCCGGCCGCTCGCGCGAGGTAATCGTCGAGTGTCGCAAGGCTGGCGAGGCTGCGCGCCGCCACATGCGGCACGGGGTTGAGGCCGGCCCGCCGGATGCGGGCAGCAACCGCGATCGCCTGGTGATAGGTCTGCCCGGGCGGCATGCTGATGTAGATCTCCGCGCCCGGCTCGATGCAGTCCGCGCAGGCATCGATTTCCGACGGATCGTGCGAAGTGATCTCGATCGAACAGCCGCGCGCGAGTCCGACAATGCTTTCCCGCTCGACGGCCATCTCGCCGCCTGGAAGGCGCTCCGGCATGGAGTCTTGCGCCTGCATCGACATGCGTTTCCCGTTCAACCCGAATCGCGCTTCCTGGAGATCACGAAGGATTCATCCAGGAACCACAGGGCGCCGTGCTTGTGCAGCACTTCCTGGGTGGCATCGAGATAACGGCGATCGCCCATGACTTCGTCCAGCCGCTGGTCCTCGATCTGCGCCACGTAGATCGCGGCGTTCCATGCCGCGAGCAGCGTGGAAGTACCGATGGTGTCGCTGATCTCGTTCGGAAGCGTGTGCATTTCGTACCGGAACAGAGAACGGTTGTCGGCGTAGGCGCCGAAATTCAGGTCGCGGCCGGCGCCGCCCAGCTCCGCCCGCGTCGCCTTGAGCAGCGCGTGACGGTCGGTCTGGAACGGATTCTCCCCGGGCCAGACGCGCTGGATGATGTCGAGGCCGGGGTCATTCCCGTGCGATTGGATGGCGATCATGCGCCCGCCCGGAGCCAGGCTGCGCGCCAGCGGAGCGAGGACTTTTTTCGCCTTGAATTCGACGGAAGCACGCGCCCGGTACGGCTGCGATGCGATTACCAGATCGTAATCGGCACGCGCGGCGCCGCGCTGCGGCCGGATCTGGTCGAGCAGAAAGCGGTAGTCTTCCCGGTAGATGACGAGAACCACCGGTTTTTCGTAGACGGGGTTGCCGCTCGCCTGGCTCACCCTGGCCTTCCAGTGTTCCGACAGGAACGGCTGCAACTCGGTGATCTGCGCTTCGAACTCGCTCGCGGTGTTGCCCGTGAGCGCCACTTCGTGCCATACGAGGCTGGTGGCGGCAGTCACCGATTTGGGAGACAGCCAGGGCGCTTCAGAATAGTAGAGGTTGGTCATCACCAGCACGGTCGCCGGGTGCTCGAAGAACCGGTCCGGCATCCGATCCAGCGCCAGCCGCACGTCCTCGAGGCTGATTTCCTTGCCGACGATATGGAACGGCACGGTCGGAAAGCGGGTGTGCATCGCCCGCATGACGCGCGCCAGCACCGTGCCATCGCCGACTCCCGCATCGAAGAGGCGCACTGCGGGCGGGCGCGGGTGGATGTTGGCAAGCTCCATGCTGACGCGCTGCGCAATCACCCATTTCTCGCTGCACGTATTCACGAACAGCAGGTATTTCTGGCGGTTATCGTAGAAACGGAAATTGCCCGCGGCAGCGGTTTTCTGCGGCTGAGCCGGCGTTGCGGGAACCACCGCATGGGAAGCGGCGCCGCCCGTGGACAGGGCGGTGCGCATGTTTTCCATGGGTGAGCGCAGGCGGCCGAATCTACGCGTGTCCAGGGTCGGGTGTTGCTGCATGAACGAGCGCACCCGCTCGACCGTCTCGGTGGTGATGCGGCCGCCGATGCGCAGCCGGTTCACGAACTTGCCGTCGTTGACCGCGCGGCGGCCGAAAGTCGATTCCGCCATGCCGACTTTGCGGCAGTAATCGGATATTTCGCTCAATAACTGTTCAGCTTCCATGAGCCCTCCTCTCCCGTGGTTCGCTCGCAGTCCGGGCCTGTCGCGATGCACTCAAATTAAATGACGGACTGCGGCTCGGGTCAACCACAATCGTGCCCACTACAAAAGTGGGACGTATAATGGGCTATTGCCCACTTTCGAAGAAACGAAGCGATAGGAGTTCCCTCCCACTTCAGGTTCGGAGTGTAATTATTTAATTTACTTAGTTTTTACGATCTCGGCCTGGAATCCGGCCAGAGTACCTCCAAGCCAAACTTCCGCATTCCGTTTCACGGCCTGATAAGAAGCCATGAATCAGTGGGACACCATTGTTCGCCCATCGAACTCAGCGGAAATGCGGCCTCGTCCCAGGCTGGAGGGTTCCAGCCGAATCGCTGGCCGATAGCGACGGCTATTCGTTTTTGCCGACCATTGTTCCGGGCCGCACCCAATGCTCGAACTGCTCCTCCGTGACGTAGCCCAGGGCGAGCGCCGCCTGGCGCAGCGTCGTGCCTTCCTGGTGTGCCTTCTTCGCGATCTGCGCCGCCTTGTCGTAGCCGATATGGGGGTTGAGCGCCGTCACCAGCATGAGCGAGTCGTGCAGGAGCGCATCGATGCGCTCGCGGCGGGGCTCGATGCCCGCCGCGCAATGGTCATTGAAGCTCGCCGCGCCGTCGGTCAGCAGCCGCACGCTTTGCAGAAAATTATGAATGATGAGCGGCTTGAATACGTTCAGCTCGAAATTCCCCGAGGCGCCGCCGATATTGATGGCGACATCGTTGCCCATCACCTGCGCGCACAGCATGGTCATCGCCTCGGACTGGGTCGGATTGACCTTGCCGGGCATGATCGAGCTGCCCGGCTCGTTCTCGGGGATGGAAATCTCGCCGATGCCGCAGCGCGGGCCGCTCGAGAGCCAGCGGACGTCGTTGGCAATCTTGGTCAGCGAGGCGGCGAGCGTCTTCAGCGCGCCGTGCGCGTGCACCAGCGCGTCGTTCGCCGCGAGCGCTTCGAACTTGTTGCGCGCCGAAACGAACGGCAGTCCGGTCTGCTTCGCCAGCTCCTTCGCCACCCGCGCGCCGAATTCCGGATGGGCATTCAGCCCGGTCCCGACCGCCGTGCCGCCGAGCGCCAGCTCGCACAGGTGCGTGAGCGACGCCTGCACATGGGCGATGCCGTGATCGAGCTGCGATACCCAGCCGGAGAATTCCTGCCCCAGCGTGAGCGGCGTGGCGTCCTGCAGGTGGGTGCGGCCGATCTTGACGATGTCCTTGAATGCTCCGGATTTCGCCGCCAGCGTGTCGCGCAGCCGGCGTATCGCGGGTATCAGGCGATCGTGCAGCGCCTGCACCGCGGCAACGTGCATCGCGGTGGGAAACACATCGTTCGACGACTGGCCGCGGTTGACGTCGTCGTTCGGGTGAACGCGGCGCTTGTCGCCGCGCTCCCCGCCCATCAGCTCGCTGGCGCGGTTCGCCAGCACCTCGTTGAGGTTCATGTTGGTCTGCGTGCCCGAGCCGGTCTGCCACACAACCAGGGGAAATTCGCCGTCGTGACGGCCGCCGAGCACCTCATCGGCTGCCGCAACGACGGCATCGGCCTTGTCGGCCGCAATCTGGCCGAGCTCGCGATTCACCACAGCGCAGGCGCGCTTGACTTTCGCCAGCGCGTGGATCAGCTCGGGCGGCATGCGCTCGCCGGAGATGCGGAAATTCTCCAGCGAGCGCTGCGTCTGCGCGCCCCAGAGGCGATCCGCCGGCACGCCGATTTCACCGAAAGTGTCGCATTCGATACGGTAGTCAGCCATGGTCTTTTCCCGGAACGGTTCGACGCGCCGCGGCGCCGAAAGCGATGGCACCGCGCCGATATGCTACGCTGAATCCCGTATCGACAAGTCACGCGAGGGCAAACCCATGAACATGAAGATCGACATCTACAACCACGTCATGCCGGTGCGCTATCTCGAGATGATGAAGCAGCACTCCAAAGACGCCGGCATCGTCAAGCGCATGACCGGCCTGCGCATGCTCTGGGACATCGAGGCGCGGGTGAAGATGCTGGAAGAAAAGTTCCCCGAAGTGCAGCAGGTGCTGACACTGTCGCTGCCCTCGCCGGAGCTGGTCGGCGGACCCGAGCTGTCGCCCGAGCTGGCGCGCATCGCCAATGACGGAATGGCGGCGATGGTGGCGAAATGGCCGCAGAAGTTCCCGGCCTTCGTCGCTTCGCTGCCGATGAACAACGTGCCGGCGGCTCTGGAGGAGATGGACCGCGCCGTCGAGAAGCTCGGCGCGCGCGGCGTGCAGATCTGCACCAGCGTCAACGGCCGGGCGCTCGACGAGCCGGAATTCTTCCCGGTGTTCGAGCGCGTCACGAAAAAGCACGGTTCTCCGATCTGGATGCACCCGGCGCGGCCGGCGACGCGCGCCGATTACGTCAACGAATCGAAATCGAAATACGAGATCTGGCAGGTGCTCGGCTGGCCGTTCGAGACCAGCGTTGCCATGGCGCGCATCGTTTTCTCGGGGCTGTTCGACAAGCTGCCGGAGATGCGCCTGATCACCCATCACTGCGGCGCCATGATCCCGTTTTTCGCCGGACGCGCCGAGACGCTGTGGGCGCAGCTCGGCAGCCGGAGCGCCGACGAGAATTACGAGGAGCTGCTCAAGAGCATGTCAAAGAAACCGATCGAGTACTTCAGGATGTTCTATGCCGACACCGTGCTCGGCGGCTCCGCTTCGGCGTTGCGCTGCGGCCTGGACTTTTTCGGCGCCGACAAAATCGTGTTCGCGAGCGACTGCCCGTTCGACCCCGAGGGCGGGCCGATGTTCATCCGCGAGGGCCTGCGCTCGGTCGAGGAGCTGAAGCTTTCGGAGGCCGACAAGCGGAAAATCTACTTCGGTAACGCGCTGAAGCTGCTGCGCCTCGCGGCAAAAGCGGAAACATAGCCTCCTGCGACCTCCCCTGAAAAAAGAAAAGGGGCCCGAAGGCCCCTTTCCGTCGTTCTCAGGCGATTTTCTACCGCGACGCTGCAGGCAGAGGCTACTTGTTGACGGTGGCAGCGCCCGGCTTGCAGCTCGCCTCGTCCTGCGAACCGGTGCCGCCGGAGCAGCCGATGGCACCGATCAGCTTGCCGCCTTCCACGAGCGGGATGCCGCCGCGGGAAGCGATGACGTCGTCGAGCGTCGTGATGTAGGCGAAGTGGGCCATCTGGATCGCGTTCTCGAATATCTTGGTCTCGCGGCGGTATCTCGCCGCCGCGCGCGCCTTGTGCTGCGAGATCTGGACCGAGGCAAGCTGCGCTCCATCCATGCTGGAAAAAGCGATCAGGTCTCCGCCCGGTCCGACGACGGCGACGTTCATCTTCCAGCCGCGCTTGTGCGCTTCGGCCACGGCGGCGGCGATGGCCGCCTGGGCGCGTTCGAGCGAAATCGCCGTGCCGTAAGGGATGTCGAACGGCATCTTGTCCGGAATCGCATCGAGCGGATTCGGCGGGCCTTGTTGCGCCTGGCTGCCGCCAGCGACGAGCAATGATGCGCCGAGAGTGGCAATGATCAGACTGGACTTCAACGACATGGTGGTTCTCCTCCTTGGTTGACTGCGGTTGTGATGAATCAGCTCTTATAACCGGGTAAACAGCCCCCGCCCGGCCTTTATTTCCCGAGACCGAGCGCGGCGATGCCGGCGTTGGCGATCTGCTCGTCCTCGTGCGACTGCACGCCGGAGACGCCCACCGCCCCGGCGCACTCCCCGCCGGTCATGATCGGCACTCCGCCCTGGATCGGCAGCACCGGCATGTTGAGCATTGCATTGCGGCCGGCCGCGACACGGTCCTCCCAGTTCTTGGTCGAGCGGCGCGACACCGCCGCGCTGCGGCCCTTCTCGACGGCAACCTGCGAGTTGAACGGCGTGGTGCCGTCCATCGCCTCGAGCCAGCGCAGATGGCCGCCGTCGTCGAGAATGGCGATGACGACGTTCCAGTTGTTCTTGCGCGCCTCGGCCTGGGCCGCGGCGCCGATTTTCTTGCAGTCTTCCAGGGTCAGACAGGGCTTGGTTTTCACGTCCTTCGTTCCTCGAAAAAAATCGTGATTATCCGCTTTTCAGCGCGTTGCGTATCTGCTCCAGCGCGGCCGGGTCCTCGATGGTGGTGAGATCGCCCGGATCGCGCCCTTCGGCCAACGCCTGGATCGAGCGCCGCAGCGTCTTTCCCGAGCGCGTCTTCGGCAGCAGGGTGACGAAGTGTACCGCCTTAGGCCGCGCGATGGCGCCCAGCTGCTTGTCCACCATCTCCAGCACTTCCTTCTCCATCGCCTTGCGCGCTTCCGGGGTGCCGAGCTTCGAGGCATCCTTCGCCACGGCGAACGCGATCGGCATCTGGCCCTTGAGGGAATCGGCGACGCCGACCACGGCGCACTCGGCGATATTGGAGTGCATGCTGACCGCCTCCTCGATCTCGCGCGTGCCGAGGCGGTGGCCGGCGACGTTGATCACGTCGTCGGTGCGCCCGAGAATGAAGTAATACCCGTCCTGGTCGCGGATGCCCCAATCGAAGGTCGTATACACGCTCTTCCTGCTGAATGTGCCGAAATAGGTCTTGACGAAGCGCTCGTCGTCGCCCCACACGGTGCTCATGCACCCCGGCGGCAACGGCGGCTCGATCACCACCACCGCCTTCTCGTCGGGCCCCGCCTCCGACGCATCGGTCTCGCGCAGCAGCTTCAGGTCGTAGCCGAACACCGGAAAGCTCGGGCTGCCGAACTTGACCGGCGTGTTCTCGATGCCGGGCACCGACGACAGGATCGGCCAGCCGCTCTCGGTCTGCCAGTAATGGTCGATCACCGGCTTCTTCAGCGCCCCCGCGATCCACGCATGGGTCGGCTCGTCGAGCGGCTCGCCGGCGAGAAACAGGTGCTTGAGCGAGGAAATATCGTACTTGCTCAAGTACGCCGGATCGTGCTTCTTCAGCACGCGGATCGCGGTCGGCGCGGAGAACATCACGTTCACTTTGTGGTCCTGCACGATCTTCCACCAGATGCCGGCGTCGGGCCGGATCGGCACACCCTCGTACAGGATCGTGGTCATACCGGCGATCAGCGGGCCATAGATGATGTAGGAATGCCCCACCACCCAGCCGATGTCCGAGGTGGTGAACATGGTTTCGCCGGCGTTGCCGCAGTAGATGTACTTCATCGATGCGGCAAGCGCAACGGCGTAGCCGCCGACGTCACGCTGCACGCCCTTCGGATGACCGGTGGTGCCCGAGGTGTAGAGGATGTACGAGGGCTCGCTCGATTCGAGCCAGGTGACCGGCACTTGCGCGTTCACGCGCATTGCGCGCAGTTCGGCGTAATCGAGGTCGCGGCCCGGCACGGTCTGCATGGACTTGTCCAGGCCGCGCCGGAAGATGACGACTTTTTGCGGCGGATGCCTGGCGAGCCGGATCGATTCGTCGACCAGCGCTTTGTACAGCACCGCTTTGCCCATGCGGCTGCCGCCGTCGGCGGTGATCATGAGCTTCGGCCTGGCGTCGTCGATGCGCGCGGCGAGGCTTGCCGCGGCGAATCCGCCGAACACCACCGAGTGGATCGCGCCGATGCGCGCGCAGGCGAGGATCGCGAATACCGACTCGGGGATCATCGGCATGTAGATGATGACGCGGTCGCCGCGGCCGACGCCGAGCGACTGCATCATCGCCGCGGCGCACTGCACCTCCGCGGAAAGTTCGCGGTAGGTGAAGCTCTTTTCCTCGCCGGTTTCAGTGGAGATATAGACCAGCGCTTTCTGGTCGCCGCGGGCTCCGATGTGCCTGTCGACGGCGTTGTAACAGAGGTTGGTCTCGCCGCCGATGAACCACTTCGCGAACGGCGGCCGGCTGTAGTCGAGCACCTTCGAGAACGGCCTGTTCCAGTGCACAAGCGCGGCCTGCTCGGACCAGAAACCTTCGCGGTCGTCGATGGATCGGCGATGAAATTCCCGGTATGTCGCCATGGAGTGACTCCCTTTCAACAGATTCGGCCGCTACTTTGCCCGGTCCTTGAGCGCCTGCGCGATCTTGTCCAGCGGAAGTTCCACATTCAGGCGCCGGCACGCTGCCCGCAGAAACGGCAGCAGGCGGAGAAGCAATTCGCCCGCGGCATCGCCCAGGCGCTCGGCATTCGCGCTCTCGATCACCTGCACTGCGCGCTCGATGTCGCCCGGCAGGGTCGGCGCCTTGGTCCGGCTGACTTCGTCCTCGCCGGCGATCCTTTGCGCCCGGCGGCTGGCGCTGTCCTCGAGGCGCTGCAGCGCCAGTTTCATCAGTTCCTCGATCGAGGCCGCATTGTCGACATCGAGAGCGGCAAGGCCGATGCTCGAGCTGATCTTGAGCAGCTGATTGCCGTATGTGATCTGCGCCTTTTCGAGCTGTTCGTGCAACCTGCGCGCGAATGCGAGCGCCTGTTGCGAGGAAATACCGGCCGAGATCACCGTGAAAGCAGCCTCTCCGGTGCGCCCGACGGAATCCTCCGCACGCAGCGTCCCCATGACCTGCTTGGCGATCCGTGCCAGCAGCTGATCGGCCACGCTCTTGCCGACTTTCTGCACGATATCGTCGTAGGTATCGATGCGGAAGACCACGACCGACAAGGGTCCGCCATGGCGGCGGGCGTGCGAATAGTGTTTGCCGCCTTCGGTCACGAGGTAGTGCGGCGTAAACGTCCCCGTGAGAGGATCGCGGGTAACGGTCTGTTCGATCACCTCGCGGGTCGTCGAAAGCTGCTGCTTCGTTTCCACCAGATGCAGGAGATTGTCGATCCGGGAGAGGATCTCGGTACCTTCGGTGGTCTTGGCGATGAAGTCGTTCGCCCCTGCCTCGCGGGCGCGCTTCTTGGTCGCGTCGTCCTCGTCTCCCGAGATCATGATCACCGGAAGACTGCGGATGCGCCCCTCCTGCGAGCTGCGGATGCGCTCCAGCAGGCCGAACCCGTCGAGTTCGGGCATCTGGATGTCCGAGAACACGACGACGATCGACGGATTGGACGCAATCGCCTTCCAGCCGGCCTCGCCGTTGGCTTCTTCCCTTACGTCGAAGCTCGCTCTGACGAGGCGTGCGATGGTGGTACGGACGATCCTGGAATCGTCCACGATCAGCACGCACCGCTTCGGGATTTGCTCCGCTTGCGACATGTCGCCTCAAGCCGCCATGTCGACGACGATGCGGCCTTTCGCGGCGCCTTTGATGAAACTGTCGAATACCTGCGGCAGTTGCTCGAACGGAATGGTGCGCGCAAGCTCCTTCAGGTGCGCCGGCCGCATGTCCGTGGCAAGCCGCCGCCACACCTCCTGGCGCAACGGCATGGGCGTATAGCCGGAGTCGATACCGAGCAGGCTCACGCCGCGCAGGATGAACGGCGTCACCGTGGTGTTCAGGTTCATGCTCGCGGCGAGGCCGATCGAGGCAATGGTGCCGCCCGGCTTCATCGTGCTCGCCATCCAGGCGAGCACCTCCCCGCCCAGATTGTCCACCGCGCCCGCCCACATCGCCTTGTCGAGCGGCTTGATCTTCGCCAAATCGAGACCTTGGCGCAGCATCACCTCTTTCGCGCCGAGCCGCTCCAGGTAATCGGTCTCGGCCTCCTTGCCGGTGAGCGCCACCACGTGGTAGCCCAGGCGCGACAGGATATCGATGGCGATGCTGCCGACACCGCCGGTGGCGCCGCTCACGATCACCGGGCCGTTTGCGGGCTTCAACCCGTTGGTCTCCATGCGCACCACTGCCAGGCCCGCGGTGTACCCCGCCGTGCCGAGCGCCATCGCCTCGAACAGGTTCAGCCCCTTGGGCATGGGCACCACCCAGTCCGCCCGGACGCGCGCATATTCGGCATAGCCGCCGTCGTGCGCGACGCCGAGGTCGTAGCTGGTGCAAATGACCGCGTCGCCCTTCCTGAAGCGCGCGTCGCTCGATTCGACCACGGTGCCGGAGAGGTCGATGCCGCCGACGCAGGGAAACCGCCGGATGATCCTGCCGGCGCCCGTTGCGGCGAGCGCGTCCTTGTAGTTGACGCTGGAATAGGCAACGCGGACGACCACCTCGCCCGCGTCGAGATCATCGAGGCTGATTTCCTCGAAGCGCGCGACGACCTTTTTCTCGATCTCGTGGATTCGGTAGGCTTTGAATCTGTCCATGAACTCCCCCAGTTCCGAATTCTATTACGGCTGCCGTCCGACCGTGCCGGCTACGCAGGCAGGCGCCGGCCCTCGGCGAGATATTCGCGCGACTGCATCTCGACCAGACGGCTCGCGGTGCGGTCGAATTCGAACACCATCGCGCGCAGCCGCGCGTCGCCCGGGTCCTCCTCGATCCTGAGCAGCTTTTCCGGCGCCGTTTCCGCCGACACGATCAGCTTGACGCGGTTGTCGTAGAACACGTCGACCATCAGCGTAAAGCGGCGCGCTTCCTCGGCAAGGGCGGCGCTCATGCGCGGCACGTCCGAAACGATCACGGTGTGAAAGCGCCTCGACAAGTCGAGGTAATCGTGCTGCGAGCGGCCCCAGCCGCAAATGACATTGAAATCGAACCAGACGACGCCGCCGGCGCGGTGGCGGTAGGGAATCACCCGTCCCTCCACGTCGAGCTCGTGAAACTCCTCCTCCACCTCGGCAATTCTCTTGAAGGCCTCCGTCAGGGCGCGGTCGGACTCCGGGCCGAGCGGCGCGTGGTAGACCACGACGCCCTCGAGCATGCGCTGGCGGTAGTCCACGCCGCCGTCGACATGCAGGACGTCCATGCGCTCCCTGAGCAGTGCGATCGCGGGCAGGAAATTCTCGCGCGTCAAGCCGTCCTTGTAGAGCTGGTCGGGATGATAGTTGGAAGTCATGCAGTACACCACGCCGAGGTCCATGGTCCGGGCGAGCAGCCGGCCGACGATCATGGCGTCGGCGATGTCGTTGACGTGCATCTCGTCGAAGCAGATGAGCCGGTGGCGCTTGGCGATGCGCACGGCGAGCGCCGCAAGCGGGTCCTCCGTGCCCTTCAGCTCGTCCAGCTCGCGGTGCACGTCACGCATGAAGTGGTGGAAATGCACGCGCCGCTTGCGCACCAGCGGCAGGCACAGATAGAAGCTGTCCATGAGAAAGCTCTTGCCGCGCCCGACGCCGCCCCACAGGTAGACCCCGCGCGGCAGCGGCGGACGCACGACCAGACGCCTGAGCGCCGTGCTGCGGCGCGCCTTGTAGGTGGACCACTCCTCGTAGAGCTGCTGCAGCCGCCCGACCGCCTTGAGCTGGGACGGATCGCTCGAGAAGCCGCGGCGCTCCAGCGCGCTGCGGTAGATATCAAGGACGGAGAGATTCCCGCCTGCGGCGAGATCGAGTCCTTCGGTGATTTCGACGGCGCTGTCTCTCATCAGGGGCTATAGGGGCTGGGGACTGAAAGGGGCTGGGGGCAGGCGTTTCCCTGACCCCTGAGCCTCCAGCCCCGGCTACATATTGAGCGCGCGCTTGTCCACCGCCAGCGCCGCCTCGTGCATGACTTCCGACAGCGACGGATGTGCGTGCACGATGCGGGCGATGTCCTCGGAGCTGGCGCGGAATTCCATCGCCACCACCGCCTCGGCGATGAGCTCCGAGGCATGGGTATTGATGATATGCACCCCGAGGATCTCGTCGGTTTTTGCGTGGGCCAGCATCTTCACGAAGCCGTGCGTGTCGCCATGCCCGAGCGCCCGGCCGTTGATCGCGAAGGGGAACTGGCCGGCGCGGTACGGCGTGCCCTCGGCCTTCAACTGCTGCTCGGTCTTGCCCACCCAGGCGATCTCGGGCGCGGTGTAAATGACCCATGGGATGGTGTCGAGATTGACATGCGCCTTCTGTCCGGCGATGAGTTCCGCCACCATGACGCCTTCCTCCTCGCCCTTGTGCGCGAGCATCGGCCCGCGCACCACGTCGCCGATCGCAAACACGTTCGGCAGGCTGGTGCGGCATTGATCGTCCACCTCGATGAAACCCCGGCCATCGATCCCGAGGCCGACGCTCCCGGCGCCGAGACCCTCGGTGTTGGGCACGCGACCGATGGAGACGACGAGACGGTCGCATTCGAGCACCTTCGCCGCGCCCTCGTGCTCGTATTCGACCGTAACGCCTTTCTTGCCCGCAACCACCTTGCCGATCTTCGCCGCAAGCCGGATGTCGAGTCCCTGCCCCATGGTGAAGATTTTCCACGCCTCCCTGGAGACGCTTTCGTCGGCAGCGGCAAGGAAACCCGGCAGAGCCTCGAGCAGAGTGACTTTCGAGCCGAGCCGCCGCCAGACGCTGCCTAGCTCCAGACCGATCACCCCCGCGCCGATCACGCCCAGCCGCTGCGGCACCTCCCTGAAGGCGAGCGCACCGATGTTGTCGCAGACGATCTCGTTGTCGATCGGCACACCCGGCAGGTGCCGCGCCCTGGAACCCGTGGCGATGACCACGTATTTTGCAGCGACGCTCTCGCTGCCGCCTTCGCCTGTCACCTCGATCTTCCAGGTCTCGCCGCGGCCGGCGAGCCTGCCGTGGCCCTTCAACCAGTCGATTTTGTTCTTGCGGAACAGCAGCTCGATGCCGCCGGTCATCTTGGACACGATCGCGTCCTTGCGCGCGAGCATCTTCACCACGTCGACCTTTACTGCGGAAACCGAGATCCCGTGGCCGTCGAGTTCCTTGACCGTATGCTCGTACTGGCCGGAGGAATCGAGCAGCGCCTTCGAAGGAATGCAGCCGACGTTGAGGCAGGTGCCGCCGAGCGCACCCTTGCCTGCCGGGGTTTTCCATTCCTCGACACAGGCGGTCTTCATGCCCAGTTGCGCGCAACGGATCGCGGCGATGTAGCCCGCCGGCCCCGAGCCGATTACGACGACGTCAAACGATTGCGCCATGGCGGAAACTCGCGCTCGTTACAGGTCGAGCAGCAGGCGCGCCGGATCTTCCAGCGCTTCCTTGATCGCCACCAGCGACAGCACCGCCTCGCGACCGTCGATGATGCGGTGATCGTAGGAAAGCGCCAGGTAATTCATCGGCCGGACCACGATCTGGCCGCCTTCCACGACCGGCCGGTCCTGGGTCGCGTGCACGCCGAGAATCGCGGATTGCGGCGGATTGATGATCGGCGTGGACAGCATCGAGCCGAACACTCCGCCGTTGGAGATCGAGAACGTGCCGCCGGTCAGCTCCTCGATGCCGAGCTTGCCGTCCTGCGCTCGCTTGCCGAAATCGGCGATCTTCTTCTCGATCTCGGCGAACGTCATCTGGTCGGCATCGCGCAGGATCGGCACCACCAGCCCGCGCGAACTGCCCACGGCGACGCCGATGTCGAAATAGCCGTGGTAGACGATATCGTTGCCGTCGATCGAGGCATTGACGACGGGATATTTCTTCAGCGCGTGCACTGCCGCCTTGGCGAAGAACGACATGAAGCCGAGCTTGACGCCGTGCTCCTTCTCGAAGCGGTCCTTGTATTTCTTGCGCAGCTCGATCACCGGCGCCATGTTCACTTCGTTGAACGTGGTCAGGATGGCGGCGGTGGACTGCGATTGCACCAGGCGCTCAGCGATGCGCACGCGAAGCCGCGACATCGGCACCCGCTGTTCCGGACGCCCGGCGAGAAGCTGATCGACATTGACCGGCGCCGGCGGCTGCGGCAGCGCCCGCTTTGCCTCCGTCGATGCGACGGCAGCGGCCGCAGGCGCGGGCTTCTGCATCTGCCCGAGAACGTCTTCCTTCGTGATACGGCCGTCGCGGCCGCTGCCGGTGATCTTGCTCGGGTCTATCCCCTGCTCTTCGACGAGTTTTCTCGCGGCGGGCATGAGGCGGGCATCTTCGCGCGCCACCGTTGCCGAAGACGCCGGCGTGGCGGGCACGGATTTCGGCTCCGGCCGGACCCCCGCCGGCGCGGCGGCAGGCGCCGCGATGGTTGCAGCGGCCTCGGTATCGATGGTGGCGATGACCTCGCCGGAGACGACGGTGCCGCCGTCGCCCTTGATGATCCGACCGAGGACGCCGTCGGCGGGCGCCGGCAGCTCGAGCACCACCTTGTCGGTTTCGACGTCGATGAGGTTTTCGTCGCGCTTGACGGCCTCACCGGCCTTCTTGCGCCACGCCAGCAGCGTGGCCTCCGCAACCGATTCCGACAATTGCGGAACCTTGACTTCGACTAGCATCGCCTGCTCCGTTCGGTTTTTTTACCGGCTTCGGCTTGGCCTGCGCCGGTATACTTCAAAAAACCAGCGCGTAACGCGCCGGAACTTCCCGCCGGATGAACGGCGGTATTGCCGTCCGTTCGATCCGGCGGAGTTGAAGCGGCCTTCTTCCGCCGCCTCAACTCACTTCATTTTTCCAAAGGCCGCTTCGACCAATTTCTTTTGCTGCTCAACGTGCTTGGCGCTGTAACCCACCGCCGGCGAAGCCGAAGACGGCCGGCCGGCGTAATGCAACTTCTGGTCCTCGCGCATGTTTTCCACCAGGTAGTGCCGTGTCTGGTACCACGCGCCCTGGTTCTGCGGCTCCTCCTGGCACCACACGACTTCCTTCGCGTTCGGGTAGCGCTTCATCTCGGCGGCGAAGTGCTTGTGCGGATAGGGATAGAGCTGCTCGACGCGGATGATCGCGGTATTGTCGTGGCGCCGCTCGCGGCGGGCGGCCAGCAGGTCGTAATACACCTTGCCCGAGCAGGCCACGACGCGCGTGACAGGCTTCGGGTCGATCTCGTCGATTTCGCCGATCACGGTCTGGAAGCCCCCCTTTGCGAGCTCCTTCAGGCTCGAGACGGCTTCCGGCTTTCTGAGCAGCGACTTCGGCGTCATGACCACCAGCGGCTTCCTGAACGAGCGCAGCATCTGGCGCCGCAGCAGGTGGAAAATCTGCGCCGGCGTGGTCGGCACGCACACCTGGATATTGTGCTCGGCGCAAAGCTGCAGGTAGCGCTCCAGGCGCCCCGAGCTGTGTTCCGGGCCCTGGCCTTCGTAGCCGTGCGGCAGCAGCATCACCAGGCCGCACATCCGCCCCCACTTGGCTTCGCCCGCAGCGATGAACTGGTCGATCACCACCTGCGCGCCGTTGGCGAAATCGCCGAACTGCGCCTCCCAGATCACCAGCTCGTCGGGCTCGGCACAGGCGTAGCCGTACTCGAAGCCGAGCACCGCCTCCTCGGACAGCACCGAATCGATCACCACGAACGTGGCCTGGTTCTCGGCGACGCCGTTCAGTGGCGTGTAGATGCCGGCGTCCCAGCGCTCGCGGTTCTGGTCGTGCAGCACGGCGTGGCGGTGGGCAAACGTACCGCGCGCCGAGTCCTGCCCCGAAAGCCGCACCGCGTAGCCGTTGGCGAGCAGCGTGGCATAGGAAAGATTCTCCGCCATGCCCCAATCGAGCATTCTCTTTCCGAGCCCCATCTCGCGCCGGGCCTGGTTGACGCGCTCGACCGACGGGTGCAGCTTGAAGCCTTCCGGAATCGTGGTCAGACGCCCGGCCAGCCGCTGCAACTCGGCCATGGGCGCCGACGTGTCGGCCGAATCGGTCCACTTCGCGTTGAGGAATGGTGCCCAGTCCACCGCGAAATTGCGCTGGAAATTCGACAGCACCGGGCTCGACGTATGCCGGCCTTCCTCCAGCGCCTGGCGGTAGTCCTTGATCATCTGCTCCGGCTCCTCGGGCCTGATCACGCCCTGGGCGACCAGCTTGTCGGCGTAGAGCCTGCGCGTGCCGGGATGCTGCGCGATTTTCTTGTACATCAGCGGCTGGGTGACGAACGGCTCGTCCTGCTCGTTGTGGCCGAGCTTGCGGAAGCAGACGATGTCGATCACCACGTCCTTCTTGTACTCCTTGCGGTAGTCCATGGCGATCTGCGTCACCAGGTGCACCGCCTCCGGATCGTCGCCGTTGACGTGGAAGATCGGCGCCTCGACCATCTTCGCCACGTCGGTGCAATAGATCGTGGAGCGCACGTCGCGCGGATCGGAAGTGGTGAAGCCGATCTGGTTGTTGACGATGATGTGCACCGTGCCGCCGGTGCCGTAGCCGCGCGTCGCCGACAGGTTCAACGTCTCCATCACCACGCCCTGCCCGGCGAAGGCGGCGTCGCCGTGGATGAGGAGCGGCAGCACCTGGTCGCCGTTGATGTCCTTGCGGCGGCGCTGGCGCGCGCGCACCGAGCCCTCGACCACCGGGTTGACGATCTCCAGGTGCGAAGGGTTGAACGCGAGCGTCAGGTGGAGCGCGCCGCCGGGCGTGGAAATGTCGGAGGAAAAACCGTTGTGGTACTTGACGTCCCCGGCCGACAGGTCGCTCACCGACTTGCCTTCGAATTCGGAGAACAGCTCCTTGGGGTTCTTGCCGAGGGTATTGACGAGCACATTGAGCCGGCCGCGATGCGCCATGCCGATCACCAGCTCCTGCACGCCGTAGCCCCCGGCGCGCTGCAGCACCTCGTCCATGGACGAAATCAGACTCTCGCCGCCCTCGAGCGAAAAGCGCTTCTGCCCGACATAGCGGGTGTGCAGGAATTTCTCCAGCGTCTCGGCGGCGGTGACGCGCTCCAGGATGCGCTTCTTCTGCTCGGCCGGCAGGCTCGGTTGGGAGCGGCAGGATTCCAGGCGCTGCTGGATCCAGCGCTTTTGCCCCATGTCGCTCATGTACATGTACTCCACGCCGATCGAGCCGCAGTAGGTCTCGCGCAGCGCCTGCAGGATCTGCCGCAGCGTGGCCCGTTCCGGGCCGACGAGCGTGCCGGTGTTGAACACCGTCTCCATGTCGGCCTCGGTGAGGTCGTAGAACGCGGGTTCCAGCTCCGGCAGCTGCGGACGCTGCTGGCGCTTCAGCGGATCGAGCTGCGCCCACCTGCAACCCAGGGTGCGATACGCGGCGACGAGCAACAGCACGTAGACCTGCTTGCGCTCGACGCCGAGCTCCGTCGGCGATGCAACGGTGTGCAGCTTGTTCTGCCTTGCCCGCTGCGCGAACGACTCGACGATAGGCGCGTGCGCCACATCGCGGCCGCCGTTGCCCGCATTTTCGTTCACGCCGGCCGGCAGCAGCTGCATCTTGTCGAAGTAATCGCGCCACTGCTCGGGAATGGACTGCGGGTTGTCGAGGTAGACCTCGTACAGCTCCTCGATGAAAGGCGCATTGGCGCCGAAGAGGTAGGAGTCGGAGAGCATCTGCTTCATCATGGCGTTACTTCACGATGCCGGTGATTGGGGGATTGGGGGATTGGGCGATTGGCAACCCGGAATTGCTTAATTGCTCAATCACTCAATCACTCAATCACCGCTTGTCGATGGGCAAGAATTCCCGGCGAGCGGAACCGTTGTAGAGCTGGCGCGGCCGCCCGATCTTGTATTCGGGATCGGAAATCATTTCCTGCCACTGCGCGATCCAGCCGACCGTGCGCGCCAGCGAGAAGATGCAGGTGAACATCGACACCGGGATGCCGAGGGCACGCTGCACGATGCCGGAGTAGAAGTCAACATTGGGATAGAGCTTGCGCTGCACGAAATAGTCGTCCTCGAGCGCAATCTTCTCCAGCGTGACCGCCAGCTTGAACAGGCGGTCGTCGTGCAGGCCGAGTTCCTCGAGCACTTCATGGCAGGTTTCTCGCATCAGCTTTGCCCGCGGATCGTAGTTCTTGTAGACGCGGTGGCCGAAACCCATCAGCCTCACGCCGGAATTCTTGTCCTTCGCCTGCTTGATGAATTCGCCGACCTTGGAAACGTCGCCGATCTCCTCGAGCATCTGCAGGCAGGCTTCGTTGGCGCCGCCGTGCGCGGGACCCCAGAGGCAGGCGATGCCCGAGGCGATGCAGGCGAACGGATTGGCGCCGGAGGAGCCGGCAAGGCGCACGGTCGAGGTCGAGGCGTTCTGCTCGTGATCGGCGTGCAGGATGAAAATGCGGTCGAGCGCGCGCACCAGCACCGGGTTGACCTTGTATTCCTCGGCCGGGACCGCGAACATCATGCGCATGAAATTGGCCGTATAGGACTGGTCGTTCCTCGGGTACATGAACGGCTGGCCGACCGAGTACTTGTAAGCCATTGCCACGATGGTCGGCAGCTTGGCAATCAGCCGGAAGGCCGAGATCTCCCGGTGCTCGGGGTTATTGATGTCGAGCGAGTCGTGGTAAAACGCCGACAGCGCGCCCACCACCCCGACCATCACCGCCATCGGGTGCGAGTCGCGCCTGAATCCGGTGTACAGCCGCGCGAGCTGCTCGTGCACCATCGTGTGGTGCGTCACGGTGCCGACGAATTCCTCCTTCTGCCGCCTGTTCGGCAGCTCGCCTTTCAGCAGCAGGTAGCAGACTTCGAGGAAGTCGCAATGGGTGGCGAGCTCCTCTATGGGATAGCCGCGATACATCAGCACGCCCTGGTCGCCGTCGATGTAGGTGATCGTGGAGCTGCAGCTGGCGGTCGAGAGGAACCCGGGGTCGTAGGTGAACATTCCCGTCTTGCCGTAGAGCGTGCGGATATCGACGACATCCGGTCCGATGCTGCCGGACAGGACCGGAAACTCGACCGATTTGCCGTCGCCGTAGGAAAGCACGGCTTTTTTCGTGGAACTCATCGCGTTCTCCTCGGTTTTCCAAGCACGGTGTCAGCAGCGCCGCAACAACTGAATCACTTCGCCGAGCGCCGGGTCGCCGCATTCGCTGCGCCCGCTGACCAGGCCCCAGAGATCACTATCGTCATAGTCGAGCAGCACCTTGAAGGCCTGCAGGCGCTCGCCTTCGAGCTGCCGGCCGTGCCGGTCGAGAAAACGTGCCAGCACCAGATCGTTCTCGAGCAGGCCGCGGCGGCAGCGCCAGCGCAGGCGGCGCAGTTCGGCTTCGTCGGCGGGAGCGCTGCCTTTCACGGGGTGTCCGAGGGCTGGCTCGAATCAAACCGTCCGCTTGACCATCAGCTCCTTGATCTTGCCGATGGCGCGCGTCGGGTTGAGTCCCTTCGGGCAGGAATCGACGCAATTCATGATGCTGTGACAGCGGAACAGGCGGTACGGATCCTCGAGGTCGTCCAGGCGCTCCCCGGCCGCCTGGTCGCGGCTGTCGGCAAGGAAGCGGTAGGCCTGCAGCAGGCCCGCCGGCCCGACGAACTTGTCCGGGTTCCACCAGAACGACGGGCAGGAAGTCGAGCAGCAGGCGCACAGGATGCACTCGTACAGCCCGTCGAGCTCCTCCCGCTCCTGCGGCGATTGCAGCCGCTCCCTTTCCGGCGGCGGATCGTTGTTGACCAGGTACGGCTTGATCGAATGGTACTGCTTGAAGAACTGCGTCATGTCGACGATCAGATCGCGGATCACCGGCAGCCCCGGAAGCGGCCGCAGCACGACCGGCTCCTTCAGTTCCGCCAGCTTGGTGATGCAGGCAAGACCGTTCTTGCCGTTGATGTTCATCGCGTCCGAGCCGCACACTCCTTCGCGGCACGAGCGGCGCAGGCTCAGGCTGTCATCCTGCTCCTTGATACGCACCAGCGCGTCGAGCAGCATGCGGTCGTGCGGATCGAGCTGGACATCGTAGTCCTGCATCCTGGGCTTTTCGTCCTTGTCCGGGTCATAGCGGTAGATTCGGAAGTGCATGCGGTTCCCCAAAATCGCGAGCTAGTACGTCCTGACCTTCGGCTCGATGGTTTGCGCCGTGAGCGGCTTCATGTGCACCGGCCGGTAGTCGAGCCGGTCGCCCTCCTTGTACCAGAGAGTGTGCTTGAGCCAGTTCACGTCGTCGCGCTGGTGAAAATCGGCGCGGTCGTGCGCCCCACGCGATTCCTGGCGCGCAGCCGCGCCCACCATGGTCGCGCGGGCCGCCTCAATCGTATTTTCCAGCTCGAGCGCCTCGATGCGCGCGGTGTTGAACACTTTGCTCTTGTCCTTGATCTGCGTGCGCGTGACACGGTCGGCGATGCCGCGGATTTTCTTCACGCCCTCGGCAAGCAGGTCGGGAAAGCGGAACACGCCGCAGTGCGCCTGCATCGCGCGGCGCATGTCGTTCGCCACCTCGGCGACGCTCTCGCCGTTCTTCTGATTGTCGAGCCGCGCGAGGCGCGCGAGCGACCGGTCGGCAGCGTCCTTCGGCAGTTCCTTGTGCCCCGGGTTCTCCTTCAGGAAGCGGATCGCCGAATCGGCCGCCGACTTGCCGAACACCAGCAGCTCGGTGAGCGAGTTGGTGCCGAGACGGTTGCCGCCGTGCACCGAGGCACAGGCGCATTCGCCCGCCGCGTAGAATCCGGGCACCGTGGCTTCCTTGTCCGCGCCCCGGGGCGCGATGACCTCGCTGCGATAGTTGGTCGGAATGCCGCCCATCATGTAGTGCGCCGTCGGCACCACGGGAATGGGGTCCTTCACCGGGTCGACGTTGGCGAATTTTTTGGAGATCTCGCGGATCCCCGGCAGGCGCTTGTCGATGACCTCGGGGCCGAGATGATCGAGTTTCAGCAGCAGGTAGTCGCCCTGCGGCCCGGCGCCCCGCCCTTCCTTGATCTCGGTGGCCATCGCCCGCGACACCACGTCGCGCGAGGCCAGGTCCTTCAGGTTCGGCGCATAGCGCTCCATGAAGCGCTCGCCGTTCTTGTTGAGCAGATACCCGCCTTCACCCCGGACGGCCTCCGTAATCAGAATGCCTGCTCGATATACTCCGGTGGGATGAAACTGATAGAACTCCATGTCCTCAAGGGGAATGCCGGCACGTGCCGCCATGCCGAGCCCGTCGCCGGTGTTGATGAACGCGTTCGTCGAGGAATAAAACATGCGTCCGGCTCCGCCCGTGGCAAACAGCGTCGCCCCGGCCTGAAGGATCATGATTTCGCCGGTTTCCATTTCCAGCGCAGTGACCCCCTGCACCTGGCCGCTTGCATCGCGGATCAAATCCAGCGCCATCCATTCGACGAAAAACCGGGTGCGCGCGCGGACATTGCGCTGGTACAGCGTGTGCAGCATGGCGTGGCCGGTGCGGTCGGCGGCGCAGCAGCTGCGCTGCACCGGACGCTCGCCGAAATTCTGCGAGTGGCCGCCGAACGGACGCTGGTACACGGTGCCATTGTCGTTGCGGTCGAACGGCATGCCGTAATGCTCAAGCTCGTACACCGCTTTCGGGGCCTCTCGGCACAGGAACTCGATCGTATCCTGGTCGCCGAGCCAGTCGGAGCCCTTGACCGTATCGTACATGTGCCACAGCCAGGAATCCTCGCCCATGTTGCCGAGCGCGGCGCCGATGCCGCCCTGCGCCGCCACGGTATGCGAGCGCGTCGGGAACACCTTGGTCACCACCGCCACCGAAAGGCCGGCTTCGGACAGTTGCAGCGCGGCGCGCAATCCGGCGCCGCCGGCGCCGACCACGACCGCATCAAAGCTTCGTTTGGCAAGCGCCACTTCAGACTCTCCAGAGTATCTGCATCGCCCAACCTGCGTAGCCGACGAGCAGAAGGATGGTTGCGATTTCAAGCACGAGGCGCAAGCCGGCAGGCTTTATGTAATCCATCCAGATGTCGCGCATGCCGATCCAGGCATGGATCAGCACGCTTGCCACGAACACAAATGTCGCGAAACGAATCCATCCCTGCGTGAACAGGGCCTTCCAGGACGTGTAGGTGACCGGCCGGCTGCCGAACAGGAGCAGGACGAAGATCAGAGTGTAGATCGCCATTACCGCAGCGGTAACGCGCTGCGCCAGCCAGCCCCTGAGCCCGTAATGGGCGCCCACGATCACGCGCTTCACCACAAATTCGCCCCGATAACGGCGGTCAGAACGAGACTCACCGCGAGCACGGCGTAGCTGGTCTTGCGCGTCGTATCGAGGTCGACGCCCTTGTCGATGTCCATGAACAAATAGCGAACGCCGGCGCAAAAGTGATGCAGGTACGCCCACAGGAACCCGAGCAACGAGAGTTTTACCAGCGGATGACCGACGTAGCCCTTGAAGCGGGAAAACCCTGCCTCGGAGGAAAGACTCATGTCCAGCAGGAACAGGAACCAGACAAGTCCGAGGAACAGCAACGCGCCGCTGACGCGGTGCAAAATCGAAACCAGGCCCGGAAGCGGGAGACTGAGGGGACTGAGGTTGTACCAGAGAGGACGTTTCTTATTCGCCGCCAGATCGGGCATATAACGGCATCCTTCCGAGGTTTGCGCGCTTTTCTGAAAAAATCTCTTGACTGAGGTCAAGAGTATATCAGGCTTCCCTCCCGCTTTGTGCTGCGTAAAAACGCGCGCTTCTTTATCCCGCGGGCGAGCGTCAAATTTGCGTCGCGTCGGCCGTCTGCAACACTTTTCATTGCCTCGAACCCGCCGCTGGGATGTGCACTGCGGGCAGTGCCCGCCGTCGTTTCGAGATTCACCACGGAGTCGAATTGACAGTGCCCGGTGGAGTGCCTAAACTCAAAACATTTTGCACCGCAGCAAGCATGATGCGGTACGCGGGACACTCAGCCGCGCAACGTCGGCGCCTCTGATCGTTTCACCTGATATTCAGAACCAGAATCTTCTCAGGGAGCTTTTCCATGACCAAGCCGCCAGTCCGTGTCGCAGTCACCGGCGCCGCCGGGCAAATCGGTTACAGCCTGCTGTTCAGGATCGCGAGCGGCGAGATGCTCGGAAAAGACCAGCCGGTGATCCTGCAACTGCTGGAAATTCCCGACGAGAAAGCGCAGAAGGCGCTCAAGGGCGTGATGATGGAACTCGACGACTGCGCCTTCCCGCTGCTCCACGGCATGGCGCCGGCTTCGGACCCGATGGCGGCATTCAAGGATGCAGACATCGCGTTGCTCGTCGGCGCGCGGCCGCGCGGGCCGGGCATGGAGCGCAAGGACCTGCTCGAAGCGAACGGCAAGATCTTCGCGCCGCAGGGGAAAGCCCTCGACGCGGTGGCGAGCCGCAACGTGAAAGTGCTGGTGGTCGGCAATCCCGCCAATACCAACTGCCTCATCGCGATGAAAAACGCGCCGAGCCTGAAGCCGGCGCAATTCACGGCGATGATGCGGCTCGATCACAATCGCGCCGTCAGCCAGATCGCGCAGAAAATCGGCAAGCCCTTGACCTCGATCCGCAAGGTGACCGTCTGGGGCAATCACTCCGCGACCCAGTATCCCGACCTGTTCCAGGCGGAAGCCGACGGCAGGAAAGTGTGGCCGATGATCAACGACCAGGACTGGCTGGAGAAAACTTTCATTCCGACGGTGCAGAAGCGCGGCGCGGCCATCATCGAAGCGCGCGGCCTGTCCTCGGCGGCGAGCGCCGCCAACGCCGCCATCGACCACGTGCGCGACTGGGTCCACGGCACGCGCGACGGCGACTGGGTTTCGATGGGGATTCCCTCCGACGGCAACTACGGCATTGCCGCAGGCGTGCTCTACGGCCACCCGGTGACCTGCAGCAACGGCCAGTACCAGATCGTCAAGGGCATCGAGATCAGCGACTTCGGCCGTGCGCGCATGAGCGCGACGCTGAAGGAACTGCACGAAGAACGCGATGGCGTGAAGCATCTGCTGGGCTAGCACGGCCGGCGACGGATTGCTGCGGATTCGCGCATGCCCGCAGGCGATCGGGTCCGAGGTCGGCAGTCACAACAGGTCCAAGCGGAATTCGGCATGAAAACGCGTCCTGGAAATTTCTTCGAGGACTTCCGGCTCGGCGAGAAAATCCGCCACGCCACGCCGCGCACCATCACCGACGGCGATTGCTCGCTCTACATCGCGCTCACCGGCTCGCGCCACATTCTGCATTGCGCGCGGCCGGTCGCGCGCGCGCTCGGGCTTCGCGACCGCACGGTGGACGATCTGCTCGCCTTCCACATCGCCTTCGGCAAGACCGTCCCCGACATTTCCCTGAACGCCGTCGCCAACCTCGGCTATGCCGACGTGCGCTTCTGCGCGCCCTGCTATCCCGGGGACACGCTGCGCGCCGAATCCGAGATTATCGGCCTGAAGCAGAACGCCAGCGGCACGAGCGGGATCGTCTGGGTCCGTTCCTCGGCGTTCAACCAGAACGGCGAGCTGGTGCTCAGCTGGGCGCGCTGGGTCATGGTGCACAAGCGCGACGCGCAGGCTCCCGCGCCCAGGGCGGTGATACCCGATCTGCCGCAGGCGGTGCCGGTCGAGCGCTTGAACGTGCCCGCATTTCTGAACGCCGCCCGATTCGATCCGGAGACCACCGGCAGCACCGACCTGTGGGACGATTATGATGCCGGGGAGCGCATCGACCATCCTGCCGGAATGACGGTGGACGAATCCGATCACACGCTCGCCACCCGGCTGTACCAGAACACCGCGCGGGTACACTTCGACGCCCTGGCGATGAAGGATTCGCAGTTCGGCCGGCGACTGATGTACGGCGGCCACGTGATCTCGGTGTGCCGCGCGCTCGCCTACGACGGGCTGGAGAACGCGATCTCGATCGCCGCGATCAACGCCGGCAGCCACGTCAACCCGGCTTTCGCCGGCGACACGCTCTACGCGTACACTCAGGTGCTGGAAAAATGGGCGCTCCCGGGCCGCGACGATCTCGGCGCCCTGAGGTTGCGGCTGACCGGCGCCAAGAACCGGCGCGCGAGCGGGATTTCGGCAGCGACGGGCGCGGACGGCAAGCACGACCCGCATGTCGTGCTCGATCTGGATTACACCGTGCTCATGCCCCGCAGAGGAAAGACATGACCCAGCCGGTCCACCCCAACGACGCCCTGTTCAAGGGCGAGAAGCCCTTTCCCGTCATTCCCTCGTGCGAGCATTTTGCCGGCAGCGAGAAGCTGATCCTGAAGGCGCTCGAACTGCAGGACACGCTCGGCCCGATTTTCGACATCACCTGCGACTGCGAGGACGGCGCCCCGGCGGGCAAGGAACAGGAGCATGCCGAGATGATCGTGCGGGTGCTCGACGGCGCGGCGAACAGGCACCGGCAGGCCGGCGTGCGCATCCATGATTTCACCCATCCGCACTGGAAAAAGGACCTCGACATCCTGGTAAGCGGCGCGGGCGAGCGGCTCGCCTACATCACCCTCCCCAAGCCGACCGCCGCCGCCCAGGTCGCCGAGATGATCATCCATATCCAGCAGGTGGCCGCGCACCATCGCATCCGGCGCGAAATCCCCGTCCACGCGCTGATCGAGACCCACGGCGCGCTCAAGCAAGCGTTCGAGATCGCCGCCCTGCCCTGGCTGCAGGTGCTCGACTTCGGCTTGATGGATTTCGTCTCCGGGCACCACGGCGCGATTCCCGCCTCGGCGATGCGATCGCCCGGGCAGTTCGAGCACCAGCTCCTCGCTCGCGCCAAGAGCGAGGTCGTCGCGGCGGCGCTCGCCAACGGCATCGTGCCGGCCCACAACGTCACGCTCGACCTGAAGAACACCGAGGTCACCTACGAGGATGCCCGGCGCGCGCGGCACGAATTCGGCTTCCTGCGCATGTGGAGCATCTACCCGACGCAGATCCGGCCGATCGTCGACGCGATGAAGCCGGACTACTCCGAGGTGCGGGACGGCGCCAATATCCTGCTCGCGGCGCAAAAGGCCGACTGGGGCCCGATCCAGTACGCCGCCGAGCTGCACGACCGCGCCACCTACCGCTATTATTGGGAAGTGCTGCAGAAGGCGCGCGTGACCGGTGTCTCGATTCCCGAAGAGGCAGCGAAGGCTTTTTTTTGAACGCGGTAAAAGGGAACTGGATGAAGAGGTCACGATGAGCACGCTATCTCCGGGCGCGAAATTCCGCGCCGCCATGAAAGCCGAAAAACCGCTGCAGTGCGTGGGCGTCATCAACGCCTATCATGCGCGGCTTGCCGAGCGCACCGGCTACCGATCGATTTATCTCTCCGGCGGCGGCGTCGCCGCCGGCTCGCTCGGCCTGCCGGATCTCGGCATATCGAACCTCGACGACGTGCTCACCGACATCCGCCGCATCACCGACGTGTGCCCGCTGCCGCTGCTGGTGGACGTCGATACCGGCTTCGGCGCCAGCGCCTTCAACGTCGCCCGCACGGTGAAATCGCTGATCAAGTCCGGCGCCGCGGCGATGCACATCGAGGACCAGGTCGGCGCCAAGCGCTGCGGCCATCGTCCCGGCAAGGAGCTGGTGTCGCAGCAGGAGATGGTCGACCGCATCAAGGCGGCGGTGGACGCGAAGACCGATCCGGACTTCGTCGTCATGGCGCGCACCGACGCGCTGGCGGGGGAAGGCCTGGAGCGCGCCATCGAGCGCGCCGTCGCCTGCGTCGAGGCGGGTGCCGACGCCATCTTTCCGGAAGCGGTGACCGGGCTTTCCATGTACCGGAAATTCGCCGACGCGGTGAAAGTGCCGATCCTCGCCAACATCACCGAGTTCGGCGCGACGCCGCTGTTCACGCTGGAGGAGTTGCGCTCGGCCGATGTCGCCATCGCGCTCTATCCGCTGTCCGCGTTCCGCGCCATGAACGCCGCCGCGCTCAAGGTCTACAATGCCATCCGCAATGAAGGCACGCAGAAGAACGTCGTCGATCTGATGCAGACCCGCGCCGATCTCTACGATTTCCTGGACTACCATTCCTACGAGAAGAAGCTCGACCAGCTTTTCGCCAAGGAGAAAACAAAATGAGCGAAGCCGCCGTCACCGCGAAGCCGAAAAAATCGGTCGCCCTCTCCGGCGTCACCGCCGGCAACACGGCGCTGTGCACCGTCGGCCGCAGCGGCAACGACCTGCACTATCGCGGCTACGACATCCTCGATTTCGCCGATGAGGCCGAGTTCGAGGAGATCGCCTACCTGCTGGTGCACGAAAAGCTGCCCAACGCGGCGGAACTCGCGGGCTACAAGACAAAACTGAAAGCGCTGCGCGGGCTTCCCGCCGCGGTAAAAGCCGCGCTCGAGTGCGTGCCCGCCTCCGCCCATCCGATGGACGTGATGCGCACCGGCGTGTCGGTGCTCGGCACGGTGCTGCCGGAGAAGGACGACCACAACGTGTCCGGCGGGCGCCACATCGCCGACCGCCTCATGGCGTCGCTCGGCTCGATGCTTCTCTACTGGCATCACTACAGCCACAATGGCCGGCGCATCGAGGTCGAGACCGACGACGACTCGATCGGCGGGCATTTTCTGCATCTGCTGCACGGCAAGCCTGCGTCGCAGATGTGGGTGCGGGCGATGCACACCTCGCTCATCCTCTATGCCGAGCACGAATTCAACGCCTCGACCTTCGCCTGCCGCGTGGTCGCGGGCACCGGATCGGATCTCTACTCGGCGATCTGCGGCGGCATCGGCGCGCTGCGCGGCCCCAAGCACGGCGGCGCGAATGAAGTCGCCTTCGAGGTGCAGTCGCGCTACGACGATCCCGGCGCGGCGGAGGCCGACATCGTGCGGCGGGTGCAGAACAAGGAGATCGTCATCGGCTTCGGCCACCCGGTCTACACCACCGGCGACCCGCGCAACAAGGTGATCAAGGAAGTGGCGCGCCGGCTGTCGGCGGAGGCGAACGACATGAAGCTGTTCGACATCGCCGAGCGCCTCGAACAGGTGATGGGGCGTGAGAAGAAAATGTTCCCCAACCTCGACTGGTTCAGCGCCGTGTCGTACCATATGCTGGGTGTGCCGACGGCGATGTTCACGCCGATCTTCGTCATCTCGCGCACCTCCGGCTGGTCGGCGCACATCATCGAGCAGAGAATCGACGGCAAGATCATCCGCCCGAGCGCCAATTACACCGGGCCCGAGAACCGCAAGTGGGCGCCGCTCAAAGACCGAAGGTAAACTCGCTTTTTTCAGGAGGCAACCCCATGAAAATTCTCTCGTCCACCTTGTTGGCCGCACTTTGCATCACGGGCCCGGCCGTCGCCGCCCCCCTCGACGAGATCGCCGGCACCTGGGAATGCCGCCTGCCGGGCGTCGAGTACAACAGGAAGCCGCCCATACTTTTTGTCGGCGCAGCCGAAACAAAGGATCCGGACCAGCCGGTCGTCGCCGATGTCGACGGCTTCGCCCGCGAGGTCTACGGCCGGTCAAACATCACACCCGATCAGGACGGCTGGTGGAAAGTGACGCCGGCGCAGGGACAAGCCTTCCTGATTCGCCCCGGGGGCACCGGAAAATCGAAGACAGCCGCCATGGACCTCCGCCGGACGGGCGGCAAGGAAGGCACCTACCGCTGCCTTCGCCTCCCCCCGCAGCCCGCGCCTTAGCGCCGGCTCCGCACGCGAAAAAAAATCCATGTCCGGCAACATTTCCAACGTCCGCCCCAAACCCGACAAGGTGCTGGTCGACATTGCCGACTACGTCGGCAAATACGCGATCAAAAGCGCCGAAGCCTACAACACCGCGCGGCTTTGCCTGATGGATACGCTCGGCTGCGGACTGGAGGCGCTCGAATATCCCGCCTGCGCCAAGCTGCTCGGGCCGGTCGTCCCGGGCACCGTGGTGCCGAACGGCGCCAGGGTCCCGGGCACGCAGTTCCAGCTCGACCCGGTGCAGGCGGCGTTCAACATCGGCGCCATGATCCGCTGGCTCGACTTCAACGACACCTGGCTCGCCGCCGAGTGGGGCCACCCGTCGGATAATCTCGGCGGCATTCTCGCCACCGCCGACTGGCTGTCGCGCAGCGCTTTGGCGCAGGGCGGAAAGCCGCTGGCGATGCGCGACGTGCTCACCGCCATGATCAAGGCACACGAGATTCAGGGCGTCATCGCGCTGGAGAACAGCTTCAATCGCGTTGGCCTCGATCACGTGGTGCTGGTGAAAGTCGCCTCGACCGCGGTGGTGGCGCAGCTGCTCGGCCTCGCGCGCGATCAAACCATCAACGCCGTGTCGCAGGCGTGGGTCGATGGCCAGAGCCTGCGGACCTACCGCCACACTCCCAATACCGGCTCGCGCAAGTCCTGGGCCGCGGGCGATGCCACCAGCCGCGCGGTGCGCCTCGCCCTGATCGCGAAGACCGGCGAGATGGGCTATCCGTCGGTCCTCACGGCGAAGACCTGGGGCTTCTACGACGTATTGTTCCGCGGCAAGCCGTTCAGGTTCCAGCGGCGCTACGGTTCCTACGTCATGGAGAACGTGCTGTTCAAGATTTCCTTCCCCGCCGAGTTCCATGCGCAGACGGCAGTCGAAGCGGCGATCCAGTTGCATCCCGAGGTGAAGGACCGGCTTGCGGACATCAAGAAGATCGAGATCGTCACGCACGAATCGGCGCTCCGCATCATCGACAAGAAAGGGCCGCTGCACAATCCGGCCGACCGCGATCACTGCATCCAGTACATGACCGCCGTCGGCCTGATCAAGGGCAATCTCACCGCCGCCGACTACGAAGACGACGTCGCCCGCGACCCGAGGATCGACGCTCTGCGCGCGAAGATGGTCTGCATCGAGAACCGGCAGTACTCGCGCGACTACCACGATCCGAAGAAGCGCTCGATCGCGAATCAGCTGCAAGTGATCTTCAAGGACGGAACCCGGACCCGCAAGGTGGCGGTAGAATATCCGCTGGGGCATCGTCGCCGCCGCAAAGAGGGCATCCCGGTGCTGGAAGCGAAATTCCGCACCAACCTCGCCCGCCGTTTTCCGGAGCAGCAGCGCCAGGCGATCCTGGACTTGTGCCAGGACCCGAAGCGCCTGGAGGCGACGCCGGTGAACGAATTCGTCGATAGGTTTGTGATTTGATCGCCCGCTCATAGTCATGTCCGCGAGGCTTGACCCCGCGAAAGCGGGGAGCGGACATCCGCAAGATCGGCACCATGGTGGATTCCCGCTTTCGCGGGAAAGACAATCAACAACACTGCAGGAGACGGCCATGCCCCACAATCTTTTCAATACGCTGCAGGATTTCAAGATGGCCTCCGGCAAGAGCGGCAAGCTCTATTCGCTGCCGGCGCTGGAAAAGGCGCTGGGCGCCAGGATCTCGCGCCTGCCGGTCTCGATCCGCATCGTGCTCGAATCGGTCCTCAGGAGCTGCGACGGCAAGAAGGTCACCGAGGCGCACGTGCGCCAGCTCGCCGCCTGGAAGCCGAACGCACCGCGCACCGGGGAGATTCCGTTCGTGGTGTCGCGGATCGTGCTGCAGGACCTGACCGGCATCCCGTCGCTCGCCGACCTCGCCGCGATGCGCAGCGTCGCCGACCGCCTCGGCAAGGACCCCAAGGTGGTCGAGCCGCTGGTGCCTGTGGACCTGGTGGTGGACCACTCGATCCAGATCGACCACTACGGCACTAAGAACGCGCTCGACCTCAACATGAAGATCGAGTTCAAGAGGAACGAGGAACGCTACAAGTTCATGAAATGGGCAATGCAGGCGTTCGACACCTTCAAGGTCGTGCCGCCGGGGATCGGCATCGTGCACCAGGTCAATCTCGAGTACCTGTCGCGCGGCGTACACAAAAAGGACGGTCTCTACTATCCCGACACGCTGGTCGGCACCGACAGCCACACGCCGATGGTCAACGGCATCGGCGTGGTCGCCTGGGGCGTGGGCGGCATCGAGGCCGAGGCCGGAATGCTCGGCCAGCCGATCTACTTCCTCACGCCCGACGTGGTCGGCTTTCACCTCAAGGGCCGGCTGCGCGGCGGCGTCACCGCGACCGACCTCGTGCTCACCATCACCGAGATACTGCGCCAGGCCAAGGTCGTCAACAAGTTCGTCGAGTTCTTCGGCGAAGGCACCGAGAGCCTCACCGTTCCCGATCGCGCCACCATCGCCAACATGGCGCCGGACTACGGCGCCACCATGGGCTTCTTCCCGGTGGACAACGCCACCATCGCCTACTTCGAGGGCACCGGGCGCACCCAGGAAGAGATCGACGCCTTCAAGTCGTACTGCAAGGCGCAGGGCATGTACGGCATGCCGAAGAAAGGCGCGATCGACTACAGCTCGATGATCGAGCTCGACCTCGGCACCGTGACGCCTTCGCTTGCCGGCCCGAAGCGCCCGCAGGACCGCATCGAGATCGGCAAGGTGAAGGCGAAATTCACCGAGCTGTTCTCCAAGCCCGCGGCCGAGAACGGCTTCTCCAAGAAGCCCGGGGACCTCGCAAAGCGCGTCAGGACCCGCGATGGTCTCGACGTCGGCTCGGGCGACATCATGATCGCCGCGATCACTTCCTGCACCAATACTTCCAACCCCGGCGTGATGCTCGCCGCCGGGCTTCTGGCGAAAAAGGCCGTCGAGCGCGGCCTGACGGTGAAGAAGCACGTCAAGACCTCGCTCGCGCCGGGATCGCGCGTAGTCACCGAATATCTGCAGAAGGCGGGACTGCTCCCCTACCTCGAGAAGCTCGGCTTCGCCGTCGCCGCTTACGGCTGCACCACCTGCATCGGCAACTCCGGGCCGCTCGCCGAGACCATCGATGAAGCGATCTCGAAGAACGACCTCGTGTGCGCGGCGGTGCTCTCGGGCAATCGCAACTTCGAGGCGCGCATCCACGCGAGCCTGCGCGCGAACTTCCTTGCCTCGCCGCCGCTGGTGGTCGCCTACGCCATCGCCGGCACCGCGCTGAAGGACCTCATGACCGAGCCGCTCGGCCGCGGCAAGGACGGCAAGGACGTCTGGATCGGCGACGTGTGGCCGACCCCCCAGGAAATCCAGGATTGCATGAAGTACGCGATGGATCCGAACACCTTCCGCAGGCTTTACAGCAATCTCGCCGAGACCAACCCGATGTGGAAGCAGGTGCAGTCGCCTTCAGGGCAGGTCTACACCTGGCCGCAGTCCACCTACATCGCCGAGCCGCCGTTCTTCAAGGATTTCTCGATGCAGCCGCGCAAGGCCGAAGCGATCCGCGACGCGCGCGTGCTCGGCGTGTTCGGCGACTCCATCACCACCGACCACATCAGCCCCGCGGGCTCGATCAAGGCCACCTCGCCCGCCGGCATCTACCTGCAGGAGCACGACGTCGCGGTGCCGGACTTCAACAGCTACGGCGCGCGCCGCGGCAACCACGAGGTGATGATGCGCGGCACCTTCGCCAACGTGCGCATCAAGAACCTGATGCTGCCGCTGAAGGCCGACGGCTCGCGCATCGAGGGCGGCGTCACCCTCCACCAGCCTTCGGGCGAGCAGATGCCGGTCTACGAGGCGGCGATGAAGTACATGGCGGCGGGCGTGCCCACCGTGGTGTTCGGCGGCGAGGAATACGGCACCGGCAGCTCGCGCGACTGGGCGGCCAAGGGCACGCTGCTGCTGGGCGTGCGCGCCGTCATCGCGAAGAGCTTCGAGCGCATCCACCGCTCCAACCTCGTCTTCATGGGCGTGCTGCCGCTGCAGTTCCAGGGCGGCGACACCGTGTCATCGCTGGGCATCACCGGCGAGGAGACGATCGACCTGCGCGGCGTCGAAGGCGAACTCAGGCCGCAGCAGGACGTAACGCTGGTGATCCGCCGCAAGGACGGGAGCGTCAGGGAGGTTCAGGTTCTGCTCAGGATCGACACGCCGATCGAAGTCGACTACTACCGGCACGGCGGCATCCTGCCGTTCGTTTTGCGCGGCCTGCTCAGTACCCCGGCCGAACGGATTGCCGCGTGAGACGGGCGGCCCCTCGCACGAGCGCAAGCAGGCCCGGTCCCGTGTGGCGTGAACGCTCGGCCGTTATCGACCGGCTTTCTGCAACGCTTCCTGCGCGGGGCGAAGTTTACTGAATGCTTGAAGTTGCGGATCGTGCGTCATCAAGGTGAACCAGGCATCCTGCCGATGATTCTCCGCAGTGCGATCGCCCTGCCCGTTCTCGCTGCGCTGCTCGCGGCGTGCGCGAATTTCTCCGCCATTTCAACCGGAAGCCCGGAAGAGCAGGTCCGGGCGCGGGTGGGCGCACCCGACACGGTCTGGAAGAACGCCGACGGTTCCGAGACCTGGGAATATCCGCTCGGCCCGTTTGGCACGGAGACCTACATGATCACGATCGGCCCGGACCACACCGTCGGAAACGTCAGCCAGGTACTGAGCGACGAATTTCTCTTCAAGGTGCAAACCGGGATGTCCCGCGAAGAAGTGCGTCGGCTGCTTGGCAGGCCAACAGAGATCGACCGCTTTGAAAGACGCAACGAGGAAGTCTGGTCCTGGCGCTTTATGGAGAAGAACGTCTGGCACAAGCTTTTCAACGCCCATTTCGATCCGGACACCGGGGTGGTCAGAGCCGTTTCACGGACTGAAGACCCTCTCTTCAACCCCGGGGGCGGAAGCAGGCACTGAACGGCCGCTCAGGCTCGCTTGGTCTCTGCCTGTTCCTGCATCGCTTCGCGCGCGAGCCGGAACGCCTCCACCCCCGCAGGCATGCCGCAATACACCGCGACCTGCAGCAGCACTTCGCGGATCTCCTCCCTGGTGCAGCCGTTCTTCAGCGCGCCTTTCACGTGCACCTTGAACTCGTGCGGGCGATTCAGCGCCGAGAGAATGGCAAGATTCAGAAGACTGCGCATCTTGCGCGGCATCTGCGGCCGAGCCCACAGCCAGCCCCAGCAGGACTGCGTCACCAGCTCCTGCATCGGCTGGCTGAAGTCGTCCGCCGCCGCGATATTGCGCTCGACGTACTCGGCGCCGAGCACTTCCTTGCGCACCGCCAGCCCTTTTTCCCAAAGTTCCTTGGACATGTAACTCTCCTCGTTCGGTCGGATAATTGCCGTCTCGTTGCCCGGCTCTAGGCGAAGGCGCGCTTCATGCGCTCGATCCAGTCCTTGAACGCGGCCAACTGTTCGCCCAGCAGCTTGCGCGCCGTCTCGTCGGTGAGCTTTCCGTCCGGGCTGAACTTGCCCTGCGCCATGCCGATGAAGATCTCCGGCTTCGCGAGCCAGAGCACGTTCAATCCCGCCAGGATACGCCGCAGGTCGTACTGGCCTCTCGCGCCGCCCACCGGTCCGGTGGACGCGCTCAGGAGCGCCGCCGGCTTGTTCGCGAACGGCTGCGGCTGGAAGCGCGACATCCAGTCAATCGCGTTCTTGAGCGGCGCCGATACCGACCAGTTGTATTCCGGCGCGGCGAAATACAAAGCGTCGGCGGCGAGGATCTCGTCGCGCAGCTTCGTCACCGAAGCCGGAAAACCTTTTTCCTGGACGTCGAAATTGTAGATCGGGAGGTCGGCGAGGCTGGTGATTGCGAGCTTCATGCCCGCCGGCATCATCTCCCCGACCACCGTCAGCGCCATCATGTTGTAGGACTTCTGCCGCAGGCTGCCGCAGATGCCGAGTACGCGAAATTCCATTGTGGGATGTCTTTCTTTTGCGGGTGGATGAAAGAAGGCGGCGCACACCGCGCCGCCCCGGGGCGGAATTGTATTACAGTTCGGCGCGGAGGTTTTCCAGGACCCGCGTCACGCCGGCGTTTTCAGCGGCGTCTTCTTCCTGCCGTCGTTCCTCTCGTCGTCGCGGAACTCCGGAATGTCCGGCAGCGAACCCCACATGCAGAACGACTCCGGCGCAAACGGAAACTGCCGCGGCCGGTAGCTCGCCTCTTCCTCGGGCTGGATGTGCTTCACGCCCACCGAATACTCGTACACCATCCCGTCCGGCCCCTCGAAGTAGAGGAAGCAGGCCGACGAGGACGGATGCCGGCCGGGACCGAACACGATCTTCACGCCCTTCTCGCGCAGGAAATAGTACGAGCGCATCACGTCGTCGAAGTCCTCGACCTGGTGGTTGATGTGCTGCACGCCGGGACGAGGCGAAGGAAACAGCGCCAGCGTGTGATGGATGGTGTTCACGCGCAAGAGCGGCGCATCGCCGATCCAGTCGGACACCCGCGCGTTGAGCAGGCGCGTCCAGAACGCCTCGTCGCGCGGCGCGTTCGAGGTCCGCAGCCCGATGTGGCTGAAATGCGTGATACCGGCGTCGCGCGCCGGATAATAGCGCTGCCCCGTGTGGTGCGGCCGCACCACGATCTCGATGCGGTTGCCGCTCGGGTCCTTGAAGGCGAGGAACTGCTGCACGCGGCGCAGCCCGCATTCCTCTTTCGTGCCGTAGTGAACCGGGTGGCCGGCTTTCTCCAGCTCCGCGCCGGCGCGGTCGAAGTCCCCGCGATCCTTGATGTCGAAGCCGATCGCGTGGTCCGAGGGATCGCCCTCGAAATACACCAGCGTGTGGTCGCGCGTATCGCCGCGCACCGCGGCCTTGTCGCTGCGGAAGTAGGCCGCCTTCCCTTCCCGGGCCGCGAGCTGCAGGCCGACGATCCTGGTCGCGAACTCGATCGCCGAATCGAGGTTCGGCGTGCCGATGCGCAGGTAGCGGATGTCGTGGAGGTTAACCATTCCCTGCTCCCGTCACTGCATCGTCATTCCCGCGGCCTCACCCCCGTCCCCTCTCCACTTCGTGGAGAGGGGAGCCGCTCGTGCCCTTCTCCCGCTTGCGGAAGAAGGGATAGGGATGAGGGCGGGAATCCAGCAACCTTCATCACCACATCGTCATTCCCGCGTAAGCGGGAATCCGGCGACTTTATACTGCAAACGACACTGGATCCCGGATCGCGCTGCGCGCGTCCGGGATGACGAAAGCGCTCGTGCGCTTTGGTCACTTCATGATCGGCATGCCGAAATTCGCCGCCGGCTTCACGCCCTCGCGCCAGCGCGCGGTCACGGTCTTGATGCGGGTGTAGAAGCGCACGCCTTCCGGCCCGTGCTGGTTCATGTCGCCGAAGATCGAGTGCTTCCAGCCGCCGAAGCTGTGGAACGAGAGCGGCACCGGGATCGAAACGTTGATGCCGACCATGCCGCAATTCACCTTGTGCGTGAAATTGCGTGCGACGTCGCCGTTGCGGGTGAAGATCGCCACGCCGTTGCCGTACTCATGATCGGACGGCAGCGCCAGCGCCTCCTCGAAATTCTTCGCGCGCACCACCGACAGCACCGGCCCGAAGATTTCTTCCTTGTAGATGCGCATGTCGGGCCTGACCTTGTCGAACAGGCAGCCGCCGAGGAAAAATCCGTTCGGCTGGTCGGCGACCCTGAAGTCGCGACCGTCCACCACCAGGCTAGCGCCCTCCTTCACGCCGAGGTCCACGTAGCCCTTCACCTTGTCGCGGTGCTCGCGCGTCACCAGCGGCCCCATGTCGGAGGCGTTATCGGTCGAAGGCCCGATCTTCAGCTTCCGCACCCGCGGCGCCATCGCCTCGATCAGCTCGTTCGCGGTGCGCTCGCTCACCGGCACCGCCACCGAGATCGCCATGCAGCGCTCGCCCGCCGAGCCGTAGGCCGCGCCCATGAGCGCGTCCGCGGCGACCTCGATGTCGGCGTCGGGCATCACCACCATGTGGTTCTTCGCCCCGCCCAGCGCCTGCACGCGCTTGCCGTTCACCGAGCCGGTGGCAAACACGTATTTCGCGATCGGCGTCGAGCCGACGAAGCTCACCGCAGCGACGCGCGGATCGGTGAGCAGCGTGTCCACCGCCTCCTTGTCGCCGTTCACCACGTTCAGAACGCCCGGAGGCGCGCCCGCCTCCAGCATCAGCTCGGCGAGGCGCAGCCCGCAGGAAGGATCCTTTTCCGAAGGCTTGAGGATGAAAGTGTTGCCGCAGGCGATCGCGACCGGGAACATCCACATCGGCACCATCGCCGGGAAATTGAACGGCGTGATCCCGGCGCACACCCCGAGCGGCTGGCGGATCGAATACAGGTCGATGCCGGTGGCGACGTTGTCGGAGAACTCGCCCTTCATCAGGTGCGGGATGCCGCAGGCGAACTCGACCACTTCCAGCCCGCGCTGCACCGAGCCCTTGGCGTCGGAGAGCACCTTGCCGTGCTCGGAGGCGACGAGCAGCGCCAGCTCGTCGATGTTGCGCTCGACCAGCTCCTTGAAGCGAAACATCACCCGCGCCCGCGTGACGGGCGAGGTCTCCGACCAGCCGGCGAAGGCCTCTTGCGCGTTGGCGATCGCGCGCTCGACTTCCGCTTTGGAGGCGAGCGGCGCCTTGGCCGCGAGCGCGCCGGTGGTGGGGTTGAAGACGTCGCCGAACCTTCCGCTCGTGCCAGCGACGGATTTGCCGCCGATGAAATGGGAAAGTTCGCGGACTCGTGCAGCGCTGGCGTCTCGTATGTTCATGAGGCTCTCGGTATCGGAATGTCGGCCGCTGGGTGCGGCGCAGAGGCGCAATTATAGCGAGAATCGGGGGCAGGCTGGCCCGGGCGCACCGAACACGCCACCGTCGCCCCGATCTCGTCCTTGGCCGGCTATCGACCCGAAGCAGTCATTCCCGCTGGCTGTTATTCCGGGGCCTTTGGGTTCGAGCCCTGATCGGGGAGGCACAAGAAAATGAGCGCAATGTCCGCTTACGACCCATTGCGGACGTTGGCCGGAGCTGAAAATAGGACCGGCTGGGGGCAGCTTAAAGCAGGGGTAGCCTGCACGAACATAATAGCTGCCCGCCAAAGCCAACTTTGATCAATAAGCGGCGCCCTCATCGATCAAAACTCGGCCCGAAAGCACCTCCTTCAGGAAGGCCTCTCCGTTGCCCGGCTTGAGGAAGTGCCGGTAAACCTCGACGCCGAACTGGGACGGATTCATTGTATAGAAGGTCAGACTCATCTCTGCGGCCGAGTCGAAACCGTTCCCGGGGAATCTTTCCAGCACACGCGCGAGATGCCTCGGCGGCATCGTCGCAAGCTGAGTGACGTAGGCGATATACTCCTGTGCCAGGATACTCGGCTTCGGAACGGAGAAGTTGGCAGCAGCGACAGCGTGGGCGACTTCGTGCGCCACTAGGCTTTTATAGAGCGCCCGGTCGAGCGGCAGTTCGAACCATCTCCCTTGCTTCGAACATGCTGAAAAAATGAGCATGTAGGTGCGCCGATGGGGATGATCGTAGCATCCAGCGGCCGACTTGTTGGCAATATCGGGGAGTTTGCTGACCAGATGTATCTCGACCGCTCTAGTTGTATCAAGCCCGTGTGACGCAAGAAAAGCGATCGCTTCGCCTGCCGCTTCGCATGCGGTCTCAGCGTCGCCGCGAGCCGCTGAATGGACCACCACGTTGCGATTAGGACACCGCAGTTCGTCGCCATATGCGGAGTTCGCCCCAATCAGCGCGCCAACCAGCATGGCGACCTCCGCCCATGCCACCATTCCAGCCGTCTTGAAACGGTAGATCTTCTGGGGACTGCAGCCGCTTTGACCTGACCCCTTCAGTAGTGCCACTCGATGCTTCGTAGAGCCCATGGTTGCAAGATTAAACGATGAACTCGGTTTGTGCTGCATCGCTCGAATTCGAGCGATGCAGCAGCGCGAACTCGGCCGGGGTCTGGTAGGGTTCAAAGATGCGATCGCAAGCAGGATCCAGCCAATGCGCGAGCAAATGTGGGCCGATCTAGAATTCGCCACGCCGGCCGCTGCCGCGTTCCAGCCATTCGAACAGGCCTTGCAGCAGCAGCGCAAGCACCGCCGCGGGCACAGCGCCGGCAAGTAGCATGGTGTTGTCGTTGAGCGCAAGCCCTGCCGCGATGCGCTCGCCGTAGCCGCCGGCGCCGATGAATGCCGCAATGGTGGCGGTGCCGACGTTGATGATCGCGGAAGTCTTGATTCCGGCCAGGATCGGCGGTCGCGCCAATGGCAGCTCGATCCAGAGCAGCTGGTCCAGGGGCGACAACCCAAGCGCCATCGCGGCTTGCCGGCGGCCCTCGCCGACGCCGAGCAACCCCGCATGGGTATTGCGCACGATCGGCAGCAGCGCATAAAGAAACAGCGCAATCGCGGCTGGCAAGGCGCCGATCGTCCCCATTAACGCGATCATGAATGCGAGCAAGGCGAGCGACGGGATGGTCTGGATGACTCCAACCAGCGCGAAGATCGGCTGCGCCAGCCAGCGTTTTTTCGCGGCCGCGATCCCCAGCGGCACACCGGCGAGAATGCTGGCGGCAAGCGACCCGAACACCAGCAGCAAATGCTCGCGCGTCAGTCTCCACAAATCGGGCCCGAGCAGCACGGCGAAAAAGCCGCGAGAGGGCGTGCCCGTGCCCGCCCGGTCGAAAAACATCGCCGCGGCCTGCGCAAAGGTCCGGCCTTCCAGTTCGGCCGCGGCATTCAACCTGATCATGAGCTTGTCGTCGAGACGCCCTTCCAGCGCGGCGATGCCCTGCCACTGGCGCGGAAAGCGCCGGGGCGCGTCGGCGCGATGCAGCACTACCGCGTCGTAGCGCGGAAAGAAACCGCGATCGTCGGCCAGCACGCGGATGCCATAGCGCGCGATCTTGGCATCGGTCGAATACAGATCGACGACGTCGATCTGGCCCGCCTTGAGCGCGTCATAAGCGATGCCGTGATCGAGTCCCGACGGAGACAGCGCCGCGAGACCGTACGCCCGCGACAGGCCCGGCCAGCCATCCCGGCGCGCCAGGAACTCCTGCGACAGGCCCAGCCTCAGCCCGGTGTGGGCACGCAGGTCCGTGATCGAATGCAGGCCGAGTTTCGCGGCCAGCGCCTCGCGCACACCCAGTGCGTAGCTATTGTTGAACCCGAGCGGAACCGAGGCCGCCAGTCCGAGCGGCGCGAGCGCGCGGTTGAGCTCGTAGAGGGACCGATTGCCTTCGAGCTTGAGAATCTCGGCCGCGATCGTTCCGGTGTATTCCGGATAAAGGTCGATCGAGCCTGCGCGGAGGGCCGCATACAGGATGCCCGTGTTGCCCAGGCCGGGCCGGTGCTCAACGGGTCCGTGCCGGGCCGCCGCCTGCGTCAGCAGCTCGCCCAGCACGTAAGACTCGGTGAAACGCTTGGAGCCGATGCGCAGCACCTCTTCCGCCGCGTGGCCCGGACCCTGCAGCATGGCCAGCAGCAAGGTCGCGGTGATCAGGTGTGGCAGGACCACAGTTGCCGCGCCGGATCTTTGCATGCCCCGCGTTCCATCTAATACGGCTGATGGCGATAAGTCCTGACGGAACGGCGCTGGCGTTCGGTCACGGCCGATCCAGCTCCGCATAGTGGCGGAAGATGCCGTGCTGATTGAAAACGATGCGCCGATTCGACGCGAGATACGCGGCGATGCGCGGGCGCGCTTCAACGCGGTCGTGCAGTGCGACCACCCGCAGGGTCTTGCGTGAGCGCTTCGCCATCGTGCGCGGAAAAGCGTAGCGCAGGCCGGCAACCATCTGGAACAGCGACAGGTCGGCGTAAGTGAGCGATTGTCCGGAGAGCCATCCCGAGCGCGCCGCATTGCGCTTCAGCACTTCCTCGAAATAGCCGAGGAACTTCGGCAGGCGCCGGTCGATGAAGTCGGCGGCGCGCCGCTTGGCTTCGCGCTTCTGCTGTTCGTAGTAGAGGCCGCCCGAGATCGGGTGATGGACGTCGTGCACCTCCACCAGCCAATCGGCGATGGTGAGCTGCAGCTGGTGCACCCAGAACCGGCCTGGCTCGTTCTTCGGCGCGCGGCCGAGGCGTGCGCCGAGATACAGCAGGATGTTCGCGGTCTGCCCGATGACGAGCTTGCCGGCCTTGAGAAAAGGCGGCGCGAACGGAGGCTGCTTCAGCGAGCGGCTTTCGAGGAAGCGCGCGAGCGACGCCATGCCGCCCGGCCGGCGCGCGACGTCCACGTAGTCGGCGCCGGCGTCCTCCAGCGCAAGGCGGACGAATTCCCCGCGACCCTGAATGGACGGCCAGTAGTAGAGTTCGTAGCGCATGTCGCAACGCTCCGTCAGAGTTGATGAAATGAATGAAGTCCGGCCGGGACCGCGCGTCAGCGTAACGCGGCGTCTTCTGCCAGGCGGATGCCCGAGAACTGCCAGCGCGCAGTCGCCGGGAAAAAATTGCGGTAGGTGGCGCGTATGTGGTCGGAAGGCGTGGCGCAGGAGCCTCCACGAAGCACGTACTGGTTCACCATGAATTTCCCGTTGTATTCTCCGATCGCTCCCGGCGCCTGCCGGTAGCCGGGGTAGGGAGAGTAGCTCGAGCTCGTCCACTCCCAGGCGTCGCCGAACATCTGCGTCAATCCATGTCCCGTCGCCGCGCGCGGGTGGAAGTGGCCATCATCGGCGAACCGGCCAACATCGGCAGCAAACCGGTCAAGCGGCGCGGCCGCGTTCGCCGCATGCTCCCATTCGGCCTCGGTGGGAAGACGCGCGCCCGCCCAGCGAGCGTAGGCGTCGGCTTCGAAATACGAAACATGCGTCACGGGCAGGTCCGGGATGAGCGCGCCCGCCCCTGAAAGGGTGAACTCCTTCCAATCGTCCAATGCGGCGATCCAGTAGATCGGATGCGAGATCCCGTGGGCGCGGATCCAGTCCCAGCCCTCGGAGAGCCACCAGCGTGGATCATCGTAGCCTCCGTCTTCGATAAACGTCCTGAATTCGCCGTTGCTCACCAATCGCGATGCCAACCGGCAAGGCCGCAGGTACGCCGTGTGGCGCGGGAGCTCGTTGTCGAAGCAGAAACCGCCGCCGTCGTGGCCGATCTGGACGTTCCCGCCCGGAACGGCGATCCACTCGATCGCGGCCACCTGCGCGCGTTCCCCCATGTCCGCGCGATGATAGGCCGGCTTTTGCGGATTCATCGAAAACAGGTGCTTCACGTCGGCCAGCAGGAGCTCCTGATGTTGCTGCTCGTGGTTGAGACCGAGCACGATAATGTCGCGCAGCGCCGCGTCATCGGAACCCTCGCCCAGCAGCAAGTCCATGCGGGCATCCACGTTCCGGCGGTATTTCCACATGTCCTCGAGGCTGGGGCGAGTCAGCAGGCCGCGTTGCGAGCGAGCGTGCTGGTCCCCGACGCCGTTGTAGTAGGAATTGAACAGCACGCGGAAAGCGGGATCGAAGGGCGTGAACCCGCGCTCATGGCGTTCCAGAACGAAGGTCTCGAAAAACCACGTGGTATGCGCCAGATGCCACTTGACGGGACTTGCCTCCGGCATGGACTGGACGCAACAGTCCTCATCGGACAATGGCGCCGCCAGCAGCAGTGTGCGTTCGCGCACGCGTGCGTAGCGCACCGACAGGTCGTCAGCGGCGCCCTCGCGCGATTCGATCACTTTGGGTGCGTCGATCGTCTTGCTGTCCATGCGGTGTCATCTCATGGCCATGTGAACTCGGCTCGACGCGAGGAACATGCCGAACCAAGCCTTGTCGTCTGTCCAGCTCCTGATCGCGCCGAACCCGGCCTGGACCAGCAGCCGATTGAAGTGCGCGAGCTCGTATTTGTAGCTGTTTTCCGTGTGGATGCGCGCTCCCGCGGGAAAGTGGCGTCCGCCGTCCCGCCATGACACGACCGCATCGCGCCGCGCCTCGAGATGCATCTCGATGCGGGACTCGTTCTCGTTGAACAATGCGCGATGCTGCCAGTCGCCAAGATTGAAGTCGCTGCCGATCAGCGCGTTCAGGTGATTCAAGATATTCACGTTGAATGCCGCGGTGACGCCGAGCGGGTCGTCATACGCCGATACGAGCGCGCCGATGTCCTTGACGAGGTCCACGCCGACGAGCAGGTGGCCGTCGCGCGCGCATTGCTTGCGAATGGTGGACAGCAGCCCCAGCGCTTCTTCCGGCGTGAAGTTCCCGATCGATGAGCCGGGGTAGAAGAAAAGCCGCTTGCCGCGGCGCACCGTAGCGGGCAAACGCAGGGCGCGCGAGAAGTCCATGCCCAGACCGAGAATATCGAGATCGGGATAAAGGCTTCGAAGCCTGCCGAGCGCGCGTTCGAGAAATTCGACGGACAGGTCGATTGCCACGTATTGCGCCGGGCGCAGAACGCTGAACAACGGGTGCGCTTTTTCGCAATTTCCCGCGCCCAGTTCTATAAAGGTGCAGCCCGTGCCGGTCAGCGGGACAATCTGGCCGATACATTCCGCCAGAATGGCCTTTTCCGTGCGCGTTGGGTAATACTCGGGCAGGGCTGTGATCGCCTCGAACAGACGTGATCCCAGGGGGTCATACAGGAATTTCGGCGATACCCGGGGGCTGGCGGCCGTCAACCCCTCGATAATTTCTTTTCGCATTGCGCTGCGATCGACGTTCGCCGCCGCGCGCATCGTCGCCTGCCTGCCGGCGAATGGAGGCCATGCAGCCGGTGGGCGCGTGGCGCCGGGGCCTTGGCGGGTTTGAGACAGATTGGTTTTCATCATCGGTTTGCCGTCTCGCGCAATGTGGGTCGCCAGTTTCAACGCCGAATTATTACTGCCTGGCGCGATGCCTTTCGTTCTTATCGACTTCGGCACCTTTCGCAATACTAAATACTACTATACTGGGATTCCCGAAAACATCGTCGTCTTGCCTTGCGTCAGCGGTCCTGGCGGCCTGCGAGAGGGAAACGACTTACCCGACCGTCCTGGGAGGAGTACATCAAGATCAGCCGCGTCTCGATGCTCAAGAATGAAAAACGGCGCCCCGCGGACGCCGTTCTTGTCTCGTCGAGCCACATTCTTACGGAGCGATCTCATGCACTCACCTGTCGACGATCGGCGCGTACTGGCGCGTGGACAGGTGCGGCGACTCATGCACTCGGCTGGGAAACAGGGAATCCTCAAATCTCAGACTTCCACGTCGAATCCCGGCAGATAGTGCATCTCGCGTCTGCTCGGTGATCTCGAACTGCACCGGGCGCTGGATTTTCTGCTGCACGGCGATCGCTCGCATGGCGATGCGCTCTCCGTGTGATACATCGCGAACCCGTAACTTGACCAGATCGCACGCTCGCAGCTTGCTGTCGACAGCCAGATCGAACAACGCCAAATCCGCGGGTACGGTCAGCAAACTGCAATCGAACCCGGATCGCTCAGATGGCCGTATGCAGCCATTCAAAATAACTCGCACGCCTTGAAAGTACATCAAAGCCTGTCGAGATTCCTCTCCATCCACAGCCCCAGCGCGAGGTAGCCGGCGCCGAAGGCGATGATGGACGGCGAATAGCCGAACGGCCCGACGAGCATGCCCATTGCCGCAACGCCGGCCGCCTGCCCCAGCGCCCAGGCCGAGGAATAGATCGCCAGCGCGCTGCCGCGCGCCTGCGGCGCCATCTCGGTCGCCTTGATCTGCAGCGTGTTGTGCAGCATGTAGAAGGAAAATCCCAGGCCGATGGTGCAGGCGATGAACACGCCCCACACCGGCGTCAGCATGGCGATCGCGTAGCAGGCGCAGCAGGCCGCGCCGCCGCCGAGGACGAGGCCACGCTGGCCGAGCTCCATCAGCAGCCGCCGCACCATCAGCGTGTAGAGCACGCCGCCGATGCCGAACCCGGCGAGGATCGCGCCGATGAGCGTGAGGCTCAGGTCGAAGCGCAGCTTCAGGTACGCGCCGAGGAACGAGAACGCGCCGAAAAAAAGAAACGTTTCGATGAAGCTCACCGCCACGACGTGGCGCACGCGCGAGGATCCGAGCAGGCTGCGGTGCACCGCGAGCGGATTGGCGAGCACCGCGGTCGTCTTCTCCTCGTTCCACTGGCCGCGGGTGCGCACGAACAGGATCGCCGAGACCGCGGCGAACACCGCGCCCACCAGCGCGAAGGTGCCGCGCCAGCCGAGCAGGTCGGTCACCGCGCCGCCGAGGAACGGCCCCAGCGCCTGCCCGGTGATGGTGCCGGCGATGAAGCGCGCGATCACCGGCTGGCGCTCAGGCAAGGACACGCGGTCGCCGATGTAGGCCATGCCGAGCATCACCGGCGTCGAGGAGAAAAGCCCGGTGACGAGGCGCATCGCGCCGAGCGTGAAGAGGTCCTGCGCCAGCGCGCAGCCGAATGAGCCCAGCGCCGCGCCCATGAGCGTGAGCGTGACCACGCGCAGCTTGCCGAAGCGGTCGCCGATCGGACCGTGCACCAGCTGCGCGCCGCCGTAGGCGAAGGCGTAGGCGGAGATGATCATCGCCGCGCTCGAGATGCTCGCGCCGAAATCGGAGGCGAGCCGCGGCAGCATCGGCTCGACCACGCGCAGCGCGATGCCGGAGTTGGCGCTGGCGAGCGCCAGCAGAAGAATGATTTCCCTCAAGAAATCTTTCTGTCGTCCCCGCAAAAGCGGGGACCCGGTGACTCTAGGCCAACGACCCTGGACTCCCGCTTTCGCGGGAGTGACGAATTGCCTGCTTCACGCCGCTAATTGACCGTCGCGCCGGATTCGCGCACGACCTTGCCCCACTTGTCGTATTCGCTCTTCAGGTAGGCGCCGAATTCTTCGGGCGAATCCGGCGTCGCCTCGATCCCCGCGGCGGCGAAATGCTGCTCGACGTCGGGCGCGCGCAGCAGCTCGGTGATCTCGCCGTTCAGCTTGCCGACGATCTCGCGCGGCGTGCCGGCCGGGGCGATGATGCCGATCCAGACGACGGCCTCGTAGCCGGGCACGCCGGCCTCGGCGATGGTCGGCACGTCCGGCATCTGCGGCGAGCGCTTCGCGGTGGTGACGCCGAGCGCCTTCAGGCGTCCCGCCTTCACGTGGGGAATGGCGATCGGCGTGCCGGGAAAGCCGACCTTGACGATGCCGGCGATCAGGTCCGTGGTCGCCGGCCCGCTGCCCTTGTACGGAACGTGATTGAGCTGGATTCCCGCCATGGTCTGGAACAGCGCGCCGACCAGATGCTGCGCGCTGCCGTTTCCCGAGCTGACGAAGTCGATCTTTCCCGGGTTCGCCTTCGCCAGCGCGATCAACTCGCGCACCGAATTCACGCCGAGCGAGGGATGCACCACCAGCACGTAGGGGCCGGAGGCGACGCGGATCACCGGCGTGAAGTCGGCGAGCGCGTTGTACGGCAGCTTCTTGTACAGGTTCGCGGTGATGACGAACGGCGTCGCGGTGAACAGCAGCGTGTAGCCGTCGGGCTTGGATTTCGCCACGTAGTCCGCGCCGATGGTGCCGCCCGCCCCGGTGCGGTTCTCGACGTAGAACTGCTGCCCGAGCTTCTCCGAGAGCCGCTGCGCCACCAGCCGCCCGGGAACGTCGGTGGTGCCGCCGGGCGACAGTGGAATCACGATATGCACCGATCGCGACGGGTAGTCCTGCCCTGAGCCTGTCGAACGGGTCTGCGCCGCCGTCGGCGCGGCAATCAGCAAGGCCACAACAAAAGCGGAAAGTGTGCGCATGGCTCAGCCTCGATAGACGGGTTCGGGTTGGGAGAAGAACGAATGCAGGATGTGATACACCATCAGGTAATTCTTCTGCTGGAAGCTCGCGTGCGAGATCCCGGCCATCACCGAGAACTGCTTGTCGGGATTGGGCAGGCGCTTGAAGAATTCCAGCAGGTCGTCGAGGCCGGCGATGCCGTCCCACTGGCCGCGCATGACGAGGGTGGGCGCGGCGATCTTCGCCGGATCGACGAGCGGCAGCTTCGAGCACATGTCCACGTAGGTGCCGGTGGGCACCGAGTCGTCCAGCGCGCAGATGGCCTCGGCGAAAGCGCCGATGGTCGCCTCGTCGGCGCATCCCGGATGATCGCGGCTGAAGATGCCGTGCACGAAGGCGCGGTCGATCGGCCGCCGGTTCTTCGCCGAGAACTCGGGCAGCCTCTTCCTGCGCTCGGCAAGCGTCGGGCTGCCCTCGCCCGTCCACACGAAGGCATCGAGCGCCAGGCGCGCGACGCGCTCCGGGTGCGCTTGAGCGAACCGCGCCGCCTTCAGCGCGCCCGAGGAAATTCCGTAGACCAGCAGCTTCTGCGCGCCGGTGGCCTTCAGGATGTATTCGCTGCCGGCGGCGAGATCGTCGGCGCCGTTGGGGATGTCGCAGTTGATCGGGCGCGACTTGTCCGAGCGGCCGTAGCCCTCGTTGTCCATGCACCAGGCGTCGAAGCCGCGCGCGGCGAACCAATCCATCACGGAAGAATCCGGGCGGCCGGGAACGCGCAGGTCGAAGGTCGGCTGCGAGGCCATGGACGAGCCATGCACGAACAGCACCGTGCCGCGCTTTGCCGCGCCGGCCGCGGGCGGCTTCTGCCACAGGAACAGCTTCACTTCCCCCTTGCGGGTCCAGTGTTCCTTGCCGGCAATGGCGGGGCGATCGGCGGCGAGCGCTCGGGTCATGGGAGTTCCTGTGCGAATTCGCGAAGGCGACGGCAAGACTGCCGATTATAGCAACGCGCGCCGGCGTCGCGGCGCGCCTTTTTTGGTAAAGTAGCGCCTGTTCCCCCGGCCCGCCCGCGGCGGGCCCTCTTCCCCGGAGCCGGTCATGAATGCAAACGTCAAGGTCGCCGAGCGCAAGTGCTACATCAACGGCCAGTTCGTCGGCAGCAAAAAACAATTCACCAAGATCAACCCGGTGGACGGCAGCGTCGTCGCGCAGGTGCACGAGGCCGACCGCGCCATGGTGGACGAGGCGGTGCGCGCGGCGCGCGCGGCGCTGAAAGGCCCGTGGGGCAAGATGGCGCTGCAGGCGCGCGTCGATCTGCTGCGCAAGGTCGCCGAGGGCATCGAGCGGCGCTTCGATGATTTTCTCGCGGCGGAAGTCGCCGACACCGGCAAGCCGGTGTCGCTCGCGAGCCATCTCGACGTTCCGCGCGGCGCCGCCAACTTCCGCGTCTTTGCCGATATCGTGCGCACCTACGGCACGGAGGCGTACCACCTCGATACCCCGGACGGCAAGGGCGCGGTGAACTATGCCATGCGCAAGCCTCTCGGCGTGCTGGGGGTGATCGCGCCCTGGAACCTGCCGCTGCTGCTGCTGACCTGGAAGCTCGCTCCGGCACTCGCCTGCGGCAACACCATCGTCGCCAAGCCCTCCGAGGAATCGCCTTCGACCGCGACACTGCTCGCCGAGGTGATGCACGCTGCGGGGGTGCCGCCCGGCGTGTACAACGTCGTGCACGGCTTCGGCCCGGATTCCGCCGGCGAGTTCATCACCACGCATCCAGATGTGAACGGCATCACCTTCACCGGCGAGACCGGCACCGGCGCCGCGATCATGAAGGCGGTGGCGCCGACGGTGAAGCCGGTTTCCTTCGAGCTCGGCGGCAAGAACCCCGGCATCGTGTTTGCCGACTGCGACTTCGACGCCGCGGTGGCGGGCATGGCGAACGCCATCTTCTCCAACTGCGGCCAGGTGTGCCTCGCGCCGGAACGGGTGTACATCGAGCGGCCGATCTTCGAGCGCTTCGTCGCCGGCTTGAAGGCCAGGGCCGAGGCGCTCAACATGGCCTTGCCGCAGGATTCCAAATGCACCATGGGACCGCTGATCTCGAAACAGCACCGCGACAAGGTGCTGTCGTACTACGCGCTCGCGGTGAAGGAAGGCGCGAAGGTGGTCACCGGCGGCGGCGTGCCGAAGTTCGGCGATGCGCGCGACAACGGCTGCTACATCCAGCCGACGCTGTGGACCGGCCTGCCCGAGAGCGCGCGCGTAGTGAAGGAGGAAATCTTCGGCCCCTGCGCGCACCTGGCGCCGTTCGACACCGAGGAACAGGCGGTCGCGATGGCCAACGACACCCGCTATGGCCTCGCCTCAACCGTGTGGACCACGAACCTCTCGCGCGGCCACCGCGTAGCGCAGGCGATGGAAGTCGGCATCTCCTGGGTGAACTGCTGGTTCCTGCGCGACCTGCGCACGCCCTTCGGCGGCGCCAAGCTCTCCGGCATCGGCCGCGAGGGCGGGCTGCACTCGCTCAACTTCTATTCCGAGTCGAGCAACATCTGCATCAAGCTGTGAAATCGCGTCGTTGCCGCGGGCTTTAACCCCCGGACTCGATCAGGGACTGGCGGCGTCGTTCAGCGCCCGCTCCAGGTTTCTTACCTCGATCTTCATCAGCGCGGCCAGTTCCTTCTGGCGATCGCGCGTCATCCGGCTCGATATGGCGCCGATGCTGATTGCCAGATAGGGATCCCCGTAACGGGAAGGAATCGCCATCCCCACCGAAGTGGCGTCCGGAGTGATGTGGGCGTCGTTCAAGGCATACCCGAGTTCCTGCGAGCGCTTCAACATGCGCAGCATGGCGGGGACCGTCAGGTTGTTGTAGGCGCCCAGCCGCAGCGCGTTGGCGGAAACGATGTCCTCCACCGCCTGGTCGGGCAATGACATGAGCAGCGCCAGGCCACCGGCACCTGCCCCAAGCGGCCGGCGCGTCCCGATATCCAGCGTCAGCGTCCTGATCGGGAACGAACCTTCCTTGCGGTCGAGGCAAACCGTGTCGAAGCCGCTGCGCATGGTCAGGAACACCGTGTCGCCGGTCTCCTCCGCAAGCCGCACCAGCGACTCACGGCAGACGTCGCGCTGGTTGAACTGCGAGCCGGCGGCGAGCCCGAGCTCGAAGATGAGATGTCCGAGAAAGTACCGGTGGGTTTCCGCATCCTGCTTGATCACGCCTTCTTTCACCAGGCATTTCAGAATGCGGTGGACGGTCGGGCGTTCCAGCTTGGTATGCCTCGAGAGTTCGACCAGACGCAGCCCGGTGCCGTTGCGGGAGGCGATGACGCGCAGCAGCTGGGATGCGCGCTCGATGCTCTGGGTGCCGGCGCCGCGGTCACGGCTTCTCGTGCTCATGGGGCTGGCTCACCTGAATAAAGCCGCGTCATAAAGTCCACAATATGGAATTGTATTTCAATCCCCCGTATTGTCAAACAACCAAGAGCTGGTTAAATTTGCATCCAGCCCGCGTCTCGCCGGGTTTCCGGATAATAGTCCACTATATGAACGCTAGCGGCACCTCGAGCTGAGCCACGTCGCGGGAAGCGACCCGGATATTTGAGGACAACGCCAATGAAAAAACTCATCGTCGGCATCACCGGCGCCACCGGCGCCATTTTCGGCATTCGGCTCCTCGAGGCATTGAAGGGGACGGAAGTCGAAACCCACCTGGTCATCAGCAAGTGGGCGCAGCAGACCATCGAGCACGAAACCACCTACACGGCAAAACAGGTGCGTGAGCTGGCGTCGGTCGCCTACGAGCAGGGAAACATGGGGGCCGCGGTCTCTTCCGGGTCGTTTGTCACCGACGGCATGGTCGTCATGCCGTGCTCGGTGCGAAGCCTGGCCGCCATCGCGCACGGCGTGGGGGAGCACCTGGTCCACCGCGCGGCCGACGTCGTGCTCAAGGAGCGGCGGCGCCTGGTGCTGGTGGTGCGGGAGATGCCGCTCAGCGAGGTCCACCTCGAGAACATGCTCAAGCTCTCGCGCATGGGGGTGACGATCATGCCGCCCGTGCCCGCTTTCTACAACCATCCGCAGAGTCTCGAGGACATGGTGGACCACGTGGTTGCGCGGGTGCTCGATCAATTCCAGATTGCCGCCGACTTCGCGCGCCGCTGGAACGGACAGATGCGCGCCAAGGTCGCGCATCTCGAACCCAGAAAATAACGCCGCACCCCTTTCCGGAACCCAAGCAGACGGAGGCATCGCAATGAACCACGCCGTAAAGAACCACGCAGCAAAAACGGCAGGAAAAAAGAACACGTCAAAGGACATCACCAGCTTGCGCTCGACGATCGAGTGGCTGCGCGCCGAAGGCTGCCTGATCGAGACCGACAAGGAAGTGAATCCGGATCTCGAGATCACCGGCCTGCAGAAGCACTTCGACGGCAGCTATCCGATCCTCTTCGACAAGGTCAAGGGCAAGCCGCACGCGCGCGCCATCACCAACCTGTTCGGCGACATCCGCGTGATCGAGAAGATGTTCGGCTTCGACGGGCCGAAGGACCGCACCCGCAAGATTGCGCGCGCGATCAACCATCCGCTCAAGCCGGTGGTCATCGAGCAGAAGGACGCGCCCTGCCAGGAACACGTCATCACCCGGGACATCGACGTCAACAAGTGGATCACCGCGATCCGCCACACCGCGCTCGAGCCCGAGCTCACCATCGGCTCGGGCATCCGCTGCGTGGTCGGCGACTACTTCGACGGCGGCAGCGATCTCGGCTACAACCGCATGAACTTCCGCTGGGGCAACGTCGGCACGTTCCAGATCTCCCCCGGCTCGCACATGTGGCAGGTGTATACCGAGCACTACGACGACCCGAAGGGCATCCCGATCACCGTGTGCTTCGGCGTGCCGCCCGCCTGCACGCTGCTCGCCGGCGCCGGCTTCGATTACGTGATCCTGCCCAAGGGCTGCGACGAGATCGGCGTCGCCGGCGCGGTGCAGGGCTCGCCGGTGCGGCTGGTCAAGGCGCGCACCGTGGACGCCTACGCGCTCGCCGACTCCGAGTACGTGCTCGAAGGCTATATCAAGCCGCGCGACAAACGCTACGAGACCGGCGAGGCGGAAAAGGCCGGCGTGCAGGGCAAGACCTTCTTCCACCCGGAATGGGCCGGCTACATGGGCAAGGCCTACAAGGCGCCGACTTTCCACGTCAGCGCGATCACCATGCGCAAGCCGGAGAGCCGGCCGATCATCTTTCCGCTCGGCGTGCACACCATGGACGACAGCAACATCGACACCACGGTGCGCGAGGCGGCGATATTCGAGCTGTGCAACCGGCTGCAGCCCGGCATCATCCAGGACGCGCACATCCCGTACTGCATGACCGACTGGGGCGGGTGCATCATCCAGGTGAAGAAGCGCAACAAGATCGAGGAAGGCTGGCAGCGCAACTTCCTCTCGGCGATTCTCTCCTGCTCGCAAGGCATGCGGCTCGCCATCGCGGTCAGCGAGGACGTGGACATCTACTCGATGGACGACATCATGTGGTGCCTGACCACGCGCGTGAATCCGCGCGCCGACATCCTCAACCCGATCCCCGGCGGGCGCGGCCAGACGTTCATGCCGGCCGAGCGCATGACCGCCGGAGACAAGGCGTGGACCGCCTCCAATACCCTGTTTGAAGGCGGCATGGGCATCGATGCCACGGTGCCGTTCGGCTACGAGCAGGATTTCCACCGGCCGGTGTATCCGGTCGATCGCGTCAAGCCGGAAGATTTCTTCAGCGGCCAGGACATCGCCAAGATGAAAGCGCGCATGGCAGGCTGGGTGCTCTCGCTTGCGCGCACAGGACGCTGAGCAAAGGGCGTTCGATCACGGGGGCTCGCGATGCTGAGCGGACTGCGGGTGCTCGACTGCAGCGACCGGCTGGGATGGCTCGCCGGCAGGCTGCTCGCCGACCTCGGCGCGGAAGTGATCAAGCTGGAGCCGCCGGGTAAGGCGATCGAGGCGAGCGACTGGCAGGCGTTCAACGTCAACAAGCGCCTGCTGCGCCTCGATCTCGATACCGCGGAAGGCCGCAGCGCATTCGATCGTCTGGTTTCGCAGGTCGATTTTCTGCTCGAAACCGCGGCGCCCGCCATGACTCAGGGCGCAATCTTTGCTCACGATCGCCTCCGGGCGCTGAATGCGCGGCTGATTCAGGTTTCCATCACGCCTTTCGGCGCGAGCGGCCCGAGAGCGGCGTGGCAGGCCTCGGACCTGGAGCTGATGGCGGCCGGCGGCGCGCTTTCCCTTGCCGGCGAGCCCGAAGGCAAGCCGCTACGCATCAGCGTGCCGCAGGCCTGGGCGTGGGCCGGCGCCCAGGCCGCGGTCGGCGCGCTAGTGGCCCTTGCGCATCGCGGCGCCAGCGGCATCGGCCAGCAAGTGCACGTATCGGCGCAGGCGGCGGTGGTCACGGCCGTGGCGCACGCGCCGGCGTTCCAGGATCTGCTCGGCGTCGCGCCCACCCGATGCGGCGAATTCCTGACCGGGCGGGCGATCACCGGCGCGCGCTTTCGCGCTTTCTGGCCGTGCGCCGACGGCTATCTCAATTTCGCCTTGTACGGCGGTCCCGCCGGCAGGCGCAGCAATCAGCAGTTGCTCGCGTGGATGCGCGAGACCGGCGCGGACGCGGGCGGGTTCGGCGAGGTCGAATGGAAAACATTCGACCCGAAGGTCCTGACGCAGGCGCAGATCGACGCGCTCGAAGCGCCTATCGCGAAATTTTTCACCGGCATCACCAAGCAGCAGTTTCTCGAAGGCGCAAGCGCGCGGGAAATTCTCGGCTATCCCGTGTCCACCGTGGCCGACATCGCCGCCGATCCGCAGCTGCAGGCGCGCGATTTCTGGCAGGACACGGCCGCGCAGGGAAAGCGCCAGCGCCACTGCGGCAGCTTCGCCATGGTCGACGGCAAGCGCGCCGCGCTGCGCCATGCGCCCGGAGAACCCGTGAGCCTGGCCGCGCTGTACGAGGAGTTCGGCTGCATCGACCGCAGCCGCGAAACCGCAGCGGCGACGTCATGAGCGGAACCGTGCAGGCGCTCGCGGGGGTGAAAGTGGTCGAGTTCGGCAGCTATGCCGCCGGGCCGCACGTCGGCAAGCTGCTCGCCAACTTCGGCGCCACCGTGGTGCACGTGGAATCGCGCCGGCGTCCCGACGGCTTCCGCCTCGAATACCCGCCGTTCAAGGACGGCAAGCCCGGCATCAACCGCGGCGGCTGCTTCGCTTACTTCAACGACTCGAAGTACGGCGTCACCCTCGATCTGCAGAAAGAGGCCGGGCGCGAGCTCGCGCGGCGCGTCCTCGGATGGTGCGACATCGTCATCGAGAACATGCGCCCCGGGGTGATGCAGCGCCTCGGCCTCGGCTACGCCAGCGCGCGCGCGCTCAACCCCGGCCTGGTGATGCTGTCGAGCTGCAACATGGGCCAGACGGGGCCGCGCGCGAACACGCCGGGATTCGGCTCGCAGTTGTCCTCGCTCGCCGGCTTCTGCGGGCTCACCGGCGAACCCGACGGCCCGCCGATGCTGCTCTACGGGCCCTATATCGACTTCATCGCCTCCACCCTGGGCGCGGCGGCGGTGCTCGCCGCGCTCGAGCAGCGACGCCGCACCGGCCAAGGCGCGTGGATCGACCTGTCGCAGTACGAGACCGGCCTGCACTTCATCGCCGGCGCCCTGCTCGACTACCACGCCGAGGGCACGATCGCCGATCGCAGGGGCAACCGCTGCGACGAGGCCGCGCCGCACGACGCCTACGCGTGCGAAGAGGGCCGCTGGCTCGCCCTGTCGTGCTGGTCGGACGCGGAGTTCGCGCGGCTCGCCGGCGCGATCGGCCGCAGCGAACTGGCGCGCGAGGCGCGCTTCGCCACCTTGAGCGATCGGCAAGCCAACGCCGCGGAGCTCGACCGCGCCATCGCCGCCTGGTGCCAGGGACAGGACGCCGACTGCGCCGCCGCCGTCCTGCAGCGCGCCGCCGTGCACGCGTATCCGGTGAACACCATCGCCGACCTGTTCCGCGACCCGCAGCTCGTGCGGCAGCGCACCTGGCGCACGCGGCGCCACGGCGAGATCGGCGACCAGGCTTATTGCTTCCCGGCCTTCGACTTGTCGGCGACCCCGGGTGACATCACCGCGGCCGCGCCGCTGCTCGGGGCCGACAACCAGACGGTGTTCCGCGAATTCATCGGGCTCTCCGATGACGAATACGCGACCTGCGAAGCACTGGGGGCATTCGACTGAACCGCAGCGCCCGCGATCGAATCAAGCGAATCACTCACACCAAAAGGGAGAATCCGATGAATGATGCCATGGGCAGTCCGATGGGCGGGGCCACGAGCGCAGAATCCAGGGCGCGTGACAGCAAGCACTTCAATGTTCCCTACGACGATCTGCGCGAGTGGATCGCGCAAGCGGACAAGCTCGGCGAGACGCGCGTGGTCAAAGGCGCCTCCTGGCAGGAGGACATCGGCCTGGCCTCGGATCTGGTCATGCATTCGGATACCGCGCCATGCCTGATCTTCGACGAGGTGCCCGGATTTCCCAAGGGCCATCGCGTGCTGGTCAACTTCTTCGGCGGGCGGCGCAAGAACATGACGCTCGGCTTTCCGACCCACTACAGCAAGCTGGAACTGTCGCAGGCGTTTCTCGAGCACTACCTGCGCGACCGCAAGCTGGTCCCGCACGTTGAAGTCGCCGACGGCCCGATTTTCGAGAACGTGATGACCGGCGACGCCGTGGACGCGATGAAATTTCCCACGCCGCTGTGGCACAAGCACGACGGCGGGCGCTACATCGGCACCGGCAGCTTCAACGTCACCCGGGACCCGGACGAGAAGTGGGTGAACGTCGGCACCTACCGGGTCATGCTGCACGAGCGCGACTGCGTCGGCTTCTACATCTCGCCCGGCAAGCACGGGCGCATCCATCGCGACAAGTATCTCGCCCGCGGCGAGCCCATGCCGGCCGCGATCGTCCTCGGCGGCGACCCGCTCACCTTCCTCATGGCATGCAGCGAAGTGCCCTATGGCGTGTGCGAATACGACCTGGTGGGCGCGCTGCGCGGCAGGCCGGTGAAGGTAGTGCGCGGCAGGGTCACCGGGCTGCCCATCCCCGCGAACGCCGAGATCGTGCTCGAGGGATTCGTCCACCCGCAAAAGCGGCGCAGGGAGGGGCCGTTCGGCGAGTGGACCGGCTACTACGCGAGCGACGTGCGCGAAGAGCCGGTCATGGAGATCAAGGCGATCTACCACCGCAACAATCCGATCATTCTCGGCTGCCCGCCGCTGTGTCCGCCGGACGAGATGGCGCGCTATCGCGGCGTGACACGCTCGGCGCTGCTGCGCCAGGAAATCGAGAAGGCCGGCGTGCCCGACGTGAAAGCGGTGTGGGCCCACGAAGCGGGAGCTGCCCGCATGCTGCTCGGGGTCGCCATCGCGCAGCGCTATCCCGGCCACGTGAAGCAGGCCGGCCACGTCGCCTCGCAATGCCACGTCGGCGCCTACGCCGGCAAGTACGTGATCGTGGTGGACGACGACATCGACGTGTCGAACCTCGAGCAGCTCATGTGGGCGGTGTGCACGCGCTCCGATCCGGCCACCTCGATCGACATCATCACCGGCACGTGGAGCACCCCGCTCGACCCGCGCCTCGATCCGGATGATCGCGCCCGGGGCAACTTCACCAACTCCCGCGGCATCATCGATGCCTGCCGGCCGTTCCACTGGCGCGACAAGTTTCCGCGCGTGAACGAGCTCACCCGCGCGGACCTGCGCAAGGCGAAAGAAAAGTTCGGCCACCTGCTCGGGTAGGCCACGCCGGACCGGTGCGCGCCGCAACATCGCCGTCCCCGCGCCGGCGGAACAAGGGAGAATCCGATGAAAGATGCCATGGTCGGTCCGATGGGCCGGGCGGCGCCTCCCGGCGCGGGCCGAACCGAAAAGCCGCAATGTCGGATAAAATCCGTGCCCGGGAGTATCCGAGTGGCGCGGAGTCGTCGCCGTGGAGACAATCCCCGCAAGTCGTCGTGCGGGCACCAAAAAAATGCAACTCAATAGGAGGAAACCTTGATGCATAAGACCGAACGAACCACCCTGCCATCCATCCGGGCACTCGCGCTTTCGCTGTCAGCCGCGGCGCTTTGCGCCGCCCTCTCCGCCCCTCCCGCCGCAGCGGCCGATCCGTACAAGATCGACGTCATCACGTCGCTCACCGGCGGCGCGTCGTTCCTCGGCAAGGGCGAGCAGCAAAGCCTCGAGTTCCTGAAAAAGTCGGTCAACAAGAATGGCGGGATCAACGGCCGCGACCTGCAGTTCGTCTATTACGACGACCAGTCCAGCCCGCAGACCGCGGTGCAGCTCGCGACGCAGATCATGGCGTCCAACCCGCCCGTCATCCTGGGCCCATCCATCGTCGCCATGTGCAACGCCGCGGGCGCGCTGATGAAGAACGGCCCGGTCATGTACTGCCTGTCGCCGGGGATCCATCCGCCCAAGGGCAGCTTCGTGTTCGCGTCGAGCGCCTCGACCTACGACCTCGCCAAGGCGCTGATGCGCTACTTCCGCACCAAGGGCTGGACCCACATCGCCGTCATGACGAGCTCCGACGCGAGCGGCCAGGACGCCGAGCGCGGGCTGAACGAAGCCGTGGCGATGGCCGAGAACAAGGACATCAAGATCGTGGCGCGGGCGCACTTCAACATCACCGACGTAAGCGTCGCGGCGCAGATCGAGAACGTGAAGGCGGCGAAGCCCCAGGCGTTCATCGCCTGGAGCACGGGCGCGCCCATCGCGACGATCTTCAAGGGCATCGTGCAGGCGGGCCTGGACGTTCCCACCGCCACGACCGACGGCAACATGACCTACGCGCAGATGAAGAACTACGCCGACTTCCTGCCGAAGCAGCTCTACATCGCGAGTGCCCTGTGGGCCGCCTACGGCCAGTCGGGAATCGACCCGGCGGTGACCAAGGCGCAGGAAGCCTTCTACGCGGAATACAAGTCGGCGGGACTGGCGCCCGATCTGCCGGCGAGCATCTCGTGGAACACCGGGCTGATCGTAGTGAACGCGCTGCGCAAGCTCGGGACGAACGTCACCGCGACGCAGCTGCGCGATCATCTCGAGAACCTGAAGGGCTTCCCGGCAATCGACGGCGTGCATGACTTCAACGCGTCGCCGCAGCGCGGCCTGGATCTGAGCGACGTGGTGGTGACGCGCTGGGATCCCGCCAAGGGCACCTGGGTACCGCTCAGCAAACCCGGCGGCGCCCCGCTCTAATACCGGGCTCCCCGATAATCGGCAAGGCAACACCGCTCCCGTCTTCTCCCGTCGGGGAAGGCGGGAGCGGCTTGCGTCCCGCGCACGCCTTCTGCCAGCGCCTTCCGCGCCGCCGCGCGCGGGACTGATCCATGGAACAGGCGATACAGACCATCATCGGCGGACTGCTCCAGGGCAGCGTCTTCGCCATCGTCGCGCTGGGATTCTCGCTCGTCTTCCGCGTCACCGGCGCCATCAACCTGTCGCAGGGCGCGTTCTGCATCATCGGCGCGCTCGCGATGTACTCGTTCCAGATGTCGCTCGGCTGGCCGGTCGCGCTCGCCGCGGCCGGAGCCATCGCGGCGACGGTCGCGGCGGGCTTTGCCATCGGCGCCGCCACCTTCGTGCCGGCGCTGTCGCGCCTTCCGGTCAGCAGCATGCTGATACTCACCGCGGGCCTGCTCACCTTTCTCGAGGGACTTTCTCTGGTGATCTGGGGCAGCCAGCCGTACGCCCTGCCGCCTTTCTCCGGCGAAGCGCCGGTCACCCTCCTGGGCGTGCGCCTGCCGACCCAGGGCTTCTGGATCGCCGGCGCAGCACTGTTGATCATCGTCGGCATGTGGTACCTGATCATGCGCACCGCGCTCGGCGAGGCGCTGCGGGCCTGCGCCGAAAATCCGACCGCGGCGCGCCTGATGGGCATCGACGTGCCACGCATGACGCTGCTCGCCTTCACGCTCGCCGCGCTCATCGCGGGGATCGGCGGCATCGTCGTGGCGCCGATCCTTTCTTTCCAGTTCGACACCGGGCGCTTGTTCACCATCTCCGGCTTCAGCGCGGTCGCCATCGGCGGCCTGGGCTCGTTCGTCGGCGCGGTCGCCGGCGGCGTCCTGCTCGGGGTCGCCGAGCAGCTTGCGGCTGGCTACATTTCCTCGCTGTTCGCCAACGGCATCGCGCTCGGCCTCCTGATCCTGACATTGCTGGTGCGGCCGAGCGGCCTGTTCACCGCCGGGAGAACGCGCCGCGAGGACGTGCGCGACGAGCACCGCGTCTATCACGCCATCGTGCGCCTCGAGGGGCGCGGCGCGCTCGTCTTCGGCGCGCTTGCCGTCGCCGTGATCCTCGCGCTGCCCTGGATGGTGCCCGGCGGCCTGATGAGCTCGCTCGTCATCACCGGCATCCTGTTCATCGGCGTGCTCGGCCTCGACCTGCTCATGGGCTACTGCGGCCAGGTGAGCCTCGGCCAGGCGGGCTTCATGGCGGTCGGCGGCTACACCTCCGCGATCCTCGCCACCAACTACGGCTGGCCGCCGCTCGCCGGGATAGCAGCCGGGATCGTCCTCTCGCTCGTGTGCGCGGTGGCGCTGTCGCTCGTCACCATGCGCCTGCGCGGCCACTACCTCGCGCTCGCCACGCTCGCCTTCGGGCTGCTGATCGACTCGCTCACCGTCGGCATGACCGAAGTGACCGGCGGCCCCTCGGGGCTGGTCGGTGTTCCGTCCTTCTCGATCGGGCCGTACGCTTTCGACACGCCTGCCAAGATGTACTATCTGGTCGCGGCGCTGATCATCGCGCTGGTGCTCGCGCTGCTCGGCGGCATCCGCTCGAGCTTCGGCCGCGCGCTGCAGGCGGTGCGCACCGACCAGACCGCCGCGAGCGCGCTTGGCGTCAATGTCCCGCGCTACAAGATGGCGGCCTTCGCGATCAGCGCGGCGCTCGCCTCGCTCTCGGGCAGCCTGTACGCGTTTTACTTCCATTTCCTGTCGCCCGAGATGGCAGGCACGCAGCGCTCGCTGGAGATGATCGCGATGCTGGTGGTGGGCGGCGAAGGCACGCTGGTCGGATCGCTCTTCGGCGTGGCGCTGCTGACGCTGCTGCCGACGATCTTCCAGCCGCTCGCGCTCTACAAGACCCTCGCCGAGGGCGCGTTGCTCGTGCTTGCGGTGCGCTACCTGCCGGGGGGCATCTTCGGCACCCTCGCCCATCTCCTGTCGGGAAAGCGCGTAGCGGCGCCGCCCGCCGGCGCGCCGGCGCCGGAGAAAGGGGCGCGATGAGCGCGCCCGCCCTCGAGGCGATCGGCCTCGGAAAATCTTTCGGCGGCTTGCGCGCCGCGAGCAATGTCTCGTTCACGGTGCCCGACGGCAGCCTCACGGCGCTGATCGGGCCGAACGGCGCCGGCAAGACGACGCTTTTCAATCTCATCACCAACCTGTACCGGCCGGATACGGGCGATGTGCGCTTCTGCGGCCTGTCGCTCGCGGGACGCTCGCCCGGGGAGATCGCGGCGCTGGGGCTGGTGCGAACTTTCCAGGCTGCGCGCATCTTCCCCGGCATGACCGCGATCGAGAACGTGCTCGCGGGTGCGCATCTGCTCGTGCGCGCGCATCCGTTCGCGCAGATGCTCTGGCTCCCGGGCGCCCGCCGCGAGGAACGGGATCTCGGCCGCAAAGCCGAAGCCCTGCTCGATCTCGTCGGGCTGACGGCGTTCCGGGATGCCGCCGCGACGGAGCTGCCGATGGGCGCGCAGAAGCTGCTGGAAGTGACCCGCGCGCTCATGGCGCAGCCGCGCCTGGTGCTCCTCGACGAGCCCGCGGCGGGCCTGAACGACAGCGAGACCGCCGAGCTGGCCGCGCTGCTTCGCGCAGTGCGCGACAGCGGCGTCACCGTCATGGTGGTCGAGCACAATATGTCGCTCGTCATGGGCGTCGCCGACCAGGTCATCGTCCTCGACGCCGGCAGCATCGTCGCCAGCGGCACGCCGTCTGAAATCCAGCAGGACGCGCGTGTCATCGAGGCCTATGTCGGCCAGCCGCAGGAGACCGCCTGATGCTCGAGGCGCGCAAGCTCTCGGCCGGTTACGGCAGCCAGGCCGTCATTCACGACATCGACCTCTGCGTCCGCCCGGGCGAGATCGTGGCGCTGGTCGGCGCAAACGGCGCCGGCAAGTCGACGCTGCTCAAAACCATCTCGGGCCTGCTGCCGCCCAGGGCGGGAAGCATTTTGCTCGACGACGAGGATATCGCGCGCCGCTCGCCGCGCGAGCGCGTGCAGCTCGGCATCGCGCACGTTCCCGAAGGGCGCCAGGTTTTCGCCGGGCTCTCGATCGCCGAGAATCTGCGCCTGGGCGCCTACGCGCACCGCGGCCGGCTCGGCGACGGCGTGATGGAAAAACGGATTGCCGGCGTCTGCGAATCCTTCCCGGTGCTGCTCGAGCGCCTGCGCCAGCCGGCGGGGACGCTCTCGGGCGGCCAGCAGCAGATGCTTGCCATCGCCCGCGGCCTGATGGCGCAGCCCCGCTACCTGCTGCTCGACGAGCCTTCGCTCGGCCTCTCGCCTATCCTCGTCGCCGATATCTTCCGCATGATAGTGAAGCTGCGCGCACGCGGCCTCGCCATCCTGCTGTCGGAGCAGAACGCCCGCATGAGCCTGGCCATCGCCGACCGCGCCTGCGTCATCGAGACCGGCCGCGTGGCGCTCGAAGGCACGGGGCAGGAGCTGCTGGGGCGAGCGGAGGTGGCCGAGCGATATCTTGGCGTCGGCAAGGCGGTGAGCACGCTCGGCGAGCAGCGCCACGCCAGCCTGGTCGCCGGGCTGAGAGACATCTTTCCGTCGCTGAAAGGCCGACGGGCATGAACGCCGGCGGCAAGCGCGGCGGCGCGCGCCGCCATTTCCGCGGATATCCCGGGTTGAGCCTGGAGCCCCATGATTTGCCGGGCAGAGCGACTTGCAACTAGAATTCACGAAAACTTGCTCAACGGCAAAACAGCCGACTATTGGAAGTTATCAGACGAAGGAGACGCCAGTGGAGCAGAAGCGCAGAATCGTCCCCCCGGTCTATCTCCTGCTGACGCTTGTCACGATGACCGGTTTTCACTTTTTGCTGCCCATCACCCGGTTCATCCCGGTGCCTTTTTCGTACGCCGGGATCGCGCTTATCGTGCTCGGAGTCGCGATCGCGGGTGCCGCTGCAGGCGCCTTCCGGAGGGCCGGTACGCCGATCGTGCCGTTCGAGAAATCGACGGCGCTGGTCACAGGTGGGTTTTACCGGTTCACCCGTAATCCCATGTATCTGGGATTGATCGCTCTCCTGATCGGCGCCGGGTTGCTCTTTGGAAGCGTCGGATCGCTGATCCCGATTCCGCTTTTTGTCCTGATCATTGAATTCAGATTCGTTCGTGGAGAGGAGCGCTTTTTGCAGGATATTTTTGGCGATGAGTATCTGGCGTACAGGAAAAAGGCCAGACGATGGCTGTGAATTCATCGTCCAGCAACCCGTTCGAGCGGATCCGGTGGGAAAAGATGCCAAAAAACCTTTTTGTTCCCGTTTGTCTGACCTTGTGCATTCCACTCGCGGCCTCGGGGCAGTCCGCATCCACGGACTACACGCTCATCGGCGCCGGGCTGCGGTCGCGCCCCGCGTATGACGGCTCCGCATCGCAACAGGACGAGGCGATTCCCGTGCTGCGCTACTACGGCAAGCCCTGGTTCGCGCGCACCACGCAGGGCTTGCTGGAAGGCGGCGCACGCATCGAACCGGGCCCCGGTCTCGCCCTGGGCGCGCAGATCGCCTACGAAGGCGGGCGGCGCCGCTCGGAGTCGGCGTTTCTGACGAGCCACAACGTCGCGGACATCGGCGTCGGCGCATCGGTGGGCGTTCACGCCGAGCTCGATCGCAACCTCGGCGCGATGCCGGTGACGGTGCTCGCGCGCTATCGGCTCGACACCGACACCGCCCTGGGCGCGCAAACCGATTTGCGGATCACGGCGGGCGTATACGGCGGCGCGCGCTTCAAGGCGGCCGTGTTCGCGCAAGCGACGTGGGCGAACGGCAAATCGACGCAGACTGACTACGGCATCACGCCACAGCAATCGGCCACGACCGGACTCCCGGCCTACGACGCGGCGTCCGGCCTGCTGTTTACCTCCGTGGGACTGCAATGGGGGTTCGACCTGAGCCGGGAATGGGTGCTCGTCGGCAGCGTCGAAGCGCGGCAATTGCGCGGCGACGCCGCCGGGAGCCCGCTGGTCGAGGACCGCTCCAACACGTACGCGAGCGTGGGACTCGCCTACCGGTTCTGAACGCCGCCCCGGCGAACTTCAGCCCGGACTTGGCGTCAAGCGGAGTTTCCCCGGAGCACGCGTTCGAAAAGTTGTTGCACCACCACCCGGCAAGGTCGGGCAGCCCATGCCGCTGCCGGAAGCGTCAGTAAGAGCACCGATCCTCGCAGAATTCCTTCCCCGCATTGTTGGCCAGGCAATCATCCATACACAGCGAGTCCGTCCCCCTCGCCACCGACGGCTTCGCGCCCGGTTGCGGTGGAGATGGCTCGGATCGACCGGGGACAACTGAGCATCCCGCGACCAGCAGCACGATCAACATCACACTTGCACGCATGACGGCATCCTCATCGACATTGGGGATTCATGAGAACCGGACAACGCCGCCGGCGACGCATTCGGCTCGAGCGACATCGTGTTCCTTGTCTCCTGCCTTTGCGCCCACCGCCGCAGGAGTCCCTCACCCGGTTGGCTCCGGCTACGAAACCATCCTTCCCAAAAACAATCACCCGGATTTCCTGGCGCGAACCCTGCCTGCCGGATGCGGAAAATCCGCCCCCTCAGCCGCAAGAAACTACCGCGAGATGACGAGCTTGTACAAGTAAAGCGGCAAGCCACGCGGCGACTGCGCCGGCTCCCCCGGCAGCGGCGGGAGCTTCTCGACAAAGTCGACCTTCCAGCCCTGTTTCAGGATCTGCTCCCGCGTCAGCATGCCCAAGCCCGCGGTGCAGCGGAAATGCTCGTCTTCGCTCGGGAACTCGTCGTAATAGATGGCCGTGGTACAGGAAGCAGCCCGCGGCTCGCCCGCGGAGACCGGGGCCGCAGCCGCCGGGACTCGATCCGCATCGCCTGGCTTTGCCCCCGGCGGCCCCGGTTGCTGGGAGGGAAGCGGGTTGTCGCGGATTTTTTTCCATTCTTCCCAAGAATAGGATTTGCCGTCGACGTAGACGGTATCCCCCACCCTGAAGACGAACGCCGCCAGGGCCGGCGAGGCGGCGATCGACAGACCGATCAGCAATACCAGGGAAAAACAGAAGCGCTTCATTTCCGATCCTGCTGCTGAAATGAAAAGGCGGACATCTTTCGATGTCCGCCTAAATTACCACAGACCGGAGAATGAAGAGGCCGGCTTCAGAAGTTGTAGGTCATGCCCACCGATACGGCCGTCACGGTCGCTCCGGCAAAACAGTTTCCCGCGGCGTCATGGCAGTCGGTGGTGATGCCGTGGCCGCTGGCGCCGAGGTCATAGTGCGCAGCGTCATGATTGGCTTGGCGCGCATAGACGGCATACCAGGTGGTTTGCTTGTCGGCGAAATGGTGCTTGTACCCGAGGCTGAGCATGTTCGCCGCGTTGTCGACAGAACCGGTGACGGTGGTGCCGTCCGACACCGTGGCGCCGGGAGTGCCGGGTGACTTCCCGGCGTGCGCCAATCCGACGTTGAAGTCATCCTGCGCCGTCATTTTTTGCGTCAATGCCAGCCAGAAGCCGGTGCGCTCCCGCTCGTTGAAGTTCGGATTCGGGGCATCGCGGACCATTTTCTCGAGAATGAAATTGAGCGTGGTATTGGAGGGAAACTTGTACTGGACGCCGGCCTTGATCGCATGCTCATCGGCAATTCCGACGGCACCGACCGGGACAGTGCCTCCATTCTCGTCGCCGGTGCGATTGACCTTCTTGTGCATCTCGTACGCCACGATCGCGTACACCGGACCCGCCGCGTAGACGCCGGCCAGGCTGTAGATGTTGCCATTCGAACCGTCAGTGCAGTCAGGCGGGTTGCCTCCGTTGCAATTGGGTTCGCCGCTCGGAACGTTGATGTTGTCGGTGGACCGGTTCTGGTTAGGCGAGAGCAGTGCGCTGAACGAGACGGCGCCCATTTTCGGCGACTCGTACCAGACGGCGTGAGAGATCCGGGTGTCGAATTCCGCGCGGTTGTCGCCGCCGGTGTTGCCCATGATGCTGTTGTAGTCGCCCACCGAGGCGGAGAACGGATCCATGCGCCCGGTCGACAATTTGTAAGGCGCGTCGGTCTTGCCGAGCTTGACGGCGCCGAAGTCTCCCGCGAGACCGAGGAAGCTGTTGCGCGACCCGAGCGCGCCTTTCACCGAGGCGTCGGTGGTAGACCCCGGGGTCGCGGACACGTCAACCTGGGTTTCGATCTGGAACACGGCTTTCAGACCGTTGCCCTCGCCGAGATCGTGGCTGCCGCGCACCCCGAAGGAGGACAGATTGCTCGAGACATCCGGCTGCATGCCCAGATCGCTGTTGGCCGAAGTCCCGGTTCTTCCCGCAAGGCCCTTGTTGGCATCGTCGAAGGACAGATCGAGGTGGCCGTAGAGCTGCACCGACGTCGCCGCCGATACCGAACCGGCCTGGGCCAACGCCCCACCCGCGCAAACCGCGCTCGTGGCACCGAAGGCCAAGGCGCAAACCATCGCAATACGCTTCCGTTTCACTATTGTGTCTCCTCTTGATTGATTGACGACTTATCGCCGCACCGATCCGGATTCAGGCCGGTTTGGCGGTGTTTCGGCAGGGAGAGATTAGGCGGCCTAGGGCACTGCTGCGCAACTAGGGAAAACCCTAGATGGCCGGCGTGGATTCTTGTCGGGCAGGTCGCGTCGGGCCCTGTGACCCGCTGGCGCTCGCTCAGGTCTTGCGCGTGCTCAGTCGATGCTGAACAACCAGGTTGACGAGCTCCGCAGCAGTCTTCGCCTGAAGCTTGTCCATGATTCTGCTGCGGTGAAACTCGATCGTCTTGACGGCGATGCCGAGCTCCTCGGCGATGATCTTGTTGAGCTTGCCGTCGATCACGCGCTCGAGCACCTCGCGCTCGCGCGCGCTGAGCGCGGCCAGCCGCGCGCCAAAAATCAGCTGACGATCCAATTCCTCCCGCGCCGCGGCATCGGTCTCCAGCGCATTGCGTACCAGGCCGATCAGCGTCCCGTCATCGAAGGGCTTTTCGATGAAGTCGAGCGCTCCCCTGCGTACCGCGGTCACCGCCATCGCCACGTCGCCATGGGCGGTGATGAAGACCAGCGGGACGCGGAACCTCCGCTTCTGAAGATCCTCCTGGAGCTGCAGGCCGCTCATCCCCGGCATTCTCACGTCAAGCAGCAGGCATCCGGGCGCCTCGGGGGAGTATCGGGCAATAAACTCGGCCGCATCCGCATAGGTCTGCACGGTCAGTCCTTCGGCCTCCAGCAGCGACCGCAGCGAATTGCGAAATCCGGGGTCGTCGTCGACCACGTGAACGACAGGCGTCATGCCGGCGCACCTGCCATCGGCAAGGTGAAATGAAAAGAGCTGCCGCCGTCGGGATTGGGGGTTGCCCAGAGCATCCCGCCGTGGAACTCGACTACGGAGCGACAGATGCTCAGCCCCAGCCCCATTCCCTCGCGCTTGGTCGTGAAGAAGGGCTGGAACAGATTGTCGGCGAAACCGGCCGGAATCCCGTGGCCGCGATCGCAGACCGAGATACGTACGGAACGCACGTCATTCAATCCGGTAAGGACCCGCAGTTCCCGCTGCCCGGCCGGGGTGTCGTTCATTGCCTCGATTCCGTTCTTGAGAAGATTGATGATGACCTGCTCGAGCATGACGCGGTCGGCGTTGACCGGTGGGAGGCCGGGAGCGGGTTCGAACGCGAGGTTTACGTTGTGCTTGTCCGCCTCGCCGCGCATCAGTGAAAGCGTGTCCTCCACCATTGCATTGATCTCGGTCGGGGCCCGGCTCGGCGCGCGCTTTCTCACGAACTCGCGGACCCGCTGAATGATCGTGCCGGCGCGAGTCGCTTCCCGGCTTGCCTGTTCCATGATTTCGATCAGCGTTTCCGGATCCCAGGTGCCCGATTTCAGACGCCGCACGCAGCTCCCGTTGTAGTTGATCACGGCGGCAAGGGGCTGATTGATCTGGTGCGCGAGCATCGACGCCATCTCGCCGACCGCGACGAGCTTGGCGGTCGCCTCAAGCCGCTCGCGCTGCTGCCGGTTGATCTGCTCAGCGCGTTTGGATTCGGTGATATCGGTCGCGGTGAGCAGCGCAACGCTGCGGCCATCGACCCAACGGATCGGGCGCGTGCGAATCAGATACCAGCGGCCCGCGTGGTTCTCCTCGAAACCGTCGACCTCACTCCACCCGGACGAGCTGCCGGGCACGCCTTCGCCGCCCGATGCCGGTCGGTTGATCGTCAGCAACCAGCGTAGGCGTTCGGCAACACCCAGCGCCAGCGTGCCGGCGAAATCGCGCTTGAATCTTTCGTTGGCGAAGAGCAGGGTGCCGTGCTCCGGATCGAGCACGCACACCGCCGCGTCGAGTCGTTCGAGCACGGTCACCAACCGTTCATCCGAGCGCGCCAGCGCCAGTTTGAGCCTGCTCAGCATTGCGCCGAAGATGATGAAGGTACCGAGCGCGATCAGCGCGTCCCAGTACTGGTAGAACCGGTGCGAAAATTCGTGCCCGGCAAGGAGGTCCGCGAAAAACGAGGCGACGCTCGCGGCGATCGCGATCCACACCCCCGCCTTCTGGCCCACCGTCCAGGTGGTCAGAAATATCGGGATCAAGTAAAGGATCGAAAGCGTAAACTCGTAGCCGGTGATCAAGTCCGCCAGGCCGATCAACAGGACCAGGGCGAGGCTGATCAGGATGGCTGCGACTGGCGATGCCGCAAGAGGTCGCGTCAACGAGAAGTGGCGGCTATCCATCAGATCCCGGTAGTGGGTGGTTGTCAGCCGCACAGTGCCATCCAGCCCTACTTCGCCCTTTTCCGCGCCTTCAGGTACCAGTCGAGGATCTGCTCGCCGTTCCAGTGCAGCACGCCCTCGAATCCCGAGATGTAGTCGTACACCCGCTCGAGGTACTTGATGCGGAACGGCTGGCCGCTGATGTACGGGTGGATGGCGATCGCCATGATCTTCGGCCGTTCGGCGCCTTCCTGGTGGAGCCGGTCGAAGGTGTCGATGCACTTCTGCGTCCAGTACGCGGCCTCGTGGTGCTGCACGATCATCATCGGGATGTCGTTGCACTCCATGGAATAAGGCAGCGTGATGAGCGGCCCTTTTTTTGTCTTGATCTCGGTCGGCTCGTCGTCATAGACCCAGTCGCCGATGTATTTGATCCCGGCGGCGGCGAGATATTCCGGCGTGTCGTAGGTCTCGGTCAGCCCCGGCCCGAGCCAGCCCACGGCGCGTTTGCCGGTGAATTTCGCGATGGTGTCGAGCGAGCGCTTGATCATCGCCGGCTGGTTCTTCTCCTTGTGGATCGGGCCCTGCTCGTAGCTGTGCCCCATGAACTCCCAGCCGGAGTCCTTGCACGCCGTGGCGACGCGCGGGTAGTCCACGCAAACGCGGGCGTTGATCGCCACCGTCGGCCGGATGCCGAGCCGCTCGTAGAGCGCGTGGAAGCGCCAGAAGCCGACGCGCATGCCGTACTCGTGCCAGCTCCAGTTCGGCACGTCGGGCAGCAGCACATTGCCCATCGGCGGCGGCAGCACCTGGCGCGCCATCGGCTTCGATATGTCCCAGACCTCGAGGTTGACGATGGTCCAGACGATGATGCGCTCGCCGCCGGGAAGCTTCAGCTTCGGCCGGTCGACGATGGCGGAATACTCGACGCGCTCGCGTGGAATGGTCATACGAGTCTCCAAGAATCCATGTCATTCCGGCCAAGGGTAGCGCGAACCGGAATCCGGTGTGTCAGCTCGAAAAGTCCCTGGATTCCCCCTCCGCTTTCGCGGAGGCTAAAGGGGCCGCGGGAATGACGATGCAGCGTTATTTCCTTTTTGCCTTTCTTGGCGTCTTTTGCGTTCTGCGTGCCTTCGGCGCCTTTCCAGCTTTCTTCGGCGCGCTCTTCGGTGTTCCCGTGTCGACGCCCGGCAGCTCCAGCCGCAGCATGCGGATGGCATTGCCGAAGTACACCTTGCGCCGGTCGCTGTCCTTCAGCTTCAGCGAATCGATCGCGCGGATCACCTCGCGGATGAACATCGGCCCGCCCTCGGGGTCGAAGGGACAGTCGGTGCCGAACAAAACGTGGTCGGCGCCGAAGAAATCCAGCCCGCAGCGCGTCGCCGGGGCCGAGCCGTTGACCGCGGTGTCGGCATAGAACATCTTGAAGTAGTCCACCGGTCGCTTCGACATGCGCTTGAGCAGCGCGCCGTAGTCCTCGTCCGAGGTGCGGCTGCCGAGCTGGTCCATGCCGAGGCCGATGCGCGCGTCGAAGAACGGCGCCATTGCGCCGAGATGGTGGGTGATGATCCGCATCGTCGGCAGTTTGTCGAGCATCCCCGAGAACGCGATGCGCGCCATGAAGGCGCTGGTTTCATAGGGCCAGCCGAACAGCCACCAGATTTCGTACTTCGACTTGCTCTCGCCCGGGTAATCGGCGAACTTCGCCGTGCGCGTCGGGTGCACCCAGATCGGCAGGTCGTATTTCTTCACGCAGCGCTCGAAGATCGGGAAGAATTCCGGATCGTCGAGCGGCCGGCCGTTGACGTTGGTGAAGATCTGGATGCCCTTCGCGCCGAGCTGGCCGATCGCGCGGTCCATCTCCTCCAGCGCCGCAGGCACGTTGTTCATCGGCAGCGAGGCGACGAACGCCGGGAAATATTCCGGATGCCTGGCGACGATTTCCTCCATGCCGTCGTTGGCAAGGCGCGCAAGCGCCGGCGATTCCTCGGGCCCGGCGAGGAATTCGATCGCCGGCAAGGACAGCGTGAGGATCTGCCTGTAGCCCTTGAACCGGTCCATCATTTTCATGCGCGCGTCGAGGTTCCACAGCACCGGAATGTGCAGCCAGCGCTTGATCGATGCCGCCAGCGCCGGATTGCTGCCGGCCAGCGCCTGCATGTGCTCGAAGAACCGTTTCGGAAAGATGTGCGGAAAGATGTCCAGCTTCGGTTCGGCCATTTGCTTCTCCTCGGAAAACGTTGCAGGTTCCGCCGCGCCGGCTTCAGGCGCCGGCGTCCAGACGGCCGATGAAGCGCGACATCGCCTCGATCACGGCAGCCGGCTGGTCGCGATGCGGCGAGTGCCTGCAATCGGCAAGCCGCAGCAGCTCGACCGTGCCGCCCGCCTGCTTCGAGATCGCATCGAGCTGCGCCATGGTGCCGTACTCGTCGTCGAAGCCCTGGATCGCGAGCACCGGGCAGTGGATGCGCGGCAGATATTCCTCGATGTTCCAGCGGCGGAAATCCGGATGCAGCCAGATGTCGTTCCAGCCCCGGAATGTTTTCACGGCATCGGCGTGATGCCGACCGAGCTTCTGCGGCAGATCGGTGGTCTCGAAAACGGTCTTCGCCTCGGCGATGCTGGTGACGCTGATGTCCTCGACAAAGACGTGCGGCGCCAGCACCACCAGCCCCTTCACCCGGTCGCGCGCGCCGGCGTAGATCAGCGCGATCGAGCCGCCGTCGCTGTGGCCGACGAGCACCGGCTCGGCGATCCCGAGCTTGTCGAGCAATTCGGGCAACGCCTCGAGCGCCTCGTCGTGCATGTAATCGACGCGGCGCGGCTCGCCGAACGTCTCGGAGTTGCCGTAGCCGTAGCGCGAATACACCACCGCGGGGCAGCCGGTCGCGGCCGCTGCCTGCCTGGGAAAATCGCGCCACATCGACACCGAGCCGAGGCCTTCGTGCAGGAACACGAGCGTCGGCGCATCGGCGTCGGCGCCGGGGATGCGCTGGACTTCGAGTTTGCGGCCTTGAACGGTAACGGACGAGAATTCGAGTTGCGCAGACAAATGGGGCTTGGACAAGCGGGACTCGGCTTTCCTGACAGTGAACTTTGGATTCGATTTTACCTGAAGCGGCGCCCCCGGTCTCGCCTTTGCCGTCACAGCTTGAGCGGTTTCCAGTAGCCCGTGAGCTCGAGATAGCCACGCCCGATCAGCTTGCCCGCCTGAGTCGCGCGCACCGCGCCTTCCCAATAGATGGTGCCGGTGCTCGCGCGCGAATCGAACTCCTGGTCGTCCATCAGCGGATCGAGCTCGAGCGCAAGGCCGCCCGCCGCGACGCGCATCGCGACCGGATATTCGACCTGCGTGCGCGGCGAGCGCCAGCGCCGCAGCGCCGTGAAGCGGACTTCCTCCGGCCGCAGGATGCGCACGCGGCCGTCTGCGCCTCGATGCGCCCCGCCCGCCCAGTAGGTTCCGCCCTGACGGTCGCGAATACGGAACGCCATCAACGCGCCGCCATCGGCGAGGTTGACTCCGACCCAGTCCCAGCCGCCGGCCTCGGCGGCCAGGTATTCGCTCGACCATTCATGATCGAGCCAGGCGTCTCCGGAAACTTCGAGCCGCCGTCCCTTGAACGTCGCCGTGCCGCTGACTTGCAGATGCGGCCGGCTGTAGTAGAAGCTTGCCTGCTGCGGACGCGGCCCCTTGCGGCTCACCCCACGCCCGCCCTGAAGCAGCGCCGGCTGCGTGATCCGGAACTGGAGCGAATAGCGGAAGTCGCGCGCGACAATTTCGGCGGCGTAGCCGCTCCCGCTCTGCTTCAACGACCAGTCGTCTATCAGGACGTCGGTGCGGTCCTCGCGCGCCTCCGCGAGGCCGAAGCCGGCGCGCGCCGCGCGCTGATCGTGCAGCATACGGCCGCTCTGCGGATCGGACAGCGCCGCGTGCGCGAACAGCAGTTGCCGCGGCGCGAACTCGCTCCGGTTTGTCTCCGCGATGCCCGGGCGATTGCGGAAAAACGTGATCTGCATGCCGAGATCGCCGCCCTCTCGCGTCCGCAGCCAGCCGGTGATGTACCACCACTCGGTGCGAAATTGAGGATGGCTGCCGTCGTCGCGCGGAAATTGCAGCTCCACGCCTTTGCGCACCTGCGCGTACTCACCTTCCGCGCAAATGGCGGCCGCGGAATACACGACCAGCGCAATCGCAATGCTGCCGAATGTCGCCTGCTTCACCATTCGCGATTCACTATTCACGATTCACGATTCACTGCCCTTACCAGTCTTCCTTCACCGCCCGCACCACATCGTCCTGCATTGCCTGGCGGCCGCTTGCGACCGCGGTCAGCGTCGCGAACGCGAGCATCGCCAGCGTGAATTCCGCGAGCGTGCCCCAGGGCAGGTGCAGTTCCATGCTCCAGTGGAACGACTGGCGGTTGACGACGTGGATCAGCACCAGGCTGATGAGCCAGCCGAGCGCGAGCCCCGCCGCCAGCCCGAGCGCGGAGACGAGCGCGCCTTCGGCGGCGAGCATCGAGCCGATCTGCCGGCGCGTCATGCCGATGTGGCGCAACATGCCGAACTCGCGCCGGCGCGCGAGCACCAGCGCGCCGAAGCTCGACGACAGTCCGAACAGGCCGATGATGACCGCCACCGCCTCGAGCGCATAGGTGACCGCGAAGGTGCGATCGAAAATCCTCAGCGACACCGCGCGGATGTCGCCTGGTTCGGCGACGTCGAGGTTCGCGCTGCCGGCGATGCGCTCCGCGATCGCGCGCTTGACGCTCTCCGCGCTCGCGCCCGGCTCGAGCCACAGCGCCGCGTCGTTGGCGTTCGCATCGCCGGTGAGGCGCAGGTATTCATCGCGCTCGATCAGCACCGCGCCCTGCTGGCGGGCGTAGTCGCGCCAGATGCCCGCGACGGTAAAGCGCGCGTTCCTTCCTCCGAGCGGAATCGCGACCGTGTCCCCCGGCCGCCAGCCGTATACGTCCGCCATGACCTCGCTCACCCAGGCGGGCGGCGGATCACCCGCCTTCGGCGCCAGCGGCTCGCCGATGAGCGGCGGCAATCTCCCGCCGTGCTCCACCGCACGCGCGAGCAGCGTCACCGGCGGTTTTTCCGGCGCGAGCATCAACCGCTGCCCGCGCATGAACTCGGCGCGGCGCACCCCCGGCAGCGCGGCAATCGCCAGCTGGTCGGCGGGCGACAGGAACGCGGTCTCGCCGCCCGGTCCCGTGCGCACATAAAGATCGGCCGGCAACACGCGCTCCAGCCATTCGCCGAGCGATTCCCGGAACGAAGCCACCATGATTGCCATCGACACCATCAGGCTGACGCTGGCGACGATCGCGGCGAGGCTCACGCCCGCCTGCCCCGGCGCGCCGCGCAACTGCGCCAGCGCGATGCGTCCGGGAACGGCGGCGGGCAGCGGGAAAACGCGGAAGCACAGCATTGCAATTCGCGGCATCAGCATGATGGCGCCGAGCAGCAGCAGCGCGATGGCGACGTAGCCGAACAGCGGCAGGCCGCGCGCCGGCCCGGCC
>JBARMB010000084.1:0-9852 GCA_049802235.1 Burkholderiales bacterium | reverse complement strand
GAGCCGCGGCTCGCCGACTACGATCTCGTCAACGCGATCGGACGGCTCGCCGACACCTCGATCGCGGTGTCGCGGCTGCTCTTTTCCGGGCATCTGCTGAAATTCCCCGGCATGAAGTTCGTGCTCTCGCACGGCGGCGCGGCGCTCCCCTTCGCGCTCGGGCGCCTCGCGCGCAATCACGCCATCTCGCAGGGCAAGGTCGCCGACCCGCGCAAGGGCTTCGGGGCGATGTACTTCGATTCCTGCGTGTTCGACGTGGACGCGCTCGAATACCTGGCGAAGAAGGCAACGCCCGAGCGCATCATGCTGGGATCGGACATGCCCTTCCCCATCGGCGACCCGGAACCGAAGAAGGTCGTCGAGGGCGCCTGCTTCAACGCAGCGCAGAAGAAGGGCATACTCGGCGGCACGGCGCAGAGCGTGTTCCGCGTGCGAGCAGACTGTTGGTGTCCGCACTGAGCCCCGCGCAGGCCAGTTTCAATGCATCGAGGAGGAGGCTGAGATGAACGCACAAATCGTCACCCGAAAAAGCAAAGGCGCATGGACCGGCTGGCTCGGATGCGCCGTGCTGCTCTCGTGCCTGAGCGCCACGGCGCTCGCGCAGGGCTATCCTTCGCAGCCGATCAAGATTCTCGTGCCCTACGGGGCGGGCGGCGTCGCCGACATCACCGCGCGGGTGCTGGCGCAGAAGCTCTCCGAATTGCTGCGCCAGCAGGTCATCATCGACAACCGGCCGAGCGCCGGCCAGATCGTCGCCTCGGAGGCCGTCGCGAAGGCCGAGCCCGACGGCTACACGCTGCTGTGGCTGAACCAGGGCCACGCGGTGAGCGTGTCGCTGTTCAAGTCGCTGCCCTACGACCCGGTGCGCGACTTCGCGCCGATCTCCACCGTCGGCTTCTTCGGCATCGCGCTGCTCGTCGCCCCCGACTCACCCTTCAAATCGGTGAAAGACCTGATCGCGTACGCCAAGGCGAACCCGAGCAAGTTCAACATCGGCACCACCAACATCGGCAGCACCCAGTACATCGCGGCGGAATTGTTCAAATCGATGGCCGGCCTCGACGTGCCGACGGTGCCGTTCAAGGCGACGCCCATGATCATCACCGCGGTGAAGGGCCACGACCTGCAGGCCATGTTCGAGATCCTCGCTCCGGTGATATCGCACATCAGGAGCGGCAGCCTGCGCGCACTCGCGGTCACGTTCGACCACCGCTTTGGCGGCCTGCCCGACATTCCCACGCTGGCCGAGGCGGGGGTTCCGGGCTACGAGGCGTCGGCATGGAACGGCGTCGCCGCGCCGGCGAAGACGCCGCGGGCGATCGTCGACCGCCTCAACCGGGAGATCAACGCCGCGGTCGCAGCGCCCGAGGTGAAGCAGCGGTTGCAGGACCTCGGCGTCGATGCGCGCGGCAGCACGCCGGAAGCGCTGCACGATCTGCTCGTCTCCGAGATGGGCAAGTGGAAGACGGTCATCGAGAATGCCAAAATCGAAAAGCAATGACCTCCCGCGCGCGGAAACCGGCGCCGGCGCCGGAAAGAAGCCCGGCTACCCCGACCTGCACCAGCACCTGAATGAGCTGAGGAAGCGCGGGCTGCTGCTCGAAATCGACCGCGCGATCGACAAGGATTCGGAGCTGCATCCGCTGGTGCGCTGGCAATTCGTCGGCGGCATGGACGAGGCCGAGCGCAAGGCATTCCTGTTCACGAACATCACCGACGGCCGCGGCCGCAAGTACGACATCCCGGTGGTGGTCGGCGCGATTGCGGCGAACCGCGCCATCTACTCGGTGGGCATGGGCGTGCCGGTGGAGAAAATCCAGGCGAAGTGGGACCATGCCATTGCCCATCCGGTGCCGCCGCGCGTGGTCGAGCGCGCGCTGTGCCAGGAAGTCGTAATCGAGGGCGCGGCGCTCAAAGGGGAAGGCAACGGCCTCGACCGGCTGCCGATCCCGATCTCGACGCCGGGGTTCGATTCCGCGCCGACGCTCACCGCCACCAACGTCATCACCTGCGATCCCGAGACCGGGGTGCAGAACATGGGCACCTACCGCGCCGCGCTCAAGGCGCCCGACCGGCTGGTGGTGCGCATGGCGACCCGGGTCGGCGGCGCGGGCGGCTATCAGCATTACCTCAAGCACCAGAGCCGCGGCGACAAGACGATGCCCTGCGCCATCGTGCTCGGCTGCCCGCCGTACGTCGCCTTCATGGGGCCGCAGAAGCTGCCCATCGGCGTGGATGAGCTCACCGTCGCCGGCGGGCTCGCGGGCTGCCCGATCAACGTGGTGAAAGCGAAAACGGTCGATCTGCTCGTTCCCGCGGAAGCCGAAATCGTCATCGAGGGACTGATCGACACCGAGTACGTCGAGCCCGAGGCGCCGTTCGGCGAATCGCACGGCCACGTCGCGCTGGAGGAATTCAACATGCCGATGCGGGTCACCGCGATCACGCATCGCCGGCACCCGATCATCCCCTCCTACATCAGCCAGGTGGCGCCTTCCGAGTCGAGCGTCATCAAGCGCGTCGCCTACGAGCCGCTGTTCCTCGCGCACCTGCGCGATGCGCTCGGCATCCGGGGAGTAAAAAGGGTTTCGCTGCACGAGCCGCTCACCGGACTGCTGCGCGCTCTGGTGGTGACGATGGACAAAGGCGCGCCGCGCACCGAGGTCTGGCGCGCGCTCTACGGCGCCGCGTATTTCAAAGGCGACACCGGCAAGATCTGCATCGCCGTCAACGAGGACATCGATCCGGACAACGCCGATGCGATCCTGTGGGCGATGGCGTACCGCATGAATCCCGTCGCGGACGTGCAGGCGCTGCCGCACCGCGGCCAGGGCCACGGGCCGAAGCGCGAGCACGGCCAGGAGGAAGACTCGACGCTGCTCATGGACGCCACCATGAAAGGCGACATGCCGCCGCTCGCGCTCCCCAAAAAGGAATACATGCAGCGCGCAAAGACCATCTGGGAGGAGCTGGGCCTGCCGAAGCTGCGCCCGCAGCCGCCGTGGCACGGCTATTCGCTCGGCGACTGGCTGCCGCAATGGGACGAGGCGGCGAAGCGCGCGGTCGAAGGCCGCTACCTCGACAACGGCCGCATCAGCGAGCGCGAGCGCCGCAAAGGCGTGAAACCGGAAACCAGGTTCCGGCCGGACGCGGCCGGCAAGCGCAAGCTCGATTCGGAGGAAACTTGAAACTCTTTACCGGATTTTTTGGAGACACTCGCGGATTGGCGCTCGGCCTGGCGCTGGCTTCGGCGTTCATTCAGGCAGGCGCCGCCGTTGCGCAGACCTACCCGGCCAGAGCCATCCGCATCATCGTGCCGCAGAGCGCGGGCGGATCGACCGACCTCGTCGCACGCCCGCTCGCGCAGCAGCTCGCCGAAGCGCTCAAGCAGCCGGTCGTGGTGGAAAACCGTCCGGGCGCGGGCAGCGTCATCGGCACCGACCTCGTCGCGAAGGCGGCGCCGGACGGCTACACGCTGCTCGCGGTGGCGGCCTCGTTCAGCATCAGCCCTGCCCTGTACAAGCAGCTGCCGTTCGATCCGGTTCGCGATTTCGAGCCGATCACGCTGCTTTCCGCGTTTCCCAACGTCCTCGTGGTCCAGCCTTCGTTGCCGGTGAAGTCGGTGCAGGAACTGATTGCGTATGCGCGGGCGCGGCCGGGGCAGCTCAACTACAGCTCGAGCGGGGTGGGGACCGGAACCCATCTTTCGATGGAGCTGTTCAGGCACCTGACGGGAATCGGGATGGTGCACGTGCCGTACAAGGGCGGCGCGCCTTCCGTGAACGCGCTGCTCGCCGGCGAGGTCCAGGTCACCCTGGCGACGATTTCAACCGCGCTGCCGCACGTGAAGGCCGGCAAGCTGCGCGCGCTCGCGGTGACCGCCGCGCAACGCTCGCCCGCGCTGCCCGATGTGCCGACCATCGCCGAGTCGGGCGTGCCGGGCTACGATTACTCGTCGTGGGTCGGATTGCTCGCGCCGGCGAAGACGCCGCCGGCCGTGGTCGGGCGCCTGCGCGCCGAGGCGGCGAGGATCGTTCATACGCCGCAAATGAAGACCATCTTCGCCCGCGAAGGCGCCGAGCCCGTGGGCGATACGCCCGAGGAGTTCGGCGCCATCATCAAGACCGAAGTCGGCAGATGGCGTCAGGTCGTCGAGGCCGCAGGAATCAAAGCGGACTGACGCGGCACCTATTTGACGGAAAGACGGGGAATGGCAACGAGGAAAAAATCGGGGACGCAAAGCGGCAAACCGAAAGATCGAAAAGGCGCAGCCGCTCCGCGCCGCGGCTATCCCGATCTTCACGATCATCTGAAGGCGCTGGACAAGGCCGGACTACTGATCACGGTCAAGCGGCCGATCAACAAGGACACGGAGATGCACCCGCTGGTGCGCTGGCAGTTCCGCGGCGGCATCGAGGAAAAAGACAGGAAGGCGTTCCTGTTCACCCACGTCACCGACGGCAAGAAACGCAAATACGACATCCCGGTGGCGGTGGGAGCGCTCGCGACCAACCGCGAGATCTACCGCCTCGGCATGGGCTGCGATCTGGACAAGATCGACGCCACCTGGAACCGCGCGGTGGCGAATCCGATCCCGCCGCGCCTCGTCGGGAAGGCGCCGTGCCACGAGATCGTGATCATGGGGAAAGACCTCGACAAGCCCGGCAACGGCCTCGACGGCATTCCGCTGCCGATCTCGACGCCGGGCTGGGACATCGCGCCCTACACCACGCTGTCGCAGTACATCACCAAAGACCCCGATACCGGCGTCCAGAACATGGGCATCTACCGCGGGCAGGTGAAAGCGCCGCGGCGGCTCGGCATGAATCCGTCGCTCGAACTGCGGCCCGGCATCTACACCCACTGGGAGAAGCAGAAGGCGCGCGGCAGGAAACTCGAGGCGGCGGTGGTGCTCGGCTGCCCGCCCTGCATCGCTTTCACTTCCGCGCAGAAGCTGCCCGAGTCACTCGACGAGCTCCACGTCGCCGGCGCCCTGGTCGGCGCGCCGATCAACGTGGTGCGCGCGAAGACCGTCGATCTGCTCGTTCCGGCCGAAGCAGAGATCGTGATCGAGGGGCTGATCGACACCGAATACCTCGAGCCCGAGGCGCCGTTCGGCGAATCCCACGGCCACGTGAACCTGCAGGAATACAACGCCTTCATGGAAATCACCTGCATCACCCGCCGGAAAAACGCGATCCTCACTTCCATCATCTCGCAGGTGACCCCGAGCGAATCGAGCCTGATCAAGCGCGTCGCGCTCGAGCCGCTGTTCCTCAATCACCTGAAGAACGTCCTCGGCATCCAAGGCGTGAAGCGCGTCTCGATGCACGAACCGCTCACCAACCTGCGCAAGCTGATCGTGGTGATCATGGACCGCAAGACGCCGGCGACCGAGATCTGGCGCGCGCTCTACGGCGCCGCGTCGTGGAACCGCGCCGCCGGCAAGTACGTGATTGCGGTGAACGAGGACATCGATCCGGACAATGCCGACGCGATCTTCTGGGCGATGTCGTATCGCGCCAATCCGGACCTCGACCTGCAGATCCTCAGGCACCGCGACCCGGGACACGGCCCGCGCAGCAAGCGCAACGGCGGCGAAGACGCCTCGGTGCTGATCGACGCCACGCTGAAGGAGGATTTCCCGCCGATCTCCCTGCCCAAGCGCAAGTACATGGAACGCGCGAAGCAAATCTGGGAGGAGCTGGGACTGCCGCAGCTGAAACCGGAGTCGCCCTGGTTCGGCTACTCCCTCGGCGATTGGCCGGAGGAGTTCGAGCGCGCGGCCGAGCTCGCCGTCCAGGGCGATTATTTCGAGACCGGCAAGCTGCTCCTCAAACGCAGGCGCAAGGACGTCAAGATGAACACCGAAGTCCGCGACGTCGTCCGGCCGAAGAAATCCTGACCGTCGCACCTCGCCCCGCTTGAGCGACGCAGCGGGAACCCGCGACTACACCGAGGCCTGCGCCACCCCTTCTTGCGCCTTGAGCGCGTCCTTCGCCGCGTCCTTGAAGGCGACCCCCGGCGGAAGGATGACGGACGCCGAGCGCACGCGGTGCGTCGCCGGATCGACCGCGGGCGGCTGCACGCCTTTCTGCAGCGCCAGGGCGGCCTTCGTCAGGCAGCGGCGCGCCATGATGATGCCGCTGTCCGTGGGAACGAGGTGCTCCCGGGTGCGGTCCTGGATCGGCCCCATGCTCTCCTGCAACGAGGCATCCTGCATCGCGATGCCTTCGACGCCGCTGTAGCTTCGCCCTTCCTTCTGCGCCTTGCGATCGATCAGGTAGTCGTTGTCCTTGTTCTGCACCGGCGTGTAGGTGCCGGGAATGGTTTTCACATGGACACCGTGCCCGTCCTTCATGGCCTGGACTTCCGCCGCAGTCAGGGCACGCACCGGATGGTAGTCGTAACTCCAGGCCCAGCAGTGCTCGTCGTCGATCGGCACCCAGAAGTGCCCGTGAACCGGATGATCGCCGCGGGGCGGGATCATGGTGAAGAACGGCATCAGCCACTGGGTGATGCGCCAGTAGAACTTGCCGCCTTCGGCATTGCGGCGCGCGCCGACCAGCAACCCGCCTTCGGACTCCACCACTTCGAACTTGGGCCGCGCATCGCCCAGATTGTATTGGTTGCCCCTGGCGCCCTTGAACAGCGGATCGGAGTTGAGCGCGCCGCGATGCAGGAACGACACGTGACTGGAGTCGATCCCGCCCTCCATCGCCTGCAGATAGTTGCACTCCTGCAGGCGCTTGGAAACGAACCTCTGCCCGGCCGGCACGGTGGCAAACTCGTACTCGGGCAGCGGCGGCTGCAGCTCCTTCGGCCCCATGTACGTCCACAGAATCCCGCCGCGTTCCACCAGCGGATAGGACGCGAGCCTGATTTTCCTGCAGAACCCGCTCGCCTCCGGCTCGGACGGCACGTCGACGCACTGCCCGGTCACGTCGTACTTCCAGCCGTGATACGCACAGCGCAGGCCGCCTTCCTCATTGCGTCCGAACCACAGCGACACGCCCCGGTGCGCGCAGAACTCGTGCATCAGCCCGAGCCGCCCCTGCGTATCGCGGAAGGCGATCAGGCGCTCCGACAGCAATTCGACCCGCACCGGCGGGCCATCGGGCTCGCGCAGTTCCTCGGCCAGCAGCGCCGGCATCCAGTAGCGCCGGAACAATTCGCCCATCGGCGTACCCGATCCGGTTTGCGTCAGCAGCTCGTTTTTTTGTTCCCGATTCAGCATGGTCCGGTTTTCCTCCGTGATATTTCCGTCAGCGCAGGTGCGGTCGCGGCTCAGGCGGCAGCGGGCGTGTCGGCCCTGCCCTTCGCCCGCGCCGGCATGAAAAGAATGAACAGGTTGGCGATCACGATGGTGACGGCAAGAAATACAAATACCGACATCAGGCCATAGCGGTCCGCCAGCATCCCGCCGATCGCGGGTGAGATGGAAGATCCGATTGCCTGGACGCCGAAGAGCACGCCGATGCTGGTGCCGCCCATCTTCTTCGGCGTGCACTCGAGCGTCCAGGCCTGCAGCACCGGACGAATGGCGTAGAGGAAAAATCCGAGAACGGCGATGAAGAATACAAACGCCAGCGAGCGGCCCGCAATCGCCATGAACACCAGCACCACGCCGGTCATCGCCATGCTGGTCATGAGGATGCGGCGGCGCCCCATGGTGTCGGAAAGATGGCCGGCGATGGGAGAAGCCGCGAAGCCCGCGGCCTGGAGGACGAACATGCAGGCGCCCACCCAGAGCGGCGAGTAGCCCATCTCGTAGGCAAGGAACACCGGCAGGAACGTCAGCAGGCCGTTCTGGGTCATCGAGCGGAAGCCGGAGCTCACGGCCAGCAGGATCAGCTCGCGGTTCTTCAGCAATTCGCGCAGGCCGCGTGTGTATTCCGCCACGCTCTGGCCCTCGTGCCTTTCCGGCGCGCGCTTTCGTTTCGAGGCGCCGATACGCAACGCCCCGAGAAAATAAAGGATCAGGCAGGCCATGATGATCCCGGGGACCACGTTGACCACCACGATCTCGCGCCAGGTGAACACCGCGAGCAGCGCACCGACGGCGAGCGGCGCCAGCGCGTCGCCCAGATTGCCGCCCATGCCGTGAAAGGACAGCACCAGCCCCTTGCGTTCCGGATAACGCTGCGCGAGCGTAGGGATGGCGGTGGGATGCCAGAGATTGTTGCCGATACCCACCAGCGTCACGCACATCAGCAGCAGCCAGTAACTGTGGGTAAAACTCATGAGGAAGTAGGGGAAGCCGATCCAGAACAGCGCCACGGCCATGAGCAGGCCCTTCTTGCCGACCGTGTCGACCAGCATCCCGCCCGGTATGTTGGACACGGCGCCCGCGATGTACTGGCTTGTCATCACGAAGCCGATTTCGCTGTAGCTCAGGCCCAGTTCCCGGCCGATCAGCGGCAAAATCAGATAGAAGGTCGCCGGGTACCAGTGCGTAAGGCTATGCGCAATGGTGATCAGCCAGACATCGCGAAACGATTTTTCCGGGACGGATTCCGACGCGGTAGAAACTGCACTCATGTTTGCTCCATCTTGCTGTCGTTCACCGGAATTACCGGCCGGCGCGCTTGACTACGATTTCCTGGTAGAGCCGGGTCCACTTGTCCATCTGGTCGAGAACGGCCACCGGATCGACCAGCTTGAAGCGCACGTTCTTCAGCGGCGACAGAACGCCGGCGTTGGTGGGGATGTAATCCAGCGACACGAAAGACTTTTGGCCCTCGGTGATCAGATAGTCGTAGAACAGCAGCGCAGCGTTGGGATGCGGCGCGCGGCGCGCGATCCCGATCGCGTTGGAGCGCGCGACCGCGGGCTCGATGGCAAACCAGTCCACCGGCGCGCCCTTCTGCTTCGCGGCTTCGGGCATGTAGTTGTAGACGGTGAGCGCCATCGGCACCTCGCCTGAAACCACCATGTTGTTGAGCAATGAATGGCCCTGGCGCACCGAGATGCCGTTGCGCGCGACCAGGTCCCGGAAAAACTTCAGGCCTTTCTCCTCGCCCAATTCGAGCACGACCGTCGAGAACCACTCCTGATTCTTCGCCTCGATGCCGAGTTTGCCCTTCCATTTCGGATCGAGCAGGTCCAGGTAGGTCCGGGGCAGGTCCTCTTTCTTGATGAGGTTGGTGTTATAGGCCTGCACCCACACGGACAGGATCGTTGCGACCCACTCGCGGTGCGCCGGCACCGCGCCCGGGATCAGCTCCTTGAAATAGGGCGACGCGACCGGCTGCAGGATTTGCTCGCGATGCAGCGCCTCCATCTCCGGCGAGCCGAAATGGATGGCGTCGACGTCATAGCGCCGCGCCGCCGCCTCGCTCAGGGTCCGTTGCAGCACCTTGTCGGTACCGGCGCGCCAGATGTTGACCTTGATGCCGTACTTCTTCTCGAACGGCCCGACGATGGTCGGCAGGTCCTTTTCGGCGATCGTGGTGTAGAAGGTGAACGCTCCTTCCTTCTTCGCCGCCGCGAGCAGGCGCTGCGCCCGATCCGGGCCCTGGTACTGAAGCAGCGACGCATCGGGTGCGCTCTTGGGCTGGGCCGCGGCCTGCCCCATGACGGCGAGCGCCAATGCTCCAAGGATCCATGACTTCAGCATCGAACTGCGCTGCATGCTCCCTCCTGTTCGAATAGGCCGCTTTGCCTCTTCACCGGCCGCGACCGGCGGGCGGCCGCAGCGCTGTTCGTCGACTAGGCCGGTTCCGTGATCTTGCGCTTGAGGTACTGCTCCACCCGCGCCGCATCGAGCACCACCGCCGGATCGTACTCCGGCGCATCCTCCAGCTGCTCCAGATCGTTCAGCCCGCTCGCCCGGTAGATCCGGTTGATCGC
>JBARMB010000083.1:0-17883 GCA_049802235.1 Burkholderiales bacterium | reverse complement strand
CACCGGCCTGAGCGCGCCGCCGCCGTAGCGCGGCACGACGTCGAGCACCGAGAGCTGCGCGGCGTAGCGGACTTCGGCGAGCATATTGCGCTCCTGCATCATCCTGCCGACGCGGCAATTCGACAGGCTCTCGTACGGGTCGCCGCTGCGGAAAAGCGCGCGCGCCGCGCGCGCCGCGTCGGAGAAGTCCGCGCGCTCGCCGAGCCGCCCGGCGAGCAGTTCGACGAGGTACCCCGCGCCGAAAAAATCCTCGAGGTTGAAATTGCCCGCCGAGCCGGCGCAGACCAGCAGCACCATCTTGTCCGGATGCGCGGCGAGGATGTGCCCGACCAGCGCGCGGCCGTTCAGCAGCGCGCCGGCGTAGACGTGCTCGGCGTCGGAGCAGGCGTGCAGCGCCACCGTGCCGTTGGTGGTCGAGTAGATGAGTTTCTTTCCCGAGACGCCGTGCTCGATCAGTGCGAGCGGCGTGGGCGGGGCGAAGCCTTCGAGAGTCACCGCGTTCAGCTCGCCGGCGATGACGAAGCTTCCCGGCGGCTGCCTGCGCGCCGCGGCCTGCGCGGCGGCGGCGTCGAGCGTCGGGATCACTTCGGCGGCGCCGTGGGCGAGCGCGGCCGCCATGGTCGAGGTCGCGAACAGGACGTCGAGCACCACGACCGCCTTGCCGGCGAGGCGGACCGTGTCCAGCTCCTCCTTCCTGGTGAGGACGTGGATTTTGTGCGAGAGGATCACGCGCGGGATGTCTCGAGAAGCACTTCCGCTTGCGAACGAGCGATGGTTCAGGGTCCCGCCGCGGTGCCGCGCCGCTTGAACATGCCGTAGCCTTCCATGTGCATCACCCGTTCGCCGTTCTGGTTGAACACCTCCCAGCGGTGCAGCACCGTGCCGCGGTCGGGCTTGCTGGTGGAGGGCTTCGCATCGACGACCGTCATTTTCAGCCTGATCGTGTCTCCCGGCCGCACCGGTTTCGTCCAGCGCACTTCGTTGACCCCGGGCGAGCCCATGCTGGCGGCGTCGAGCACGTAGGCGTCGCAGATCATGCGCATGCACAGGCTCACGGTGTGCCAGCCGCTCGCGATCAGGCCGCCGAAGACCGAGTGCTTCGCCGCTTCCTCGTCGGTATGAAACGGCTGCGGATCGTAGCGGCGCGCGTATTCGACGATCGCTTCCTTGGTGAGCGTCGGGCCGGCGAGCTCCAGCACCATGCCGACGGGGAAATCCTCGAAGTAATATTTTTTTGCGCTCACGCCCTGGCCTCGGTTTTCAACTGGATGGCCTTGTATTCGAGATATTCCTCGAGCCCCGGGCGGCCGAGCTCGCGGCCGTGGCCGGACTGCTTGTAGCCGCCGAAGGGCGCGAGCATGTTGAACGCGCCGCCGTTGATGTCCACCTGCCCGGTGCGCAGGCGACGCGCGACGCGCTTGGCGCGCTCCTCGTCCTTCGACCACACGCCGCCGCCCAGGCCGTAGGGGGTGTCGTTGGCGATCTTCACTGCCTCGTTCTCGTCCTTGTAGGTGATGATGGCGAGCACCGGCCCGAATATCTCTTCCTGCGCGATCGTGGATTTCGGATTCACGCGCCCGAAAATCGTCGGCTTGACGTAATAGCCCTTGCTCAATCCTTCCGGCGCATCGGGCCCGCCGGCCAGAAGCTCGGCGCCTTCCTCGATGCCTTTCCTGATGTAGCCGCGCACGCGCTCGCGCTGCGCCGCCGAGGTGAGCGGCCCCAGTTTCGCCGTGTCGCCGAACGGATCGCCGACGCTGAAACCCTTCGCGGTTTCCACCGCGATCTTCGCCGCTTCCTCGTACCGGCTCTCGGGAACGAGCATGCGCGTGTGCGCGCTGCAGGTCTGGCCGGAGTTGAGGAAGCAGGCGTTGATCGTCCCTTTGACCGCGGCGGCGAGGTCGGCGTCATCGAGGATCACGGCCGCCGACTTGCCGCCCAGCTCCAGTGTCACCCGCTTCACCGTCTGCGAAGCGAGCCCGGCGACGCGCTTTCCGGCGCGCACCGAGCCGGTGAAGGACACCCTATCCACCTGCGGATGCATCGCCATGGCCTCGCCCACCACCGGACCGTAGCCGGTGACGAGATTGAACACGCCGCGCGGCAATCCGGCGGCGTGGATCACCTCGGCGAGGATGAAGGCGTTGAGCGGCGCGATCTCGGAGGGTTTCAGCACCACGGTGCAGCCGGCGGCAAGCGCGGGCGCGACCTTGGCCGCGATCTGGTGCAGCGGATAGTTCCACGGCGTGATCGCGGCGACCACGCCGGCCGGCTCGCGCAGCACGAGCGAGTTGCCGACCTTCTCCTCGAACTTGAAGTCGCCCAGCATCCTCGCGTACATCGAGAAGGTGAAAATCGGCGAGCCGGCCTGGATGCGCGTGGCGAGCCTGAGCGGCATGCCGACTTCGCCGGCGATGGTGCGGCCGATCTCCTCGGCGCGCGCTTTCAGGCCCGCGTGGATTTTTGCAAGGAAACCCGCGCGCTCGGGCGCGGGTGTCGCGGCCCAGCCGTCGAACGCGGCGCGCGCCGCGTCGGCGGCGGCATCGACGTCCTCCGGCGTGCCCTCGGGGACGCGGCCGATCACTTCCTCGGTCGAGGCGCTGCGCACGTCGATCGTTTTCCTGCCGGCAGGGGCGGCCCACCGGCCGTTGATGTAGAGCTGGTCGCGGTTTTGCATGGGGAATGTCGGTTGCGATGGGAATGGATGCGAATTATAAACCGCCGCGGACGCCGCGGCCGCGCGGGACCGGTCGTTGACGCTCGAGTTTGACGGGGCATCGGGAATGGGCTGCATCGGCGCCTGGATGCCGCCTTTCGCGAAGACGCCTGAGAAATCCGATTGCGCCGTAAACACGCGGAAAAACCAGTAAACTATTCCCCCATCGACGGGCGCGGCGGGTTCGGATGCCCCTTTCCATTGATCATCGGGTGGCGTTTCAGTCAAAATGAAAGCAATGAAAAGAATTTTCGCGTGCGTTGCGGCCGTTGCCGCGGCCGCGCTCCTGGCAGGTTGCGGCAACGGCTCGCCTGCATCCCCACCCACGGACGTCAGCGTCGTTGCCGGCGACGGCAGCGTGACCGTTTCGTGGACGATGGCGTCCGAGGTGGAATATTGGCTGTTCTACGCGCCTGCGAGCAGCATCACCACGGATAACTGGACCTCGTTGCCCGGGTCCCAGGTCCGCACGTCCGTGACGTCGCCGCGTTTGGTGACGGCGCTGACCAACGGCGCCACCTACGCGTTTACCGTCAACGGGAGATACGGCCACGGTCCGGGCGGCGCCGGCAGCCCCTCGCTCGCGGCAGTGCCGCGTCTCGCCGGCGCTGCCTGGACCGCGGGCACTTCGCTTGCCGCGACGAACCTGCGCGGCGTTGCCTATGGGGCCGCTTATGTCGCGGTCGGCGATGCTGGGACGATGTTTTCGAGCCCTGACGGGATCACCTGGACGCCGCAGATTTCCAATGTCACCACGGATCTGAACGCGGCAATCTATGGCGGCAGCTATGTAGCGGTCGGCGCCGTCGGAGTGATCCTGCAAAGCTCGGACTCCGTCACCTGGACGCCCCGGACCAGTCCCACCGCGAGCAGCCTCAATGCGGTGACGACCAATGGCGGCGGCGTCTACGTGGCCGTGGGCGCGGCCGGCACGATCATCACCAGCAGCGATACCGTGACCTGGACCCCGGCGGTCTCCTCCGGCATCACTCCGAGCGATCTGTACGCCGTGACCTACGGGAACGGATTGTATGTGGCGGTCGGCGCGAACGGAACGTTGCTGACGAGCGCCGATGCAAGCAATTGGACTTTGCAAGCTGTCACCCCGAGCACCGCCTCCGCTCTGAGAGGGGTCGCCTACGGCAGCGCCACCGTTGGCGGCACGGCGACGCCCCTCTTTGTCGCGGTGGGCGATGCCGGAACGCTGGTCACGAGCCCGGATGGCGTCAACTGGACGCTGCAATCGCCGATCGGGTCGAGCACGCTGAATGCGGTCACCTTCGGACATCAATTCATCGCCGTCGGCAACGGCGGCAGCATTTTCACCAGCGTGGACGGTGTGACGTGGCCGGCGGCAACGTCTGTAACGCCTGCAACAAGCAGCAACCTGTACGGGGTCGCGCACAACGCGACCGATCCCTACGGCTATAGCGCCGTCGGGGCGGCAGGGGTGAATCTGTCCGCTTTCTGAACGCTGCCGCCGCCACGGCTGCGACCGATCCCGGCCTTCGCGCCCCGGATGGCGCGGCGATTTACTGCTGGCCGGCGGAATTCTGCTCCGGCGGCGTGCGTTCGAACTCCAGGATGGCCTGCCTGAGCGGCTCGGGCCAGGGCGCGGATTTTCGCGTCTTCGGGTCGGCGTTGACGTAGATCAGCTCGCCGCTGGTGAGGTGCTCGCCGTCGCGCCAGATGCCGAAGAGAAAACTCATCGACGAGCGCCCGATGCGGCCGACGCGGCAGCCGATATCGAGCACGTCGTCGTAAGTGGCCGAGCCGTGATATTCGGCGACCGCCTTCACCGCGTAGATGTCGGTGCCGAATTTCTCGACGATGTCGTCGGGGTAGTTGAAGCCGATGGCGCGCCAGTATTCGGCGATGGCGACGTCGAAGTACAAAAGGTAATTGCCGTTGAACACCACGTCCTGCCGGTCGACTTCCGCCCAGCGCACGCGCAGGCTGTGGATGAAAGTGAAATCTTCCTGTCTCATTGCGGCGGCCCTTGCTCGGTGGCAGGCGGTCCACTATAGAAGCGCAGGGGTGTTGCGGCAAGCGCCATCGAGCGCGAGTGGACAGTCGCCGATCAAGCTGGCAGCATAGCCGGACGAGGGGTACGGCGGGCCGCCCCGCGGCGCTGCCGCGGTGGCTGGCTTGACCCAAAGGAGGACACCATGTTCTACAGACTGACGTTGTCTTTGCTGGCTGCGCTGGGACTTGCCTTCAGCGCTCCGTCCTGGTCGCAGAGCATCAGGATCGCGATTCTCGGGCCCATGGCGTTCGTTCAGGGCGAGAACCACTGGGCCGGCGCCGAAATGGCGCGCGACGAAATCAACCAGGCCGGGGGCATCCAGGTCGGTGGCAGCAAGCGCCGGATCGAGATCATCAAGGTCGACACCAACGAGATCCAGAGCGTGCCCGACGCCACCAACGCCATCGAGCGCGCCATCACCCGCGACAAAGTGGATTTCCTCATCGGCGGCTTCCGCTCCGAGGCGGTGCTGGCGATGCAGGAAGTGGCGATGGACAACAAGAAGCTGTTTCTCGGCGCCGGCGCGGCCGATGGCAAGCTCGGCGAGAACGTGGAGAAGGACTACGAGCGCTACAAGTACTGGTTTCGCATCTCGCCGAGCAAGTCGGTCGACCTCGCGCGCACGGTGTTTGCGGTCCTGGGCGCGGTCGGCAACCAGATCCGCACCGAGCTGAAGAAGGAGATGCCCAAGGTCGCGATCCTGTCTGAGAAGGCGGCGTGGACCGAGGCGCTGGTCAAGGCGGCGCAGGACAACCTTCCGAAGATGAAAATGGAAGTGGTGGGCACATGGCAGCCGTCGCCGGTGGCGACCGATGTCACCGCCGAGCTCTCGGCGATCAAGCGCAGCGGCGCCGACATCGTGTTCACCATCGTGTCCGGTCCGATGGGCATCGTGCTGGGACGGCAGATGGGCGAGCTGCAGTTGCCTGCGGTCGCATTCGGCATCAATGTCGAGGCGCAGAAGGACGGCTTCTGGCAAGCCACCGCCGGCAAAGGCAACTACGTCGCCACCCTGGATACCTTTTCCGAAGTGGAAATGACCCCGAAGACCATTCCTTTCGTGAAGGCGTTCAAGGAGCGCTACAAGCGGGGGCCGACCTACAATGCCGCGACCTACGATGCGATCCAGATACTCAAGACTGCGATCGAGCAGGCGGGCACCCTCGATGCCGACAAGCTGGTGCCGGTGATCGAGAAAATGGAGTATGTCGGCGCCGCGGGGACCGATACCTGGGACAAGCGCCATGATCTGGTGTGGGCCGTCGGCAAGACCGCCGGCATCGCGGTGCAGTGGCAGGACGGCGTGAAGGTGCCGTTCTGGCCGCCGCAGGTGAAGGGAATGAAACCCTTCAGGATGCCGACGCAGTAAGCATCAACGCGCGCAGCGGCATGTTGGTAATTTCCCTCCCCCCGCTGGGCGGGGAGAGGGTCACGGAGAGGGGTGTGCGCCGACTCGAACCCCGCCCCACCCTTTCCCGCTCCTCCTGACCGGGGAGGGGGAAGAAGAACATGTTCCAGGACATCCTCGTTACCGGTCTGGTCAATGGCGGCGTGTACGCGCTGCTGGCGATCGGCTTCTCGCTCATTTTCGGCGTGGCGCGCATCGTCAACATCGCGCATACCGCGTTTTACATGCTCGCCTCGTATGCGTTCTACGGCCTGCTGTTCAAGGCCGGACTGCCGTTGATCGTCGCCGCAGTGCTCGCGGTCGCGGCTGTCGTGCTGCTGTCGCTCCTGTGCTACAAGCTGGTGATCGAGCCTGTGCGTCAGCACGAGTCGGCGGTGCTGATCGCGACCATCGCCCTGGCGCTGATTTTCCAGGAAAGCCTGCTGGTGTCCTTCGGCGGAAGTTTCCTCGGCATCCCCGCGGCCGTGGATGGCTTTGCCTCGGTGCTCGGCGTGCGCGTCAGCTACCAGCGCCTGATCATCCTGGGGGTGGTCGCCGCGGTGCTCGGCGCCACCTGGTTCCTGCTCAATCGCACCCGGCTCGGGCTCGCGATCCGGGCCGCGGCCAACGACCAGGAAATTGCCAACCTCATGGGCATGAACGTCAACGGCGTGGCGATGACCACGGTGGGCATCTCGGTGGCGCTCGCGGCGATCGCGGGCGTGGTGGTGGCGCCGGTATTCGTGATCGATCCGCTGATGTGGCTGTCGCCGCTCGTCACCATGCTCGCGATCGTGGTGCTGGGCGGCCTCGGCAGCCTGAAGGGCAGTCTGATCGGGGCTTTCATCATCGGCTACGTCGAGGCGATCACGGTGTTCGCGGTTCCTGCCGGCGCCTATCTGAAAGGCGCCGTGGCGCTTTCCATCATGGTGATCGTGCTGCTGATCCGTCCCGAGGGACTGTTCGGCGTGGCGTTCGAGGAGGAACGGTGAAGGCGCTGCGGGGTGCGCCGCTGTGGTTGTGGGCGCAGTTGCGCCACGAGGTGTTCGTGCTGCCGAGCCGCAGCCTGGTCCTCGCCGCCTGCGTCGTGCTGCTTGCGCTGCCGCTCGCCTACAGCGACGCCTACGTGCTGCGTATCTTCACCATGACGGCGATTTTCGCCATCTACGCGGCGAGCTGGGATCTGCTCGCCGGCTACACCGGCCAGGTGAATTTCGGCCACGCGCTGTTCTTCGGCATCGGCGCCTACGCCTCGGCGCTGCTGTCGCTTCGTCTCGGAATTTCGCCCTGGCTGAGCGTTCCGGCCGGAGCGATCACCGCCATGGCGGCCGGCATTCTCGTCGGCATCCCCTGCCTCAGGCTGCGCGGCTCGTACCTGAGCCTGGCGACGCTGGCATTTCCGCTGATCGTGACCGGCGTGCTGTTCGCGTTTCCGGACTTCTCCGGCGGGGAGCTGGGGATTTCCGGCGTGAAGCGACTTGCGGTGACGCCGATCGCCAACTACTACGTCGCCGTCATTGCGATGCTGGCGGCTTGCTTCGCCATGTGGAAAATCGGCGATTCGCACACCGGCCTCATCTTCCACGCCATCCGCGAAGACGAGGTCGCCGCCCGCGCCTCCGGCATCAACACCCCGCGCTACAAGCTGCTGGCGTTTGCGCTCTCGGCGATGTTTGCGGGGATTTCCGGCGCGTTGTTCGCGCACTTTCTGCGCGTGGCGGGGCCGTCGTCGCTCGAAGTGGCGCTTTCGTTCCAGGCGGTGATCTGGGGAATATTCGGCGGCATCGCGACCATCATCGGGCCGGTGGTGGCGGTGTTCGTGCTGTATCCGCTCACCGAGCTGCTCGGCGGTTTCGACATTTTCAAGGAGATCCGGCTGCTGCTCTTCGCCGTGATCGTGCTGCTGGTGCTCCTGTTCATGCCGCGCGGCCTGACGCCCTGGGTGCGCGACCGCATCGAGCGGGTTTGCCCGCGCTGCAAGAACCGCAACGTCTTCACGCGGCACGCCTGCCGGCTCTGCGGCGCGTCGCTGAAGTAGCGCGGCTACAGGCCAAGGTAGCCGGTCCGCAGCGTCTCGTCGGCCATCAGCGCCTTACCTGCGCCTTCGGCGATGATGCGGCCCTGCGACAGCACGTAGTTGCGCCCGGCGAGCTCGAACACCTTGCCGACTTCCTGCTCGATCAGCAGGATCGGAATGCCGCTTGCGTGGATGCGCTCGATGACGGCGAACAATTCCTGGCGGATCATCGGCGCGAGTCCGAGCGAAGGCTCGTCGATGCACAGCAGCTTCGCCCTGAACATCAGCGAGCGTGCGATCGCGAGCATCTGCTGCTCGCCTCCGGAGAGGGTGCCCGCGACCTGGCCGATGCGTTCCTTGAGCAGGGGAAAAAGATGGAAGCAGCGCTCGAGGCTCTCCGCCGTTTCGCCCCTGCTCTTGCCGAGGTAGGCCCCGGCCTGCAGGTTTTCCAGCACCGTCAGCTCGCGAAACGGGCGCCGCCGCTCCGGGCATAGCGCCAGTCCGCGCATCCTGATCTCATGCGCCGGCAGCGCTTCGATCCGCTCGCCGTCGAAACGCACTTCGCCCTCCAGAACGATGTCGCCGAAGCTGCCGCGCTTCGCCTGTGCCTCCCAGCGGACCAGCCCGGAGATGGCGCGCAGCAGCGTGGACTTGCCGGCGCCGTTCGGCCCCACCAATCCGACCAGCTCGCCGTCGCCGACGCCGAGCGTCACTCCCGCGAGCACCACCGCCTTGTCGTAGCGGACCGACAGGTCGCGCACTTCAAGCAGCGGCATGGTCGGTCCCGAGGTAGGCTTCGATCACGCGCGCATCCTTCACCACTTCGGCCGGCGGCGCGTCGGCAATGATCTCGCCGTAGTTCATGACGATCACGCGGTCGACGATCGCCATCAGCTCGCGCAGCTTGTGTTCGATCATCAGCACCGCCGGCCCTTCCGAGTGCAGCCGGCCGAAGCGCCCGCCCTTGTGCAGTCGCTTGATGGATTTGGAGAGCAGGCCCGACTCGGCGGGGTTCAACCCGCCGAGCGGCTCATCGAGCAGCAGCAGCTCCGGCTCCGAGGCGATGGCGCGCGCGACTTCCAGTCGCTTGAGGTCGCCCTGCGACAGCGTCGAGGCGGGCTCGAGCGCGAGATCGGAGATGCCGACGAATTCGAGCGCGTCCATTGCCCGCGCTTCGACCCGCTTCACCCACTCGCCGCGCCGCGAGGCGCGCCGGTTGAGGCAGGGCACCATGACGTTGGCGACGATAGGCAGGTGGCGAAAGGGACGCGTATTCTGGAAAGTGCCGGCGATGCCGAGGTTGACCACGTCCCAGGGCCGCAGGCCGGTGATGTCCGCGCCGTTGAACAGGACGCGGCCCGAGTCGGGCTTCAGGATTCGGGTGATCAGCCTCAGCAGCGTGGTCTTTCCGGCGCCGTTCGGGCCGATGATGCCGACGATCTGGTCGCGGCGCAGTTCGAACGATACCTTGTTGACCGCGATCAGCCCGCCGAAGCGCTTGGTCAGCCCTTCGACGCGAAAAAACGGCGCGCTCACGCGGTGTGCTCTTCGCGCAGCTCGCGGCGCGAGACCTTGCCGACGTCGGTCTTGGGCAGCTCGCCGCGGAACTCGATGATGTGCGGCACCTTGTAGGCGGCGAGCTTCTCCCGGCACCAGGCGAGGATGTCCTCTTCGCTGAGTTTTCCCCGCGACTCGGGCTGCGGCACGACGATCGCCTTGATGCGCTGGCCCACCGCCGCATCGGGCACGCCGATGACCCCGGCCGCTTTTACCGCGGGATGGCCGTAGAGCACGTCCTCGATGTCCTTGGCGAAGACCGAATAGCCCTTGTACTTGATCAGGTCCTTGCTGCGGTCGTAGAAGTGAAAATATCCCTCCTCGTCCATGCGCACGATGTCGCCGGTGCGAAGCCAGCGCATCCCTTCCGCTTCGATGAATGCATTCGCGGTTTCCTGCGGATTGTTCCAGTAGCCCTGCATCACGTTCGGACCGGCGAGGAGCAGCTCTCCCGTCTGGCCGGGCGCGACGAAAGCACGCGTGTCCGGGTCGATCACCGCGGCCATGACGTTGGTCACGGGCAGGCCGAAAGAACCGGGCTTCGGGCGGTTGCGCGGATTGATGTGACTGGTGGCGCAGGTCTCCGACAGCCCGTAGCCCTCGCAGATCGGCGCGCCGGTGCGCTTTGCCCAGTCCTTCGCGGTCGACTCGTGCAGCGTATCGGCGCCGGACAGGATCAGCTTCAGCCGCTTCCAGTCGACCTTGCCCGTATCCTTGTGGTCCTTGAGGTATTCATACAGCGTCGGCACGCCGTAGAAAACCGAAACGCCGTACTTGCCGATGGCTTCCAGGATCGCCCCGGTGTCGGGCGCGGTGAACAGCACCAGCGTGTGTCCCTGGGTCAGGCCGTTCAGCATGATCACGACCTGCCCGTAGATATGGAAAAAAGGCAGGAAGGCAATGATGACTTCCTTCCCCTCCTCGAAGGACGGAAAGGCCGCGCGTGACGCGACCTGCGCCGCGATCAGGTTGTAATGCGTCAGGACTACGCCCTTGGGATTCCCGGTGGTGCCGCCGGTGTAGGGCAGGGCGGCGATATCGGCCCTGGGGTCGATCTCCACTCCTGGCGGTGTCGGCTCCGCGCCCGCCAGCAGCGCCTGGAACGAGTGCACGTTGTCGCGGCGCGGCACCGCGGGCGAAGCCGCGCTGCCGGAGACCCTGCCGAAAAATCTCTTCAGCGGCGGCAGATACTCGGCGACGCTGGTGACGATGACGTGGTCGAGCGCCGCGCCGCTCTTCTCCACCTTGTCGAACAGGATGTCCTGGCACACCACGACGCGCGCGCCGCTGTTGTCGAGCTGGAACCGGACCTCGTGCGAGGTGTACACCGGGCTGATCGGCGTCACCGCGCAGCCGCACTTGAGCACGGCGAAATAGGCGATGACGAACTGCGGGCTGTTGAGCAGATAGAGCGCAACGCGCTCGCCCTTCTTCAGCCCGAAGCGCGAGAGCGCGCCGGCGAGACGGTCTGCCGACTCGCGCAGCTCGCGGTAGCTGATCGCGCGGCCGTAGAAGACGAGGGCGGTCTTGTCGGCGAATTTTTCGGCCGCTTCGTCGAACGCCTGCGGCACCGATTTGAGAGGAACGTCCGCGTCCGGCAGCACGCCGGATTCGTAGAAACGGGTCCATGGCCTGGACAGGTACAGGGACTTTGCGTCCACGTCTCCTCCTATACTTCGTTTTGCCTGGCGCGGTCTGGCGCGGTCTGGCGCCGCGTGGCGCGCGAAGTTGAGTCTATACTGCCATGCGCTCCGCCGAGGGACAAGGCCCGTTCGGGGCTGTTTCGGCGGCGCATTGACGGACATGCCCATGGACGAAATCGTCGTCCGCTCGATGCTGAAGTGGCCGGACGTGCCGTCGGTGTACGGCTGGCTGCGCCTCGACCGCCGCGGCAACTGGCTGGTGAAGGGCCGCGCAGTCCGGGATGGAAAGCCGTTGTTCGAACGCATCTCGAACGCCGCAGTGATCGAATTCATCGGCCGCAATTACGCGCGCGACGGCAGCGGGCGCTGTTTTTTCCAGAACGGGCCGCAGCGCGTGTTCGTGAGCCTGGATTACACGCCTAATGTTTTCCGGCTGGATGACCGCGCGAGCGGCTTCGTCGGCCACCATGGGCGCGCGCCGCAGCGCATCGAGCGCGGTTTTCTCGACGAGGCCGGCGCGCTGGTGCTGGAGACCGACCTCGGCGCCGGCGTCGTCGCCGACCGCGACCTCGCCGGGGTGCTCGAGCAGCTTGCCGGCGAGAACGGCGAAGCGATCGACGCCGAAGCGCTGCACGCCGAAGTCACGGCGGGACGCGCGCGCCGCGTGCGGCTGTTCGGCCGGCCGCTGGAAATATTTCCGCTGGTCGCGGCGGATGCGCCGGCGCGCTTCGGCTTCGTCGCCGATCCGCGCCCCGCGCCCGGCGAACCGGAGTGCTAGTGCCGTACGCTATAAATGATGGCACTTATGCAAGCGCCAAGCATGGGTTCCCCCCTTTTTCAAAGGGGGAAGTGCTGTTCCGAAGTGGCATTGCCAGGTTCTCAGAAGTCACGCCCGTCTTGATACTTTCTTGATGCCGCGGGCCGCAAACTTTGCGGCGGTTTGACGCGCACGCGCTTATCTTGCAGGGCATAAGATTTCTGCAAGGAGGCACAAATGTCCGATTTCCTTTTCATCGCGCTCGCGGTCGCGTTCTTCGCCGTGAGCATCGGTCTGGTCCATGCGTTCGAGCGCTTGCGGGGCGCGCCGTGAACGCGCTCTATGTGATCGGCGGGCTGGTCGCGTTCGCGCTCACCGTGTACCTCGTCTGGGCGCTGTTCAAGCCGGAGGACTTCTCATGATCGGGAACCTCGTGCTGCAGAGCCTGCTCTACCTGGTCGTCCTGGTCGGCGCCGCCAAGCCGCTCGGCAGCTTCATGGCGGACGTGTTCGAAGGCAAGCGCACCTTCCTGCACCCCGTGCTCGCGCCCGTCGAGCGCCTGACTTACCGCGTCTCGGGCGTGGACGACGCGCGCGAGATGCGCTGGACCGAATACGCGGTTGCCGCGCTCATCTTCAACCTGCTGGGATTCTTCGCGGTGTACGCGTTGCAGCGCTTCCAGGGGATGCTGCCGCTCAACCCCGCGGCTCTCGGCGCGGTGTCGCCGGACTCCGCGTTCAATACCGCGGTCAGCTTCGCCACCAACACCAACTGGCAGGGCTACGGCGGCGAGTCGACGATGAGTTATCTGACGCAGATGGCCGGCCTCGCGGTGCAGAACTTCGTCTCCGCCGCCACCGGCATGGCCGTGCTCATCGCGCTGATCCGCGGCTTTGCGCGCCGCACGACGCAAACCATCGGCAGCTTCTGGGTCGATCTGACGCGCTCGACGCTATATGTATTGCTGCCGCTGTCGTTGATTCTGGCGCTCGCGCTCGTCAGCCAGGGCGTGGTGCAGACTTTCAGGCCTTACGCCAAGGCGGTGACTGTCGAGACCATCGCGTACGAAGAAGCGAAGACCGACGCCGACGGCAAGCCGGTGCTCGATGCGCAGGGCAAGCCGGTGATGGAGAAAAAGAGCACCAACGAGCAGACGCTCCCGCTCGGTCCGGCCGCCTCGCAGGTGGCGATCAAGCAGCTCGGCACCAACGGCGGCGGTTTCTTCAACGTCAATTCGGCGCATCCGTACGAGAACCCGACGCCCCTTGCCAACTTCCTCGAGATGCTCTCGATCCTGCTCATTTCCGCGGCGCTCTGCCATACCTTCGGCAGGATGGTAAGCGACACGCGCCAGGGCTGGACGCTGCTCGCCGCGATGACCGTGGTGGTCGCGTTGCTCGGCGCGGGGGTCATCGTCGCCGAGCAGTCGGGCAATCCGCTGCTGACGCGGCTGGGCGCCGATCAGAACGCAAGCCTTTCGCAGCCGGGCGGCAACATGGAAGGCAAGGAGGTGCGCTTCGGCATCGTCAACTCGGCGATCTGGGCCACCGCCACTACCGCCGCCTCGAACGGCTCGGTCAACGCCATGCACGATTCGTTCACGCCGCTCGGCGGCCTCGTTCCCATGTGGCTGATGCAGCTCGGCGAGGTGATCTTCGGCGGCGTCGGCTCGGGGCTCTACGGCATGCTGGTATTCGCGCTGGTGGCGGTATTCGTCGCCGGCCTGATGATCGGCCGCACGCCCGAATATCTCGGCAAGAAGATCGAGGCGTTCGAGATGAAGATGGCGGCGGTGGCGATACTCATGCCGCCGCTGGTGGCGCTTGCCGGCACCGCGGTCGCGGTGCTGGTCGAGGCGGGCAAGGCGGGAATCGCGAACCCCGGCGCGCACGGCTTCTCCGAGATCCTGTATGCGTTCTCCTCGGCCGGCAACAACAACGGCAGCGCCTTCGCCGGCCTGTCCGCGAACACGCCGTTCTACAACACCGCGCTCGGGTTCGCGATGCTGCTGGCGCGCTACTGGCTGCTGGTGCCGGTGCTGGCGATCGCCGGCTCGCTCGCCGCAAAGAAGACCGTGCCCGCCGGCCCCGGAACCCTGCCGACGCACGGCTGGCTGTTCGTGGTGCTGCTGCTCGGCACCGTGCTGATTGTCGGCGCGCTCACCTTCGTGCCGGCGCTGGCGCTCGGACCGGTGATCGAGCACCTGCAGATGATCGCGCCGCGCTGAAAGGAATGGCCATGACCACACTGACCCGTTCGATGTTCGATCCCGCTTTCGTGAAGCCGGCGCTGGCCGATGCGTTCAGGCGGCTCGCGCCGCAGTACCAGTGGAAGAATCCGGTGATGTTTGTCGTCTACGTCGGCAGCATCCTCACCACCGGCCTGTTCGTCCACGCGCTCATCGGCGCGGGCGAGGCGCGCAGTCAGGAAAATGCAGGATTCATCCTGGCGGTGACGCTGTGGCTCTGGTTCACGGTGCTCTTCGCCAACTTCGCCGAAGCGGTGGCGGAAGGCCGCAGCCGGGCGCAGGCGGCAAGCTTGCGCGCAGCCAAGCGCGACGTAACGGCAAAAAAACTGAGCGCGCCCAAACGCAGCCAGAACTGGGCGATCGTCGCGGGGTCCGCCCTGCGCGCGGGCGATGTGGTGCTGGTCGAAGCCGGCGATTTCATCCCGGGTGACGGCGAAGTGATCGAAGGCGTCGCGTCGGTGGACGAATCCGCCATCACCGGCGAATCCGCGCCGGTGATCCGCGAATCGGGCGGCGACTTCTCCTCGGTGACCGGCGGCACGCGCGTGCTCTCGGACTGGCTGGTGGTGCGCATCACCGCCAACCCGGGCGAGTCGTTCATCGACCGCATGATCTCGATGGTCGAGGGCGCCAAGCGGCAGAAAACGCCGAACGAGATTGCGCTCACCATCCTGCTGGTGGCGATGACGCTGGTGTTCCTGCTTGCCTGCGCGACGCTGCTGCCGTTCTCGATCTACGCCGTGGAGACCTCCAAAGCGGGCGCGCCGGTGTCGATCACGACGCTGGTGGCGCTGCTGGTGTGCCTCATCCCGACCACCATCGGCGGGCTGCTGTCGGCGATCGGCGTCGCCGGCATGGGCCGCATGATCTCGAAGAACGTCATCGCCATGTCAGGCCGCGCGGTCGAGGCGGCGGGCGACGTCGACGTGCTGCTGCTCGACAAGACCGGCACCATCACGCTCGGCAACCGCCAGGCGACGAATTTCCTGCACGCGCCGGGTGTCACCGAGCATGATCTCGCCGATGCCGCGCAGCTGGCCTCGCTTGCCGACGAGACCCCGGAAGGCCGCTCGATCGTGATCCTCGCGAAGCAGAAATTCAACCTGCGCGAACGCGACATCGCCTCGCTCAATGCCACTTTCGTGCCGTTCTCGGCGCAGACGCGCATGAGCGGCGCCGACCTCGGCGAGCGCAAACTGCGCAAAGGCGCCGCCGACGCGATGCGCAAGCACGTCGAGGCGCTGGGCGGGCGTTTCCCGTCCGAAGTTCAGATCCTGGTGGACAACGTCGCGCGCCGCGGCTCGACGCCGCTCGTCGTCGCCGACGGCGTGCACGTGCTCGGCGTGGTCGAGCTGAAGGACATCGTCAAGGGCGGCATCAAGGAACGCTTCGCGGAGTTGCGGCGCATGGGCATCCGCACGGTGATGATCACCGGCGACAACAGGCTCACGGCGGCGGCGATCGCAGCCGAGGCGGGCGTGGACGATTTCCTCGCCGAGGCGACCCCGGAGGCGAAGCTCAAGCTCATCCGCGAGTATCAGGCGCAGGGGCGGCTGGTGGCGATGACCGGCGACGGCTCCAACGACGCGCCGGCGCTCGCCCAGGCCGACGTCGCGGTGGCGATGAATTCCGGCACCCAGGCGGCGAAGGAGGCCGGCAACATGGTCGACCTCGATTCCAACCCGACCAAGCTGATCGAGGTGGTCGAGACCGGCAAGCAGATGCTGATGACCCGCGGCGCGTTGACGACGTTCTCGATCGCCAACGACGTTGCCAAGTATTTCGCCATCATTCCGGCGGCGTTCGCGAGCACCTATCCGCAGCTCGGCTCACTCAACGTGATGGCGCTCGCCACGCCGCAATCGGCGATCCTGTCGGCGGTGATTTTCAATGCCTTGATCATCGTCGCGCTGATCCCGCTGGCGTTGAAAGGCGTCGCCTACCGCGCCATCGGCGCTGCGGCGGTGCTGCGCGACAACCTCCTCGTCTACGGCGTCGGCGGCATCGTCGTGCCGTTCGTCGGCATCAAGGCGATCGACCTGCTGCTCGTCATGTTTCATCTTGCTTAGAGACTGTTGCAAATGAGCAAACGCAAATGCCGTCATTCCCGCGAAAGCGGGGATGACTCTTAAGGAGACCCTCATGCTGCAAACGACCCTGCAAGGCCTGCGAATGCTGATCGTCATGACGGTGATCACCGGCGCGCTCTACCCGCTGCTCGTGACCGCCTTCGCGCAAGCGTTGTTTCCAGACCGGGCGAACGGCAGCCTGATCGTCCAAGGCGGCAAGGTGCGCGGCTCGAGCCTGATCGGGCAGCCGTTCGGCGACCCGAAGTACTTCTGGAGCCGGCCTTCGGCGACTTCGCCGATGCCTTACAACGGCGGCGCTTCCTCCGGCTCGAACCTGGGGCCGACGAATCCGGCGCTCGCCGAGGCGGTGGCCGCGCGCGTAAAGGCGCTGCGCGACGCCGGCGGCGACCCGGGCAAGGCGGTACCGGTGGATCTGGTGACGGCCTCGGGCAGCGGCCTCGACCCGCATATTTCGCCCGCCGCCGCCGAGTATCAGGTCGCACGCGTCGCCAGGGCGCGCGGCCTTGCGGAGGGCAAAGTCCGCGAACTCGTGGCGCGCCATACCGAAGGCAGGCAGTTTGGTATGCTTGGCGAACCGCGCGTGAACGTGCTCGCACTCAATCTCGCGCTGGACGCCTCCTGACGCTACGTGCCTAACATCCGCCCCGACCCCGATGCGCTCCTCGCGCGCGTGCAGCGCGAGGAGGCGGAGTCCGGACGCGGCAAGCTCAAGATCTTCTTCGGCGCTTCGGCGGGCGTGGGCAAGACCTACGCCATGCTCACCGCCGCGCGCGCGGAGAAGACCAAGGGCGCCGACGTAGTCCTCGGCGTGGTCGAGACGCACGGCCGCCCCGACACCGCCGCGCTCGCCGAAGGCATCGAGCGGCTGCCGCTGCGCGCGCTCGCGCACAAGGGCGCGAAGCTTGAGGAATTCGACCTCGACGCGGCGCTGGCGAGAAAGCCGCGGCTCATTCTCGTGGACGAGCTCGCGCACGCCAATGCGCCCGGCTCGCGCCATCCCAAGCGCTGGCAGGACATCGACGAGCTGCTCGGCGCGGGCATCGACGTCTGCACCACGCTCAACGTCCAGCACCTCGAGAGCCTGAACGACGTCGTCGGCCAGGTCACCGGCATACGCGTCCGGGAGACGCTGCCCGACAAGGTGTTCGATCACGCCGACGAGGTCGAACTGGTCGATCTGCCCCCGGACGACCTGATCGAGCGCCTGCATCAGGGCAAGGTGTATCTGCCCGAGCAGGCCGGGCGGGCGGCGGAGAACTTCTTTCGCAAGGGCAACCTGATCGCGCTGCGCGAGCTCGCGCTGCGCCGCACCGCCGAGCGCGTCGACGCGCAGATGCGCGACTACCGCGACGAGAAAGGCATCCGCGCGGCCTGGCCGGTGGCGGAGCGGCTGCTGGTCGCGGTCGGACCGGGCGAGGAAGGCGAGCACCTGGTGCGCGCCG
>JBARMB010000082.1:0-4405 GCA_049802235.1 Burkholderiales bacterium | reverse complement strand
AGTTCTTCGCCTCACCACCGAATTTCTTCGACAGCACGTGCGTCATCGCCGCCGTCAGCGTCGTCTTGCCGTGATCCACGTGCCCGATCGTCCCCACGTTCACGTGCGGCTTGGTACGCTCAAATTTTCCTTTTGCCATGATGATTTCCTCTTACTTCCTGTCTTTGTCGTCTTTACCGGTGAATTTATTGATGATGCTCTCGGCGATCTGCTTCGGCGCTTCCGAGTAGTGCTTGAACTCCATCGTGTAGGTGGCGCGGCCCTGCGTGAGCGAGCGCACCGTCGTCGAGTAGCCGAACATCTCCGCCAGAGGAACTTCGGCGCGGATGACCTTGCCGCCGGCCAGGTCATCCATACCCTGAATGGTGCCGCGACGCGACGACAGGTCGCCCATCACGTCGCCCATCTTCTCCTCCGGCATTTCCACCTCGACCGACATCATCGGCTCGAGAATCACCGGACTGGCGCGGCGCATGCCCTCTTTGAATGCCATCGAAGCCGCCATGCGGAACGCGTTCTCGTTGGAATCCACTTCGTGGTAGGAGCCATCGAACAGCGTGACCTTGACATCCACCACCGGGAACCCCGCCAGCACGCCGTTCGGCAGCGTTTCCAGCAACCCCTTCTGCACCGCCGGAATAAATTCGCGCGGGACCTTCCCGCCCTTGATGGCGTCGACGAACTCGTAGCCTTTGCCCGCCGGCTGCGGCTCGACCTTGAGCCAGACGTGCCCGTACTGGCCGCGGCCGCCCGACTGTTTGATGAATTTGCCTTCGACTTCGTCGCAAACTCTCCTGATGGTCTCGCGATACGCGACTTGCGGCGCACCGACATTGGCCTCGACGCCGAACTCGCGCTTCATGCGGTCGACGATGATCTCCAGGTGCAGCTCGCCCATTCCCGAGATGATGGTCTGGCCCGACTCCTCGTCGGTATGCACGCGGAAGGACGGATCTTCCTGCGCCAGGCGATTGAGCGCGACGCCCATCTTCTCCTGGTCGACCTTGGTCTTGGGTTCGACGGCGACGTGGATCACCGGTTCGGGGAACACCATCTTCTCCAGGACGATGACCTTGCCCGGATCGCACAGCGTCTCGCCCGTCGTGACATCCTTCAGGCCCACCGCCGCGGCGATGTCGCCGGCGCGCACTTCCTTGATTTCGTCGCGCTGGTTGGCGTGCATCTGCAGCAGGCGCCCGATACGCTCCCTTCTGCCGCGCACCGAGGTATAGACGGTATCGCCGGAGTTCAGAACGCCCGAATAAACACGGAAGAACGTGAGCTGGCCCACATACGGGTCGGTCATGATCTTGAACGCGAGCGCCGCGAACGGCTCCTCATCCCCGGGCTTGCGCGCGTCGGGCTTGCCGTCCTCGTTTTGCCCTTTCACCGGCGGAATATCGACCGGCGAGGGCAGGTAATCGATGACCGCATCCAGCATCGCCTGCACGCCCTTGTTCTTGAACGCCGTACCGCAGAGCATCGGCACGATCTCATTCTTGATGGTGCGCACCCTCAGGCCGAGCTTGATGTTGTCAACCGAAAGATCGTGCCCTTCGAGGTATATGTGCATCAGCTCATCGTTGGCTTCGGCCGCGGCCTCGACCATCTTCTCGCGCCACTCCCTGGCCTGTTCGAGCAGATTCGCCGGAACGGCGCGCATCTCGTATTTCATGCCCTGCGAGGGATCATCCCAGTAGATGGCCTGCATGCGCACCAGGTCCACGACGCCCTCGAACTTCTCTTCGGCACCGATCGGGATCTGGATCGGAACCGGATTACCCTTCAACCGCGTCCTGATGTGCTCGTAGGACTTGAAGAAGTCAGCGCCCTGGCGGTCCATCTTGTTGATGAACGCAAGGCGCGGGACCTTGTATTTGTTCGCCTGGCGCCATACCGTTTCCGACTGCGGCTGCACGCCGGCGACGGCATCGTAGACCATGCAGCAGCCGTCGAGTACGCGCATCGAGCGCTCCACTTCGATGGTGAAGTCGACGTGGCCCGGCGTGTCGATGATGTTGATCCGATGCTCGGGATAAGTCTTGTCCATTCCCTTCCAGAAACAAGTCGTCGCCGCTGAAGTAATGGTGATGCCGCGCTCGCGCTCCTGCTCCATCCAGTCCATCACCGTCGCGCCGTCGTGCACTTCGCCCATCTTGTGCGAGACGCCGGTGTAGAACAGGATGCGTTCCGTGGTCGTGGTCTTGCCCGCATCGATGTGCGCGCTGATGCCGATGTTGCGGTAATGCTCGATGGGAGTTTTGCGGGCCACTTGCAGCACCTGAACGCCTTAGAACCGGTAATGGGCGAAGGCCTTGTTGGCCTCTGCCATGCGGTGCACTTCCTCGCGCTTCTTCATCGCGCCGCCGCGGCCTTCCGCCGCCTCCAGCAGCTCGCCGGCGAGGCGCGCGTCCATGGATTTTTCACCGCGTTTCTGGGCCGCCTCGCGGATCCAGCGCATCGACAGCGCCGCGCGCCGCACCGGGCGCACTTCCACCGGCACCTGGTAGTTGGCACCGCCGACGCGGCGGCTTTTCACCTCGACCATGGGCTTCACGTTCTGCACCGCCTGGCTGAACACCTCGAGCGGGTCCTTGCCGGTCTTCGATTTGATCGTGTCGAAGGCGCCGTAGACGATGTGCTCGGCGATCGACTTCTTGCCGCGGGTCATGAGCACGTTGACGAACTTCGCAACCTCGCCGTTGCCGTACTTCGGGTCCGGCAGGATCTCGCGCTTGGGAACTTCTCTGCGTCGTGGCATGGGAAAATCTCTGGCTGGTTCGGTCTGCAGGTCGGGCCGGGTTACGCGGCCTTGGGTTTTTTCGCGCCGTATTTGGAACGCGACTGCTTGCGATCCTTGACGCCTTGCGTATCGAGGCTGCCGCGCACAATGTGATAGCGCACGCCGGGCAGGTCCTTCACCCGGCCGCCGCGAATCAGCACCACTGAGTGCTCCTGCAGGTTGTGGCCTTCGCCGCCGATGTAGCTGATCACCTCGAAGCCGTTGGTGAGGCGCACCTTGGCGACCTTGCGCAATGCCGAATTCGGCTTCTTGGGCGTGGTCGTGTACACACGCGTGCACACGCCGCGCTTTTGCGGCGACCCGGCGAGCGCTGGCACCTTGCTCTTGGCCGGGGCGCGCTCGCGACCTTTGCGCACTAACTGGCTGATTGTCGGCATTGTTTCGAGTTCCAAAAAAACCGGGACGGCCCACACTGAAGATGGGCCGCCCCGAGAGATCCGAAAAGACTGAAGATTTTAAAGAGAAAACGGCCGCTAGTCAACCAGTTAAGGCCCTTGGTACTGGTCCCTTTTCAAATATCCGCCGTTTCGAGGGCTTTTTTGACGGGCCCGGCTAGTGCCGCCAACTCTTCGAGCGTCCAAACGTGGTCGGTCAGGCCAGCTTCCATTGCTGGCGTAACCCGCAAGCTTTGGTGAACCCGGCAAAAGTTGTAGTAAGCAAAGTAGACCGCCATCGCGTGAATATGGTTCTCTACCTTCTTGCTGAAAGCGTTGGTAAGGCGCGTGAACCGGCGCGATCCCATGCGGATGTTCAGGTTCATGCGCTCCACATAGCTGGTGGAAATGTCTTTCTTCGCTGGTTGCCCGATGATTTTACGCTTGCGAATGCCACAGCACTCACCAGGACTGTAGCGACGTTGATCCTCTTTGGTCTTCGGGATGCTATATAGCTTCACAAGCTGCGCGAAATCCACGTCAGCACCGAATACATCATTGACTGCCACTAGGTAGGCGTGGTGTCCGTCCGCAGTCAGTTGAACCCGATTAGCGAGCCGGCCGCGCAAATCATCAATGAAGGCGTGAGCAGCAACTTCGTCGCGCCGGTCAACGCGGTAGGACAGAATCAGCTTGCTATCTGCATCAAGCGCGGTCCAGGTCCAAACATCGCCAAAGCCGAATTGCCCTTTGCATTGCTCCGGGACATTCTTTTCTTTGGCATAGACGAAGGACCAAATCTCGTCGCACTGGACGCGAAGGCTTTTGACGTTGCGAACCTTCTCATCGTGGAATTTCTTGCATGCTTCGCCGAATTCCGCGAGCAATCGCAGCACCGTCTTTTTATCCGCGCCGGTTATGCGCGAAGTGGAACGAACGGAATTGCCCTCGACCATGCAGCCCAGGATTTTTGCGCGTTGTTCGATGTTCAAGCGATTCATGATGCAGCCTCCTATGACTGCATTATGCTTGAACGGAACAAGCATTGTCAATGGGGAAAAGAAAAGGCGGGATATCCCGCCTTATTTATGCTACTAAATCAGTTCGTTAAGCCGCTTTCTTAGCTCTCCAGCCTTGAAGTGTGTTTTCAAAGAAACTATTCTCGTTCATAGGCGCGTCAGTTTCTTCAAGGGAATTGGCGAGCTCTTGAAGATCAAGCTTGCCTCCC
>JBARMB010000081.1:0-40601 GCA_049802235.1 Burkholderiales bacterium | reverse complement strand
ATCGGCACGGCGCTGCTGTCGCAGCTGTTCGTCAATCTCGAGGCGCTGCACGTCGAGCGCGTCGAGACCGTGATCGCGCGCGAGAACTTCGACCTGCTGGGATTTTTCTACCGCGCCGGCTTCGGGCCGAGCCAGCGGCTGGCATTCGTCAAGCGGCTCGGCTGACGCTTGCCCGGGTGGCGGGAGAGAAGGCTCTTCGGCAACCGCCCTGTTTGGGGGGCCGACTCTCAACGCCGGCTATCGACCCTAAGCTGAAGTACAACAGACCTCGCCGGACTTCCAGGGAGCGGACGTTCAACGTTCGTACAGAGACAGCCGCTGCGCGGGTGGAGTTGCTGTAGCTCATCGGCTCGAGTGAGGTCTCGGATGGCAGCGCACTCGCCCTTTAAGCATAGTACTTGAAGTTGTGCTTCCACTTGTCCGGTGATAGGCCGGGATTGGCAAGCAGGATTTCGCCCACTCGGTCGGAGTACTTGACTGTAATAGGCTTCCCCTCGCCCAACTGGCATGAGTTGTAATTCAGCTTGGTGAGGCCGAGAATGTCCCTAGCGACCTGCACCAACTCGCCGTCGCCGTGTTGAATCGTGATTGCCAACGGAACGGGAACCTCGAAACCGTCGTACGTTGCAATCCTGGGCTTGAAGCCGTTGGTGAACAACAGCCCGTGGCGTGCAGAGCGCTGCCAGAAGACGCCGCGCTGAACCGGATGCTGGCCGCGCTTCCCAGCGTTGGGGTGTTCGTCGTATCTGTAGAGGCGCAGCCCCCCCCGATCTTGTCGAACACGGATGGCAACCAAGTTGACATCTTGCGGGCATGCCCTCAGAAAGCCTTCGTACTCCTTCGGGTCAATGCCAGATTGCGCGTGCAGGAAGATTTCCTTCAGTGGGCGCCCGTCTTCTTGCTTGTAGGTTTCGATGGTTCCACGCAGCAACGCTTCAGCCTTGTCGGGCGGCAGGTGGAACTCGCCGCGCTCGTTGGAGTACCACGGGCCGAACTCGCCGACGAAGACGACACCGTCACCGCTGTCGAGAAACATCTGCGCAGCGCAGCATGCGTTCCGACCGTCCTCGGTGAGCTTGTAGGCGAGCCCGACGTAGCAGACGCCTTCCCGAGCCCAGGGCGTCTTCCATGGCTTGGCGCCGCACTTGTAGAACACGGCTGTGCCAAAGTTCCAGAGCCGGTCGGACAGGGGGTTGGTACCGGGCTCACCGTTGCGCACCTGCCGCGTAACGCGCAGCGTGGACTCCTTGATGATTTGAACCGGCAGTTCATGGGCCATCATCCGGGCCTTCAGCTGTCGCCGAAAGTCCGGTGACAAGCCGCGCGCCTCCTCGAACTCGTCCATCTCTTCAAGCGCGGCGGTGACAGACGAGTCCTCGTCATCAAACATCCGCGTTTGCCCGCTGTTGCGGTCATCGATAGCCTGCTTGAGGAACTTCACCTCAACCTTGGTTCGGGCAGCGTCGCTTCGCTTGGCGAAGGCCACCGACGACTTGGGACGACAATTCTCGTAGACCTCGTCGGGGACGACACATACGGCAAGCGCTGGCCGAGCATCCAGCTTAGACAGATGGCCCAGTGGCTTCATGTAGAGGTTTGTAACCGCATAGGCCCGGTCAAACTTGTCAGCCTTCCGCGAGGCCTCCGAGAGCAGACCAGCGTCTACCGAGTAGCTTCGAATCGGGCGGGGCCACTTTGCTCCGAAAGCGACGTCGAAGCCGGGGAACGGTGGCCAGGCTCGATGGCGCCCTGGGTCTACGCAGGCCGCTGGCGCGTTCAGTGCCGTGCACCATGCCTCCCAAAGCGCGACGCCTTGGGCTGTTCCGATAACGACATTGTCCGGCAGCTGTGAGCGCGGTTCAGCAGGGCCAAAGAGCGCTAAGCCATCATGGGGGTCTTCAGCTGTTTGACCATGTCCGAACTGAAGCAACGGCTCGCCGAGGTAGTGAAAGGTATCGGTCATGTGCCAGACGCTCCCTCAGAGGCTGGGGATGCTTTGTCGTCCTCATCTTCGTCATCATCGCGGGACCGATATTGCGCAATCTCCTGGCCGAGGTCGGGCATACCGGAAAGGGCCATAACATCCAGCCCAACCGGACACTCCCAGCTCAGTGGTTTGGTCTGCATCACTACAGCTCGGGCTCCTTCGCCGATTTCTATGCGGCCTTCAGAGGTTTGAAGGGCTTGAACGACTCCAAGTAGACGTGCAAGCAATTCCTTGTTCCACCAGCTCTTGCTGACAGTCTTCCGACGTCGGCCAATTTCCTTACCCTCGAACATTGCGCCTTCAAGGGTCGTGACCCGGATGTAGATGCGGACGACAACATTCCAGGTTCCATCGATGTCGTATTGAGGAAGGAACCGAGGTGCGAGTTGGTAAAGGAACAGAGAGGCACGATCGCCCCAGCCCTTGGTGCGCTCACCGGTGAGTTGCACCGTCGTCGATCGTCCATCGACGTGCTTTATTGCTTGGTTCCATTCACCAGACTCGGGCTTGGAGAAGTAAAAGACCTTCCTGTCATTGCAGAACTTCAGTCCTTTCTGCGCGCATACAACTTGGAGGCTGCGCCAGGCAAGCTCCTTTGCGATGTCGATGGTCTTCTTGCCGTCCTTCTGCGGAATGTCTACCCAGAGGAACTCCGGGATGCGCGCGACCTTCACCGCGGGTATAGCCTGTTGCGGTGGGGGCATAAATGCGACGAGGCGATATGTGCTCAACGCGACAAACGCCCATCGCTTGCGAAGCTCGAGCGTCTCTATGTCTGTCAGCGACTTTTGAAGGCCGAAGACGAGCATCGTCTTCGGCAATTGAAGCGGGAACAGATTCGCAAAGACTGGTTCGGGCTTCGCCACTGTGACTCGCGTCGGCAAGTAGTCTCTTAGAGCAATCTGACGCCCTCGTTCAGGGTCGAGAGATGGTTTGATACCCAGTGCACCGAGCCGTGCCAGAACTTGGCCCAAGCCTACGTTCCACGAGTCTCTGAAGTCCGCCGGCACCAAGTTGGCAAGCCTCGATGGCATGTGTGCATTTTGGGCAACATCCGAGCCACAAGGGAGCACGAAGTTTTCCTTGTTCGCGGCGATAGTGCAGCGCTCGACGAACACGCCATTCGACAGGCTGGAAGTCGAGACCACTGGCAAGTAGTGGCTAGCGCGAAGCTCGAGCAGCTTTCTCACGGTTTCATCGCTGTTCTCCCCGGCGAGCGGTGCGGTTCCGTGACACCAGGTTCGAAAGCCCGCAAGCGACAGGCGGCGGGACAGCCATGTTGCCACTGCGTGATCAGACGCAACGTGGTCAATGAGAAGCGTATCTCGGCTCTCGGCGATTGACTGGCCGCCGCGTTGTGGAAAGAACGGCGGCGTGAAGATGCTCGGATGCTGCGCAATTAGATGACGCTGTGGTCCAACGAGTTGCACCCTCAGTCTCTCAAGGTCAAACAAGTCGAGCTTCCAACCATACTTCTCGGCGACGAAGCTGTGCGCGAAGTCCTTCTCCGATGCTGACAGGGCTTCTGTACAAACGAACACGAAAACATCAGGGTCGTGGCCCTTGTCGTGGACTCGCTTGCAGTCGCTTGCTAGCTTGACACGCCAGTCCGACCGAACCGTATAAGCAAAGCCAATCTTTCGCCCCGTCTCGTCACTTCGAACGATCGCGTCACGGCCCTCGTCGCCTGTTCCACCCAGTGGATCGATGCCAGGGTAGCCGGCGCCTGCCAGAAAGGCCGAACATAGTCGTTCAAAGCCCCGATAGTCGGATACCCGCTCGATGCAATAGATGATGGAGTCAGCAGACATCGTGTAAGCATACAACACGCAAATGTCGTTGCGGACCGGCTTCGAGCGCGCTGGATACCTTGCCAGACTGATCGCCTCGGCAAGCGGACCTTCACCTAGTTCCGCTTCTGGCCGAATGCAGACTTTCCGGTGGCGCCGAGTTGTCGCCCGGTACGTTCGAGCGTGCGCTGAACCACATGCTCGATTACGCGATCGAACTGTCTTGCTTCGATGCGCCGCTTGTATTCTTCAAGATTTCAAGACAGATCCCCGCGCCCCGTAAGGAGATACAGGCCGTTTAGTTATCTTTACTGATACGCAATGCCTCGGCCAATCTTTGCCCGGGTCGGGGAGCCGACACGCAACGCCAGCACTGGTACCGTTGCGGCACTCAAGCGGCCGAGAATGAGTTAGCGTCTAGGCGGACGCGTGGGCCTTCGCTCGCGCGTGCAGGAACTCCGGTGCAAGATCGAAGCCATTCGCCCAGACCACCGTGTCCATTTCCACGCGGATCGCCGAAAACGCCGCTGGGTCGCGAAGAGCCGCCACGATCGGGCGCGCATCGGACGCGATGAAGTCCTTCAGGTCGATCTCGCCTTCGGTGGCGTCCGAAAAACGGACCCACAGCCGGTAGTCCGGAAGTGTCCTCGCGTCAGTCACCCAGATCATTTTCAATCTCCTCAAACCAGCGGAGCGATGCGCCTGAAAATACCCTCTTTGGCCAAGGTCGTCCAGTTCTGCATCAGCTCGGCCTGGTGCATCTCCCCCCACTCCATGACCAGACCGAGAACGCGTGGGGGAAGTTGCCCTTCCCGAAGCTCCAGCGGCTCGATTCCGATAAGTGCGCGGTATTCCTCATAGCGTACGTGAAAATGCGGCGGGTTGTGATCGTTGAAGTACATCGTGATCACGATGCCGAGGAAGCGGGAGATTTCAGGCATGGTCGAATCCTACAGGCTGTGGACCGCCAAGGCTTTGTCGCCTAAAGCGGCTCGTGCTACGTCAATCAAATGACGATGATGCGTAAAGATCATAACCTGCCCGCCCTCGGCGAACCGCTCCAGCGCCCGCAGGATGTTTGCCGCGCGTTCATCGTCCGAGGTAATGAGTACGTCGTCGAGCACGAGCGGCATGTGCGGGTGTGATGCACCTCGCAGATCGAGCGCCGCGAGTCGTAACGCCAGATAGAGTTGATCGGCCGTGCCGTCGCTCATGGCCTCGACCCCAATCCGGACGCCGTCCGCCCGTTGGGCGCGGAGCACAGGCTTGTCGTCGGCTTCGTCGGCTACCAGCCGCTGATACCGCCCCCCGGTCATGAGCGAGAAGTACGTGGATGCTGCGGCCACCATCGGCGCCTGAGCGCGTTCGCGGAAGCGATTCAGCGACTCCATTAGCAGCGCGTGCGCAAGCCTCAAGCGCGCCCACGGCCGGATCGCCGCCCGGAATCGCGCGGCGGCTGATTCCATTGCTTCCCGCGCGGTCGCCGCGCGATCCGAGGTGTCGATCGCCTCCAGAACTCGCCGCGCCTGTTCCTCGGCTTGGCGCGCCGAGGCCTGCTCCGTTTCGCGCTGCCCGATCTCCAGCCTGGATCTCTCGCGTTCACTTTCGATGGCGACTGCATCCTGGCCGGCAAGACTCTGGCGTAGCTCTTCTTCCGGGCGCGCCGATGCCTGCGCGAGCTGCTGGCGAAGGGTTGACAGGTGGGTCTGTGCCTGGCGCTTGCGGGCAGCGCTCTCCTCCCTTTCCGGAAGCAGGTCGGCTATTGCGACGCCTGCCGCCGAACAGAGTTGCGCCAGCACAGCGCCTTGTTGCTCAAGTTCCGTTTGTGCCTGCCGCTTCTTTTTCTGCGCCCGGTCTTGATCACGGATTAGTGTGTTGCGCGCCTGCTCACTCTCTCGTGACGCCACAAGGCGCCTGCGCAAACGATCCGTAAAGTCATCTACCGACACCGGTCCCGGTTCGCCGACCAGCATCGCGAGTTGCGCGGCACGGGCCTCGATGTCGTTGACTACTGCATTGTGATGGGTCTGGGCCAGCCGCGCATCGTTCAGGACTGTGGACTGTCGAGCCAAGGCATCGAGTTCTTCGAGTCGCGCCTTCACGGTTTCCGCGGCGCTATCGGACGGCAGGAACAGCCGTCCATGCCAGGCATCAAGCGCCCCCTCGTGGCGACGCAAATCGGTCTCGGTCTGCACAATCAGTGCGTCAACCTTCTTCCGGTCGGCCTGTTGCACGCGTAACGCCCTTGCGCGCGCGCCGCGTTCGGCTTCGCCCTCGGCAGCTTTTTTCTCCCATTGAAGCGCCTGCCCCATTAGCGACGGCAGCGCATCGACTTCGCCTCCAACCTTCACTTCGGCGACGGTCTGCCCGGCGGCGCGCAGTGTGACGACCAGCGCCGAAGCTGCTATCGACGCTTCCGCCAGCACACCTTCGCGATCCGAACGCAGTCCCGCCAGGCGCCCTGCAAACTCCAGCACAACGTCCCGCCGACCTTGCCACTCGTGCAGCGCGTCGACATCCAGCGCCGGCAACTGCGACTGTGTGAGACGCGCCGTCCACCCGGCGAGCACGCTTTCGCGCCGTGCCCCAAGAGACGCCAGTGCGGCAGCAATCTCGCGGCGACGCGCTTCCATCTGTTCGATGCGCGTGGAACATTGCTCGGATGCAACCGCGCGCTTCGCATTCGCGCGCAACAGGTCGGCTTGCCGGTCGGACTCTTCCTGTGCGGCCTCAAAAGCGTCCGGCAGCAGACGATCTGCATCGAACGCGCGACCCAGCTCGGCCGCATCCTCGGTGCGGTCCACATAGGCTTTACGAACGCGCGTCCAGCCGTCATCACGCCGCTCCCGGGCGAGGCGTAACGTCTCGGCGGTGACCACCTCGCCTTCAGCAGCGAGCTGTCGTTGCTCAAGCCGCTGTTGTTCCAGATCGCGCTCTAATTGTCGGTCATCGCGGTGCGCATCGCGCTCCGCCTCTTCAATCTCGGCCAGCTCCTGCCGGGCCTGGGCAATCTGCGCTTCCAGCAACGGCTGGGCTCTGCGCAATACCTGCTCGGATTCGGCGCCCATGTCCGACAGAGACTGAATGAGTCGGCCTTCGAGTTCGCCGATCTGGCGGTCGAGTTCGCCTCGCCTCCGCCCCACATCGCCCAGCGCCTGAGCCCGCTGCAGGGCCTCGGCCAAGCTTTGCCGCACGGTCGGGTCGGGCAGTGCGGGAGCTTCTTCCGCCTCGGCGTTTAGTGCCTCGTCCAATTCCAGGGCGCGCTGGAGAGTTCCCGCCAGACGCTCGTTGAGGCGGCTGATCGCCTGCAGGTGATTGTTCAAGGCCACGCGATCGGCTTCCGAGGGCGCTGCGTTCAGGACCTCACGAATATCCCGCCCGGGAGCGATCCGCGCTGCCCTTGCCGTCAGCTCAGCGTCAATCCGCTCGACGATCGCCTGCTGTTGCTGCGCCTCTATCCGACTGCGCGAGGCGGCCTCTACGCCGGCAGCCAGCCGTTCGATCACCTCGGCGTGCTCAAGCAAGGGCGTCTCGATCACCAAAACGGCGAGCGCCTCTGCACAGCGCGTGAGTTCAAGCTCGGCGTCCTGAAATTCTTGCTGTGCACGGCCCTGTGCCTGCTCCGCCGCCAGCCGCTCCTCGCGCGCGCTCGCGGGAAGATCAGGCACCTCGGCCAGCGCCTGCAGTTCCGCCAGTGCACGGTCGTGCTGCCGCAGCAACGGCTCGACCGTGCGCAATTCGGTCAGTTCATTCCCTCGCCGGCGCAAGGCCTCGATTGCCTTTTCGATCTCGGTCAACTTAGCCTTGGCCTGCTCGTGTGCGCGATTCAGAGCCTGCCACTCGGCCGGTTTGGTCTGCGCCTCACGCCACGCGTGCCACTGCTCATCAAGTTGTCGGCGCGCCTCGTTGATCGTCGCGTTCTGCGCGCGACCATGCGGGTTGAAGAGCTTTTTCGCGTCATCGTCCAAGGTCGTCAGAATCGCCGCGATACCGCGGGTGCCGGCACTGGCCTCGAACAGCGCCGAGCCGAGCTCGCCCTCCCCCTTGAGCAACAGATCGCCGCCTGCGCGCAGGCGCGCGTGATTGAGCCCGAACATCGCTTCGAACTCGCTGCGCTCAACGCCACCAGTCAGCGCCAGTTCATGCTCGCGCAGCACCGGCAGGGCTGGGTCGGGCTGTTCAGTGGCGACATCGAATCGCGACAACGTCGCGCCGCGGCCTTTGCGTCGGATCAGACCGATGGGCTCGCCCTGGTCGTCGATGAAGAGTCCCGCGACGCGCATCTGTCCGGTGGAGTGGATGAAGTCATCCGGACTGCGCAGAGGAATGCCGAATCGCAGGTCGGTTATCGCCCGCAACGCCGCCGATTTGCCCGCTTCGTTCGGACCGTAAATCAGGTGCAGATTGCTCGCGCTCTCCGAGAAATCGAGCGTCTTGTCGGTGAACGGCCCGAAGGCTTGCAGCAGCAGCCGAGCGAGTTTCATTCGCCGTCCGCCGCTGCCGCAATGCGCGCGAGCACCGTCGCTTCCGCATCCGTAAGCAGAGCCCGCAGGTCGGCGAAGTTGTCCAACCGCAGCACGTCGCCGGTGGCCACGCCGGTGGCAACTTCGGTCGGCAACGCGTTCAGCAGCTCGCCCAGCTCGGCTCTCGCCCAACTCGCCAGCGCCGCGTCGTCGCTGGCAATCGAGTCCACCAACCGGATCAGCTCGCCCACCGCGTCCTGGCGCTGCGCAGCCTGGGTTCGATCCATCGGTGTCGTCAACTCCAGCCGCACCTGCTCAATCCAGACCTCTGTGTCGCTCACGTCCTGCGCCGCCGCCTGCACCGCCGCTGCCAGCGTACCCGGCTGGTTCGCCTCCAGCCGGTGCAACGCCGTCGAGCCGGTCAGCGTGACCCGCACTGCGTGCAACCTGTCCGTGGCACCGACGAGCACCGGCTCCAGTGCCTCGCGGAAAGCATCGCCCAGCGCCTCCAGGCGGTCGAGGCCATCCAGCGGCACCACCACCTGATTCCACCGCGCGACATCGAGCGCCACGAATTCGGCCTCGACCCGTCCCGCCTCCACCGTGACCAGCTCGCAACCCTTGGCGCCTGTCTCGTTCGCAAGCCGGCCCTGAAGGTTGCCCGGGAAGACGACGCGCGGCACCTCCGACACCACCTCGCGCGCATGAACGTGCCCCAGCGCCCAGTAGTCATAGCCCTTCGCCACCAGCGTTGCGAGATCCGTCGGTGCGTAGGTGTCATGGCCCACCCGGCCGTTGAGGCTGGTGTGCAGCATCCCGATATTGAAAAAGTCCGGGACGGGCGCCGGGTACGAAGGGACCAGATCTTCGTCCACCGCCCGATCAGGGAAACTCCGCCCGTGGATTGCCACCGACAGTTCATCGATCCGGAAGGTCTGGGCGGTGCGACTGGAGAACACGGTGACATTCGGCGGCAGGATCAACTGGCGCGTGATCACGCCCTGCGCATCGTGGTTGCCCTGCACGATGAACACGCGGATGTCCGCCCGACCCAGGCGCACCATCTGCTCGCGAAAGAACAGGCCGGTGTGAAAGTCCTGCCAGTCGCGGTCATAGATGTCGCCGGCGAAGAGAACGAAGTCCACGCGCTCGGCGATCGCCATGTCGACCAGGCGTTCGAGCGCGGACCGGGTCGCAGTGCGCAGCCGTGCGACGGGCGCGCCCTCGTAGCGGTCGAGGCCGCGCAGGGGGCTGTCGATGTGGAGGTCGGAGGCGTGGATGAAGCGCATTAAGGCTTAGTCCAGGTCAGTCAGCTTCGCGGCTCGCCTGCAGTGCGTTTATGAGCGTCGCCGCATCACTGTCCACTCGCTACGACTCCATCGACGCTGCGGGAGAGGTCTCTCGTCCCAGATCAAACCTCCGAAAGCCCTCCGACCCCAGAAAGTCGAACTTCCGTTCGAACAGTGTCGCCAGTTTGTCATTGGCCGTTGCAAAGAAGATCTGCCTCCGGCCCTTCAACACAATCTCGCGCAGGTAATCAAGGAAGGACAACGAGTTCAGATCGTCGACATGCGCTATCGGGTCATCGATGAGAACGACGGGTGGCGCCACCGTAAGCTGAGCGTTTTGCGCGAGAAAGATGGACAGCGCAAACGCCGCCCGCTGTCCGGTGCTGATCTCGCTCAGCTTAGCCTCGCTGCCGTCCACCTTGCGAACAAGCGTGCTCCAACTCGAGCCGAGTCCGCGAAACTCTGCTGGCGAATGAATGCGCGAGAAGATTCCTTCGATGCCGGCGCGATTCTCCTGAAGCGCGGAGTCCATCGCCTTCTTCAGTGAATGCTCCCTTTGTAGGCTTTCGAGAGTCGACTGCGTCTCGGTCAGGCGCTTCAAACGTGTCCCAAACTCGGCAAGCCGTCCTTGAAGATGCTCTTTGCGCTTGATCGATTCCGCGTAAGTGGCCTGCGCCTGTCTTTCCCTGCCGAGAGCTACCTGCAACTCAGCGGCGACCTTACGGACCGACTCAGCTTCGACCACGAACTCCGCAAGCGGTTTCGTCCCAGACCAGGGAAACGACGAGGAAAAGTCGCCGAGCTTCGTTCGAATGCTCTCTACCGCCGTGAGCCTTTCCTTCAGTCGCGATAACGCGCCCTTAAGGTCCTGAACACCGGGCTCCGCGGAACCAAGCGTTGCCTCAAGCGTCTGTTGTAGCTCGCCTGCCTGCCTTCTCTCGGCCTCAAGGGTCCGAGATGAATTCGCCGAACCCTGATCGATGGTTGATAGCAGTCGATCCGCCGCCTCTCGCGAGAATTTAGGAAGAGGATATGTCAGCTCGCGCAACCGAGCCGAGATCTCCTCCAGTCTCGCCATTGAAAGCCCCTGCGACTCAAGCGTAAGCACCTCGCTGTTCAATGCCTCGAGCCGGGCTTGACCCTCTGCGAGCGCCCGCTTTGCATCTTCCACTCTAGCTAATGCCAAACGAACCGAGATGCCAGCGGCAAGACTTGCCCGATCACAGAACTTCCTAAGCCAGCCCGAGGCGACCTCGCCAGCAGTAGCCTCGCGCACCGCGACCTCTCGTTGCCGTAGCTGGGTGAGAAGCCCCTGGCCAAGCGCTTCGAGGTGCCTATCAGCACCCTCCTTGATGTGGTTTGCCAATTCACCTGGTCCAAACTGGGTGTGGCAAAGTGGGCACTCATCAGGCTTGGGACTACCCCGAAGGATTCGTTCTGCCGTTTGACGGAGTTCCTGCGCAAGATTAATCGATTGATCACGTAGTTTGCTGAAGTTCGCGTAATCTTCCTTTGCCTTCACAAGCAAAGCCTCTGCCGCGAACCGCTTTGAAACAACGGCCTCATGGCAGACCGCCACCTTCATGTCGAGATCGGCAGTCGAAAGCACACCTAAGGCGTCTACATCCAGACCAGCCAGCCAACCGGAATGGGTCGCCACAGTGCTCTGCAGTTTGTTTTGTTCTGCGGCGCGTTTAGGTACGCCCACATCGATCAATCGTCTAGCCTGCTCTATTAGATCCAATGCTTCTCGATCTCGCATAATCGAATCTGCAAGACGCTTCTGGCTCTTTCGCAGGACGTCCAGGCGAGAAATATCCACTTCAGCTTTCTCGCTGGTAACCTTGGCCTCGCGACAATACTTCGCCAGCCCGTTGATCGAGACAGGTGAATCTGTCCAATCAAGGGCCTTCGCTTGGTGCGCTAATGCCACTAGCTCGGAAAGCGCCTCCACGAGCTTGCCCGCGAATGCTTCTTTGTCGCCCTTGGCACCAGTCCACCCAATTCGGTGAATCATTTCCTCAAGGCGAGCGCGAATCGAGTCTGACTCCTGCTGTACACCACTGGCTTCCTTAAGCCGCTTCTCCACAGCGGCGAGTTCCTCTTCGGTCTCCACTTTGCGCGGGCGAATGCCACGTAGCTCCAACGACACGGCTTCGCATACGCGTTCGATGTCGCGCCACGTCTTCGCAGCATCAGGGCCCACCAGCAGCTTAGAGAGGTCCTCCTCGATCCGAGACGTGGAATCTGCCAGGCTCACCGCCGCATCGGTGTCAAGAAAATTGAACCGAGCAAAACTCAGGTATAGATTGTTGGTCTTAATTTCAGGCTGCCCATACCACGTAAGGTTCCGATCTCGCAATGGCTGAAAGCCGCGGCTGCCAGTCGCCTTCTCGGTCCGGCCATCCGCAAGGGCTGCAACCAACTCGTACGCAGGCCGCGCGTCTGGATTCCGCTTATTCCGACCGCAATAAAAGAGCTCGATGGCTTCAAGGAGCGACGTCTTACCCGAACCATTGGCCCCGAAGATAAGGTTTACTGTGCTGAACTCAAAGCTCCGCTCGCGGGGGAAGCCCCGAAATTTCTTCAGCTGCAGCGACCGAATAAACGGTTCAGCCCTGATTTCCACATTGCGCCTTGGCGCTTGCGGCTTGGTAGTGGGCTTGCTTAATGAAGACTCGATCAGTTTCAGTCGCGTTGGGAGGTCGTCATCACTCAGAATCGCCCTGTCGAGGCCGGCTTCGACCAGGCGATTTGTCCAAACGGAGAGGATATTAGCGTGCGGAGTAGCTTCCGCGGGTTCGACCACCGGCGGCGCGAGTACCGAATCAAGATCATCTTCGGAGATGACGAACTTACGCGCATAACTTCGGTCGCGTTCAATCAAGTCTTTGGCTTTGCGCAGTTCGCTGCTCGCTAAGCGGTCTCCGCTGGTGACGAAGTACAGATAGTTGCTCCATTGAAGACTCTTCCTGCCTTCGAAGAAATGACGCCCGATTACTCGATCCTGATACTTCGTCAGCGTCTCTTGAGTTCTTGGCAGGTCTTGCGCGACGTCGAGGTAGTACACAGCGAAGGGCAGCTCGCCTGCCTTTTTAGTGAAGCGGATAATTGAATCATCCACTTGCTCAACGTCGGGGAACCGCGCGGCCACGCGCTCGCGGAGTTGCGAGATGTTTAGGGTCATGTCTCCCTCCCTATATCGAACTCGGAGGTGTCACCTGTCTGATCAATCTTGACGTAGCGATGTGGACGATAAAGAGCGATCTTCTCGTTCTCACGAGACCAGACAGCTAGGCGCTGTTTTGCGAACAGGCTTTTGTCCGAGTCAGAAAATGACCTGTTAAGGTACTCAGCAACTGTCTTCGCAGTGGCTTCAATCTGCGCGGCGCTGGAGTCCTCGCCCATGTAGATCACTGTTGCGCGTTGCCCTTTGGCCGATATCGCATTTTGATGAGGGAAAGCCGGGGACCATTCTAGGCGAAAGCCGTCCTTGAGATCCGCGAGCGCTGGGGGCAACTGATTGTCGGTCTTCAGAATGTCCCAGAGGTGCCCACTACGCTTTAGCCGCCTTATACGAAACTCGCACGCATCTTTGTCTGTATCTTGGCAAAACGTGAGTCGACGAATGACCTCGGACACATCAATGACGCACGAGTCCAATCGGCGAACACCATACCAGTCGTCGCCATCCTCAATCTCAATCTTACCGGCACACAATGCAAGGACGCGCTCTGCCTCGAGCGGATTACCATCAGCAATCCGTTTGATCTCCTCTTTGGCATGACCACTCTCGCTGACGACAGCGGAGAAGCTGTCCTCCGCAGCGACCTGCTCGACCCAAGCCCCAGTCGCATCGTCCCAGGCGCAGGTCTTCGTAAGTTGTGGGCCGCGGCGCCGGGAAATGGCGGCTGGAACGCCAATATGGGCGACCTTGGTGGCTTCAAGCAGGTAGGTCGCAGGTTCGAAGTTGAAGAAAAGAGCGTGCACACGGAGTGGCTTAAGCCAAGTGTAATAGAGGCCTCGTCGGTGGTTGGCGGATAGTGTTGCGTCCCTGTCGTCATACTTGTCCGGTCGCAGGTACCACGCCGAGCCTGCAATGTTGTGCCAGGGCTTCACCTGCTCGCCACACCACTCATGCACATCTCTAGCCCAGTTCAGACAGATAAGTTCTGTCGCATCGCCTTGAAATCGCAGAAGGCGATCCCTGTATTGTCGATACTGCGCTTGTCGTGGCGCTGGGTTGAGTTGAATATGGACTATTAATGCTCGATCGTAAATGGCTTGGGCATCTGCATCCTGGAACGCGAAGACATCAGAACAGATCAAGGAGACGAGCTTTAGGCTTTGCCCGATGCCACCGAATTGGTAGATACGAGTACCCCGCTGCAGATGATTAAACTCGAAATGGTCGTTGTCCCCCATTGGGTACGTCTTGAACTGTACGAGCACGACGGTTCTTGCGGCGCCGTTACCGTCAACCGGTGAGGCAAGGAACACATAGGCAAGCGGATCAGTGAATCGCCCAGGGTCTGGCTGAAGCGGTTCACACAGCACCGTTGCGAATGGAGTGAGATCCTGCTTGAGCACCTCGAGTTCGCTGTACTTAATGCTCTCGCAGCCAAGCGCCCAGAGTTTCCCCTGTGCAGGAACGGCGCCTGCCTTGATCGACTGAACGAGAGTGTCCCAAGGCATTGAGTACTCGGGCGTGATCACTAGATCGGCTTGTGTTTCTCGTGCATCGTCCAAGAATTTTCTAAACTGCCTATGAGCAAGATCTCGGTCTCGATTCCGAACTCCTGCAGCGCTGGCCTCGATCTGACCGCGCGGTTGCATGAGCAGCGCCGTGTAGTTGCTTTCGTTCGGAACCAATGCATTGAGCGTCGGCGAACCAAGGCCGGCTGGCGCGAGCAATTCGATAACTGACCTGATATCCATGCGTTTACCACGCCTCGATTGAGCAATGGCCTACATCGGACTTGGTATTGCCTCGCAGCTCGGGCACCTCCACAGGCAGTTGATTCGACATTAGTCCCATATTGTATGAATGCTTCATGCAGCAAGGGCCAGCGAGAGGGTAGCTTCGAGGAGCTGACGGCGGAGTGTCGCGGTGTTTATGAGTTGGGCATCCAGCTCGTCGCACAGCGCCATCAGTTCGGTCACCTTTGCCGCGATCCGTTTTTGCTCATTGAGCGGTGGGATTGTCAACGTCATTTTCCCCAGAGTCTGGCCGTTGACATTCGGCTGGCCGCCACCTCTCGCGCCGTCATCCAATTGTTTCCAATACACCGGTGACTCGAGGAAGAACTTCAAGTAGCGGTCGTACATACCCGTCAACCGTTGCACTCTTATGAGGTAGGAGGCAAAAACAGCCTTCACCGATACCTCTTCCACCAGGAAGCTCTTGCCTATGGTGCCTCCAGTCCGGGCGATCAAGATATCGCCAACCGCGAGCAAATATTGCCCAGTTTGATCTGTCGTGATTTCGCAGCCTGGCACAGAACTCCAATTAACCCGGTTATTTTGGATATCTGTGATTCTCAGAAGGCGAACACCATCAGTTCTTGGGTTCGCTGATGCTGTATATCCATAATGAATCTTGGCAGAAACATCAATTAGCCTCGCCCAAGCCCATCCCGGTGGAATCTCAAACGGCATCTCATTCGCTTCGACCGGAGGTAGTTGATCCTTTGAGTCTTTGCGTTGCGGCGTCAGTTTCTCTTTCTCCGCCTGAATCCGCTTGAGTAATTCGGAGGCGGGTTCGTCGTGAGGGTTTTGCTCTACGAGTTTGCCGCGGACGGCAAGGTTGAGGACGGCCTGACGGAGTTGCTGAATGTGCTCGGGGCGCGTGGTGAGGCGCGGGAGGTGGCGGAGGTGGAAGCGGGCGTGCTCGCGGAAGGACTCAACATCCGCGCCGTTGTTCAGGCAATACAGAGATGCCGCCGCCACCCGATCCCGCCAGCTCTTCCGCTCCGCTTGGGCCGCCTCCAGTCGATCACACAGCGCCATCAATTCATCCACCTTGGCGACGATGCGCTGTTGTTCGGCGTGGGGCGGGAGAGGGAAAGGCGAATACGCGAAGTACTCGGAGGAGACTCGTTTCTGCCCTGCCGTTCCGGTCATTCTGGGAATGCCAGTCTCAATGAAGTGCGGGCACTTCAAGAAGAGCAGAACATAGTCGGCATCAATTAGCAGTGGGCGGACGATATGCAACTCTGTCGTGCCTGCGCCGATCCCGCCGGTGAGCCCTCGAAAGACTGTTGATTTGCCATTCTCGAAACATGGTGTGATCTTCGCCAGCCCCACATCGCCCTCAGCAAAGTGCGTGTAGCCGGATTTGATTTCATGCCAAGGCCTTACCTCGTGCAAGTGTGAGGAGCCGTACTCTGCGGGAATCAGCGTCATGGGGACAAAAGATGCGAGCAGAGCACCGTCGACATCGTTCCGCGGACTGATGAAGCCGATTGTTGCCAGCTGGCTCCATTGCCACCCGGCGGGAACGGAAAACGGCAGATCGTCATCCAGCAGCGGCACGCTCGGTTTGTCTTTTCGACCATTTCCCTCTTTCGCCAGCCGCGCCTTCTCCGTCTGAATCCGCTTGAGCAGTTTAGACGCGGGTTCGTCCTTCGGGTCTTGCTCGACCAGCTTCCCTCGTACGGCAAGATCGAGGATAAAGCGGCGCAGGTGCGGGATGGCGCCTGGCGCCTCGCTGATGCGGTCGAAGTGTGCGAGGAGGCGCTCCGGGCTCATCGCAACAGCGCCTCTTCTAGGATGGCCTTGAGCTGGTCGCGCAGGACGGCGGTCTGCTTTTCCGCCTGGTCGAGCTTAGCCAACAGTTCCTCCGGATCGCCGTGATCGTCGGCGACGGTGTGCGGGTTCTTGATGTCGAGGTTGTAGTTGCGGGCCTTCACCTCTTCGAGCGTGACCTTCCAAGCGACTTCGGTTTCCTCGCGCTCCTCCCGTCCAGCCCCGCCCCACCAGTCGACGCAAGGCTTCAAGTGCTCGACCTTGATCGGTCTGGTCATCGAGTAGGCTTTCTGCCCTTCGGGGACGCGGTGCTCGTAGAACCAGATTTCCTTGGTCGGCTCGCCCTTCTCGAAAAACAGCAGGTTGGTGCCGATGGAGGCGTAGGGCTTGAACACGCTGTTCGGCAGCCGCACGATGGTGTGCAGGTTGCACTCCTCCATGAGGTGTTCCTTCAGCCGGGTCTTCACGCCTTCGCCGAACAGCGAACCGTCCGGCAGCACCACGGCGGCGCGCCCACCCGGTTTGAGCAGGCGGATGATGAGCGCGAGGAAAAGGTCGGCGGTCTCGCGGGTCTGGAAGTGCTTGGGGAAGTTGCTCTCGATACCATCTTCCTCGCGCCCGCCGAACGGCGGATTGGTGAGGACGATGTCCACGCGGTCCGACTGCCCGTAGCTGATGTAGGGGCGTGCCAGCGTGTTGTCGTGACGCACGAACGAGGGGTCGTCGATGCCGTGCAGCAGCATGTTGGTGACGCACAGCATGTGTGGGAGCTGCTTTTTCTCCACGGCGCGCAGCGCCTGCTGCATGCGCCGCTCGTCCTCCGGCGTCTTCACGTAACGGCTGCGCATGTGGCGCAGCGCGCAGGTGAGAAAGCCGCCGGTGCCGCAGGCGGGGTCGAGCAGGATTTCGCCGGGCTTGGGGTCGATGCGCTCGGCCATGAAGGCCGTGACGGCGCGCGGCGTGTAGTACTCGCCCGCGTTGCCGGCGCTCTGCAGGTCGTTCAGGATCTGCTCGTAGAGATCACCGAAGTGCTGGCGCTCGGAGAGGTTGTTGAAGTCGATGGCGTTGATCTTGTTCACCACCTGGCGCATGAGCTGGCCGGACTTCATGTAGTTGTAGGCGTCCTCGAACACGTCGCGCACCACACGGCGCCGGCCGTCCCTGGCGGTATTGGACAGCTCTTTGAGTGCGGGGAACAACTCGTCGTTGACGAAAGCGAGCAGTGGGTCGCCGGTGATGCCCTCCGGGTCGGCGGCCCAGGCGCGCCAGCGGAATTTTGCGGGGATGGGCGAGCGATAGCCCTCCTGCATCAGTTCCAGCTCCTGATCCTGGTCGTCGATGATCTTGAGAAAGAACATCCAGCAAAGCTGGGAGATGCGCTGGGCGTCGCCATCGACGCCGACATCCTGGCGCATGATGTCCTGGATGGATTTGACGACATTGCGGACGGACATGGGGTTCAGGCAGCCTTATCGTAGAGAGCGGATTGAAGTTCGTGGACGGCCTTTTCGAAGCCGCTCCTGCCGCCGAACTGCTTCAGCAGTTCGACCGGAGTGCCCATGGCGTCGAAGGGCGCGATTTTCAGGATGCGCGGATCGTCCAGACCGGTAACGCCTTCGTCCTGGTATTTCTGCAGCAGGGCTTCGAGGACTGCGCGGGCCTGCATCCCGTATCGAGTGAATACGTCGCGCTTGCGCACGTTGTCCGCCCGCTCGCGCCGCGTGAGCGCCGGCTGGTCGAAGGCCACGTGGCAGATCAGGTCGAACGGGTCGAGATCCTTGCCCACCTCGTCGGCCAACGGATCGAGCAGCAGGCCCTCGGCGGCGAGTTCCTCGATGATCGCCTGCTTGCGCTCGGCGCCCTTCCAGCGCTTCAGGAATGCGTCGAGACTGGCAAATTGCTTCCTCAGCGTTTTTTTTGAGTAGTCGCGCAGGCTTTCGGTTACCAGCTTGCCGTATTCGTCAAGGTATTCGATGCGCTCGGCGAGGATGGCGACCTCTCTGCCGTGAACGTAGTATTTCGCGGGTCGCAGCCCAGCTGTCAAGATGTTGATGTCTGGCGAATCGGGATAGCCGACGAGTTCCTCGTCCTCGCCGGGCTCTGGCGGGATGGGATCGTCGGGATCGTACGTCGGAGGCACATCGTCCGGCGGACTGACCGGATCGTCTTCGCCGGGTTCGTAGATCTGCACCGGCACGCCGTCGAAATCCGGATCGGCGAAGTGGTTGGTCGCCTTGCGGAAATCAAGCAAGGTGAAGTAATACTTCCGCGTGTCTTCGTGGACGCGTGTGCCGCGGCCCATGATCTGCTTGAACTCGGTCATCGACCCGACTGCGCGGTCGAGCACGATCAGGCGGCAGGTCTGGGTGTCCACGCCCGTGGATAGCAGGCGCGAGGTGGTGACGATAACCGGGTATTTCGCTTCCGGGTCGATGAAATTGCCGACCTGGTCGACACCCTGCGGGTCGTCGCCGGTGATGCGCATGACGTAGCGTGCATTCTGCTGCACGAGGTCAGGGTTCTCGTTGACCAGGGCCTGGCGCATGCGCGCGGCATGTTCGGTATCGACGCAGAAGACAATGGTCTTCTGGAAGCGGTCGCCGCTTTCTCTCAGGAACTCGCTCACCCGGCGGGCGACGCGCTTGGTTCGCTCGTCGATAACAAGACTGCGGTCGAAGTCCTTCTGGTTGTAAATGCGGTCTTCGATCTCGTAGCCGTATTTGTCCGTCTCGCCTTTTTCAGGGCGGTAACCTTCCACGTCCACGTCGAGATGAACCTTTACCACCTTGTAGGGAGCGAGGAAACCGTCATGGATGCCCTGCTTCAGCGAGTAGGAATAGACGGGCTGGCCGAAGTAGTGAATGTTCGAGACGTACTCGGTCTCTTTCGGCGTGGCGGTGAGGCCGATTTGCGTGGCGCTGGAAAAGTAGTCGAGGATCTCCCGCCAGGCGGAATCTGCCGCCGCGCTGCCGCGATGGCATTCGTCGATGACGATAAGGTCGAAGAAGTCCGGAGAGAGTTCGCGGAAGAGCTTCTGGCGATCCTCCGGGCCGGTGATGGCCTGATAGAGCGCGAGGTAGATCTCGTAGGCGGTGTCGATGCGCCGATGCTTCTGGTCGATGGCGAGCGCCAGTTGAACCTCGGCGCCGCCCTCGCGCTCAATGGTCTTCGACCCGGTGCTGAGCTTAGCCATGGCCGCGCCAAAGGGGCGGAAGTCGTTCACCATCGTCTGATCGACCAGGACGTTGCGGTCGGCGAGGTACAGGATGCGTTTCTTCTGCCCGGCTTTCCACAGGCGCCAGATGATCTGGAACGCAGTGTAAGTCTTGCCCGTGCCAGTCGCCATCACGAGCAGGATGCGGTCCTGCCCTTTGGCGATGGCCTCGATCGCGTTGTTGATGGCGATGCGCTGGTAGTAGCGCGGCTCCTTGCCGTTGGCGTCGTCGTGGTAGTCCTGAAGCACGATGCGTTCTTCCGCGGGGGCGAGCCCTTTCCATGCACGATATTTCGCCCAGAGTTGCTCCGGCGTCGGGAAGGCGTCCAGCGCCAGCTCCGTTTCAATCTGGCCGCTCAGACCAGTGCGGTCGTGGAACAGGAAGGCGTCGCCGTTCGATGAAAAGACGAATGGAATGTCGAGGGTCGCGGCGTATTCGAGCCCCTGCTGCATGCCGCCGCCGACGGGTTGGTTGTTGTCCTTCGCCTCGATGAGCGCAATCGGGATGTTCGGCTTGTAGTAGAGGATGTAGTCCGCGATTTTCGCCTTGCCGCGCGTGACCAGCTTGCCGCGGACAATAATCCGACCCTTGGTAAAAAACACTTCCTCACGGACCTGCGATATCACATCCCAGCCCGCGTCCTTCACGGCCGGCGTGAGGAACTTGGTGCAGATGTCGCGTTCGGTGAGGTTTTTCTTGTTCATGTGGCGCCCCAGCCCAGGCGCTTGGCAAAGATGCGCGGAAAGGTGACCTATTCTACTTGCTGGCGTCTTTTTCGCTCTGGACGGCGCGGGCGGCGTCCCCGAGCCAGCGTTCGAACGATTACGAGACATTGGCGCGCGACCGCGCCGACGTGCGCTCGCTTGCCTCCGGCGACATCGGCAACATCGTGCGCATCGACCGCAGGATCACCGGCCGCGACCGTAGCGCGTATATCACCCGCCTGGTGGGCGAGGCGCTCAACGACTCCGCGATACGGGTCTCGCTCGCGGCGTACCGGGACGGATCGGTTTCCGGCTTCATCATGGCCAAGGTGGATTTCGGCGATTTCGGCCGCACCGAGCCGGTGGCGGTGATCGACACCATCGGCGTCGATCCGGGTTTCGCCGGCACCGGGATCGGCACCGCGCTGCTGTCGCAGCTGTTTGTCAATCTCGAGGCATTGCACGTCGAGCGCGTCGAGACGGTGATCGCGCGCGAGAACTTCGACCTGCTGGGATTTTTCTATCGCGCCGGCTTCGGGCCGAGCCAGCGGCTGGGGTTCGTCAAGCGGCTCGGCTGACGCCGTGATCGGCGACCGCAGGGCCGGCTCCGTTTCGCTCAGCCGGCTGCGTAGGCACTCCAGAGCTCTCGGTCGGTATCCTCGTCAAGCAGATCCTCCAGTACCGGCACCAGCGAAAGTTCCTCCTTCTCGGCGTGCGAAGTGAGGCGCTCGACCAGTTCCAGCCCGGTCACTTTGAGCGATTGCCAGCCGGTGCCGTCCAGATCGCCCGTCCGGGCGCGGTCGATCAGGACGAGGAGCGGGCGCACCACCTCGCGTATGACTTCGTGCTCCTCGAACAACAACTCCGCGAGCTCGCCCTGCCCGCTTTGATGCAGCCTGGGAAACAGCTGGTCTTCCTCGAAGCCGAAGTGGCGCGTCACCTCGTGTTGCAGCGCTGCGGCGAGTTGCGCCAGCAACGACTGCCACGCCGGGTCGCCCGGCGGCAGCGAGCCCTTGAGACGGCCGAGTGCCTGCCCGAAGCGATTCAGCAGATCGAGCACGGCGACATGTTCCTCGTGCAACGTGCGGCAAACCTGGCGGCGCAGCTCCATGAGATTCCTTCCGTTACGTCAGGCCGACTTCGGCCGCAGGTCGCGCACCCGCACCGCCTTCCCCTGGGAGCGCGGGATCTCCCCGGGTGACTTCACCCGCACCTCGGCGGTCACGCCCACCATCGACTTGATGTAATGCCGCACCGAACCGCCGATCGCAGTGCCGGCCTCCGGCGTGAGATTGACCGAGGCGCTTGCCTCGACCTCCACCGTCAGGTGATCCAGTGCTCCCTGCCGCTCGACGACCAGCTGGTAATGCGGAGCAAGGTCCGGCAGCCCGATCAGCACCGCCTCGATCTGCGACGGATAGACATTGACGCCGCGGATGATCAGCATGTCATCGTTCCGGCCGGTGATCCGCATTATGCGCACATGCGTGCGGCCGCATTCGCAGGGCTCGCGGGTGATGCGGGTGATGTCGCGCGTGCGGTAGCGGATCATCGGCAGCGCTTCCTTGGTGAGCGTGGTGATCACCAGCTCGCCCGCTTCGCCCTCGGGGAGCGGCTTCGCCGTCTCCGGGTCGATGATCTCGAAAATGAAATGGTCCTCCCAGCCGTGCAGTCCGGCGCGCGCCTCCTCGCATTCGCAGGCCACGCCGGGCCCCATGATTTCCGACAGGCCGTAGATGTCGATCGCCTTCATGCCGAGGCGCGCCTCGATCTCCTTGCGCATCGCCTCGCTCCAGGGCTCGGCGCCGAACAAGCCGATGGCGAGCCGCGATTTGCGCAGGTCCACGCCCTGCTTCTCCGCCACCTCTGCGATGGCGAGCGCATACGAGGGCGTCGCGCACAGCACCCGCGCGGCGAAATCCTGGATCAGCACGATCTGCCGCTCGGTATTGCCGCCCGACATCGGCACCACGGTGGCGCCCAGCCGCTCCCCGCCGTAATGCGCGCCCAAGCCCCCGGTAAACAGGCCGTAGCCATAGGCGTTGTGCACCACGTCGCCGGGACGCACCCCGGCGCAAGCCATGGATCGGGCCATCAGGTCCGCCCAGGTGGCGATGTCCCGGGCGCTGTAGCCGACGACCGTCGGCTTGCCGGTGGTGCCGGAGGACGCGTGCAGACGCACCAGTGTCTCGCGCGGCCGGGCAAACATGCCGAAAGGATAGTGGTCGCGCAGGTCGGACTTCATCGTGAACGGCAGCGACGCAAGATCGTCGAGGCTGCGGATATCCTGCGGCGCGATGCCCAGCGTCTTCATTCGCTTGCGGTGCAGCGGCACGTTGTCAAAGGCATTCTTGAGCGTAAGCTTCAGCCGCCGCAGTTGCAGCGCGCGCAGCCGGTTGCGCGGCATCGTCTCGGCCACCGGATCGAAGCGGTAAGCCGCTGCTTTTCGGCGCACCGCCTTGCCCGCCGCAGCGCGTGCGCCCGTCCGTGCACCTCTCGCCGTCTTCGCCATGCTCAGCTCCCTCCCCTCGCGGTTTTCATTTTCTCCCGCGCACCGGCACGCGCGGCAGTGAGAATCCCTGGTTGAACGACGCTTTGGTCACCATCACATACTTCAGCCGCCAGCCGGCGGCGAGCGCCGCGACGCCCGCCAGCACGTCGGTGGCGGTGGCGAAATCCTCGAATGCACCGCCGGCCACCAGAAGCGCGAGCGGCGCCAGGGTCCCCAGCTGATAAAGCAGCTTGCCCGCCGGGTCGAGCGCGGCGCGCGCTTTGGGAATCAGGTCGGCATCCACCCGCTTGCGATAGATTGACCAGGCCACGGCGCGTGCCACCACCGCGAGCGCGAGGCAGCCGCCGGCGAGCGCCGGCACCGTCCCCCGGGTGAGCGCCGCCAGCGCGACGAACAGGCCCGCGCCCTCGGCGATCCCGGTCAAGAAGATGAGCCAGGTGATGGTCGGCTCGCGCCATGCGGGAATGCCCCTCGAGGCGCGCAGGATGCGACCCTGGCAGTAGACGAAAGCAAGCGCGATGGCCGCGGTGAGCGCGCCCAATTGCGGCGAGGCGAGCGCGACGGCAAACAACCCGGAGGCGAACAGCAGCAACGCGACGAAAGATTCGCGCGTCATCCAGGACGTGAACGGATTGAAGAACACGTGCACCGCGCGCAGCTTCCTGCCGATCTCCAGCCACACCGCCAGAAGCCCCAGGCCGACGAGCGCCAGGCCGAGCAGCATTCCTCCCTGCCAGGCGCGCGCGGGCGCGGCTGCGAACGCCGCGAGCAGGAGGAAACCGGCGCCGGTGCCGCCGAAGATGAAGTTCAGCGCGGCGCGCATGTCCCAGTTGAGCTGGATCCAGGGTTTCGGGCCGTAGCTCATTACCCGCCCCCTCCCTGCTTGTAGCCCTCTTTCGCCACCTTGTCCCAGAGGTAGTAGAAGCCCGGGTCGGTGCCCAGCTCCTCGTGCATGCGGAAATACTCGTTCTCCTCGAGCAGCTTCGACACGTTGCTGTCCGCATTCTCCTTGTCGCCGAAATGCAGGGCGCCGGCGATGCAGCTGTTGACGCAGGCCGGCGTCGCCTCCGGATCGACGCCGGGCTTCAGGCCTTTCTCCATGCCGGCGTCGACGCGGTCGCTGCAGAAGGTGCACTTGGTCGCAACGCCGAGGCGCTTCGGGTCGTAGCCTACGGCTTCGGACGCCGTCGGCTTTTCGCCGTAGGCAAACGTCGCATCGTCGGTGCGGTAGCGCGCCTGGTACGGGCAGGCGACGGCGCAATAGGAGCAACCGATGCACAAGTCGTAATCGATGGTGACGATGCCGTCGGCGCGCTGGCGCGTCGCGGTCGAGGGGCAGACGTGCATGCAGGGCGGATCGGCGCAGTGCTGGCAGCCGGTCGGCACGAACACGCGTTTCACCTCGGGATACTCGCCCACTTCCATGTCGAGCACGCGACGCCACTGCACTTCCGGCGGCGTCGCGTTGGTGTGCCGGCAGGCGGCGGTACAGGTCTGGCAGCCGACGCAGCGGCGCAGGTCTGCAATCATCACCCAGCGCGTCACGACGATTTCCTCACGCTGACCCGCACGATGTCCGCGCCCGATCCGGTCGCGTCCGTCAGCTCCATCGACATCGGCACGAGCGAGTTCATGCTCGGCATGCCGAAGTCCTTCGCCAGCGGCGTCACCCAGTGCCCGAACTGGCCGAGCAACAGGATCGTGTCGGGGCGGATACCCTGGCGCAGCACCGCACGCGCGCGCACCGATTTCTGCGGCGTCGCAATCTCGATCCAGTCGCCCTCGCCGACACCGAGCTCCTCTGCGCGCCGCGTGTTCAGGATCGCGCCCTGATGACCGGCGACGTTGTCCGCGACTTCCTTGATCAACTGCATGCCGACGTTCCCGCCCCACGCGTACTGCATCGAGCGCGAGGTCAGCAGCCAGAACGGGTAGTCGCTCGCGCTGCCGCCCGAAGCGACCAGCGCCTTCTCCCACAGGCCGGGAAAATCCTTCCACACCGGCAGCGCCTGATACTCCTCGAGTTGGCGCTCCCACCAGACCATGCCGTGCTCGTGCAGCCGCTTGCCGAGTTCCTTGCCGACGCGGTAGAGCTGTTCCTGATAGGGCATCTCGAAGCGCAGCCCGAGGCGCTGCAGCGTCGGCAGCAGATACCAGTCGGTCTTGGGGAACGGCCGCGTGGCAAGCCCGTGCTCCTTCCACCATCCGAGGCCGTGCTCCTCGCTGCCGTCGCTCAGCTCGGCGCTTGCCGCGCGGCAGACCCGGTCCCAGATCTCGTCGCGGTCGTAGGCGCGGCCCGGATCGAGCGCGTGATCGCCCTTCAGCGGCACGCCCGCGGCGCCCTTGTTGATCGAGCCGTTGTATTTCTCCAGCAGTCCGGCGCGCCGCGCGAGTTCGGTGGCGATGTCGGTGAAGTCCCGGGCCTCGCCCTGCGGCGCCACCACCGGCTGGCGCAGCGCGAAACCTTCGCTGTCCCAGAACTGCTCGACGTACTTGGTACCGCCGATGCGGATGAGCTGCAGGCTCTCCAGGTCGGTTGCATCCGGCAGCAGGATGTCCGCCATATGGTTGGTTTCATCGCGCGTATAGGCAAAAGCGACGACGAAGGGAAACCTCGCCATGCTCTCGGTCAGCTTGTCGGTGTCCCAGAAGGAAATCGCCGGATTGGTGCGATATGCGAACCAGATCTCCGGCAACGTCACCGTGGGCAAACCCTCGGGCGTCCCATTGAGAAACATCCAGGAAAAATGCGTCGGCCCCAGCGCCTGGCTCCAGGGGCCGTCGGCGGCGAGCGGCACCATGCTGCGATAGGCGTTGCGGATATTCGGCCGCGCGCTCCAGTGCTCGCGGTCGGTGGGATTGAGCGGATAGGCCATGAAGCCGTCGGGGCCCGGCTTCACGCTCAGGTGGCGCTCCGAAAGCGGGCGGTTGAGCCGGACCGTGGTGCCGAGGGTCCCGCCCGGCACTTCCAGCCCGCCGACCAGGGTCGCGAGCAGCGTGCGCGCCCAGCAGCACTCGAAGCCGCCCCAGCCGTTGGTCACGGTTTTGCCCAGGCTCACCGCCACCGGCCGATGCGGCAGGAGCATGCCTTCGATCTCGATTGTCTGGCCCACTTTTGCCGCGTCGAGGAATTCGTTGGCGATGCGCCGCATGGTGCCGGATGGCACGTCGCACACGCCGGCCGCCCACTCCGGCGTGTACTGCTGCATATGCAATACCAGCTTCGAGAACGCCGTCGTTCCGCGCAGCCGGCCGCTCGCGAGCACCGCCTGGTCCGGCCCGATCTCCACCGCCTCGAGATCGTATTCGCCCTCGAGCGACGCATCCACATCGGCCGCGTCGAACGCCACCGCAGCGGAGCGCCTGGTGTCCCAGAGCAGCGGCTTCTTCGTCTGCGGATCGCGCAGATAGAAACCGTTCGGCCCCACGAGGTAGGGCGAGGAAGTCTGATTGACGAGGAACGGCAGATCGAGCCGCGACCGCGGCGACTGGTGCAGCATCACGTGGATCAGCGCGAACAGGAATGCCGCGTCGGTCTTCGGCTTGATCGGCACCCATTCGGCGGAGCAGGCGCCGGTGACCGACAGGTGCGGCTCGACCTGCACCCGCTTCATGCCGCGCTCGCGCGCATTGGCGTGCCGCCACACGCCGACCACGCCGCCGGACGCCTCGACGTTGGCGCCGCAGGAGATCAGGTAATCGCAGTTCGGCGTGTCCGGCGACACCGTGAATCCGCGATGCCAGAATTCGCCGTAGAGATGCTCGGAGTGATAGCACTTGACGCCCTGGCCGGAGCCGAAGCCCATGTCGACCGGGCCCCAGGCCGCGAGGAATGCGGGAAAGGTGCCCATGTACGACTGCGGCGTGCCGCCGCCGCCGAAGCTTGCCGCGACCCGCGGGTAGCCCGACTCGTCGAGCAGACCGCGCGCGCGCACGCCGTTCAGCTTTTCCGCCACCGCATCGAGCGCTTCGTCCCATGAGATCGGGACAAAGCGGGGATCCTCGCCGCGGCCTTTTTTCGGATTGGTGCGTTTCATCGGCCGCGTGACGCGGTTCGGGTTGTAGGTCTTCTGCACCAGGCCGTAGGCCTTGACGCACACCTTGCCGCCGCCCGGATGCACCCCGCAGGCGCCGAAGTTCGGCTCGACCTCTGTCGCCACCCCGTCCACCACCTTTACCGTGAGCAGGTCGGGGCCGGCGACGCACTGGTAGCAGTACGTCGCCGCCTTTGCGGTCGTTGCGCCGCTGCGTCCGGGCGCGCTCATCGAGGCAGTCCCGCCTTCTCGGCCTTCGCCATCAGCCGCTGCTCCTGCGCCTTCACCTCGAGCACGTAGCGCAGGTGCCGGCCGCGGCCGACCTGATCGATCCCGTCGTGCACCGAGACCTCGAACGTCACCAGCCTGCCTTTGACCTCCGTGACCTTCGCTTCGACGGTGACTTTCATTCCGAGCAGCGTCGGCGCAAGGTGGTCCACCTCCACCCGCGTGCCGACCGAGTCCTCGCCCGGATCCAGGTGCGCGAGCAGGAATTCGCGGCAGGTCACCTCGATGTCGCGCACCATCATCGGCGTCGCGTAAACGCGCGCCCTGTCGCCCATGAAGTCGATGGTGCGCTCGCGGTCGATATCGAATTCGCGCCGCGTCGAAATCCCGGTCGTCAATGTCGTCTTCATTTTTACCTCTGCATGAATCATGGATCCCGCGCGTCAAAATCCGAGATAGGCTGCCTTCACCCGCTCGTCCTGTAGCAACTCCCGTCCCGTTCCCGAGAGCACGATGCGCCCGGTCTCGATCACATAACCGCGCTCGGCCACGCTGAGAGCGGCACGCGCGTTCTGATCGACCAGAAAGATGGTGGTGCCGGCAGCCTTGAGCGCGCGGATATGTGCAAAGATATCCTCGACCAGCTTCGGTGCCAAGCCCATGCTGGGCTCGTCGAGCAGCATCAGTTGCGGTCTGGCCATCATCGCGCGCCCCATCGCCAGCATCTGCTGCTGGCCGCCGGAGAGCGTGCCGGCCGGCTGGCGGCGCCTTTCCCTCAGCGCCGGGAACATGCCGTAGACCCGCTCGAGGCTTTCCTCGCTTTCCGCACGCCGGCGCGTGTAGCCGCCGAGACGCAGGTTGTCCTCGACCGACAGCGGGCCGAACACCAGCCTGCCCTCGGGAACCTGCACGATCCCGAGCCGTACCCGCCGGTCGGCCGATGCGCGCGTGATGTCTTCTCCGCGAAACATCACCCGTCCCGCGCTCACCCGCTGCACGCCGGACAGCGCTCGCAGCAAGGTCGTCTTGCCGGCGCCGTTGGCGCCGACCAGGGCCACCAGCTCGCCGCTGTCCACACGCAGGTCGATGCCCTTCAGCGCCGGTATGCGGCCGTAGCGGCTTTCGACAGCGTGGATTTCCAGCATGTCAGTGCACCGTTGCGCCAAGGTAGGCTTCGACCACGCGCGGGTCCGCGCGCATTTCCCCGGCCGTGCCTTCGGCGAGCTTGCGGCCGTAATCGAGCACCAGAATGTGGTCGGAGACGCCCATCACCAGCCGCATGTTGTGCTCCACCAGCACCACGGTGATGCCGCGCCCGGCAATCTTGCCGATCAGCGCATCGAATTCCTGGGTCTCGGTCGGATTGAGCCCCGCCGCCGGCTCGTCGAGCAGCAGCAGCTGCGGCTGCGTCGCCAGCGCGCGCGCCACCTCGAGGCGCTTCAGCGCACCATAGGGCATGGCATCGGCGCGCACGCCGAGGTAAGCGCCCAGCCCGACGAAATCGAGCAGTTCCGCGGCGGCATCGCGGCAGGCGCGCTCGGCGCGCGCCAGCGAGGGAAAGCGCAGCAGCGCCGCCGCAAGCCCGCAGCGCTCGTGCCGGTAACGCCCCACCATCACGTTCTCGAGCGCGCTCATGTTGAAGAACACCTGCAGATTCTGGAACGTGCGCGCGATCCCCGCCGCGGCGTACTCATGCGGCGGCCGTCCGGTCAGCTCGCGCTCGCCGAGATAAATGCCTCCGACCGTGGGAACATAGATCCCGGTGAGCAGATTGAGCAGCGTGGTTTTCCCGGCGCCGTTGGGTCCGATGATCGAGTGCACCGTGCCCGGCGCAACCGAAAAGCTCAGATTCTCGACCGCCCGCACGCCGCCGAATTCCTTGCCCAGGCCTTCGACGCGCAGCAGGCTCATCGGTCGCTCCCGTGCGAGCGCACCGGCCGAGGACGCGCCGCCGCGATCATCGCAAGGCTCGGCACCAGTCCCCTCGGCACGAAGATCATGGTGCCCATCATCACCGCGCCGAACGCCACCATCTCGTATTCCTTGAACACGGTCAGCACCTGCGGCAGCGTGGTGAGAACGGCGGCGCCGACCACCGCGCCGAAAGTGGAGGCCATGCCGCCGAACACCACCATGGTCACGAGCTCGATGGAATGAAAAAAGCTCACGTTGCCCGGAGTGATGAATCCCGAGTAGTGTGCGGTCAGACCGCCGGCGAACGCTGCGTACACCGCCGAGACAACGAAAACCAGCACCTTGTGACGCGAACTGTCGATGCCGACGACTTCCGCGCCCACCTCCGAGCCCGAGAGCGCCCGCAATGCCCGTCCGGTGGGCGACTCGATCAGGTTCTGCGCCAGCCACACCGCCGCAATCACCAGCGCGCCGACAATCCAGTACCAGACGCGTTCTCCCTGCAACACCGTGCCGGCGAGCATGAGCGGCGGCACCGACATGCCGTCGGGTCCGCCGGTGAATCCGTCTTCCGTGGAAACGACGATCGAGACGATGACGCCCATGCCGAGTGTCGCCATCGCCAGAGTGTGCCCGCGCAACCTCAGGATCGGGCGCCCGATGACGAACGCAATCAACCCGACGGCGGCGGTGGCGGCGGCAAGCGCCCCGAGCGGCGGCCAGCCGTAGCGCACGCTGAGAATCGCCGAGCCGTAGCCGCCCAGACCGAAAAAACCGGCGTGGCCGAGGCTGATCTGGCCGGCATAACCGATGAGCAGATTCAGTCCGACGCAGACGATCGCATTCAGACCGACCAGGATTGCCACGTCGTAGTAATAGTTGTTCGTCAGCGCCAGCGGCAGCAGGGCGATGACGGCCGCCAGCACGGCAATGCCGCCGGTGCGGGGCGATGCGAGCCAGGCAGCGGCGGCCACGTTCTAGACGCGCTCGGTGCTGCGCCTGCCGAGCAGTCCGCGCGGCATGAAAAACAGCACCGCCAGCATCAGCACGAATGCAATCGCGTCCTTGTAGGCCGAGGAGACATAACCGGCGCTCAAGGTCTCGGCGATGCCGAGAACCAGCCCGCCGACCACGGCGCCGGGGCCGCTGCCCAGCCCCCCGAGGACCGCCGCGGCGAAGCCCTTCAAGCCCAGCATGATCCCCACGTCCCATGAGGTAAAGGCGATCGGGGCAATGAGAATTCCCGCGACTGCGCCCAGCGCCGCCGACAGGCCGAAGGAGACAAACAGCACCTGCCGCACGTTGATTCCGACCAGCTGCGCGGCAAGCCGCTGGTGCGAGGTAGCCAGCATCGCCTTGCCGAACAGCGTGCGCCCGAAGAACCAGGACAGCAGCAGGACAATGACGAGCGCGACACCGAGCACCCACAGGCTTTGCGGCAGGATCACGGCGCCGGCGATCTCGATCGGCCGGTCGCCTGAAAACGGGCGCAGCGGGTGCAGCTTCTTGTCCCAGATAAGGGTCGCCAATCCGCGCAGCAGGATCGATGCGCCGATGGTGATGATGATGAGCGTCACCACGGAGGCGCCGCGCGCCCGCGCCACCACGAATTTCTCGAGCATCAGTCCGACCAGCGCCGTAACCACCACGGCAGCGACGATCGCCAGCGGCAGCGGCATGCCGGCGCCGGTCAACGACACCGTCGCCATGCCGCCGATCATCACGAATTCGCCCTGGGCGAAATTGATGATATGGCTGGCGTTGTAGATGATCGAGAAACCGAGGGCCACCAGCGCATAGATCGCGCCGATGGTTACCCCGGTGAGCAGGTACTGGATGAGCGGCGCGCTCATCGGCGCGTCCGGCGCGCAACCGACGCCCGGCTTACTTCACCAGCGACCAGTCGCCCCGGCGCACTTCCAGCATGCGGAAGGCGCTCAGGTCGAGGCCCATGTGGTCCTGCGCGGACATGTTGACCACGCCCGCCGTTCCCATGTAACCGCGCACCGACTCGAGCGCATCGCGCACCTTCGCCTTGTCGGTGGTGCCCGCTTTCTTCATCGCCTCCGCCACCAGCATGAGACCGTCGTAGGCGTGGCCGCCGAAAGTGGAGACTTCGGACTTGAATCGCCCCTCGTACTCGCGCTTGTAGCCGACCACGACTTTTTTCTGCGGGTCGCTGTCCGGCAAGCTTTCCGCGACCAGCAGCGCCGAAGCCGGCAGCCGCACGCCCTCGGCCGCATCGCCGGCAAGCTTGATGAACTCCTTCGATGCCACGCCGTGGGACTGATACAGCGGCATGGTGATGCCGAGCTGGCGGAAATTCTTGGTGACCAGCGCGGGTCCCTGTCCGAAACCGGCATTGAGCACCGCCTGGACCCCCGGCGCGTTCTTGATCTTGGTCAGCTGCGCGGTCATGTCGGTGTCGCCGGCGCCGTAGGTCTCGTCAGCGACGACGTCCACGCCATGTTGCCTCGCGACCTTGAGACATTCGCCGCGCATCGATTTGTCGAAGCCGCCCGGCCCGGAGATGAGGGCCACGCGCGAGAGATTGCGTGCCCGCATGTCGACAAAAATTTTCTCGCACGCCATGCGATCCGTATGCGGCGTCTTGAACACCCACTTCTTGACCGGCTCGATGATCACCACCGCGCCCGCGAGCGAAATGAAGGGGATGCCGGCGGCCTCGGCCAGCGGCACCACGGCCATGGTAGTGCCGGTGGTCGAGCCGCCGACCAGCACATCGACCTTGTCCTCCTCGATCAGGCGCTTGCCGAACGTGCGCGCCTTTTCCGCATCGCCGCCGTCGTCATAGCTGATCACCTGCAGTTTGCGTCCCAGCACCCCGCCTGCGGCGTTGAGCTTCTCGACGTACAGTTCCAGGGTCTTCTGCTCGGGATCCCCGAGGAACGCCGCCGGCCCGGTGACCGACAGGAACGCGCCGATGCGGATCGGCTCCTGCGCCACGACCTGCGCGCTGCCCAGTAGCAGCCAACCTGTTCCCAGCAACGCGGCCAGCAGGCGAATTGCTGCAAGATTCAATTTCATGTGCTCCTCCAGTCTATTAAACCAGGATATCGTTGCGGTTTGAATCCTTCTCTTGATTCCATTGCAACAGAAAGTCAGCAATTCCATGGGGAGTGTCCGCGCCGAAACACGAAGCATCCAACCCTCCTCCCCGGCAAATCGATGATAAACTCGTACCAGAATGCCGGTTTTGATCCAGATCATCCTTTTGAACCCCGAAACTCCGTCGTAACGATGACATGGCGGCCCCACCCAAGCTACCCCAGGCCCCCTCGAAGCTGCGCATCCGTCCGGTCGGATCGGCGGACCTGGGAGAGATCATCGCCATCGATGCCGAAGTGACCGGACTGGAAAAAGCCGACTACTGGTACGAACTGTACCACCGCTACGGTGCCGGCAGCTCGCGCCAGCGCCTGTTCCTGGTGGCCGAATCGGGCAACCGGATCGAGGGCTTCATCATCGGCGAGGTGCGCGACTGGGAGTTCGGCTCCCCTCCCTGCGGCTGGGTGTTCGGCATCAGCGTGCGGCCCGGAGCCCGTCTCGCCGGGGTCGGCACCCGGATGCTCGAGGCGATATGCGACGGTTTCCGCCACGCCGGCGTCGACAAGGTCCGCACCCTGCTGGCGCGCGACGATGGTCTGGTGCTGTCGTTCTTCCGCAGCCAGGGCATGATGGCCGCGCCGTTCATCCCGCTCGAAAAGGACCTCGACTGATGACGCGCACGGCGCAGCGCGCATGCGACGGGGCCGCCCGTTGAAGCTGCAGAAGAGCACCACGCTCGCGCTCTACAGCGTGCTCGAGTTCGCCGCCAATCCGGAGCGGCAGATTTCCGCGGCGGAAATCGCGGCGAAGTACGGCGTCTCGAGCCATCATCTGGCCAAGGTGCTGCGCGAGCTGGTCCGCGCCGGCCTGGTGGAATCGGTGCGCGGCGTCGGCGGCGGCTACCGCTTCAGCGGCAACGCCAAGCGTGTCACGCTTATGAGCGTGATCGAACTGTTCGAGGACATGGGCAGGCGCGCGAACGATTCGGAGGAGTTCGGCAACGCGACCGACGTCGGCGGCGCGCTCGGCGTTGTGCTCACGGAAATCGACGAGATCGCCAGGGCGACCTTTCTCTCGATCACGCTCGACACCATGCTGAAGCTGATCGAGCGGCAAAGTCGGCGCGGACCGGCCAGAACCGATTCACCACGCGCCTATTGATCTTCATCAAATTGCACGAGAACGGCAGTCGATGGCAGCGTCATTCCCGCGAAACCTGTCCCCGAGCGAATGAATCGGGGAGCGGGAATCCAGCGTCGTGCAGCAGAAGTCGCTGGGTCCCCGCCTGCGCGGGGACGACGAATTTGTCAGGCGGTTATGTAACTCTCGAGAGTTTGCCGCGCACCACCGCGCTGATCGTTCCAAGAACGAACAGCAGCAGCGCCACCGCGTTCCCCGCGCCGCCCATGCGGCGCCAGTCGGCGAGCTGCGCGAGATCGCCGACGATCCGCAGCGCAAGCGAGAGATGAAGCAGCGCGAGCGGCGCGTAGAAGCTCCAATGGTACGGCACCGCCGCGCGCGTCACCGCCGGGAAGATGATCGGCGCGTGGCCGAATACCATCGAGAACACGAACCCGAGCAGGATGGCGTGCAGGCCCGCGTCCCATGCCGGGGTGCCGTAGCCGGCGCCGCCGACCAGCAACACCGCCGCGCCCGCACCGAGCCAGCCATAGCCGGAGAGCAGGCTTACGGCGATGAAGCGCGTCAGTCCGCGTTCGCGCACCGTGCGGCGCGCGATGTCTTGGCGCAACAGCCACAACGTCAACGCGAGGAACGCCGTCGCCAGCGCGTCCCAGCCGGCTTCCCGCGCGGCCAGCGACAGCGCCAGCGCGGCGACGACGGCGGCGACGATGGCGGCGAATACAGCCCTCGCTCCCGGTGACGGCGGCAGGAACCGCGACAGCTCGAGCCGTTCTCCGGCGATCGTCAGCACCAGGAATCCGACCCACCAGGGCGTCGCGGCCGGCACGCTGCCGAGCGCGAACCACAGCAGGTTGCCCGCGGCCCAGCAGGCTGCGCCCAGCGTCAACACCAGCGTGAACAGCGCGCGCTGGCGGGCGTGGATCCTGAGCGTCGCGGCGAGCAGGATCAGGCTCGCGAGCGTGACGAAGGCCGCCGCAGCCGGCACCGCGGCGATGAGCGCCAGCGCGCCGAGCGCGCCGGCGAGCGGACCGGCGTAGGCCCAGCGCTCCGCGAGCGCCACCGCACGCTCGAGGCCGATGACGGTGCCGAAAAAACCGGCGATCATCAACGGCCCGTGCCGCGCGGCGAGCGCCACGTCCGGCAACGGCAACGGCCAGCCCATGCGCACGAGACCGGCGCCGACGCCGAACGCAAGCGCAATGAACCCCACCGCGAGCAGCGGCAGCCGCAAGGCCGGCCTGAGGTCGCCGCTCATGTCAGGGCGCCGAGCGCCTCAATTGCCCGGCCAGCCGAAATGCCCGCGCGCGATCTCGGACATCATGCCCGGGTTCCAGGGCGGGTCCCACACCAGCTCGACCTCGATCTCGGGAACTCCCGGCGCGGCGGCACGGATCGCCGCGCGCGCCGATCCGAGAATGACGTCGCCCAGCGGGCACGCCATCGAGGTCATCGTCATGCGCACGTGAATACGCTGCTCGCTCACGTCGATGCCGTAGACCAGCCCGATATCGACGATGTTCCAGCCCACCTCGGGATCCACCACGTCGCGCAGTGCGTCACGGATGGAGTCCTCGGTCGGCGTTGTGCCGGTGTTCATATGATTCCGCTCGATTTCCGCAACACGGCCCCGCGGCGCTATACGCCCAGATACTTCCGGCGCAGTTCCGGCTGCGCCCGCAGCGCGGCAGCGCTGCCCTCGTACACCGTCGCTCCCTTCACCAGAATCATGGCCCGGTCGGCGACCGCCGACACCGCGGCGAAATTCTTGTCCACGATCACCGTCGCGATTCCTCCCTGCTTGACGCGGCTGATGATGCTCCAGATCTCGCCCGCGATTTTCGGCGCCAGCCCCTCGGTCGCCTCGTCGAGGATCAGCAGCTCGGGGTTGGTCATGAGCGCGCGACCGATGGTGAGCATCTGCTGCTCGCCGCCGGAGAGCTGGCCGCCGCCGTGCTCGAGCCGCTCGGCGAGCCGCGGGAAAGTCTCCAGCGCGCGCTCGAATGTCCAGTCGCGCCGGCCGTCCGCACCGGCCCGCGCCGCCATGACGAGGTTCTCGCGCACGCTCAGGTTGGGGAAAATGCCGCGGCCCTCGGGCACGTAGGCGATGCCGGCGAGCGCGACCGCATGCGGCGCGGCGCGCGTCATGTCGCGGCCCTTCACGCTCACCGCACCCCGCATTTTCCCCGCCGGCGGGCGCACCAGGCCGAGGATGCTCTTCAGCAGCGTGGTCTTGCCCATGCCGTTGCGCCCCATGAGGCCGATCGTCTCGCCGCGATGCACGCTGAAGTCCACACCGTGGAGGATATGGCTCGCCCCGAAGTAGGTGTGGATGCCGCGGGCTTCGATTATCGCGTCATTCATGCAGCAACTCTTCGGTGCCGAGATAAGCTTCCTGCACCGCGCGGCTGGAGCGGATTTGCTCCGGGGTTCCCGATTCGAGCACCATGCCGTTCACCATCACGGTGAGCACGTCGGCGAGCGCGAACACCGCGTCCATGTCGTGCTCGACCAGCAGAATGGCGTGATCCGCGGCGAGCGTCTTCAGCAACCCGACGATGCGCACCGATTCCTCGGCCCCCATGCCGGCAAGCGGCTCATCGAGCAACAGCACGCCCGGATTGGTGGCGAGCGTCATGGCGATTTCGACCTGGCGCTGCTCGCCGTGCGAAAGCGCCGCGACCGGCACTGCGCCCCGGCCCTCGAGTCCGGCCGCGATCAGCGCATGCTCGGCCACCGCGTTCACTTCGAGGTCGGCCGATGCCGCGCGGAAAAACCGCATCGAGGTCGGATTGCGCGATTGCGCCGCAAGGCGGCAGTTCTCGAACGCCGTGAAGGGAAGGAAGACATTGGTCTTCTGGTAGCTGCGGCCGATGCCGAGCTTCGAGATATGGTGAGGCTCCAGTCCCGTGATGTCCCGGTTACCGAGAAACACCGTGCCCGAGCTTGGCGGCAGGTCGCCCGAGAGCATGTTGATGAGCGTGGACTTGCCGGCGCCGTTCGGCCCGATGACCGCGTGCACCTCGCGCATGCGGCACTCGAGCGACACTTCCCTGACCGCCGCGAGACCGCCGAAATAGCGCGTGAGACCCTGCGTGACCAGCACGGCGTCACTCACTTGCGTCGCCTTTTTTTGCGACCAGCGCCGCGCCGAGCCCGCTCAGCCCCTTCGGCAGCCACAGCGTCGCGAGCACGATGAACAGTCCCATGAAAAGCTGCCAGTGCTTGCCGAGGTCCACACCGCCGACTCGCGGCAGGCCCTGAAAAGCAAGCTCGAGCAGCATCCACGCGGCCGCGCCGACCACCGGGCCGATGAGCGTGCCCATGCCGCCGAGGATCACCATCATCATCACCGCCGCCGACAGGTGCCAGCCCGCCATTTCCGGGTTGACGACGCCGAATTGCACGGCGGAAAGGTAGCCGGCAATACCGGCGATCGCGCCGGCGATGACGAAACACGCGAGCTTGTAGCGGAACGTGGGGTAGCCGAGCGACTGCATGCGGTGCTCGTTGACGCGGATGCCTGCAATCACGTGGCCGAAAGGCGAGCGCAGGATCGTGCGCAGCAGCAGGTACACGAGCGCGAGGAACGCGAGCGCCAGGTAATACACGTGCACGAAATTATCGAGATTGAACGGCTGCCAGTCGCCGATTTTCGCCAGCGGACGCACGTCGATGTAGATGCCGTCGCTGCCGCCGGCGATCTTGGTGTCGTAGAAGAAGAAGAACAGCATCTGCGCAAACGCGAGCGTTACCATGATGAAGTAGATGCCGCGGGTGCGAACCACGAAAAAGCCGATGACCAGGGCGAGGGCCGCGCTCGCGGCGACGGCGAGCGGGAACGAAACCCAGAAGTTAGCCGCCTGGTACTGCGGCGTGACGATCGCCAGCGCGTAGCCCGCGGCGCCGTAGAAGGCCGCGTGGCCGAAGCTCACCAGCCCGGCGTAGCCGAGCAGCAGGTCGAGGCTCATCGCCAGGATCGCCATGATCATGATCTTGGCGAAGAACTGCACGTAGAACTTCTCGGCGAAGAACGGCAGCAGCGCGAGCGCCGCGACCACGACGATGAGTACTGCGATCGTGCTGCGGCTTGCGCTCACGACCGCCTGCCGAAAATGCCCTCGGGCCGCCACAGGAGCACCACGGCCATCAGCAGGTACACCGTCATGCTGGAGAGCTCGGGCAGGAGCTTCAGCCCGCCGATCTCGAGGTGCAGCACTTTGCCGAAAGTGTCCACCAGGCCGATCAGGAGCGAAGCCACCATCGCCCCCTTCACCGAGCCCATGCCGCCGATGACGATGACGACGAAGCAGATGATCAGGATCTGGTTGCCCATGCCGGGAAACACCGCCGACACCGGCGCCGAGATCATGCCGGCGACCGCGGCCAGGGTGACGCCCGCCGCGAACACCACGCGGTACACCAGCTGGATGTTGATGCCGAGGGACTGCACCATTTCGCGGTTGGCCGATCCGGCGCGGATCATCATGCCGAGGCGCGTCTTCTGGATCACCCAGACCATGAGCGCCGCCACCAGCAGGCACACCGCCGAAATCCAGAGACGGTAATACGGATAGGAGAGGGTATCGGTGAGCGGGAACGAGCCCGAGAGCAGCTGCGGAATGGGAACCCCGCGCACGTCGTCGCCCCAGAGGATGCTGCGCGTCTCCTCGAAGACCAGGATCAGCCCGTAGGTGAGCAGCACCTGGTACAAATGGTCGCGGCTGTAGAGTTTGTTGATCAGCAGCACCTCGAGCGCGAGGCCGATCGCGAGCGTGAGCGCGATGCCTGCGGGAAGCGCGATCCAGAAGCTGCCGAGCTGCCCGGTGAGCGACCAGGCGAGATAGGCGCCGATCATATAGAAACTGCCGTGGGCGACGTTGATGATGCCCATGATGCCGAACACGAGCGTCAGACCGCTCGAGACGAGGAACAGCAGCAGCCCGTACTGCACCCCGTTCAGCAGCTGGATGAGGAAGGTGGGGAAGTCCATCGGAGGCGTGAATCGGGAATCGGAAATCGTGAATCGGGAATCGTCAAACCCGGTATATGCGGTCGCCTGCCGCGAGGCAAAAAAAGAAAGGCCGGCACGCGCCGGCCCCTCGTGGCAGGAAGCGGGACAATGAGGTCCGGCGGCGCTCCCTCCGATTCACGATTTCCGATTCACGATTCCCGATTCACGATTCACGATTTCCGCTCCCGCATTCACCCCATCTTGCAGGCGGCCATCATCGCCGGATCGTCGTCGAGGGCCTTGACCGCAATACCCGCGTACTTGTTCTCGACGCCCGCCACCTTGCGCAGGTAAATGTCCTGGACCGGGTTGTGCGCCTTCGACAGCCGCCACTTGCCGCGCGGGCTGTCTATGCCGGTCTTCTCCATCGCGGCGATCAGCTCCTTCTTCCTGGTGACATCGCCGTTCACCGCCTTCATGCCGGCGGCGAGCAGCAGTCCCGAGTCGTAGCCCTGCACCGCGTATACGTCGGGCTGCAGCTTGAAGGTCTTGGCGTAGGCGAGCCGGAACTCGTTGTCGCGCTTCGTGTTCAGCTCGTCGGCGTAGTGCAGCGCCGTCTCGATGCCCTGCGCGGCGCTGCCGGCCGCCTCGAGCACGCCGTCGGTGAGAAAGCCCGCGCCAACGAGCGGAATCTTGTCCTTCAATCCGGCTTGCGCATAGTCCTTGATGAACTTCGCCGCGCCGCCGCCGGCGAAGAACACATAGGTCGCATCCGGCTTGATCGAGGCGATTTCGGTGAGCAGCGCCTGGAACTCGACGTTCGGGAACGGGAGCCACAATTCTTTTGCGATCTTGCCGCCGCCCTTCTCGAAGCCGTCCTTGAAGCCCTTCACCGACTCCTCACCCGCCGCGTAGCGCCACGAGAGCGTCACCACGTTCTTCATGTTCTTGCGCCTGGCGAGCGCCACGCCCATTCCGTAACCGGGCTGCCAGTTGGAGAACGAGGTGCGGAAGATGTTCGGCGCGCACAGCGGGCCGGTGGCCGCCCCGACGCCGGCATTGGGAATGATGTGCAGCACGCCGGTTTCGCGGGTCACGCGGATCATCGCCGCGGCGACGCCGGAGTGCACGGTGCCGAGCACCACGTCCACCTTGTCGCGCGTGACCAGCCGGTTGACGTTGTCGGTCGCCTTGGCCGGATCGGACTCGTCGTCCACCTTGAAGAACTCGACCTCGCGGCCGCCGAGCTTGCCGCCGTTCTCGGCGAGCGCCATGCGAAAACCGTTCTCGATAGCGACGCCGAGCGCCGCGAACGTGCCGGTGTAAGGCAGCATCAATCCTACTTTTACCTTTGCACCCTGCGCCAGGGCAAGCCCCGGCATGCCGGCCAGTGTCGCGCCCGCAGCCACGCCTTTCAGGAAATCACGCCGGTCAAACGCTCTGTTCGTCATTTTTCTTCCTCCGTTGGATGATGCCGTTGCCTATTCTACGGGAACGGTCAAGGATGGGCCATGGCAGCCTCGAGCGCAAGGCTGATCGCCAGCACGCCCTCGTCCTCGCCCGAAAAGCCCACGACCATCAGACCCACCGGCGCCGAGCCGGGACGGTGAATCGGCACGGTTGCGGCGCAGCAATCGAGAAAATTGAAAACGCTGGTATTGCGCAGCATCAGGCCGTTGGCCTTGCGGAATGCGTCGATATCGCGCTCGAGCAGCTCGATCGGCGGCGCGATCCGCGGCACGGTCGGCATGACGAAGGCGTCGAAATCGTACGCGGCGCGGCCGAACTGCCGCATCAGGCGCGCCCGGGTGGCGATCAGGTCGATGTAATCGGCGGCGAAAACATCTTTGCCGCGCAGGATGCGCTCGAGCACCCGCGGATCGAAATCCCGCGCGCGATCGAGCCCGCCATCCAACCAGCGGCGGTGCAGCGCATACGCTTCCGGGGAGGAAAATCCGCCGCCGCGGTTGGCCGCGACGACCTCGTCGAATTCCGGAACGCGCAGCTCCACCAGCTTCGCGCCGCTTTGCGACAGCCGCTCGAGCGCAGCGCCGAAAGCGCGCGCGACTTCGCTGTCCAGCTCATCGAGCACGACGTTCTGCGGCACGCCCAGTCGCAGGCGATCGGCCGCGGCCGGCCGCAGCCCGCGCGGGCGTTCTCCGGCCAGCACCTGAAACACGGTCGCGCAGCAGGCGATGGTGGGCGCGAGCGGCCCGATCGAGTCGAGCGTGGTAGAGAGCGGAAACGTCCCGTCGAGAGGCACGCGGCGCTGCGTCGGCTTGAAGCCCGCGATTCCGCACAGCGCCGCCGGAATGCGCACCGACCCGCCGGTATCGGTGCCGAGCGCAAAAGCGGCCATGGCGTCGGTCACCGACACCGCCGCGCCGCTCGACGAGCCGCCCGGAATCCGGCGCCTGCCGCGATCATGGGGATTCGCCGGCGTGCCGCAATGCGGGTTGATGCCGATGCCCGAGAACGCAAACTCGGTCATGTTGGTGCGGCCGACGACGACGGCGCCGGCGGCGCGCAAGCGGGCGACCGCCGCCGCGTCCGCG
>JBARMB010000080.1:0-33673 GCA_049802235.1 Burkholderiales bacterium | reverse complement strand
TCATGCAGTCGACGGGCGCAGCAAGTCAAGCGCGGAGGTGCTCGCCACGCTCAGGCAACGTCGGGAACCGGATGGTAGGTGAGCGGCAGGCCGGCGTGCGCCGGCCGGGCCTCGGGACCCGGTGGTGGACTGCGCTCGCTCACCTCTGGCGCCCACCGCCCCAGGTGTTCGAGGATGCGTCCAATGACTGCCGGCTCCGCGCGCGTGCGACCGGGCGCGGACTGCTGAAAGTCGTGAAATTCCCGGCGGTCACGTTGTTCCCGACGGCAAGGTTTCCTGCAGTGACGTTCCCCATGGTCACCGGGAATGTCGGAGCGGATTGAAACCGGCGGGGGCGCGGCGCGAGTAAAACGATGGGCCCATAGGGATAAGAGCCATTGTAGATGCCGTTGCAGTCGACGCGCCGCTCGGCCACGCATTGATCATAATTGGCATCGGATGAACGCGTGTCGGCGGCGGCGTATTGTCTCGCCCGACGCTCCGCCTCGAGCTCGCGTTGCAGCCTTTCGATCTTGTCGCTGAGCGACGCGACCTCGGATCGCGCCACCGCTGCAGTCCGCCGATCAGGTTTTTCGGCTTCATAGACCGATACTGTCGCGGCACTCAAATCAAGCTCACTGGCTTTGCGGTCGAGCGGCGGTCTGCTCGAGTAATTTACGACGCCGTGGTCATCCACCCACTTATAGATTTGTGCCCATGCCGGTGCCGCGGCGACGAGCGCGGCGAGCGCGACGGCGAATCGGATCGGAGCAGGCATTGTCGGTGTTCCTGTTCAGGATGGCGGCGGCTGTGATGGGACCTGCTCCCAACCCTCGGGGCATTCCCTGACACCGGGATAGTACCCGCCTGCACCGGGGCAGTAGTAGTAAGCGGGCGGCTGTGCCGGCGCGCCCGGCTCCTGCTCGATGTACAGCGGCGGTTCGGACGGTACAGGGGGATAGGCGTACGCGGGTGGCATGTAATACGGGTAATACCAGGAGGGGAAAACCGGGGCGCCCAGGAATATGCCGATGCGGGCGTGGGGGTGGAAGGGAGCGGAGTGGAAGGACGCTCCGCCGTGATGCGAAAAATGACCTGAACGATGCCCCCGCGCGAGCACGTGAGGGCTCGCAGGTATTCCCGCCAGAATCGCCACCCATACCAGCGTGGCGCGATGCAGCTTTATGACCGCCTCCTTCCCTGGTTGCCGGAAATGACGGGTGTGCCTGATTCGTTAGACAGTGTTCAACGGAGACATTCCGTGAAAACTTGCTCCCGTCATGCTATGCGAAGACCGGTTGTCGAGCAAACATGGAGTCCGGACGAACTATTCCTGCCGCACGACGGCATTAACTGACGAAGAGCTTACACGGATTCGCATCGTCACATCTCGAAACAAATTATTACGGCAACGACGCACCAGACAGGACGAATCTGGGCACGAGAGCGAGACTCTGACCCTACCCTGGGTAGCTCGCCCTGAGCCTTACGAACGGTCGCTTGCGGCCAAGAGCGGTCATTCAGGCGCGGGGAGGTATCGACAGTCCCTTGAAGATGGCAGCGGCAAGCAACGCACGCAGGAACGCCCCTCTCATTCGATCAGCTCGTCGGCGCGCACCTGAAGCGATTGCGGAATCACGCGGCCGATTCCTTTGGCCATTCTCTGATTGACGGTCTTTTCGCGATGCTTCAGGCCTACAGTGGTCCCGTCGGCCAATCAGCATCGAAAGGAAACGGTCGTTCCTCGGTATTGAAGGTCAGGTAACGGATGATCTGGTAGGTGTAGGTTGCCAGGGCCTGCCCGAGATTCTCGAGTCGCTTGTTGGTCTCCCCCGTGAAGAGCACCCAGAAAAACTGCAGCACCACGACCGCACTCACTACCAGCCTGGAGACCGAGTACAGCAGGACCATCACGAACATAAAAAACAAACGCAGCCAAATGGCCCGGGACTTCAGGTTATTTTTGATCGGTCTTCCCCCTTGTCGAACCTCCGCCGACTCGTTGCTTTGGGGTGATATTTTCTCGCCCACAATTAACTCCTGGTGGTGGAGACAGACATCATGAGAACAATAATGCTCTTTTGTTCAGTGACCCAGGCGAGGCCGCGCCACCCCGGGTATCAAACTCCCGCGTGCCACGTCCAAGTTAGCAGAGAAGTCGAATTTCCGCTTCGAGTCGCATCCGGTTGTTCGCCGAGGGTCTCAAGCGGTGGAATGGCGGAAAAGAAAAAGGCCGGAGTTGACATGCTCCGGCCCCTCGAAGTGCGTAACGGGGAACGCCTCCCCTCGTATTTTCCCAGGAGGCCGTTTCAGAATGACCGAAACGGCCTCCACTACAGGGGAGCATGAGGGGATGTTTCCCCTCATCTTGTAGCCAGTCCTAAATGACGCTCTCTGGCACGCTCACGGCGGCAATCACTTGCCGGCGCTCTGGCGCATTTGCTTGCCGACGGTGAGCAGGAAACGCAGCGTGTCCTGGCTCTCCGGGTCGGTCATCATGTGCCATATCGGGCCGATGCCCCCCGAGGAGCGCGGCGCCTTTGCGGAGGCATCGGTCGCGCTCTCGACGGACTTGAGCAGGCTGTTGACGAGCTCGAGGCGCTCGGCGATCTCGGGCAGAATGCGCGCGATGCGCTCGAGCGCGCCGGAACCTTCCAGCTTCTCCAGCACTTCGACGATGCGCCCCGCGCCGCCGCGGCTGAAACGATCGAGCAGCAGGATCCAGTTGCCCGCCGTTTCGGCAAGGCGGGACACCATCTCCTCGGTCAGCGCGTCCTGCGCCGAACTGTAGACGCGCGCAAGCTGGACGAGCCTGTCCACGTCGCCGTTGTTGACGAGCTGCGCCAGCGCCGGAATCGCCTTGCCGAGCCCGGCGCGGTTGACCTGGTCCATCAACTCCATGGCGTCGCTTGCCGTGGTGGCAAGGCGGCCCACCATTTCGTCGGTCAGCGCATCCTTCGCCGCGGCGATCACCCGCTCGACTTCCCGGCGCGTAACTTCACTTTCCTCGATTTGATTGGTCATGGCGGGCTCCGATCACAGCAGTCCGCGGGCGGACGCCCAGTAGAGCTTGTTGTAGGCCATCTTGAACCAGTGCACGGCCTTGGTCGGGGCCTTCGGGTCGGGCGGGTTCAGGTAGTCGAACATGGCATAGGTCGCCCGGTCCTTGCCGGCTTCGATGAAGCAGAACACCTTGCCGTCGTAATCACGCACCGGCCCGCCGAGTTTCACCATCGCCGCGATGTTCTCGCCGAGCGCCTCGGCCTCGAAGTGGGCGGTCGATCCGGCTTTGCTGATGGGGATATTGGTCGTGTCGCCGAGGACGAAAACGTTGCTGCGCCCTTCCATGTTGAGCTTGGCGCGGTTGGTCGGGATCCATCCACCCTGGCCGAGGCCGTTTTTCTCGATCACTTCCATGCCGCGGTGCGCCGGAATGGCGACAAGAAGATCGTAGGGGGTCGCCGAGCCTTCTTCGCTGCGAAGGATCTTGTTCTTGCCGTCGACCTCTTTCATGTTGAACAGTGTTTCGTAGGTGATCCCCAGCTTGTCGAACTCCGGGGCGGCCCACTTCGCCACGTTCTCCAGGCTGTGGACGCGGCCGATGGGATAGGTGTAGTGCAGCTTGACCTTGTCGAGAATGCCCCGGTCCTTGAAGTAGTCGTACAGCATGAACGTGATCTCGAGCGGCGCCATCGGGCATTTGTGCGGAACGCCGACGGTGATGACGACCTTGCCGCCCTGGAAACCCTGCAGCCGCTTGAGCATCTTGAGCGCCGTTTCCTCGGTGTAGAAGGTCTCGGCGTTCTCGGCCAGGCCCGGGATAAGCTCCGGCACCATGCGCGAGCCGGTGGCGATCGCGATCACGTCGTAGTCGTGGATCTTGCCGCTCTTGGTCTTCACCTGGTTCTTGTCGAGCATGAACTGCTCGACCGGATCCACGAAGAAGTTGATGCCCGGCTCCAGCAGGCTCGCCTGGTCGCGATAAAGCTCGTCCGGCGTCGAGCGCCCCAGCGCGAGATACAGCAGACCCGGCTGGTACATGTGCTTGTCGGAGGCCGACAGCATGGTCAACCGGGCCTTTCCGCTCTTGAGTTCACTCTGGAGTCTTCTGGCAAGGTTGTTCGCCAAAATGGTCCCGCCCATGCCACCGCCCACGATCAGAATTTTCATCTCGACTCCTCCAAAAAAGCGTTAAGGTCAGTCTGCCGGACTTACTTTGCCTTCCTCACGGTGATATGCCAGACGCCGGCTTCTTCACGAGTCTCCAGCATCTCGTGGCCGACTTTCTTGATCCATTCGGGGACGTCGCTGGCCGAGCCCTTGTCGGTGGAGAGCACCTCCAGCTCGTCGCCGACCTGCGCCATTTTCATGCCGGCGATCAATTCCATCAGCGGGCCGGGGCAGAAGCTGCCGCGCGCATCGATGATCTTTCTCTCTGCCATGTCGCACCCCCAACGGTCAGAATGTCCAGATCTGCGCGCCGGCGGCGTCAGCCAGGAATTTCGTCAGACCCAGCGGCTCGCCGAGATAAGGCTCGAGGGCCCTCGATTCCAATCCTAGTACGTCCATTGCCATCGAGCAAGGATAGATCTTCGCCTCGCCCAGCTCGACCGCCTGCTCGAACAGGGTCTTGAACGGCGGAATCTTCTTTCCCTGCATGCGGGCGCCGAACGTGCCTTCGGCCGGCGCCTCCTGCGAGCTGCCCTTGACGAAATACTGCAGCGCGTTCATGGAAAGAAAGACGGTCACCTCGCTGCCGCTGACCGCTCCCACCGAGGCGACCATCGCGGCCATCTGCAGGCGCTCCCGCGTTCCCGACACCACCATGACCCTGATCCTGTCGCTAGCCATTGTCCCTCTCCTGTGAAATCGTGGTGCGGGGCGATTGTTCAGAGCGCCGTCGGGTGGCGGGTGCCGCGGCCGGTGAGGCTTGCAGCCGCTAGCGTTTTACCGGCTTGGCGGCGATTTCTTCGAGTTTTTTGGCCGGAATCACGTGGCCGTCGAGCGCGGACTGCTTGGCGTTGCCGCCGTAGGCGACCGCCATCAACTGGCTGTAGTAGACCACCGGCATGGCGAGCTTGGTGCCCTGCTTGCGGTTGATCTCCGCCTGGTAGATCTCGACGTTCGCCTGGCACAGCGGGCAGGGCGTGACGATCATCTCGGCGCCCTGGTCGTAGGCCGACTCGACGATGTCCCGGATCTGCTTCTGCGACTTGTCGGGCTCGGAAAAAGCGAGCGCGCCGCCGCAGCAGGTCACTTTCTGCTCGTAATTCGTGAGCGGCTCGCCGCCGAGCGTCTCGACCAGCTTGTCCAGGTACATCGGGTTCTCGAACGACTCGCCGGCGATGCCGAACGGGCGGTTGGTCTGGCAGCCGACGTAACCGGCGATCTTCGCGCCTTCGAGAGATTTGACCATCGGCTTTTTCATCCCTTCGTAGCCGATGTCCTCGATCAGGACTTCCACCATGTGGCGCACTCCGACTTCGGCCTTGTATTGCAGTCCGGCTTCCTTCAGCGCCTCGTTGGTCTCGGCCATGAGCTGGCTGCTCGCGTCGAGCTTCTCCTTGGTTTCGCGCGCGCCCAGCCAGCAGGCGGCGCAGGTCGCGACGACGTCCTGTCCCGGCAGGTGCTGCTCGGCAAGGGCGAAATTGCGCGCGTTCATGACATGGCGCGACAGCTCGCCCGCCCCGGCATAGCTGATCGATGCGCCGCAGCAGTTCCAGTCCGGAATCGGCGTCATCTTGATGTCGAGCTTCTCGCACATCGAGTTGACCGACACGAGGTAATTCGATGCCGAGCCGCGCAGTTGCGACGAGCAGCCCGGGTAGAACGCGTATTCCTTTTTCGCCATGTCCGTGTCTCCTTACTCTCCGAGGCTGCGGTGCCTGGCCTCGATCTCCAGCGCCTTTGTCAGCATGCGCCCGATGCCGGCCTTGTCCTTGCACTCATGACCCCTGAAGAGTTCGAACGGGTTCAGGCGCCCGGCCCGGAGCAGCGCCAGCGCGACACCCGACATGGACAACGCCTTCCTGATGCCCGCGACCAGCCCGTCCTTGAAGTACAGGGAGAGCGTCAGCCGCAGCTCGTTCACCCGGCCGACGCGGGTGGCGTTGTTCCAGAATATGAGCGAGAAGTCGCGCGTCGGCTGCATTTTCGGCGCCAGCCCGAGAGTGTGCGCGTAGGCGGCGATGCCGTGCATGATCTGCGTGATCGGCAGCTTGCGCGGACAGCGCACCACGCAGTTGTAGCAGGAGGTGCACATCCACATGGAATCGGAGGCGAGCACCTCGTCGCGCTTGCCGGCGCGGATCATCATGAAGATCTTCTGCGGCGAATGTTCCCAGTCCGGGCCGAACGGGCAGGAGCCGGCGCAGACGCCGCACTGCATGCACATCTTCACCCACTCGCCTTCCTCGACGCGCTCCTCGACCTCGCGCAGAAAGTTGTTGCTGTAGCGGGCGAGCGCCTGCTGGTTCAAGTCGGTCATGTTTCCCATGATGTCACGCGAACCCCTTCAGCGGACTCATCCCGATTTCATTGATCTTCGCCGCGTAATCGTTGATGAGCTGCGGCGCGCGCGCGATGTCGGTGATCGCCACCTCGAAGGTCGCCACGCGCTCGGTCTCGAGCGACATCTGCTTCAGCGTGTCGTCGATCTTGCTCATGCGGTAAGTGGCGAGTTCCGAGCCCTTGACGAAATGGCACTGGTAGTCGTCGCCGTGCTTGCAGCCCATCATCATGATGCCGTCGTAGCCGGCGTTGAGCGCATCGGTGACCCAGATGGCGTTGACCGACCCGAGGCAGCGCACCGGGACCACGCGCACGAACGCGCTGTAGACGTTCTTCTGCATGCCGGCCATGTCGAGCGCGGGGTAGGCATCGTTCTCGCAGGCAAGCACCAGGATGCGCGGCTTCCCCGAGAACTCGTCCGGGACCTCCACCGCCTTGATCTGGGCGCCGACAGAGTCGACCGAATAGTTCTCGAACGAGATCACGCGCACCGGGCAGGCGCCCATGCAGGTGCCGCAGCGCCGGCAGCGGCTCTCGTTGAACACCGGGTAGCCCTTCTCGTCCTCGTCGATGGCGCCGAACGGGCATTCGACGGTGCAGCGCTTGCACTGGGTGCAGCCGTCCAGGCGCACGATCGGATAGGACAGATCGCCCGAGCGCGGGTGCGCCGCCTGTCCCAGCGATGCGTTGCCGATCGCCTGGATCGCTTTCAGCGTCGCGCCGGTTGCATCCTCCATGGCCTGCGCCATGTCCATCGGGCGGCGCACCGGACCGGCCGCATAGATGCCGGTGCGGCGCGTCTCGTAGGGAAAGCAGATGAAATGCGAGTCGGTGAAGCCGTGCCTGAGTTGCGGCAGATCCGCCCCCTGGCGATAGGTGAGATTGAGGATCGAGATCGGCTTCACTTCCATCTTCCCGGTCTCTTCCGGCGGCAGGTCGATATTCACGCCGGAGTTCGGTACCTGGCCGGTGGCGAGCACCACCAGGTCGGCTTGCGCGATGACCGCGTCCTCGTCGAGTATCAGGTCGCGGAAATTGACCTTGCTGGTATTGCCCTCGGGTTCGACGCTCGCGACCCTGCCCTTGGTGAAGGTCACGCCCTTCTGCTGGGCGCTGCGGTAGAAATCCTCGCCGTTGCCGGGGACTCGCAGGTCGGTATAGATCACCACCGTGTCGACCGCGGGGTTGGCGTCCTTGAAATACATCGCCTGCTTGATCGAGGTCGCGCAGCAGAAGCCGGAGCAATACGACAGATGCCGTCCGGTTTCATCGCGCTGCCCGGCGCATTGCACGAACACGACCGTCTTCACTTCCGCCCCGTCCGACGGACGGCGTATCGGCGCGTTTTTCGCCGCAGCCTCGCGCGCGAGCCGCTCCAGCCCCGCCTGGTCCACCACGTTCGGCGTCCTGCCGTAGCCGAACTCGGGCAGCCTGGCCGCGTCATAGGGCGTGAAGCCGCTCGCCTGCACGATCGCGCCCACCTCCTCTGTCACGGTCGATCCGCTCTCCACCGCGATCTCGACGCGGAATCTGCCGGGAGCGCCGTCGGTCCTGGCGACGGAGCCGTTCAACACCACCTTGATTTTGGGCTCGGCGGTGATGGCGCCGATGAGGGCGTCCACGCCGGTTTCGGCCGGACCGCGATACGGCTCTCGCGCCGGGACCCGCCGGTGGAGCTTCGCCGCCCAGCCGCCGAGCTGCCCGGTTTTCTCGACCAGCACCACCGCATAGCCCGCGCGCGCGGCCTCGATTGCCGCGGTCATGCCCGATACGCCGCCGCCGACCACGAGCAGCGTCCGGCTCTGCGCCGCCGCCGGATTGCCGGCGGGCAGCTTCATTTTCTTCACCTCGGCGCAGCCCATGCGCACGTAGTCGTCGGCCATTTCCTGCGTGACTTCGCGCGCCGCGTCGGTCTCCGGCTGCGCCCAGATCACGCCTTCGCGCAGGTTGGCGCGAGAGAGCGCGACGCCCGGGAAATGGAATGCCTCGGTCTTGGCGCGCCGCGAGCAGGCGGCCAGAAGGACGTGCGTCACGCCCTCCTTTTCGATGTCGTCGCGGATCATCTGCACGCCCTGCGCGTTGCACAGGAACTCGTGCTCGCGCACCCGATCCATCTTGCCCTCGCGCGTGGCGACCTTGACGAGCTGCGCCGCGTCGAGACGCTCGCCGAGGCCGCAGCCTTTGCAGATGTACGCAGCGGTCTTCATTTCGCTCATTTATTTCACGCCTCCGTGCCTGCCGCCCGGTTGACGACCTGGATCGCACGCAGGGTCGCCGCGGTGGCGCTCTGCACCGCGCGATTCACGTCCAGCGCGTTGGTGGCGCATCCGGCGCCGAAGATGCCGCCGTCGGCCGGGCCGCCCTCGATGAAGCCGCTGGAGTCGAGGACGATGTCGGCCGCGATGTGGGCCTGGATGTCCGCGCCCTTGACGCTCGGCTCCATCCCGATCGCCAGCACCGCGAGATCGTGCGCGGTCGCGTAGCGGTGATAGCCCTCCGTATCGACGCCGTGCAGCACCACATCGCCGGTTTTTTCGTCCTGCGCGATGCGCGCGACCTTGGACTTCACGAACTGCACCGTCGCGTCCTTGCGCACCTTCTGGTAGAAGTCCTCGAACCGGTCGATGGCGCGAATGTCGATGTAGTAGATGGTCGATCTGGCGCTGTCGCCGTAGGCTTCGCGCAGGTACTGCGTCTGCTTCAGCGAGGCCATGCAGCAGATGCGCGAGCAGTGGCGCAGGTGGTTTTCGTCGCGCGATCCGGCGCACTGGATGAAGGCGATGTTCTTCGCCTCCTTCCCGTCCGAAGGACGCAGGATTTTCCCTGCGGTCGGGCCGTGGGGATCGGCCAGCCGCTCGAACTCGAGGCTGGTGATCACGTTCTTGAAGCGGCCGTAGCCGTAGGGCTGGATCTTTGCCGCGTCGTACGGCTGCCAGCCGGTCGCCCAGATGACCGCCGCGGCGCGCAGCGTGATCGACTCTGCCTTCATGTCGAGATCGATGGCGCCGTATTTGCACGCCGCCCTGGCGCGCGCGCCGTCCTCGGTGGCGACGATCGAAGCGTCGAGCACGTAGCGCTGCGGATACGCCATCGCATGCGGCAGATACGCCGCCTTGATGCGATCGAGGTTGTAATTGTAGGGGTTGGGGATCTCCACCTGCACGGCCTTGGCGCATTCGCCGCAGGCGGTGCAATTCTCGTTCACGTAGCGCGGGGAGACCCGGATGGTTGCGGTGTAATCGCCGCGCCGGCCGGTGATCGCCGTCACCTCGGCCAGCGTCAGCACCCGCACGTTGCGGTTGCCCTTCAGGCGCCTGAGGTTGATTTCGAGCCCGCAGGTCGGGTGGCAGAGTTTGGGAAAATAGCGGTACAGCAGCGCAGTGCGTCCGCCGAGCGTCGGCGATTTTTCCACCAGCACCACCTGCTTGCCGCATTCGCCGGCCTCGAGCGCGGCGGTCATGCCGCTGATGCCGCCGCCGACTACCAGGATGGTCTCGTCGGTCGCCACGACTTCGGTCATTGGCCTGTTCTCCGGATGGCTCACGTCGGCGCCCCGGCCTGGGTTGCCGCTACGCGATCGGCTATATCAATCAAGGCGCGGCAACATTTTATAGCCGGGCGGCGGCGATTGCGACGAATGTTCTGATGCGCCGATAGGTCGGCTGAATTGCCGGGGAAAACACTGGCGACCGCATGGTCATGCGACTTCCAGTTCGCATATCGAGAACGCCATGCGCTCAAGATCACCGAGCACATACGTGGCCGGAGCGCCCAGCCCGGCAACGGTGCCCGGATTGACGAGCCAGGTCTGCCCGCCGCGCACGTTGGCGACCTGCCGGGTCCAGGCGCGGTGTTCGTGCCCGCAGCAGACCAGCTCCCATTCCCCGGTGCACGCCATGGCGTAGCCGTACTCCGGGTAATGCACCATGAAAACCGAACGCTCCCCCAGCTCGAGCTTTGCGTCCTGGCCGTGGTAATGCAGATTGTTTTCCGGCTGCGCGGCGAGCCTGGCCATCAGCACCGGGTCGCCAAGGTTGTTGCCGTGGACGACGTGGACGGGGATGCCGAAGCGCTTCAGGCCGCGCAGCGTGTTTGCGCCGATGATGTCGCCGCAATGGAGCACGGCCTGCGCGCCTTGCGCCACGCCTTGCTCGACCGCGCGCGCAAGCGCCTCGGCGCGATCGTGGCTGTCCGAGACGATGCAGATCTTCACATCAGCCGGACTTGCCGGCGAGCGAGCCGTCGAAGCGCGTTCCCGGCGCAAAGCCGAAAATCCGCTCGAGCCCGAGATCGCGGATCAGCGCATCGACGGCTGCCTGGCCATGCTCGCGCTGCACTTCGGCGAGGATCAGCTTGGCGCCGTTGGCATTGTAGAAGCCGCCGAAATCCGCCTGCACCGCGAGCAGTTTTTTCGCTTTTTCGAGTGTCATACGGGCTTATCCTCGCGCCTGCGCGCGGATCGCCATCCGCGTTTCATCGCATGCGCGCATAAGCTGATATCCAGACATCGAAACAAAGGTGAAACAAAAGCTTAACAGAGGCCATGAGTATTAAAAATCACCCTCACTTATGGGAAGATCACAAAACTCGAATCTTGTGCCTGTGAGTTTGACATAGAGTAGCCGTCCTTCGACACCCCGTCATGCGGATTTCGTGACCGCTGCCAAACAAGCCCCGGCTGCACCGCGCACCGAAGTGCGCACGACCACATGCTACATGTGCGCGTGCCGCTGCGGCATCCGCGTGCACCTGCGCGACGGCGAGGTGCGCTACATCGACGGCAACCCCGATCATCCGCTCAACCAGGGCGTGATCTGCGCCAAAGGCTCGTCGGGAATCATGAAGCAGTACTCGCCGGCGCGGCTCACCAGGCCGCTGTTGCGCCGGCCGGACGCGGAGCGCGGCGAGGCGCAGTTCGAGGAGATCGGCTGGGAGCGCGCGTTCTCCATCCTCGCCGAGCGGCTGGCGAAGATCCGCTCCACCGATCCGAAAAAATTCGCGCTGTTCACCGGCCGCGACCAGATGCAGGCGCTCACCGGCCTGTTCGCCAAGCAGTTCGGCACGCCCAATTACGCCGCGCACGGCGGCTTCTGCTCGGTCAACATGGCCGCCGGCATGATCTACACCATCGGCGGCTCGTTCTGGGAGTTCGGCGGCCCCGATCTCGACCGCGCCAGGCTGTTCGTGATGATCGGCACCGCCGAGGACCACCACTCGAATCCTCTCAAAATCGCGATCTCGAAGTTCAAGCGCTCCGGCGGCCGCTTCGTTTCGATCAATCCGGTGCGCACCGGCTACTCGGCGATCGCCGACGAGTGGGTGCCGATCCGTCCGGGCACGGACGGGGCGCTGCTGCTGGCGCTCATCCACGAGTTGATCGCACAGGGGCTGTACGACCGCGAGTTCCTGGTGCGCTACACCAACGCCGGACAGCTGGTGAATCTCGAGGAGTCGAGCGACGACTTCGGCCTGTTCGTGCGCGATCCGGATTTCGAGTACGAGCCCGGCTGCTTCGATCCGCAGGACCAGTACTGGTGGGACCGCCATACGAACGGCGCGGTGCTCACCCACAGCGAGGGCGCCGATCCGTATCTGCTCGGGCGCTTCGCCATGCCGGACGGCCGGCCGGTCGCGCCCTCGTTCCAGTTGCTCGCGGATCGGGTGGCACAGTACACGCCCGAATGGGCCGCGGCGATCACCGGCGTTTCGGCCGAAACGATCCGGCGGCTCGCGCACGAAATGGGCATCACGGCGCGCGACGGAAAAATCGAGCTGCCGATCGCCTGGACCGACTGCTGGGGCAAGGAACACGAAACCGTCACCGGCAACCCCGTGGCGTTTCACGCCATGCGCGGTCTCGCGGCGCACTCCAACGGTTTTCAGACCATCCGCGCGCTGGCGGTGCTGATGACTTTGCTCGGCACTATCGACCGCCCCGGGGGCTTTCGCCACAAGGCGCCGTTCCCGCGGCCGATTCCGCCGTGCGCCAAGCCGCCCAACAGTCCGCAGGCGGTGCAGCCGGATACGCCGCTTGCCGGCATGGCACTGGGCTGGCCCGCCGATCCCAACGATCTGTTCGTCGATGAAGAGGGCCGGCCGCAGCGCATCGACAAGGCGTTCTCCTGGGAGTACCCGCTCGCGGTGCACGGGCTCATGCACAACGTCATCGCCAATGCCTGGCGCGGCGACCCGTACCGCATCGACACGCTGCTTATCTTCATGGCGAACATGTCGTGGAACTCGAGCATGAACACCATGGAAGTGCGCCGCATGCTCAACGATCGCGACGAGAACGGCGAATACAAAATTCCGTTTCTCGTGGTGTGCGACGCGTTCGCCTCGGAGATGACCGCGTTCGCCGACCTGGTGCTGCCCGACACGACCTACCTCGAGCGTCACGACGTGATGTCGCTGCTCGACCGGCCGATCTCCGAGTTCGACGGGCCGGTCGACTCGGTGCGCATTCCCGTGCTGCCGCCCACGGGCGAGTGCAAGCCGTTCCAGGAGGTGCTGATCGAGCTCGGCGCGCGCCTGAAGCTGCCCGCGTTCGTGAACCAGGACGGCTCGCGCAAGTTCCGCGACTACCCGGACTTCATCATCAACTACGAGACCGAGCCCGGCTCGGGGATCGGCTTTCTCGCCGGCTGGCGCGGCAAGGGCGGCGAGCGCTTCATGCACGGCGAGCCCAACCCGAACCAGTGGGAAATGTATGCGCGCAACGGCTGTTTCTTCCGCCACGAGCTGCCGCGCTCCTACCAGTACATGCGCAACTGGAACAAGGGTTACCTGCACTGGGCGCAGCGCACGCGGCTGATCCGCTATACCGATCCGATCCTGATCCACGTCTATTCGGAGGTGCTGCAAAAATTCCGCCTCGCCGCGCAGGGCAGGCGCCCCGGCAAGCGCCCGCCGGAGTATTTGAAGAGCCGCATCCAGACTTACCTCGATCCGCTGCCGTTCTACTACGAACCGCTCGAGGCGCGCGTCACCGACCGGCAGAAATACCCGCTCGCGGCAGTGACACAGCGGCCGATGGCGATGTACCACTCCTGGGACTCGCAAAACGCCTGGCTGCGCCAGATCCACGCGCACAACCACCTGTACGTCAACGCCGCGACCGCGCGCGCGCAGGGCATCGGGGACGGCGACTGGGTGTGGGTCGAGTCGCAGTGGGGGAAGGTGCGCTGCATGGCGCTCACCTCCGAGGCGGTCGAGCCCGGCACCGTATGGACGTGGAACGCGATCGGCAAGGCGGCCGGCGCATGGAACCTCGCGCCCGAGGCGAACGAATCGCGCAAGGGTTTTCTGCTCAATCACCTCATCAGCGATGAGCTGCCGGACGGGGAAAAGCGCGTCTCCAACTCGGATCCGGTCACCGGTCAGGCCGGCTGGTACGACGTGCGCGTGCGGATTTACAAGGCGGGGGCCGACGAGCCTGCGGAGACGTTTCCGCAAATTGCGGCGATGCCCGTGCTGCCGGGCACCCAGCCCGACCGCAGCGGCATCCTGGCCTATTTCGCGGGCCGCAAGGGGCGGGGGGCATGACGCAGCTCGCGCTCGTAATCGACTTGAACGTCTGCGTCGGCTGCCACGCCTGCGTGACCAGCTGCAAGGAATGGAACACCTCGGGCAGCGCCGGCGCGATGACCGACCAGCGCCCGTACGATGCCGATCCGACCGGCACGTTCTTCAACCGCGTCCAGACCTACGAGGTCGGCGAATTTCCGCGTGTCGATACGGTGCATTTTCCGAAGTCCTGCCTGCACTGCGAGGATCCGCCCTGCGTGCCGGTGTGCCCGACCGGCGCCTCCTACAAGCGCAAGGAAGACGGCATCGTGCTGGTCGATTACGACAAGTGCATCGGCTGCAAGTACTGCGCCTGGGCCTGTCCCTACGGCGCGCGCGAGCTCGACGAGGGCGAGAAGGTCATGAAGAAATGCACGCTGTGCGCCGATCGCATCTACGACAAGACACTGCCGGAGGCGGACCGCAAGCCGGCCTGCGTGATGGCGTGCCCGACCAGCGCGCGGTTGTTCGGCGACGTGAATGATCCGGACTCGGAGGTGTCGCGCGCGATCCGCGAGAACGGCGGCTATGCGCTGATGCCGGAATGGGGCACGCATCCGGCCAACCATTATCTGCCGCGGCGCAAGACCGGGGTCACGATCCACGAGGACGAGCTGCAGCGTGCGGACAATCCGCTCAAGATCGACGGCAAACTGCCCAAGGCACCGCTCAAGTCGCCGTTCCTCGACGACGTGACGTCATGGTGAGCCGAGTGCGGCGATGAAGCCGGCCTTTTCGGTGATCTTCCTCACCACCCTGATCGGCACGGGCCAGGGATTGTTCCTCGCGCTCTACACCGGGCAACTCTATTCTCTGTTCGGGCTGTTGCCCAGGCAGGGCGCCGGGTTCTACGCCGCGGGCAGCGCGCTCGCGCTCGGATTCCTCGCCCTCGGCCTGTTCGCGTCGTTTTTCCACCTCGGACGCCCGCTGCGCGCCTGGCGCTCGGCGGCGCAGTGGCGCACCTCGTGGCTGTCGCGGGAAGTGATCGCGCTGCCGGCGCTCGCGGGCCTCGTCGCGCTCTACGGGCTCGCCCATTTCGCCGGCTGGCAGGCGCCGTTCTTCAGGCTGCCCGGCGGTTACCCGGTCGATGCCACGCTGCTGCTCGGAGGGCTGGGGACGATCACGTGTTTCGCGCTATTTCTGTGCACCGGCATGATCTACGCCTGCCTGCGTTTCCTGCAGGAGTGGCACACGCCTCTGACGGTGATCAATTACACGCTGCTCGGCGGCGCGTCGGGATTTCTGGCCGCCACGGCATACGCCGCGGTGGCGGCGCCCGGGCTGGTCGGGTTCTTCGGCGGCTGGACGGTGGTGATCACGGCGCTGGCGGCTGCCGCCCGCGTCGCCTCGCTGGTTCGCAACGCGCGGCTGAGACCGAAGTCGAATCTCGCGACCGCGATCGGCGTTCGCCATCCGCGTATCGTGCAGAAATCGGCGGGCTTTCTGGGCGGCTCGTTCAACACGCGCGAATTCTTCCATGGCCGGTCGGCCGCGCTGGTGCGCTCGGTGAAGTGGTTGTTCCTCGCATTCGCCTTCCCGGTGCCGCTGGCGCTGCTCGCCGCCGGGGTCGTGTTCGCGTCGCAGACGTTGCTTTTTTCCGCATTCCTGATGCAGTACGCCGGATTGATTGCAGAACGCTGGTTCTTTTTTGCGCAGGCAAATCACCCGCAGAATCTGTACTACCGCGCCGTTTCATGACCGACCGGCCCAGTGCGGTCGGCGGCGGAGCGTTGAACGCAGGAGAAACCCGGCCAGCCTTCTAGCCCTCGATCTGGTCGCCGGTCAGGCCGGAACGCACGCCCTTGCGCTCCTTCTCCAGGTCGGCCTGGGCGCGCAGCAGCGCCGTCAGGCACCGCTGCAGATCGTCGAACTCGGTTGCGCCGGCGCCGTAGAGCTCGTCCTCGGTGTAGAAGAACTGGCAGCGGTAGCGGCGCTCGCCGACCTTGAACAACAGGAAATGACAGTCGTGCTGGCTGAAATAGAGCGTCGGGCAGGAGGTCAGCACCGGTATCGACGGATCGAGGCGCAACTCGCTGTCGGCGGCTTCGACGAGCACCGCGCGGCCGAAGCGATCGAGCAGCAGCGCGTCGACCTGCTGCCGCTCCGCGGCGCTGAAATCGTCTATGGCCGGCGCATTCATCATCGGACCTTCGAACTCTCCGCGAAGACCGGATATTACCGAAGCCTGTAAGCCATCACAATCATCGGCTCGCGCGTTGAAGTTCGTCGTCTAACTTGTTGTTTTACGTCCCGCCCAGACTCGCCAAACGTCGGGAAAGCTCGTGTAGGTCCTACGTTTTCCCTACGTTTGTTTTATCGATCATTCATAAGAATGGCTAACGAATTTGGAATACATTCGACGTCCGCTTTCGACTGCGGCCAGCCGAGAAACGCAAAAGTCGTAGCTGCGCAACGTCGTAGCTAAGACGCTGTCTAGGCAGTTAGGGCTATCCCGGATATCGGCCGTCGGAGGCCTAATATAAAGGCTGTCGTTTCCGTTGGGAACGCCAAACCTTTATTGACAGAACTGTCTAGGCGCCAACCAGCGCCGGCAATTCCGCGAGGGATCTGATCTCGAAGTCGGGCTCACCAGGAAGGCGCTCGGGCTGCTGGCCGTAGCGATTGCACCAAACGACGCGCATGCCGAAGGCCGAAGCGGCGTAGGCATCCCAGCCGTTGGACGACTGAAACGCGATTTCCGCGCGGCCGACGCCGAGGCGATCGACCGCAAGCTGATACACCCTGGGATGTGTTTTGAAGACGCGCACCTCTTCGACCGACAGAATTTCGTCGAGAAGATGCCCGATGCCGGCGTTCTTGACCGCCGCGTCGAGCATCGCCGGAGTTCCGTTCGACAGAATGGCCGTCTTGAGTCCCGCGGCCTTCAAGCGAGCCAGCATCTGCGCCACCTCGGGGAACGACGAGAGCGTCAGGTACAGATTCATCAGCCGCTCGCGGAGGGTCGAGTCGCGGATCATCAGCGCGTCCATGGCGAAATCCAGCGCGTCGCCGGTGACCTGCCAGAAATCGGCATGCGCGCCCTGCAGCGTGCGCAGCCAGGTGTACTCGAGCTGCTTTCTGCGCCACAGCAGGGTAAGCGGCCCGGCATTCTCTCCCAGAGCATCGCGGCATTGCTCCGCCGCGGAGGCGTAATCGAAAAGCGTGCCGTAGGCGTCGAACACGCAGGCACGGATTCCCGCAAGTTTCGCATTGTTCATGACTTCTCCAGTAAGCGCTCCAAAGCTGACAGCGGCGAGAGCCGGGAGCTTTTGCGGAAGACCAGTCGTGCGTGCCCAGGCTCAAAGCTACCAGCGCAACAGGCGCGGACCGAGCAAGGCGCCGACTGCGGTCGGGATCAGCATTCCGGCCAGGTACCAAAAGCCGACGAATGGCGCTGCCATTTCCGGACAGTGCAGGCAATACACCAGCGCGCCGATCGCCCCCGATAAAAACCCCGCGGCCGCGCCCGCAAGCGCGAGGCGCGTCGGCGCAAGCCCCCGCATCGCCCACAGCAACCCGACGAACACCGGCGCGGACAGCAGCGCGATCAGGAACGGGCACGAAGCCCACGTTTCGCCGAAAAAGAGCGGCGCTCGCTGAAGCGGATCGGCGCGCATCAGCACGGACGCCGCCAGCAGCCACATTGCCAGCACCGGCGCCGCCAGTGCGCCCGGCACCCAGGCGAGCCGCAGGCCCGGTTGCGACAGGCGCAGGACCGCTGCCAAACTCGCCGCCGCAAGGCAGGCGACAAACGCGAGCTTGACCCAGAACATCGGCAGCAGGTCCGCAGCGGCAAGGTCATCACGCACGTGGAGCAGGACGGCCATCAGCGCCGCCGCGCCGAGCGCCCCCCAGCCAAGGGCGATCGCATAGCGGCGAACGGCTGCGCCCGGCTCCACCGCATCGACACCGGTCGCCAGCATGGCCACCAGATCGTCGGTTCTCATGCATCGCCCCTGATCATCGCCGCAAGCGCTTTCAGCCCGCGGTGCACGCCAACCTTGATGGCCGATTCCGACATTCCCGTGACCCGCGCAGCTTCCGCAACCGACAATCCCTCCAGCTTCGTATGGACGATGGGCAGGCGCTGCCGGTCGGGCAGCTGCTCGAGCAACTTGCGGAGATCGCGGTGCGCTTCGGCAGCCTCGGCATCTTCGGAGGACGCAAGATCGAATTCGTCGTCCAGCGGATCGGTGAGCAAGTCATGTTTAGCGCGCCGGCGCAACAGATCGATGAACTTGTACTTCGCGATCGCATGGACCCACGCCGTCAACGGCAACCCGGCGTCGTAGGTATGGCGTTGGTTGTGTATGGCCAGCAGCGATTCCTGCACCAGATCCTCCACCTCGTCCGGCAAGCGAGCGAGACGCTTCCTCAGGAAGGCCCGCAGGTGCCGGCTCAGTTCCTGCAGAAACGCATGATAGGCCGGCGCGTCGCCCGCGAGTCCGCGAATCAGCAGTTGTCTGAGTCGCTCCTCGCCCGCGTTCGTCCGGCCTGTTTCTTCCATTCGTTACATTGAAGCCTTTGGTTACAGCCGCGCAAAAATAATACCGATCCCCGCCCATCGGCTGCCGGCTACGAATTGTGCCCGAGCGTGTAACTATTTGCCGCTTCCCGACGAACTACCTCCAAGACCGCGCCAAATGCATCGTTCCCGTTGCGCTTGTGCGGCCTGTTCCTCCGCCTGAAAGGTGCCTTGCTCATGATTTCTTGCAGCTTCGCCATCCGCACCCTCGTCGCCGTCTCATCGGCTGTTCTGCCTGCTGCAGGCTTTGCGGCCTGCGACGCGCGCAGCGGGCCGAAGACGGCCGCGCTGGTCGAGCTCTACACCTCCGAGGGCTGCTCCAGTTGTCCGCCGGCCGACCAACAGTTGAGCCGCCTGCGGCAGGCGCTGGATCCTGCGGCCGAAGTGGTTCCGCTGGCGCTGCACGTGGGCTATTGGGACTACATCGGCTGGAAGGATCGGTACGCGCAAGCCGCCTTCGCGGAACGCCAGAGCTGGCTGGTGCGCGCCAACCAGCGCAAGACCGTCTATACACCCCAGTTCTTCGTCAGCGGTACCGAGCATCGATCATGGCAGGGTGCGCTGCGGGACGAGGTGCGGCAACAGAATGCCCGGCCGGCCGCGGCTGCCATCCACGTGCAGGCGAGCATCGCGCCGAACGGCGCGCTGGCGCTCGACGCCGAGGCGACGGCGCAAGCCGGGACCGATCCGGCCGCGCTGTACCTGGCGCTCGCCGAGAGCGGCCTGGTGTCGAAAGTGGCGCGCGGCGAGAACAGCGGAGCGACGCTCGCGCACGATCATGTGGTGCGCGAATGGATCGGGCCGGTCCGCCTGAGCGGCGGCGCGGCGCGGGTGCAGCGCGATATCACGCTGCCGGCTGCTTGGAGCCGCGCACGGCTGGAGGTAATCGCTTTTGTGCAGGACGAGCGCACCGGCAGCGTGCTGCAGGCGGTGAGCGCACGGCAGTGCGCGGGTTCTTGATTTCCCCGGCGAGGCCGCTCCCATGACTGACGATACCCGGCCCATCCACCCGGTCTGGTTGCGCGCGACGCACTGGCTCAATGCGCTCGCGGTGGTGATTCTCGCGATGAGCGGCTGGCGCATCTACGACGCAGCGCCGTTCTTCGATTTCACGATACCCAAGGGAATCACGCTGGGCGGATGGCTCGGCGGCGCAATTCTATGGCACTTCGCGGCGATGTGGCTGCTCGCCGCCAACGGCCTGGTGTACCTGCTGTGCAACGCCGGCAGCGGGCGTCTGCTGCGAAAGTTCTTCCCGCTGTCGCCGCGCGCCATCGTCGCCGATCTGCTCGCCGCACTGCGCGGACGGCTCTCGCACGCCGACCTGCGCCACTACAACGCAGTGCAGCGCGCGGCCTATCTGTTCGTGATGGCCGACGCGGTGCTGCTGGTGCTCTCGGGCCTGGTGCTGTGGAAGTCGGTGCAGTTCCCGTGGCTGCGCGAGTTGCTGGGCGGCTACGAGACGGCACGCCGCGTGCATTTCTTCGCCATGGCCGCGCTGGTCGCCTTCGTCATGGTGCACCTGGCGATGGTTGCGCTGGTGCCGCGCACATTGCTGGCCATGATCCGCGGCCGTTAAGGAGTTGCTCTCATGATCAGGAAATCCTCCCGACTGACCGCAATCGACGGCGACGCCGTGCTGAAAGAAGCGCTGCGCCGCATCGAGCAGCCATCGCGCCGCCTGTTCCTGCGGCGCTCGCTCACGCTCGGCGGCCTGTCGCTCTTGACCGGCTGTGCGATCGTTGACGAGGACAGTGCCGAGCGCGCGCTGATGACGGTCTCGCGCTTCAATGACAAAGTGCAGGGCTGGCTGTTCGATCCCAACCGGCTCGCGCCGACCTACCCAGAGTCGATGATCACGCGGCCGTTCCCGTTCAACGCCTACTACGGCGAAGACGAGATACGGCAGGTCAATGCGAACAGCTACCGGCTCGAGATCACCGGCTTGGTGGCCGACAAGCACGCCTGGACGCTGGCCGAACTGCAGGCGCTGCCGCAGACCGATCAGGTCACGCGCCACATCTGCGTCGAGGGCTGGAGCGCCATCGGCAAGTGGGGCGGCGTGAACTTCACCAGCTTCCTCTCCCGCGTCGGCGCGGACACCAGCGCCAGGTACGTCGGCTTCAAGTGCAGCGACGACTATTACACCAGCATCGACATGCCCTCCGCGCTGCACCCGCAGACGCTGCTCGCCCTCAGCTACGACGGCCAGCCGCTGCCGCCGCGCTACGGCTTCCCGATGAAGCTGCGCATGCCGACCAAGCTCGGCTACAAGAATCCGAAGCACATCCAGGCGATTTTCGTCACCAACACTTACCCCGGCGGCTATTGGGAAGACCAGGGGTACAACTGGTTCGGCGGCAGCTGAGGACAACTCAGCTGCCCTGAATAACCGGCATCACTGCCACTCACTCAACTACCAAGGAGTTCACGATGAGCAAGATCATCGCAGTTTCGCTTTCCGTCTGTTTGCTGCTCACCGGCGGCAGCGCATTCGCGCAAGATGCAATGAAGAAAGACGCCATGGCCGGCGATGGCATGAAGAAGGATGCCATGAAGAAAGATGGTATGAAGAAGGACGGCACGAAGAAAGACGCGATGAAAAAAGATACCATGGCCAAGGACGGGATGAAGAAGGATGCGATGGGCAAGGACGGGATGAAGAAGGACGAAATGATGAAGTAAGCCGGAGTCTGAGTCGGCGCAAATCGTAAATGACGCTGGGGCGCAGGCCGGTGGTCTGCGCGCCCTCTTACTATCACTATCGCCAACCTTTGCTTACCGGCTCGAAGAATACCTCTGGCACATTACTTCTTCTCCCTGCCCGCCGATTCCTTATCCATTATCGCCTTCATCTCGCCCTCTTTCTTCTTGGCTGCCTTCTTCACATCGCCTTTCTTCATCCCGGGCTTCGCCATCTTGATTGGCATGGGTTCATCCATATTCATGGACTTGCCTGGAGTAGAACTCGGATCTGCGCCGTAGGCGCGATATCCGGAAATAAGCAGCACGACGATAACGAACACTCTGAGGAGTTTCATACCAGACATTTTGGCCTCCGTACGGAATTCGACTCTACCACCGGCGAGCGGTCAAGGACTTGGGGCTGCTGGCTACCGATTGTGCCCGAGCGTGTAACTATTCGCCGCTTCCCGACGAATTACCTGTCACAGCGCGCCAAACGCATCGTTGCCGAGGCAGGGCAGCCGGCCTGTCCACCCGTCTGCATCGGGACCGGCGCCAGCGACGTGACTTATGTACTAATGTCAGGGATATGATTTTCTGGAGAATGTCATGGATCGCCGCCAATCACTGAAATGGCTGTTCGGCTTATCAGCCCTGCCATTGACCAACGCAAGCTCTGCCTGGGCGAAGGACGGTGCCGGCTCGCTGTTGCATAAATCAAAAGCCGAGTGGGCTTCCCTTCTGCCGCCCACCGCTTATCGCGTGTTGTTCGAGGAAGATACGGAACGCGCAGGCACAAGCCCCTTGAACCGGGAGAAACGCGACGGAAGCTTCGTCTGCGCCGCATGCTATCTTCCCTTGTTTGACAGTACAAAGAAATACGAGAGCGGCACCGGCTGGCCGAGTTTCTGGCAGCCATTGCCAGAAGCCGTCGGCACCAAGACCGATTTCAAAATCCTTTATCCACGCACGGAATACCACTGCGCTCGTTGCGGCGGGCATCAGGGCCATGTCTTCGATGACGGCCCACAGCCGACCGGCAAGCGCTACTGCAACAACGGCGTCGCGCTGAAATTCGTGCCCCGCGGCGACAAGCTGCCGGAGCTGCGGACGTGAAAATAAAACCGGACTTAATTCGTCTGATTACGACTACGTTACTGCTGCTCAGCAGCATCAGCTTCGCTGCCGACGCACCGCCGAAGAAACCGACCGACGCCGCAATGGTCACCGTAACGGCCATCTTCGCCGGTGGCTGTTTTTGGGGCGTGGATGTGGTGTTCAAGCACGTCAAAGGCGTGTCTGACGTAGTGTCCGGCTATGCTGGTGGCGATGCGGCCACAGCTCATTACGAGCAAGTCAGTAACGGCAACACTGGACATGCCGAAGCCGTGCGGGTTCGTTTCAATCCCGCGCAGGTGTCGTATCGGCAACTGCTGCAAGTATTTTTCAGCGTAGCGCACGATCCGACCCAGCTCAACCGCCAGGGCCCGGATGTCGGCAGCCAATACCGCTCCGCAATTTTTTACTCCAGCGCCGAACAACAGAAGACTGCGCAAAGCTATATTCAGCAGCTCTCCGCCGCGGGCACTTTTTCTGCACAGATCGTTACGCAAGTCGTGCCGCTACGAGAGTTCTATACAGCCGAAGAACATCACCAGAACTATCTGGCATTGCATCCTCGTCAGCCCTATATCGTCATGTACGACATGCCCAAGCTGCAACAGTTACGCAAACAATTCCCAGCGTTGTATCAATAAGCTGTTCGCAAGTGTCCGCTTTCGAAGAAATACTCCACCGTCTCCTTTCGTCCGAAAGCAGCTGTTCGCAAATGCCTGCTCTCGACCCAAAACAGACACTTGTTCCAGGTGGCAAAATGGGCAAAGTGAAAGCAGTATGACAAGCGCTTATCCCATTGCCCGATTGTGTCCAGATAATTCTTGTTATCACAACGACGCTTTGTTATCCCAACAGCACCTTGTTATCCGAACAAAATGTGCAGGATAAATAGAAGTTAGGCATATCCGCCGAGCGCGCCGCACCTGGCGCCGATACAATATCGCCTCTCCAAAAGGGCGCGGGGCCGGGAGCCGCGCCGGATCCGCAGGACCTCACCGCAATGAACACACCCGAATCCCGCTTGGACGCCATCGTCATCCACGGCGCGCGCCAGAACAACCTCAAGAACCTCACCCTCGCCATCCCCACCGGCGAGCTGGTGGTGGTCACCGGCGTATCCGGTTCGGGGAAGAGCTCGCTTGTCTTCGACACGCTTTACGCCGAAGGGCAGCGGCGCTACGTCGAGACCTTCAGTCCGTACGCGCGCCAGTTCCTCGACCGCATGGACAAGCCGCAGGTCGATCGCATCGACGGCATCCCGCCGGCGATCGCCATCGACCAGACCAATCCGGTGCGCACCTCGCGCTCCACCGTCGGCACGATGACCGAGCTGAACGACCACCTGAAGCTGCTGTTCGCGCGCGCAGGACAGCTCTTCTGCCGCCGCTGCGGCAAACCGGTGCGCCGCGACACGCCGGCCTCCGTATACGAGCAGCTCGCCGCGCGCGCCAGCGCCGCCGGCGATCCGCGCCTCGTCATCACCTTTCCGGTAACGATCCCGAAGAACTTCAGCGAAGAGGAAATCCAGGCGCTGCTGAAAGCGCAGGGTTACGACCGCATCCACGCGCGCAGCAAGACCGTATTGGAGGTGGTGCAGGACCGGCTGCGGTTTTCATCCGCGGAAAAGACGCGCGTGATCGAGGGCATCGAGGCGGCGCTGAGAATCGGGCAGGGAAAGGTAAACGTGTATGTGGTGGACGGCGACGGTCCGCCTCTCTCCCCAGCCCTCTCCCCTCAGGGCGGGAGAGGGGACGTTAAGGGTTCCCTCTCCCCCGCTCGCGGGGGAGAGGGACAGGGAGAGGGGGCTGTATGGCGCTTCTCTTCCGACCTCCACTGCCCCGACTGCGACATCCACTACTCGGAGCCGACGCCGAGCCTGTTCTCGTTCAACTCGCCGCTCGGCGCCTGCGACACCTGCCGCGGCTTCGGGCGCGTGATCGGCATCGACTACGGCCTCATCGTCCCGGACGAAACCAAGACGTTGCGCGAGGGCGCGATCCGGACCTGGCAGTCGCCCGCGTGGCACGAGTGCCAGGACGACCTCGAGAAATACGCGAAGAAGCGCGGCATTCCGCTCGACGTGCCGTTCCGCGATCTCACCGCGAAGCAGCGCGAGTGGGTGCTCGAAGGCGAGCCCGAGTGGGTGAGCTGGAAAAAATCCTGGCCGGGCATCTGGTACGGCGTCGCGCGCTTTTTCAGGTGGCTCGAGACCAAGGCGTACAAGATGCACGTGCGCGTGCTGCTGTCGCGCTACCGCGCCTATACGCCCTGCACGACCTGCGACGGCGCGCGCCTGAAGCTGGATGCGCTGCTCTGGCGCGTCGGCACCAAGGAGGATGCCGATCGCACGTTGCCGCCCGGGCGGCGATTCAAGCCGCACGGCCTGAAGTTCGGCGACGAAACCCTGCGCGCGCTGCCCGGCCTCACGCTGCACGATCTGATGCGGTTGCCGATCGTGCGCACGCGCGCTTTCTTCGAGCAACTGCATCTCCCGGCACCGCTGGACGAAGCGACCGATCTTCTCCTCGCGGAGATCCGCGCGCGGCTGCGCTATCTCGAGGAAGTCGGCCTGGGCTATCTCACGCTCGACCGCCAGTCGCGCACGCTCTCCGGCGGCGAGGTGCAGCGCATCAATCTCACCACCGCGCTCGGCACCTCGCTCGTCAACACGCTGTTCGTGCTCGACGAGCCCTCGATCGGCCTGCACCCGCGCGACATGGGCCGCGTGATCGGCGTGATGCAGCGCCTGCGCGACGCCGGCAACTCGCTCGTCGTGGTCGAGCACGATCCGCAGATCATGCTCCACGCCGACCGCATCCTCGACATGGGCCCTGGGCCGGGCGAGCGCGGCGGCGAGATCGTGTTCTTCGGCACCCCCGAGGAGCTCAAGTCCGCGAACACCCTCACCGCGGAATATCTCTCCGGCAGAAAACGCGCCGACACCTTCGATTCGTCACCCCCGCGAAAGCGGGGGTCCAGTGGCGTTGAACGACACGGGGTTCCCGCTTCCGCGGGAACGACGAAAAAAATCGAACTCCTCGGCGCCGCCGAGCACAACCTGAAGAACATCGACGTCGGCATCCCGCTGCAGAAACTTGTCTGCATCACCGGCGTCTCGGGCTCGGGAAAATCGACGCTGGTGCAGGATGTGCTCTACGCCGCGCTGCGCAAGGCGAAGGGCAAGCCGACCGAGGCGCCGGGTGCCCACCGCATGCTCAAGGGCGCGGGGATGATCGACGACGTGGTGATGGTGGACCAGACGCCGATCGGCCGCACGACACGATCGAATCCCGCGAGCTACGTCGGCGCCTGGGATGCGATCCGCAACATCTACGCAACAGAGCCGCTCGCGAAAGAGCGCAAGTACACCGCCGGCACCTTCAGCTTCAACTCCGGCAACGGCCGCTGCCCGGCCTGCGGCGGCAACGGCTTCGAGCACGTCGAGATGCAGTTCCTCTCCGACGTCTACCTGCGCTGCCCCGATTGCAACGGCAGGCGCTTCCGCGCCGAGGTGCTCGAAGTCACCGTCCATGGCACGAGCCCTTCGGTGGCAGGCACGAGCCCTTCGGTGGCAGGCACGAGCCCTTCGGCGGCGGGCAAGTCCATCGCCGACGTGCTCGAGCTCACCGTCAGCGAGGCGCTCGCATTTTTCTCCGAACACGCCCGGGTGCAGCAGGCGCTCGCACCCTTGGCCGACGTCGGCCTCGAATACCTGCGCCTCGGCCAGCCCGTCCCGACGCTCTCCGGCGGCGAGGCGCAGCGGCTGAAGCTGGCCGGGCATCTGGTCGACGCTTCATCCGCCGCCCCCGCGAAACCTGTCCCCGCGTGTCGTAAGCAGGGAGCGGGGGCCCGGCGACGTGGACAGACTCTGGATTCCCGCTCCCCGACTAATTCATTCGGGGACAGGCTTCGCGGGAATGACGGTGCCAGAGGCAAGCTTTTCCTCTTCGACGAGCCCACCACCGGCCTGCACTTCGACGACATCGCCAGGCTGCTGCGCGCGTTCCGCCGGCTGATCGCAGCGGGGCATTCGCTTGCCGTCATCGAGCACAACCTCGACGTGATCCGCGCCTCCGACTGGATCATCGACCTCGGGCCGGAAGGCGGCGACGCCGGCGGGGAGATCGTGTGCACGGGCACGCCGGCCGAAGTCGCGCAGCACGCAAGTTCGCACACCGGCAAGGCGCTGAGGGAGTACGAGGCGGCAGTGGGGCCCGGTGCACCGTCGGCACGCGAGCCGGGGCGTCCGTTCCAGGCCGTGCTGCGCCGGCCGCTCGACGGCGCCGCCTCCGACTCTACTCTCCAGGCTTCAGGCGCCGCGCTGTCGGCGGGCACGCGCCTCCAGGGTCGCATCCCCGCGAACGGTGCCCCTGCTCCGCCCTCCGACGCGTGTATCCGCATACACAACGCCCGCGAGCACAATCTGCGGATCAGCGACCTCGAAATTCCGCGCAACCAGTTCACCGTGGTGACCGGGGTATCGGGCTCGGGAAAATCGACGCTGGCGTTCGACATCATTTTCGCCGAAGGCCAGCGGCGATATCTGGAATCGCTCAACGCCTACGCGCGCCAGTTCGTGCAGCCGGCCTCCAAACCCGACGTGGATGCGATCTTCGGCATCCCGCCCACGGTCGCGATCGAGCAGCGCACCAGCCGCGGCGGCAGGAAAAGCACCGTGGCGACGCTCACCGAGATCTATCACTTCCTGCGCTTGCTCTACGTCAAGCTCGGGCTCCAGCACTGCCCCGACTGCAACGTGCCGATCCAGCCGCAGAGCGAGGACGCGATCGCCGCGCGCCTGCTGGGCGACTACCGCGGCGAGCGCATCGGCCTGCTCGCCCCGCTGGTCGTCAACCGCAAGGGCTACTACGCCGATCTGGCGAAATGGGCGCGGGGGAAGGGCTGCACGCATTTGCGCGTGGACGGCGAATTTCTGCCCACGGACAAATGGCCGCGCCTGGATCGCTTCCGCGAGCACAACATCGAATTGCCGGTCGCCGACCTGCGCGTCGCGCCGGAGAACGAAGCGGCGCTGCGCCAAGCGCTCGCCGTTGCGCTCGGGCACGGAAAAGGCGTTGTGCACATTCTCGGCGGTCTCGATCGGCTCGCGCAAGCGTACGCAGCCGCAAGAACGTCCGTTCGTGCTGAGCCGGTCGAAGCACGATCGGCGCGCAATCCGTCCGCCGTTCGACAAGCTCAGGGCGAACGGAATATCGAGCTTGCGCTTCCCCTGCACGTCTTCTCGACCAAGCGCGCCTGCCCGTCCTGCGGCAAGAGCTTCGCCGAGCTCGACCCGCGGCTGTTCTCGTTCAACTCCAGGCACGGCTGGTGCGGGGACTGCTACGGCACCGGCCTGAAGCTCTCCGGCTTCGATGAGGAGCAGAGCGGCGAGGAGATCTGGTGGAACGAGTGGCTCGAAGGCGAGGAAGAGCCCTGCCCGGCCTGCGACGGCCAGCGCCTCAACCGCGAGGCGCTGGCGGTGCGCTTCCTGAACCGCTCGATCTCCGCGCTCACCGCGCTGCCCGTCGCCAAGATCGAAGCGATCTTCCGCGACCTGAAGCTCGCCGGACGCGAAGCCGAGATCGCGCGCGACATCGTCGCCGAGCTGAAATCGCGCCTTGCGTTTCTGAGCGAAGTCGGCCTGTCGTACTTGTCGCTCGACCGCTCGGCGCCGACGCTCTCCGGCGGCGAGGCACAGAGGATCCGGCTTGCTTCGCAGCTCGGTTCCAACCTGCGCGGCGTCTGCTACATCCTCGATGAGCCGACCATCGGCCTGCATCCGCGCGACAACCGCATTCTCCTCGACACGCTGGAGAAGCTGCGGGCGAAGGGCAACACGCTCATCGTCGTCGAGCACGACGAGGACACCATCCGCCGCGCCGCGCACGTGGTGGACCTCGGCCCGGGCGCGGGCAAAGAGGGCGGGCGCGTGATCGCGCAAGGCAGCGCCGAGGAACTGATGCGCCAGCCCGACTCGGTGACCGGGCGGTTTCTTGCCCATCCGCTCGAGCATCCGCTGCATCCGCGCCGCGCGGTCGACCGCAACACTCCGTCGATCGAGATCACCGGCGCGGGCCTGCACAACCTGAAGAGCATCGACGTACGCCTGCCGCTGGCGAGACTTTCCGTCGTCACCGGCGTTTCCGGCTCGGGCAAATCCACGCTCGCCCGCGATGTGCTGTACACAAACCTACTCCGCCTGACGGCGGGCAGGCGCAACACACGTACGGGGGAACCCTACCCCAGGGCCGCGGGAGACGCGTCTCCCGCACCCTATGCCCCCGTACCCCCTCCCCAACCGAAAACCGGAAGGGCTGCGCAATCCCTCAGCGGCTGCCGCGAGATCCACGGCCAGGAATCGATCGACCGCGTGCTCGAAGTGGACCAGACGCCGATCGGCAAGACGCCGCGGTCCTGCCCCGCGACCTACGTCGGCTTCTGGGACGCGATCCGGCGCCTGTTCGCCGACACCGCGGAGGCGCGCATGCGCGGCTGGAGCGCGAGCCGCTTTTCCTTCAACACCAAGGGCGGGCGCTGCGAGTCCTGCGAAGGCCAGGGCATCAAGAAGATCGAAATGAGCTTCCTGCCCGACGTGAAAGTGCTGTGCGATGTCTGCGGCGGCGCGCGTTTCAACGCAGAAACGCTGTCGGTTCTCTGGAAGGGAAAAACAATCGGCGAAGTGCTGACGATGAGCGTGGACGAGGCGGTGGAGTTCTTCGCCGCCCATGCCTCGACTCACCACGCGCTGCGGTTGCTGCAGGACGTGGGCCTGGGCTACCTCAGCCTCGGCCAGCAGAGCCCCACCCTCTCCGGTGGCGAGGCGCAGCGGATCAAGCTGGTGACGGAACTCGCGAAGGTGCGCACCCCTCACCCCGGCCCTCTCCCCTCAGCGGGAGGAGAGGGGAAAAGCGGGGCGGCTCCGGCGATGTCCGATCCCCTTTCCCCTCAAGGGGAGAGGGCCGGGGTGAGGGGCGGGGTTCACACCCTCTACGTCCTCGACGAACCCACCGTCGGCCTGCACATGGCCGACGTCGAGAAGCTCATCCATGTCCTTCATCGCCTCGTCGATGCCGGCAACACCGTCGTCGTGATCGAGCACAACCTCGACATCATCGCCGACGCCGACTGGATCATCGACCTCGGCCCCGAGGGCGGCGAAGCCGGCGGCCGGATCGTCGGCCAGGGCGCGCCGGACAAGATGATCGAATCCGGGCAAATTGGCCATACTGCTATAGTTCTCAGGGAATTCCTGAAAGGTCGGCGAGCACGCGCGACCGCTCAGGCACAAGGACCGGATTAGCGCCTCACGACATTGATCTCGAACCTGCCCCGTGCCCTGCGACCGGTATTCGCGCCGGCCGCGATCCTCCTCGTCGCTGCGCTCGCCGTCGCGGCCGGGCCGGCGCTGCCGCCCTCCCTCTCCGGCCTCACGCGGCTCGGACCCTACGTCGTGCTGCTGCTGGGCGCGGCGATCAGCGTGTGGTTCAACCGCGGCCGCGCGTTCGTCGCGCTGGCGTCGCTGTTCGCCGCCTACGCCGGCTACAGTCTCGTGCTCGACTGGGTAGGAGTCGAAAGCTTCGTCGCGCGGGCGGTGTTCACCGCGCTCGCCGTCCTCGTGCCGGCGAACATTCTGCTCGCTCTGGTTCTCCCCGAGCGCGGCGTCTCGCAGCACCACAACTACCGCTGGCTCATGCTCGCCGCCGCGGAACTCCTGTCGGTCGCCTGGATCGCAAGCGCCGGCCGAAGCGACCTCTCGGGCACGGTGTGGCGCGACGTGCTCGATCACTGGCTGCTCAGAGCGCCGCCGACGCCACTGGCCGGCCGGTTGATGTTCGCCGCGGCATTCATCGCCGCAGTGGCGAGCGCGTGGCCGAAATCCCCGTCGACGCAACTGCGGCCGCTCGAAACCGGTCTCGCGGGCGCGCTGGCGGCGTTCTTCATCGCCTGCGAGTGGGTGGTCTCGCCGGGCGCGTTCGGCGCCTTCATGTCGGCGGCGGGGATGATTCTCCTGGTATCGGTGCTGCAGGAATCCCACCGCCTCGCGTTTCGCGACGAGCTGACGAGTCTGCCCAGCCGCCGCTCGCTGGAGGAGCGCCTCAGGGGACTGGGACCGGTGTACGCGATCGCGATGGTGGACGTGGACCATTTCAAGCAGTTCAACGACACCCACGGCCATGACATCGGCGACCAGGTCCTGAAGCTGGTGGCCGCGCGCCTCGCCGGGATCGAAGGCGGCGGCACGGCCTACCGTTACGGCGGCGAAGAATTCGCGGTGCTGTTTCCCGGGCGAACGCTGGGCGAAGCCATTTCGCACCTGGAGAAGCTGCGCCGGGATATCGAGACCTACAGAATGGCGGTGCGCAAAGCGGACCGGCCGAAGGATCCGGAGACCGGAACGAAACTGCGCGCCACGCACCCGCCCGATAACACGCTTTCGGTGACCGTGAGCATCGGCGCGGCGGAGCGCAGCGACCGGGATCCCGTTCCCGCCCTCGTCATCCGCTCCGCTGACGAGGCGCTCTACCGGGCGAAGCGCGCCGGGAGGAACAGGTTGAGCCGGTAAGAGTCCGTTTCAAAATGAGGGAAACGGATTTTTTCGTTCGTGCCGGTATTGCCAAAACCTTGCGCGCTACGCGCGCCAACCGTGATTTCTGTACGGATAAGAAGCATCCGCACAGAAATCACGGTTATGGGTAAAAGCGAGGGACGCATTGGGTTCTATACAAGATCGCCGATTGCATGTGGATAGATTCATCATCCGCATGCAATCGGCGATCCGCACGGACGGGTTTATCGTCCGTGCAAGGTCTTGCCAACTCATTTTGCAGCCGTTTCCAAGTCGGCGGCACGGAAGTTCGCGCCGGCGAAGTAATCCGGGTGGGCACGGGCGAAGTGTGTATAATGCGCCCCAAGGTTTGCGTTTCGCGTCATCCGGTTAGCGTCCCAGCCTCTTCGCGGTTCCTCCCAGGTTCCCGAATTTTTCCAAGCATTGCATCTGCCTGAACCGGTATGGAAGGCTTGTCCTTCCCAGGCCGATTTCAGGAGATTCTTATTACTACGTCATTCGAAAATCTCGGCCTGTCGGCCGAGCTGCTCCGCGCTGTTGCCGAGCAGGGCTACACCCAACCCACCCCGATCCAGGCGCAGGCGATTCCGGTCGTGCTCGCCGGGCGCGATCTGCTCGGCGCCGCGCAGACCGGCACCGGCAAGACCGCCGGTTTCACGCTGCCGATGCTGCAGTTGCTGTCGGCCGGCGCCAGCGCCAGCCATTCGCCCGCGCGGCATCCGGTGCGCGCGCTGATCCTCGTGCCCACGCGCGAGCTCGCGGCGCAGGTGCAGGAGAGCGTGCGCACCTACGGCAAACACCTCAAGCTGCGCTCGACGGTCGTCTACGGCGGCGTGGGTTTCACGCCGCAGGCGGCGGAACTGCGCCGCGGCGTGGATATCGTCGTCGCGACGCCCGGTCGCCTGCTCGATCACGTGCAGCAGAAGACGATCGATCTTCGCCACGTCGAGATCCTGGTGCTCGACGAAGCCGACCGCATGCTCGACATGGGCTTCATCCACGACATCCGCCGCATCCTCGCGCTGCTGCCGGCGAAGCGGCAGAATCTGCTGTTCTCGGCGACGTTTCCCGACGAAGTCAGGAAACTCTCGACCACGTTCATGCACGATCCGGCGACAGTCGAAGTCGCGCGGCGCAACATGCCGGTGGAGCTGATCTCGCAGCTGGTCCACCCGGTGGACAAGGACCGCAAGCGCGAGCTGCTCGCGCACCTCGTCAAGACCCACAACTGGCACCAGGTGCTGGTGTTCACCAAGACCAAGCACGGCGCCAACCGCCTCGCCGAGCAGCTTTCGCGCGACGGCATCGAGGCCGACGCGATCCACGGCAACAAGAGCCAGCCGCAGCGCACGCGCGCGCTCAAGCGCTTCAAGGACAACGAGCTGCAGGTGCTGGTCGCGACCGACATCGCCGCGCGCGGCCTCGACATCGAATCGCTGCCGCACGTGGTGAACTACGATCTGCCCAACGTCTCCGAAGATTACGTGCACCGCATCGGCCGCACCGGCCGCGCCGGCGAATCCGGCCAGGCGGTGTCGCTGGTGTCCGGCGAAGACCGTTCGCTGCTGCATGACATCGAGCGGCTGATCGGAAAGAAAATCGAGCAGCAGGTCGTCGCCGGCTTCGAAGTTTCGAACGCGTATCACACGGCAAAGCCCGAGCCGCAGCAGCGCCGCGGCCAGCAGCGCCGCAACGAACCGCGGCGCGACGCGCAGCGCAGGCCCGAACGTTCAGCGCGCCCGCCGCAACCTGCAGCGCAGCCGCGCGCCGGAAAATCCGCCGGCCGGCGCCCCGAACATCGCCGCGACGAGCCGCGCCGGCCCGATCAGGACGAGCGCAGCGCACAGCAGCAATACCACCGTAACGCCGAGCGCAACGAGGCGTCCGGGCAGCCGTCCTCGCAGCCGCAGCGCGAGCAGCCGGCGTCGCGACCTGCAACCGGCGGGCGGCTTTCGGCGCTCTTCAGCAGCTTCGGCCGCAAGGCGGCCTGAAATCCGGTCGAGTCCCGGTTTAACCTCCACCTGAGGCAAACCGGGGGCGCGGGGCGCAAGCACGATGCCCGCAGTGATCGGCGCCGCGGGCGGCCGCGCAGTGGTTGCCTTGACAGTAATTGCCTAGGCAATTAAACTGCCGGGCAAGGTTACAGCCTTTCCTCAGCCGATGCAGCCGATTTACCAAAAGAAGACTTTCCGTCCCAGCGAGGCCATCGGTGCGCTCATCGGCCGCACGCGCAAGGCGATGATCGAGAAGATCGACGCCGACCTCGCCCCGCTCGATATCAGCGCGGCGCAGTGGATGGTGATCATGCTGGTCGGAAACGGCGCCGCCGCCACCGCCACCGAGTTGTGCAAGACCATGACCTACGACCCGGGCGCGATGACGCGGCTGCTCGACCGGCTCGAGAGCAAGGGCGTGCTGCGGCGCATTCGCGCCGGCGACGACCGCAGGACGGTGCGGCTCGAGCTCACCGCCGGGGGCAAGGCCCTCTATCCGAAGATCCTCGACGCGCTGGTGGACGCCTTCAACCGCCTGCTGCGCGGCTTCACCAGGAGCGAAGTGCGCGAACTCGAGGGATTCCTGAAGCGCATGCTCGCCAATGCGTGATTTTTCGCCCCTATTATTGCCTGGGCAATTGTTTTCTCGATGCCCAGTGATGGAAGCGGCAGCGTGATCCCGCGGCACGCGATCGCGCCGCTCCTCGCCGCCCTGCTCGCCGCGGGCTGCGC
>JBARMB010000079.1:0-89441 GCA_049802235.1 Burkholderiales bacterium | reverse complement strand
GGGCAGCGGTGCGCTTCTGAAAGCTCCTGCTTTGCTTTCCTCCGATTTTTGTCGTCGACACAGCTCCTGTTTAAGTTTAATTATGCAACCGACTCTAAGATAACCGGGTGATGATGTATACTTTTATGCGAAGGTTGCGCCCCAAGGCCGAAGGAGACAGGGGGAAGGCATGATTCTCAGGCTTTTTTCTTCAGGCAAAGTGGACGAATTCGCCAGGGACTTGGCGCTGGACCTCGCCAGACGCTATCCCGCAGTGATAGCCAACGATCCGGAACCCATGGTTTCGCAGAAGCGGGTCGCCGAAATCCTCGAGGAGACTTTCACCCACGCCCGTGGGTTCAATCGGGAGAATCAACTCGGCATGCTTGGCCGGGCAAAGCTCGGCCGCACCTTCAAATGGGAGTTGAAGGAAATGGGTTACGAGCGAAAGTTCGTGGAAACGGCCGCCGAGGAACTGGCGGTTCGTCTGGTCCGCGGGCCAAAATAGCGGCTTGACTACAACCATCTTCACGCTAGCAGGGATCCATTAAGCGGCGAACCCAGGTATCCGCTTTCGCAAAAGCGACGCTGCGCGGCTGCCACCTAAGAGGCTATTGCAGAATGATCTGCAACAGCCTCGAATCCAGGGAGCATGAGCGGGAGGGGTATCCCTAATTTTGTACCGCACTCTAGGGCACGAAGCCCGGAATTTTCGAATCGTCGATTTCGTCGATCTGCTCGGGATCCAGAAACTCCTGCGCATAGCGCAGATAGACCTTCCTGCGCACGAACACGTCGAACAGATCCGGATCGATGTGCCCGTTCAGCTTGAACTGTCCCAGTATCCGCAACGACTCGGACAGCGTTTTTCCGCGCTTGTAGGGCCGGTCCTTTGCCGTCAGCGCCTCGAATATATCGGCGATGCCCATGACCCGCGCCTGGACCGACATCTGCTCGCGGACCAGGCCCCGGGGATAGCCTTTGCCGTCCATGCGTTCGTGGTGACCGCCGGCATATTCAGGAACGTTGCGCAGATGCCTGGGCCAGGGCAGCGCCTCCAGCATCTTGATGGTGGCGACGATATGATGGTTGATGATTTCGCGCTCCTCGGCGGTGAGCGTGCCGCGCGCGATGGTGAGGTTCCTGATCTCGTCCTCGGTGAGGAAATCGGCCGTCCCGCCCGAGACGTCGATCCACTTGTAGACGGTGCCGATGCGGCGTACCCGTTCCTGCGCCTCGGACGACATGGACTCGCCGCCGAAGTTGCAGTGCCGGAGGAATTCGCGGTCTTCGTCCAACTGGCGCAGTTTTTCCCGCAATGACTGGTCGATCCGGCTGAGGCGTCCGCGCAAATTGACTTCGTCCGATTCCTTTTCGCGCGCGACATCCAGCTTTTCCCTCAGCGCCGCGGTCTCGGCGTCGCGCTTCAGCACCTCGAAGCGCGTATCCACCAGGTTGATCCGGTCGAAGATCGTCTCCAGCTTGGTCGCCTTGTCGACGACGTGCACGGGGGTGGTCACTTTGCCGCAATCGTGCAGCAAGCCCGCTATTTTCAGCTCGTAGCGGTCCTTGTCGCTCATGGTGAAATTCCGCAGCGGGCCTTGGGGGGCCCCGGTCACGGCCTCGGCGAGCATCATGGTGAGCGCTGGGACCCGCTGGCAATGCCCGCCGGTATAGGGGGATTTTTCGTCGATCGCCGTGTTGATCAACTCGATGAACGACTCGAACAGTTCCTCGAGCTGGTTGATGAGCTGCCGGTTCGTGAGCGCGATTGCCGCCTGTGAAGCGAGCGATTCCGCCAAGCGCTGGTCGGCCTCCGAAAACGACACGATCGCGCCGCTCGCCAGGTCCTTGCTGTTGATGAGTTGCAGCACGCCGATGGTCTCACCCTCGTGGTTCCGCATCGGCACCGTCAGGAAGGACTGGGATCGATAGCCGGTCTTCTTGTCGAAGTTGCGCGTCCCGGAGAAGTCGAATCCGGCCTCGGTGTAGGCATCGGCGACATTGACGGTCTTGCCGGTGAGTGCCGCGTAAGCGGCAATCATCTGGTAATTCGGTTCGCCTTCCTTGCCGTAGAGCTGAATCGGGTAGAACGGCACCGGGTTACCGGTCGTCCCTCCCATGGCGATGCTGAGCGAGTCGGTGCGGACGATCTCGAAGCTGAGCTGGTTGTCGTCGGTCTTGAGGTAAAGCGTCCCCCCGTCCGAACGGGTGATCGTCTTGGCGGCGAGGAGGATCACCTCGAGCAGGCGGCTGATGTCGGTTTCCTGGGACAGCGCCGCGCCAATCTCGTTGAGCTGCTCGAGGCGACGAAATAGATCTTCGACTGTTTCCAAGAACGATCCCTGCGGCAGTGGTTTCGGCGCCGAGGCGCGGGCGGAAGGCGGTTCCGACTACTTGATGCAGACCGCGCGAACCTGGGCGATGTCGGTAACGCCCTGAAGCACTTTTTCTATGCCGTCCATCTTCAGCGTGCGCATGCCCTCTTCGAGGGCCACGGCGACCATTTCAGCGACGCGAGCATGCTCCTGAATGAGTTTTTTCATCGTGTCCGTGCCAATCAGTAACTCGTGCAGGCCAAGCCGGCCCTTGTAGCCGGACCCGCCGCACGTATCGCACCCTTTCTTGCGGTAGAGGGTGAACTGGCCCTTGTCGTTGGCGTAGCTCTTGACCAGGTCCTTGTAGACGTTCTCGTAAGCCGACTTTGCGTCCTTCTTGAACGGCGTGGTGTAGAGCAGTTCCTGGCAGTACTCGGTCAGCAGCTGCTTGATCTCGTCGGGGCCTGGGTTGTAGGCCTCCTTGCACTTGCCGCATAGGCGCTTCGCCAGCCGCTGGGCGAGGATGCCAAGCAGCGCGTCGGCAAAGTTGAACGGATCCATGCCCATGTCGAGCAGCCGGACGATCGACTCCGTTGCGCTGTTGGTATGCAGGGTTGCGAGCACCAGGTGACCGGTAAGCGAGGCCTCGATGCCGATGCTGGTGGTTTCCTTGTCGCGCATCTCGCCGACCATGATGATGTCCGGATCGGCGCGAAGGAATGCTTTCATCACCGTGGGGAAATCCAGGCCTGCCTTCTTGTTGACCTGCACCTGCCGCAGGCCTTTCTGCGTGATTTCAACCGGGTCTTCCGCGGTCCAGATCTTGGTGTCGGGCTGGTTCAGATATCCGAGCACCGAGTGCAGCGTGGTGGTTTTTCCCGAACCGGTCGGCCCGCAAACGAAGAACAGTCCGTAAGGCTTTCTGACGGTCGCCCTCAGCTTGGGCAGGTTGGACGGCGACAGCCCAAGCTTGTCGAGCGGGATCGGTTCGCCCGCCGCCAGAATACGCATCACCACGTCTTCAACTCCGCCCGCGGTCGGTATCGTCGCCACCCGCAACTCGATATCGAGCGGCCCGAACTTCTTGAACTTGATCTTGCCGTCCTGCGGCTTGCGGCGCTCGGATATGTCCAGATCGCACATGATCTTCAGGCGCGCAACGATCGCGTTGCGATACGATGCCGGCACCTCGATGTAGGGTGAGAGCGACCCGTCCTTGCGAAAGCGGATTTCGGTTTTCCCCTTGCCGGGGTAGGACTCGACGTGAATGTCCGACGCACCCTGGTTATATGCGTCGATGACGATCTTGTTGACAAGCTTCACCAGCTCGTTGTCGGCAGCGTCGGAAACGTCATCACCGGCGCCACCGATGTCCTCGCCTACGTCTTCGTCAAGCTCGGAGAGCATCGTACCGATATCCCCGCTGTCCACCGACTCCTGGCCGTAGAACTGGTTCAGCGTCTCCTTGAATTCCTTGGCCGTGGTCACGCGGTAGACGAGCCTGCTTTTCGGAAACACGTTCTGAACGATCCGCGAGCTCTTCACGCGTTCCGGGTCGAGGCACAACACGATCAGACCTTCCTTGGCGTCCTCGATCGGCACCCACTGGCTGGCCTCGACGTAGTCGCGCTTGAGGTTTTTCAGCAGGTCCATCGGCTTGATGCGGTCGGCCTTGAGCGGCTCGTAGGGAACGCCGAAGAATTTCGAGAGCGCGGCACCGATCGCCGGGAGCTTCACCTGGAATTCGTCGGTCAGTACCACCTCGACGTCCACCGCCTTTTTGCGCGCCGACCGGGCCGCCAGCTCGAACTCCGCGGCGGAGATTACCGCGTCGCTCACCAGGAAGTCGTACTTGGTTTTCAGAACCTGAGGCTTCTGGCGCTGCTTGAAAGCGATTGCCAGCGTCTGGCACAGCTCGATCACGCCTTCCTCGGCGAGCTGGCTGAACGGCGTGCCGGCCTTGTTGTTGATGATCTGCATGACGCCGATCAGCTCGTTGCTGCTCTGATCCAATACCGGTGCCACCAGCATCTGCTTGGTGCGATAGCCGGTGCGCTTGTCGACTTCCTGCAGGAAGCGCAGATTCGGATTATAGAATTTGAGCTCGGCCCCGTCGTAGACGTCCCTGAGATTGAGCATCTTCTTCGACAGGCCGACGTAACCGGCGATCGAATGCTCGGCGATGGGCAGCTTCAGGTCCTTGAACGAGTTCAGGCCCGTCTTGACCTTGGAGACGATGGTCTGCTTGTCGTCGCCGACGGTATAAATGGTAAGACGATCGGCGTTGAACAGGTTGCAGATATCGGCGCTCACCTCCAGCATGATCTCGTCCACGTTGTTCGTGGCGTGGATCTTGTTGGTGACGATCTGAATGTTCTTCTGGAATGCCAGCCGGCTGTTGACGTCGGCGGCTGCGCCGGGAGGAGTCTGAAGTACCGCGCTCATAAGCAATCTGCCTTGATGTTAGCCACCCGAAATGCCCGGAAGATCGATCACTGTACCCCCCTATATTACACGGCCTAGGCGACACGCCGGGCGGACGGCCCATTCGCCGCCAATCCGCCCTTGAAGCCGGCCGTCGTCGTCGCCGAAAACCGGCGCTTTCCCGGTGCACCGTCCACCTTGTGCGTAAGCGAATATCACGCTCACGCCGGGAATCCGCCCTTTAATCGTAACGGGTGTGCCCCGGGAGTTCAATGCCGAGGCGTCCTCATGGCCTGCGTCCGCCGCTTTTCCACAATCCTCCCGCCAGCAGGAACGCCCGGTAACCACGCTGCGCCAGCAGGAACGCCGCCGCCGCACTGCGCCTCTCGCTCTGGCAATAGAGCACGTACTCCTGGTCCCTGTCGAGTATGCCGAAAGCATTGCGAATTTCTGAAAGCGGGATATTGATGGCCCCGGAAAGCTTGTCGTACTGATACTCTGAGGGATAGCGCACGTCGATCCACTGGCCGCCATTTGCGATCTTCCGGCTCGCCTCGTCCATCGAAATGCGGTGCAGGAGCGGCTCGCGCAACAGCGCGTTGAAATCCTTTCTGTCCAGCCGCAACAGCACTCCGTCGGTTTTCATCGTGACAGTGGCGTTGCGCTTCGCCTCGGAGACCAACGCCTCTTCGCCGAATGCATCCCCGCTTTTCAGCTCCGCAAGCAGCATCGATACACCGCCGATCATCCGCTCGACTTTGCACCTGCCCGATTCGACAACGTAGTAGAAATCGCCCTCTGTACCCTCGCGAACCACGACCTCGCCCTTCTTGACTTCGATGCGCTTGAAACACCGCAGCAGCTCGTTGATATGCGCCGAAGGCAGCTGAGAAAAGGCGCCGTACTTGAGGTTACTGACGCCGAACATGCCCGAGATGATGCTCCAGTTGGTAAGCGACGTTGCCGCTTCGCCACCGCCCTCTGCCCGGCCCGGCACCTCGGCGACCGCGAGCTGATCCCAGGTCATCATGGTATCGAGCAAGTCTTCGTCGATTCGCACCAACTCAACGGCGGTGATCGCCTTGGCGGTCGAGAACATGCCGCCACGCCGACCGAGCGGATGGCGTGCCTCCTCGGAACCGCCCGTCAGCACTACCGCCGGCCCGTTGGGATAGGTCAGCGCCAGCTCGCCGAAAACGAGGAATACGGCCTGACCGGCGATGCCGCGCGTGCGGAACGGATCCTGGTTCTCGCTCACGTTCTCGACGTCGCACAGATCCGCCAGCTCCCTTAGCCTGTCTTCCGACAGCGAGGAGATCGGCTCGAGCCTCTTTAGTGTGTCGATGTTCACCTTGGCTGCGCACATCGCCCGTTCCTCAGTGGCGGCGGATCCCAGCGGTTCCGACCGGTTTCCTTCTAGAATTCGAATACTTGGTTATTCTGCAGCATGCGTGGCCGATACTGACCGGCGTCTTCTTCTATTTCCTGCATGGTGAGCTCGATTTCACCCGGCTTCAGGTGCGTAATGTAGATCTCGGCCGTACGCTCGAGCTTGGCCAGCTCCTCGGCGAGCATGCTCGGGCACAGGTGCTTGGAGACGATCGCAAGCTGCTTCTCCCGATTGCAGAAGGCTGTCTCGATGATCAGGTACTTGAGATTGGGGATCTTGTTGACTTCTTTCCACAGGGGGTCATGGGTGGAGGTGTCCCCCGTGAACACGAGACTTGCGCGTCCCGAGTCGAGGCGATAGCCGACCGCCGGCACCGCGTGATTGGCCGGCAAAGGGGTCAATTTGCGCGTCTGCAGCTCGATCGTTTCGCCCACCCGCAGAGCCCGGTACTGCAGAAACGGCTTGTCCGGGCTCGGAATCTGCGAAAAATCGGGCCACACGCTCCAGTTGAAAATATGGCTCTGGAGGGCCTCGATCGTCGCCGGAATTGCCCAGACGGTCAGCGGCTTGTTGCGCATTCCGCCGACGGTGTCAACCATGAACGGGATGCTGGTGACGTGATCTAGGTGCGAATGGGTCAGGAATACGTGGTCGATGAGGGAAAGTTCGGTGAGGGAAAGATCCACCACCCCGGTGCCGGCATCGATCAGGATATCGTTGTCCAGCAGCATCGAAGTGGTGCGCAAATGCCGCCCCCCGATCCCCCCGCTGCATCCCAACACCCGTAGCTTCATCGGCGCGCGTTTTTTTTCATTTCTCGTCGAACACCGTCACCCCGTCCCATCCCGCCGGCAAGCCGTTGCGACGGTTCCGGGGGACCCGCTGCGAATACAGTTCGTACAGAGTGCAACCTGGGTTCATGCGCTGCAGATTGAGAAGACTCACCTCCACTTGATCCCATTGCTGGGCACGATAGGCTTTGAGCGTCTGGTGCCAAAGCTTGATCTCGTCCAGGATTTTCTTGTCGACTTCACCCTCCAGTCCGATCGGCTCGTAGATCGTGAGCGCCTCGTCCTTGCCCTTGACCTTGACCTTGTCGAGTTCCTTGAACACGACACCTTTCACGCTGTTTCTCGTCGCCTCGCCGACGAGAATCCCGACCCCGTAGAATTTGGTGCGCGCCTCCAGGCGCGAGGCGACATTGACCGCGTCTCCCATGGCGGTATAGGCCTTGCGCTGCCTGGATCCCATATCGCCGACACGCACGTTGCCCGAATTGACGCCGACACCGATCTTCAACGTCGGCCAGCCGCGCTGCCCGAATTTTTCGTTCAGCGAATCGATCTGCCGCAGCATTTCAAGCGCGGCAAGCACGCCGTTGCGCGCGTGGTCCTTGTCGTCGACCGGCGCACCCCAGAACGCCATGATGGCGTCACCGATGTACTTGTCGAGCGTGCCGCGGTACTTGCCACGGATGATATTGCTCATTTCCGTGAGGTACTCGTTGATGTACTCGCGCAGATCCTCCGGGCTGAGCGCTTCCGAAATGCCGGTGAACCCGCGCACATCGGAGAACAGGATCGTCAACTCCGCGCTCTTCGGCGCCATGTTGTACTTTTCCGGGTCCTCCGCCATTTGGTCCACCAGTTCGGGCGGGACGTACTGGCCGAACAGCTCGGTGAATTTGCGCTTCGAGCGCGATTCAACGAAGTAACCGTAGGACATGTTGAGCGCGAACAGGCCCACCATCATCAGCAGGCTCGAGGCCAGGGGCAGCACCATCCCGGCACCGCTCCAGACCGCAAGATTCAATCCGGTGATCAGCAGCAGCGCAACCAGCAACGCCAGCGTCGCCCCCAGGGGCGACAGGAAGGGCGCCAGGATCGAGAGGATGACGCCGGCGATGACGAGCAGAAGCACCTCCGCCCCCAACATGTACGGCGGCTTCTGTTTGAGGTTGCGGTCGAGCATCCCGGCGATAAGGTTGGCGTGAATCTCGACCCCGGGGACTACGTTGCCGACCGGCGTTGAGCGGAGATCGAGCAGGCCCGGCGCCGAAGTGCCGATCAGCGCAATTCTGCCTTTCAGCTTGTCCACCGGTACTTTGTCGAAATAGACGTCGGCGAGCGAGATATACGGAAAACTGCCGCGCCCGCCGCGGTAAGGCACCAGCGCACTGACGTTTTCGTCCACCGGTATCTTGAGCGGCCCGACCTCGAGCCATTCCAGCCCGGAATAGCCCTTGGTGATAAAACGCTCGGGAGCGATTCCAGGGACCACCTTCGGCAGGGTGACGCCGCTGTTGTTGCGGGCCGCTTCCTGCATGCCGAGGTACAGCCGCACCATCGCCAGCGACAGCGCTTCGTAGTACTTGCCCTTGTACTCGACGAGCAAGGGCACGCGCCGCGATATGCCGTCGAAGTCCACCAGCGGATTGAAATGCCCCGCGTCGGCGACGTTGGCCTGGAACTCCGGCAGGTTGCCACCGTAACCCTTCCAGGTGGTGAAGGCGATCGCCCGGCCGGCGAAAGTTCCGGCAGGCAGGACGGGTTCTGGAAGCGCGCCGCTCTCTACCGCATTTTCGTCGCTGTTGAAGTAGTAGCCAAGCACCACCGGTCGGCCCTTCAGGAACTTGGCGAACAACGCGTCGTGATTGAGCTCGGGGCGCAGACTGTTCAGGGCCGACTGGAACGGCGCCACGTCCTTCAGCCTGGTCTTCGCCAGCCTTTCCAGCGCCGGCAGACCGGAACTCTCGTCCGGCTCGGCAAATACCACGTCAAAACCGACCAGAATCACGCCGTACTTGTCGAAGAGCTTCTGCAGCAGTGCAGCGATCTTGTCCCGGCCCCAGGGCCAGCGGCCGAGCGCCCGCGGGTCGAGACTGCGCTCGTCGATGTCGAGGATGACAACGCGGTCATCGATCCCGCCCGGCATCGTCAGGCGCAACCGATAGTCATAGATGATGCTGTCGAGCTGGTTGATTAAGCCTATCTGGTAGAACTTGGCCGCGTGGCCAAGGAATACCAGCACGATCAACAGACCGAGCGCGATCCGGACGGCGTGTTGCTTCAAGCTCCCTCCCCCGGGTCGGCCCTCGGCAGGACTCGTCAGGTCTTGAAGAAAAATTCCATCTTCACCCCGGCGAGCTCGATGACATCATGGTCGTTCAAGGCGTGCGCCTGCACGTCGAGCGTCTTGCCGTTCACGACCGGGAAATTGGCGCCCTCGACGTGGGTGATGAAGTACCCCTGGGGCCGGCGCGTGATCACGGCGACCTGGACCCCCGGCTTGCCGAGCGAGGTCAGCGGCTTGGTGAGCTCGAGTTCCTTGCCGGCATTGGCACCGGACAGGAGCTGGAGGACGCCGCTCCTTTGCGTTACGGGCTTGGGTGCCGCGGGCGGCGGCTCAGCACCCATCGGTGCCTGATTAACCGTGGTATCGCCAACGCTCTTTGACCCCGCTGCTGCAGGCGCCGCCGCGGGTGCCGTGGCGGCCGGCGCCGCGGATTTCATGGCGCTGGGACGCAGTACCATGGTCTTCTCGAAATCTGCCGCCTTGGCCTGACCCGCCGCAGCTTCGTTGACATATTTCAACTTGTACTTGCCCAACTCGATGATGTCGTTGTTCTGCAGGAAGTGCTTCTTGATCGGCTGGCCATTCACCAGCGTCCCGTTGGTGCTGCCGATATCTTCGAGGAACGAGTCCTGCAGAATCGTGACAACGACGGCATGCTCGCCACTCACCGCCAGATTGTCGATCTGAATGTCGTTATGCGGCTTGCGGCCGATGGTGGTCCGCTCCTTGGTCAAGGCGATCTCCTTGAGCACCAGGTTGTCCATACTGAGTATCAGCTTTGCCATAGCAGTGTCCCTCTGCTCAAACTATCTAAACCAGCCCATTAACCTGGCAAAAAAGCCGCGCGGCACCGCGTAATCCCGCAGCACCCGGACCAATATCACCGAAATGTTGTCCCGACCGCCGTTGTCGTTGGCCATCTGCACCAGTTGCTGCGCGCACAAATTGAGGTTGGCGCCGAGGGTCTGCAGCGCCATGCCGATATCCTCGTCGCCCACCATATCACAAAGGCCGTCCGAGCAGAGCAGATAGATGTCCCCCGGCTGCGTATCGTAGTCGCGGATTTCGGGCTCGACGGTCACGTCAATGCCGAGAGCGCGCGTCACCAGATTCTTGTTCTGCGAAAGCTTCGCCTGTTCGGACGTGATCATGCCGCTGTCGATCTGCTCCTGCAGCAGAGAATGATCCTTGGTGACCTGCATGAACTCGTTCCCGCGCAGCCGGTACAGGCGTGAATCGCCGATGTGCGCCACGGTCACCTTGTTGTCATGGAACAGCGCCACCACCAGCGTCGTGCCCATACCGGCGTATTGCGGCTGGCTCTGCGACGCCTGGTAAATGGAGGTATTTGCCTTGGCGATCTGGTCGCGCAGCAGCTTCTGCGCCACGCTGCGCCCGTCCGCATCGGTCTCGTAAGGAACTCGCTCATCCAGCAGTTGCTGCAGGTCCGTGATGATTACCGTGGTGGCCATGCCGCTCGCCACCTCGCCGGCGTTGTACCCACCCATGCCGTCGGCGAGCACAACCAGCCCGTTCCCCCCGTCCGAGGCGATCGAATCCTCATTGTGGGAGCGCACCACGCCCGGATCGGTGCAGCTCGCGACTTCCAGCGCCCCTGACAAGTTCATGGTTGGTTTATCTCAGAGGCTGATGTCCACGTCGGCGGCGGATGCCTGCCCGCCGCCCGATCCGATGGTCGCGCGCAGCGCCGCGGCGAACTCTTCGCCGGTCTGGTAGCGCAGCTCGGCGTCCTTGATTATGGCCTTGTCGAGAAAAGCGACGAACGCAGGCGGTAGCGACATGTTGAACTGCAGGATGTCGGGCGCGTGTTCGTTGGCAATCCTGTACATGAGCTGCGCCATGGAGTCGCCCTCGAACGGCAGCTTGCCGCAAGTGAGCTGGTACAGGGTCACTGCGAGCGAGAACAGGTCGGAGCGGCCGTCGATTTTCTTGCCGGCGAGCTGCTCCGGCGACATGTAGGAGGGTGTGCCGAGCACCATGCCGGTCTTGGTCCTCGATGAGTCGGTGATGCGGGCGATGCCGAAGTCGGTGACCTTCACGACGTCATTTTCCGGCTCGTACATGATATTGGCGGGCTTGATGTCGCGATGGACGACGTTCTGCTTGTGGGCGTACCCGAGCGCGTCGGCCACCCGCGCCACGATCGACACCACCTTGTCCAGCGGCAACGTATTGCCCTGCTTGACGAAGGGCACGAGATCCTGGCCTTTCAGGAACTCCATGGCGATGTAGCACAGGTCGTGCTCCTCGCCGGCGTCGTAGATGGTGACGATGTTGGGATGAGACAGCCGCCCGGCCGTCTCCGCCTCGCGGAAAAAACGCTCTTTGACCTCGACAAGCTCGTCGGCCTCGAATTCCTGCGACAACGCCATGGTCTTGATTGCCACCACGCGGCCGATCTTCGGGTCCTTGCCGAGATACACCACGCCCATGGCGCCCTTGCCGAGCTCCTTTTCCACCCGGTAGCGGCCGAGCATGGGCTTCTCGACGGTGCCGCCTTCCCCGAGGATGCTAACGTTGGTGCGCCCGCCCGTGCCGCCGCCCAGGATGACAGTCTCCGAGAGCTGCTTCGCGCGCGCCAGCCGGCTCTCCAGGTCGCGGAACTTCGGGTTGTAGTCGGCCATGTAGCGAAACACCGCTTCGGCCTTGTTGAACTGGCGCTTCCTCTCGAAATCGAGCGCGAGGTTGTACAGGTTGTCCATCACGGTGTCGTCCAGCGGCACCTTGCGGAAGTAGTCGAAAGCCATGTCGAGCTGTCCCTGGCCCTGGAACGCAAGGCCGAGCATCCGAGCGTTCGCGGCCGACTGTGCATCCGATACTTCCTTGCCGCGTTCGGCGACGACGAAGCGTTTGGTGATCAGCAGCACGTGGCCGACGACGAGCAGCACCAGCGGCTGCATGAACTGCAGCCACATGCCCTGCCCCGTCATCAGAATGAAATGGGAGACAAGGAGCAGAGCCGCGATGCCGGCGGTGACACCGGCTCCCATGCCCGCCGAGAGCCGGGGCAGCAGCGCGATCAGATAGGCCGCGATCAGCAGGAACACCAGCATTTCGACCCAGATACCCCAGGTCGGCACAACAAAAAAATGCCCTTGCAACAACGACGAGACGGTGTGCGCCTCCAGTTCCACGGCGGGCATTGCAGTCGACACAGGCGTCACGAACACGCTGCCTACACCCGCCGCCGTCGGTCCAATCAGGACGATCTTGTCGCGGTATTTGTCCACCGGGATCTTTCCAGAGGCGACATCGAAAAAAGAGTCCTCCTGGAAGGCAGGTCTGCCGTCTCGGTCCTTGTAGAAATAGGTGTACATCCGCGCCTGCGAATCGGTGCTCGCTTTAAGGTTTCCGATTTGGACCGCTTCGCCGGGCCGGACCTGGATATCCTTGGGCGTCAGGTTGAGGCTCCTGGCCACTATTGCGACTGCGAGCGACGGGTAAAACTCGTCGTAATAAGTGAGGGCGAGCGCTTCGGTCCGGATTCCACCGTCAACATCAGGTACCAGATTGAGATGGCCAACCGCGGCCGCCGCCGCCCCGAGCTCGCCCACGATCGGTACATCGACACCGCTGGTAAAGATAGGCAGATCTGCTTGCCCACCCTGCATTGCGAGCGAGTTTCTGCGCACGAAATCCGGAAGCGGCTGGTCCGGCTTGCCGCGCGGCTCACCCATGACGAAAGTCATGGGCAGCACCACATTTCCCGCAGCACTAAAGCTCGCTGCAAGCTTGCGATCGGTGTTGAGCGCAGCCTCCGCCTCGCGCAGAAGTTGATAGACGGGCCGCTGATCCTCGCGTAATTGCGGCACCTCACCCTCGACAGCCGGCTTGGGGAACAGGTCCAGGAGTTTACTGACGAAGCCAAGACCGGGATCTCGCTGCGGCTCGGAGAAAAACACGGTGTAGCCAATGACTTTTGCCTTCGCCTTCCCCAGGGCGTCGATCATCTTGGCGTGCACCTCCCGCGACCACGGCCAGCGACCGATGTTGTCGATGCTCTGCTTGTCGATCGCGATAATTGCGACCTTGTCGCTCGGAGCGCGGGAAGAGGCGCGCACGCCCCAGTCGTAGGCGCTGCGCTCGAGACTCTGGATCAACTGGGACCCGCCGGCGAAAAACAGCGCCAGCACGACCAGCAGACTGAGAAACCAGTCCTTTTTCCAGAATCCCGCTTTGGTCATCGTCCCTCCCGGTTGTTCTTATTGTTTTTTAAGCAGGGTGTGCGCCCCCCGAATCGCTGTCGCATTTTACGCCATCCGCCTCCCGAATTTGGCTCCGCCAAGAGCCGATCATCCCGCTGTCGAAGGCGGGTTCGGCGAGACGCGCGCGAGTGACGATCAACTGCGTGCCCCGGTTTCCTGTAACTTCGCCTTTGATCCCGTAAGTTATTGAAGAAACAGGATCATAATTCGAATTCTTACAGTTAACTATCAGAACAGTCAAATATTTCTGGGCAGCGAAACCAGGCGCCGTGCGGCACTGCTCGCATGGTGTAAATAGCGCTAATGCCCGCCGCGAGGCCAGCGGACAGGTCTTACGGAACGGGATCAGCTGCCAAGCAGCGCGCCGGGGGTCAGCCCGTGCTGAGCGACCAACTCGGCGGCAGACACCTTCTTGCCGTCTTCGTGCTTGGCTTTGAGGACTTCGATGCGCCCGCCCTGCGCGGTCACGAAGAAACTGTTGGCGGTAATCTCGGAGATCTCGCCGATCTTGCCCTTGACGTCACCGAAGGTGCGGAAAACATGCTTGCGGCTGTCGAAGATCTGCACTTTCTTGCCGTTGAACGTGGTCCAGGCGCCGGGCGCCGGATTGCAGCCGCGCACGAGGTTGTAGATGAAATCAATGTGGTTAGCCCAGCTGATTTTCGCTTCGGCGGCGCGGAACCAGCCTTCATAGCTCGCCCGGCTTTCATCCTGCACGATCTCGCGGTGCTTGCCGGCCATCACCAGGTCAGCCGCCTCGATCATCGCCGCGACCCCCATCGGGAAAAGCCGCTCGAAATACAGGCTGCCGAGCGTGTCGTCGGGGCCGATCGGCGTTTCCTTCTGCAGGATCACCGGACCCTCGTCCAGGCCGTCGGTGGGCCGAAAAATCGACAGTCCGGTTTTGACATCGCCGCGGATGATCGGCCAGTTGATCGAACTGGGGCCGCGGTATTTCGGCAGCAGCGACGGATGGTACTGGATCGTTCCCTTCTTCGGGATGTTTACGAATTCCTGCGGCGCAAATTGCAGCACATAGGCCATGACGCCCACGTCCGCGCTCAGTCCGCGCATGGCGTCGTGGGCTTCCTTGTTGCGCAAGGAAGGAAACTGAAAAACCTCGATGCCCCTTTCCTGTGCCGCCACCTTCAGCGGATCAGCCCTGGCGCCCTCTTTTTCCGGGGCACAGAATACGCCCGCGACTTCGTCACCGCGGGCAAGGAACGCCTCCAGCACGGCTTTACCAAAATCCTGCTGGCCGATGATCGCAATTCTCATGTCAGCCGTCCTCCCGGCAGGCTTTCAGTGGAGACTAACTTTCGCGCAGCGAAAGTTACGTCGGAACCAAAGTCTTGCTGGCCGATGATCGCTATACGCATGACTTGAATCCTTCGGAGCTGGGCCGCCAAGGCGCCAAGCAGCGCCAGGGAAGCCCGCCATTTCTCAAGAGATCCTTCGTGTTCCCGGCGTCCTGGCGGCGGAGGAGTTTCACTACGCTGCCTTCGCTTTTGGCGGGACGCTGAACGCCCCTGCTTGCTTGAGATTGGCGATCTTGCCTTCGTCGTAGCCGAGCACTCGCCTCAGAACCTCGTCGGTGTGCTCGCCGAGCAGCGGCGAGCGTTCGATTTTCGCCGGCGAGGCGGAGAGCTTGATCGGCATGCCGACGTTCCACCACTTGCCGCGCTGCGGATGGTCGAGCTCGACGTACATGTCGCGACCGCGGATGTGCTCGTCGTTGGCGAGATCCTCGGTGGACATGATCGGGCCGCAGGGCACATCGAGCGGATTCAGGATCGCCATGAATTCGCGCTTGGTGTACTTCTCGGCGAACTTGTTGATCAGCGTCCACATGAGCTGCTGGTTCTTGCGCCGCTCGCCGATGGCGGCGAAGTGCGGGTCGGTCGCGAGATCGGGCATGCCGATGTCCGGCCCGATGCGCTTCGCGAGCGCTCCCCACACCGCTTCCTGGACGACCACGTAGAGCCAGTCGTTCGCGCCATGCGGCTTGCAGTGGATGGCGTTGCCGAGCTGGCCGCCGCCGGAGTCGTTGCCGGCGCGCGGCACCTCGCCCATGCCCTTGTAGGTCGGCACCGAGTATTCCGGCATGTCGCCGCGGGTCAGGCGCTGGTGGTCGCGGAACTTGACCCGGCACAGGTTCATCACGCCGTCCATCATCGCCACTTCGACGTACTGCCCCTGCCCGGTGCGGTTCGCCTGGTGCAGCGCGGCGAGCAGCCCGATCGCGAGGTGCAGCCCGGTCCCCGAGTCACCGATCTGCGCGCCGGTTACAAACGGCGGGCCGTCGGGCACGCCGGTGGTGCTCATCGCGCCGCCCATCGCCTGCGCGACGTTCTCGTAGGCCTTGAAGTCGGCGTAGGGCCCCGAAGAGCCGAAGCCCTTGATCGAGCCCATGACGATGCGGGGGTTGATCTCGTGGATTTTCTCCCACGTGAATCCCAGCCGGTCGAGCACGCCGGGGCCGAAGTTCTCCATGATGATGTCGCACTTCTTCAGCAGATCGACGAACACCGCCTTGCCCTCGGCGGTCTTCATGTTCACCGTGATCGAGCGCTTGTTGCAGTTGAGCATGGTGAAGTACAGGCTGTCGGCGTTCGGCACGTCGCGCAACTGGGCGCGCGTTGCGTCGCCCTGCGGGTTTTCGAACTTGATCACGTCCGCACCCATCCACGCGAGCAGCTGCGAGCAGGTCGGCCCCGCCTGCACGTGGGTCATGTCGAGGATGCGCACGTCTTTTAAAGCTTCCATTCTGATCTCCAAAAATTCTGCGGCAGATGAAAGGCTACCTGCCCTCGCTCAACTGTTTGACTTATTTCTTTTTTGCGCTTTGCGGATTCAGGCTCGTGATGCGACCGCTTTCGGTGCCGGCGGTTTCATCGATGACGGCATTGATGAGCGTGGGCTTGCGCGAGCGGATGGCTTCTTCCATCGCCTTGCGCAACTCGGCCGGGGTCGTGGCGTGCACGCCCACGCCACCGAAGGCCTCCATCAGCTTTTCATAGCGTGCATCCTTGACGAACACCAAGGGTGCCGGATCGCGGCCGCCGGTCGGATTGACTTCGTCGCCGCGGTAGACGCCGTTGTTGTTCAAGATCACCACGCAGACCGGCAGGTTGTAGCGGCAGATGGTCTCGACTTCCATGCCGGAGAAGCCGAAGGCGCTGTCGCCCTCGATCGCAATCACCTGCTGGCCGCTCACCACGGCAGCCGCGACTGAGAAGCCCATGCCGATGCCCATCACGCCCCAGGTGCCGACGTCGATGCGCTTGCGCGGCTTGTACATGTCGACGATGCTGCGGGTGAAGTCGAGCGCGTTGGCGCCCTCGTTGACGAGCATGGCGTCCGGGTTGGCCTTCACGATGTCGCGCACCACGTTCAGCGCGCTGTGGAAATTCATCGGCGCAGGATTCTTCGCCAGCGTCTCGGCCATCTTGGCGACGTTCTTGCTCTTGCGCTCGGCGATGGCGGAGAGCCATTCCGCCGGCGGCTTGGGCCAGTTTGCGCCGATGCCCGCGAGCAACGCGGACACGCAGGAACCGATGTCGCCGACCACCGGGGCGTCGATACGGACGTTGCTATCGGCCTCCTGCGGCGAGATGTCGATCTGGACGAATTTCTGGCCGCCCCAGGCCTTGTGGTCCTTGCCGCCCCAGGTCTTGCCCTTGCCGTGCGAGAGCAGCCAGTTCAGGCGCGCGCCGATCAGCATCACCACGTCGGCCTCGGGCAGCACATAGGAGCGCGTGGCCGCAGCGGACTGCTCGTGCGTGTCGGGCAGGATGCCCTTGGCCATCGACATGGGCAGGTAGGGGATGCCGGTCTTCTCGATCAGCGCGCGGATGTCCACGTCGGCCCGGGCGTAGGCGGCACCTTTGCCGAGGATGATGAGCGGACGCTTGGCGCTCTTGAGCAGTTGAAGGGCGCGCTGCACGGCGTCCTGGGCCGGGATCTGGCGCGGCGCCGGATCGACCACCTTGATCAGCGATTTCCTGCCGGCTTCCGCGTCCACGGACTGCGGGAACAGCTTGGCCGGCAGGTCGAGGTAGACCCCGCCCGGGCGGCCGGAGACGGCGGCGCGGATGGCGCGCGCGATCCCCACGCCGATGTCCTCGGCGTGCAGCACGCGGAAGGCGGCCTTGGCGAGCGGCTTGGCGATGGCCAACTGGTCCATCTCTTCGTAGTCGCCCTGCTGCAGGTCGACGATCTCGCGCTCGCTGGAGCCGCTGATGAGGATCATCGGGAAGCAATTGGTGGTGGCGTTGGCCAGCGCCGTCAGGCCGTTGAGGAAGCCGGGGGCGGACACCGTCAGGCAGATGCCCGGCTTCTGCGTCATGAACCCGGCGATGGATGCGGCGTAGCCGGCGTTCTGCTCGTGGCGGAACGAAATCACACGCATGCCTGCGGCCTGCGCCTTGCGGGTGAGGTCGGTGATCGGGATACCTGGCAGACCGAAGATCGTGTCGATGCCGTTGAGTTTGAGGGCATCGATGACCAGGTGAAAGCCGTCGGTCACTTGTTGTACGTCGCCCGATTGCGCGACTTGCGGTTCAACGGTTCCCATACCGCCTCCTTACGCTATAGAGAGACTCTCGCATTTGCGACGGGATGCGGGTCCCGAGACGTTCAAGAATCAGGTCCGAAAGTCTAGGAGTCTGGCCGTCAGTCAACCTTGACTGCGGTCAATAATTGCCGCTTAATTATTCTACGCTTGTCCCAAACTGCCCCCCCTGTGTCCACAATCGCCAATCATCCCCAGCGCAACACCATCCGCCTGCAGCTCAAGCAGAACCTCGTTCTGCGGGAGACGCCTGCGGCCGCATGGAATGAGCTCGAGCCCCAGTTCGAGCTCGCCGAACACCGCAAGGGAGAGCCGCTGGTGCGTCAGGGGAGTTCGAGCATGGAGCAGTTTTTCATCCTCGAGGGGATCCTCAAGCGCGTGGTGAGCAATCCCCAGGGCAAGGAGATGATCCTGCGCTTCGCCGCCGAGCAGGACATGGACACGTCGTACGCCGCCTGGCGGCTGAAAACGCCGGTTCCCTACAGCATCGTTGCCGTGACCAGGGTGCACGTCGCCCGCGTGTCGATGCCCCATTGGGTCGAATTCCTCGACCGGCATCCCGACGTCAAACTGCGCTTCGAGTACGAAGTCATGCGGCTGATGTCGGAAGTCATGGCGCACTCCATCACGCTGCACCTTCTCGACGCCCCGGGACGGCTCGCGCGCTTCATGCGCAAGCACCAGGACCTGCTCGGCCGCATTCCGAAAAAGGAACTGGCCTCCTATCTCAATCTCACGCCCGAGACGCTGTCGCGCCTGAAAAATCGCGTCGGCGGGCCGTCCTGACCGTGGTTCGGCGTGCGGTCAGCGCCCCCGCCTCAAGGCGCGCCAGCCTGCCGCAACAAGCGGCCAGAACAGCAGCGTCAGCGCGAGGCTGGTCAGGCCGCCCACCAGACTGTTGGAGAAGAAAACCGACATGTCGCCCTGCGAACCCTTGATCGCGTCGCGGAAGTTCTCCTCGGCACGGTCGCCCAGCACCAGCGCGAGCACCAGCGGCGCAAGCGGATAGTCGAGCTTCTTGAATACGTAGCCGATGACGCCGAATATCACCATCAGGTACACGTCGAACATCGAGTTGTGCACGGTGTAGGCGCCGATGGCGCAAATCACGATGATGACGGGCGCGATGATCGAGAACGGAATGCGCAGGATGGCCGCGAACAGCGGCACGCAGGTCAGCACCACGATCAGGCCGGCGATGTTGCCGAGATACATGCTGGCGATCAGGCCCCAGACGAAGTCCTTCTGCTCGACAAACAGCAGCGGCCCCGGCTGCAGCCCCCAGATCAACAGCCCCCCGAGCAGCACCGCGGCCGTCGGCGACCCCGGCACGCCGAGCGTGATCATCGGCAGCAGCGCCGAGGTTCCGGCGGCGTGGGCCGCAGTCTCCGGCGCCACCACGCCCTCGACCACGCCGGCGCCGAACTCGTTACCGTCGCGCGAAAAACGCCGCGCTATGCCGTAGCTCATGAAGGACGCCGGCGTCGCCCCGCCCGGAACGATTCCCATGAAGCACCCCACGGCGGCGCTGCGCAGCGACGTGGCCCAGTAGCGCGGCAGTTCTTTCCAGGTTTCGATCACCACCTTCATGTTGATTCGGGCGTTCGCGCCCTTGAACGCCAGACCCTCCTCCAGCGTCTGCAGGATTTCGCCGATGCCGAACAGGCCGATCACCGCGATCAGGAAATCGAATCCCTTCAGGAGTGAAGTAAAGCCGAAGGTAAGCCGCAGCGTGCCGGTGACGCTGTCGAGGCCGACCGCCGCCAGGGCGAAGCCGATCATCATCGAGGAGATGGTCTTGAAAGCGTTGCCCCCGCTCATGCCGACGAAAGCGCAAAAGGTGAGCAAATATACCGAAAAGAACTCCGGCGGGCCGAACTCGAGGGCGAACTTCGCCACCACCGGCGACAGAAACGTGATCATGATGACCGCGACCAGCGCCCCGAAGAACGAGGAGGTGAACGCCGCGGTAAGCGCGCTCCCCGCGCGTCCCTTCTGCGCCAGCGGATAGCCGTCGAAGGTCGTCGCCACCGACCACGGCTCCCCCGGTATGTTGAACAGGATCGAAGTGATGGCGCCTCCGAACAGCGCGCCCCAGTAGATGCACGACAGCAAAATGATCGCCGAAGTCGTGCCGCCAGGCTTCGCCGCCATCGCGAATGTAAGCGGCAGCAGTATCGCCACGGCGTTTGCGCCGCCCAGGCCGGGCAGCACGCCGACGATGATGCCCAGGACGACCCCGACGAACATCAGCATCAGATTGAACGGAGACAGCGCAACCGCGAATCCATGGAACAGCGCGTTCAGTTCTTCCAATTCAACTCCCTATGCACATGACGGCAGCGACGCCGCCGGCGGCGTCCTTGATCAACCGGTTGCTTAATCGAGACCCAGCGCGGCCTCGAGCGGCCCTTTGGGCAGGGGTGTCGTGAACCACACTTCGAAGGTGAGGAAGAAGGCGACACTGACGCCCACGGCAATCAGCGTGACCTTGATCCAGGGGTATTTGCCCAACCGCCTCATGAAGTAGGCGATGAACAGCGTTGATGCGACATAGAAGCCCAGGTACTCGATCAGCGCGACATAGACAATTGTCGGCGCGAGCACCGTCACGATCAGCTTCAGCTGCCCCCGCTCGACAAATGACTCCGACGCCAGTACCGGATTGCGCCAGGCGAACAGAAGGGTGATCGCGCCGGATGCGCAGATCAGCAGACCCACGTAGAAGGGAAAATAACCCGCCTGCGGACCGTCATCCCCCCATCTGGCGCCGACGCGATAGCTGTCGAAAATGACCACGGCGCCGAAGAGAAATATGATGGCCGCGACCCAGATTTCCACCGATCTGACCGATGCCGCCGAGCGATCTTTGCCGTTCTCCATGCCGACTTTGGAATTTTCCATGCGTATTTTCCGGGAGACGACGCGACGCCCGCATCCGGCGGGTGTCGCGTCGCGAGCGTCAGCGGGGCTTGGCCAGGAACCCCGCGTCCCTCATGAGCGCGAAATGCCGGGCCTCTTCGTGCTCAACCCAATCTTCGTACGCCTTGCCGTTCAACGTGGTCTGGTTGAACGCGCCCGTGTCGAGGAAGGCTTTCCAGTCCGGGGTCTCGCGGACTTTCTTGAGCAGGTCGACGTAGTACTGCACCTGGTCCGCGCTGACGCCGGCGGGCATGAAGATGCCGCGCAACATCAGATATTCGACATCCAGGCCCGACTCCTTGCAGGTGGGAATGTCGTACCAAGACATCGTCTTGGTGATCTTGGCCTTGTAGGGCATGCGCTTGTCGTCGAATACGCACAGCGGCCGCAGCTTGTCGGCGCGCCATTGCGCCACCGCCTCGATGGGATTGTTGACGCTCGAATCGATGTGATCGCCCACCAGCTGCACCGCCACCTCGCCGCCGCCGCGGTAGGGAATGTAGGTGAACTTGGTCCCGGTCTGCTTCTCGATCAGGGCAGTGACGATCTGGTCCTCCTGCTTGGAGCCGGTGCCGCCCATCTTCATCTTGCCCCCGGCCGCCTTCACCGCGGCGATGTAGTCCTTGGCGCTCTTGTAGGGCTTATCCGCGTTCACCCAGAGCACGAACTCATCGAGCGCCATCATCTGCACCGGCGTCAGGTCGCGCCAGTTGAACGGCGTGCTGGTCGCAAGCGGCGTGGTGAACAAGTTCGACAGCGTGATGATCAGCTTGTGCGGATCACCTTTCGCGTCCTTGACGTCGAGAAAGCCCTCGGCGCCGGCGCCGCCGCCCTTGTTGATGACGACCATCGCCCGGTTCATCAAATGGTGCTTGGCCACCATGCCCTGGATGAAGCGCGCCATCTGGTCCGCGCCGCCGCCGGGGCCGGCCGGGACGATGAATTCCACCGTTTTGGTGGGTTCCCACGCAGCCACCTGCTGGCTGAGAGCAAACGCTGCTGAAGCCAACAGCAGAGCTGCGCCGTTGTGCAACACTTTACGCGTCGATATACCCATACCTTCCTCCTTTTGGAAGACTGCGTTGAAAGAAATGACCGCCTTCCCCGGATAGCGGTTCTATGCTTTTATCTCGGGCCTCAAGTTCCGTTCGCGCCAGAATTACGATTTTGCGCTTTGCAACGGGCACAAACGCGTTGCCATGGAGCGCATGAATTATTGCCACAATGTTGCGCCATAGCCTTGACCGAGGTCAAGTCTGCCATCGCCGTTTTAAACTTCCCTGTTCTCAGGAAACGGCGGTTTGCGCCTGGCGATCCACGTGCCGACGATCACGACCAGCGCCGCGCCGACAACGGGCGCCACACGCAGCGACACCAGCCAGCCCATGTTCTCCCTGACCCATGCTGCAATTGCGGGATCGCTTACCATCATCTCGCCCGCGATCCACCCCAGCAGCGCAGCGCCGAGCGTGATGATGACGGGCCAGCGTTCCATCATCTTCAGCACCAGCGTGCTGCCGAAAATGACGATGGGAATGCTGATGGCAAGACCCAGGACCAGCAATGTGATCTTCATTTCCTGCGGGCCCTGGTCGGCAGCGGCGGCGACGGCGATGACATTATCGAGGCTCATCACCAGGTCGGCGACGAGGATGGTACGGATCGCCGTTATCAGGCTGTCGCTCGACTCGACACCCCCGTCGCCGTCGTCGGGCAGAAGCAGCTGCACCCCGATCCACAGCAGCAACCCGCCGCCGAGCAGTTTCAGATACGGCAGCGTCAGCAATGCCACCGCGAACAGCGTCAGGATGACCCGCAGGACGATGGCGGCCGCGCTGCCCCAGAAGATCGCCAGCTTCTGCTGCTTCGCCGGCAGCGAGCGCGCCGCAAGGGCGATGACGACGGCGTTGTCGCCCGAGAGCAGAATGTTGACCCAGATGATCGCAAAAAGGCCGATCCAGAACTCATGCGAGAGCAGCATTTCCATGAGAACGCGCTTCCGGGACTGAAGGGACAGGCGCGTATTCTACCCGCAGGGCACCCGCTCAGAACAGCCCGACGACCTTGCCCTCGTCATCAAGATCGATCTTGGTCGCAGACGGAACTTTAGGCAGCCCGGGCATGGTCATGACGTCGCCGCAGATCATGACCACGAACTCGGCGCCGGCGGCGAGCCGCACTTCGCGCACGTTGACAACGTGATTCGACGGCGCAGCGCGCAGTTGCGCGTCGGTCGAAAACGAATACTGGGTCTTCGCGACGCATACCGGGTAATGGCCGTAGCCGTCATCCTGGAGCTTCTTGATCTGCGCGCGCACCTTGCCGTCGGCGGTCACTTCCGACGCGCGGTAGATCTTCTTGGCGATCTTGTTGATCTTGTCCCAGAGCGTGTCCTGCTCGTCGTAGACGAACTGGAAGTTGTTCTTGCTCTCGCACAGATCGACCACGATGCGGGCGAGATCCGCGGCGCCCTTGCCGCCGTCGCCCCAATGGGTCGCGAGCACCACCTTCGCGCCGAGCTTGCCGATGCGCGATTTGAGCAGGTCGATCTCGGCCTGCGTGTCATGGTTGAAGCGGTTGATCGAGACCACGCAGGGAATGCCGTAGTTCCTCTGCACGTTCTCGACGTGGCGCTCGAGATTGGCAACGCCTTTTCCCAGCGCGTCCAGGTTCTCCTGCGTGATGGTCTTGAGATCGGCGCCGCCGTGATATTTCATCGCCCGCACCGTGGCTACGATGACCGCGGCCGAGGGCCGCAACCCGGATTTGCGGCACTTGATGTCGATGAATTTCTCCGCGCCGAGGTCGGCGCCGAAGCCGGCCTCGGTCACCACGTAATCGACCAGCTTCATCGCCGAGCTGGTCGCGATCACCGAATTGCAGCCGTGGGCGATGTTGGCGAACGGGCCACCGTGGATGAAAGCGGGATTGTTCTCCAGCGTCTGCACCAGGTTGGGCTTGATCGCGTCCTTGAGCAGCACGGTCATCGCGCCGTGGGCGCCGAGGTCGCGCGCAAGCACCGGTTTCTGGTCGCGCGTGTAGGCGGCCACGATCTTGCCGAGACGCTCCTTCAGGTCCTTGAGCGAGGTCGAGAGGCAGAAAATCGCCATCACCTCGGAGGCCACCACAATGTCGAAACCGTCCTGGCGCGGGTAGCCGTTGCCCGGCCCGCCGAGGCTCACGACGATGTCGCGCAGCGCGCGGTCGTTCATGTCGACGACGCGCCTCCAGGCGATGCGGCGCACGTCGATCCCGAGCTCGTTGCCGTGATGGATGTGATTATCGAGCATCGCCGCGAGCAGATTGTTGGCGAGCGCGATGGCGTTGAAATCGCCGGTGAAGTGCAGGTTGATGTCCTCCATCGGCACCACCTGCGCATAGCCGCCGCCGGCGGCGCCGCCTTTCATGCCGAACACCGGCCCGAGCGAAGGCTCGCGCAGGCAGATCATCGCTTTCTTGCCGATGTGATTGAGCGCGTCGCCTAGGCCGACCGTGGTGGTGGTCTTGCCCTCGCCCGCGGGCGTGGGCGTCATCGCCGTGACTAGAACGAGCTTGGCGTTCGGTCGGCGCTTGAGGCTGTCGAGGTAATCGAGCGACACCTTGGCCTTGTAATGCCCGTAGGGCTCGAGGTGCTCCTCGGCAATGCCGAGCTTCGCGAGCGCGACTTTGGAAATGCGCTCGAGTTTGGCTTTCTGTGCGATTTCGATATCGGACGACATCTACTTCTCCTTTTGCTTGCCGATCGGCAACCTGCCCCGTATTACGGGCGACACACTATAAAGGGTGTGCAATCGCGGGAACATTGACGGAGGTCAAGACGCAGGCGGCGGTCCGCCTGCGGATCGTTCCCCGCAAGAATTTCAGATCTTGCCTAGCCGTTCAGCCCGGCGAGCGTTTTCCCGCCGCCGAAGCTCGAATGCACCGGCGCCGGGCCACCCTTCGTGACCTTCACCGCGCAGTACTTGAACTCCGGGATCTTGCCGAACGGGTCGAGCACCGGGTTGGTGAGCAGATTCGCCGCCGCCTCGTAATAGCAGAACGGGATGAACACCGCGCCCGTCGGCGTGCCGTCGTCGGCGCGGGCGTAGAGCGCGATTTTGCCGCGGCGAGATTCGACGGTGACGACGTCCCCCGGCTTCGCGCCGAGCTTCGCCAGATCGAGCGAATTGAGCGAAGCCACGGGCTCGGGCTCGATGTAATCGAGCACCGACGCACGGCGCGTGATCGCGCCGGTGTGCCAGTGCTCGAGCTGCCTGCCGGTGATAAGCACCATCGGATACTCACCATCGGGCTGCTCCGCCGCCGGAATGATGTCCGCGGGCACGAGCTTGCCGCGTCCGGTGGCGGTCGGGAAGTGCGTCGTGAACACCACCGGCTGACCCGGATCGCCTTCCTTCTCGCACGGGTAAGTCACCGAGGACTCGCTCTCGAGGCGCTCCCAGGTGATGCCGGCGATCGAATCCATGCAGCGGCGCATTTCGTCGAACACCTGGCGCGGATGCGAGTAGCGCCAGTCGAGACCGATGCGGCGCGCGAGTTCATTGATGATCCAGAGGTCCTCTTTCGCCTCGCCCGGCGGCTCGATCGCCTTGCGCCCGAGTTGCACCATGCGGTCGGTATTGGTGACGGTGCCGATTTTTTCCGGCCACGCCGTCGCCGGCAGCACCACGTCGGCGAGATACGCGGTCTCGGTGAGGAAGATGTCCTGCACCACCAGGTGATCGAGCGTGGCGAGCGCCTCGCGCGCATGATCGACGTCGGGGTCCGACATCGCCGGGTTCTCGCCCATGATGTACATGCCGCGGATCTCGCGTTTCTTCGCCGCGTGCATGATTTCGACCACGGTGAGACCGGGCTTGGGATCGAGTTCCATGCCCCATAACTTTTCGAAGCGCTGCTTCGCCTCCGGAGTGGCCACGCGCTGGTAGTCCGGATAGAACATCGGGATCAGCCCGGAGTCGGACGCGCCCTGAACGTTGTTCTGGCCGCGCAGCGGATGCAGCCCCGAGCCGGGCCGCCCGATCTGGCCGGTGGTGAGCGCAAGGGCAATCAGGCAGCGGGCGTTGTCGGTGCCGTGAATGTGCTGCGAAATCCCCATTCCCCACATGATCATCGAGCCCTTCGATCTCGCGTACATCCGCGCCACCTCGCGGATGGTCTTCGCGTCGATGCCGCACACCGGCGCCATCGCCTCGGGCGAGTACTTCTGGACGTTCTCGCGCAGCGCCTCGTAGCCCGAGGTGCGGTCGCGGATGAACGCCTCGTTCGCGAGCCCCTCCTCGACGATGGTGTAGAGCATCGCGTTCAGGAGCGCGACGTCGGTGTCGGCCTTGAACTGCAGGTAGTAGGTCGCGTGGCGGGCGAGATCGCCGCGCCGGGGGTCGGCGACGATGAGCTTCACGCCCGCTTTCGCGGCGTTCTTCATCCAGGTCGCGGCGACTGGGTGGTTCACCGTAGGATTGGCACCGATCAGGAACACGACTTCGGCTTTCATCACGTCGCGCACCTGATTCGAAACCGCGCCGGAGTTGATGCCTTCCATCAACGCGGCGACGCTGGATGCATGGCACAGCCGCGTGCAGTGATCGACGTTGTTCGAGCCGAAGCCGGTGCGAACGAGCTTCTGGAAGAGATAGGCCTCCTCGTTCGTTCCCTTCGCCGAGCCGAAACCCGCAAGCGCCTTCTTTCCGTGCGTGTCGCGGATCCCGCGCAGGCTTTTCGCCGCGAGATCGAGTGCTTCTTCCCAGCTTGCCTCGCGGAACACTTCGGCCCAGTTCCCGGGATCGACAGTGAAGTCCTTGTGCTTTTTCACGCCCGGCTTGCGGATGAGCGGCTTCGTCAGCCGCTGTTTGTGATGCACGTAATCGAAGCCGTAGCGCCCTTTCACGCACAGGCGGCTCAGGTTTGCCGGACCTTCGCGGCCCTGAACGTGAAGAATCCTGTTGTCCTTGACGTGATAAGTGAGCTGGCAGCCGACGCCGCAGTAGGGACATACCGAATCCACGGTCCTGTCGGCCTGCACCTTGCCCACCTCGCGCGCTGGCATCAGCGCGCCCGTGGGGCACGCCTGCACGCATTCGCCGCAGGCGACGCAGGTGGACTGTCCCATGGGATCGTCGAAGTCGAACACGATCTTCGAATGCTCGCCCCGCCACGCGTAGCCGATGACGTCGTTCACCTGTTCTTCGCGGCAGGCGCGCAGGCAACGCGTGCACTGGATGCAGGCGTCCAGGTTCACCGCGATCGCCGGGTGCGAGATATCGGCGACCGGCTGGTGCCTCGATTCGAAGCGCGGGCGGCCGAGGTTGAGCTTCTTCGCCCACTGGTCCAGCTCGGAATTGAGCGTATAGGATTTTTCGGGAATGTCGGAGAGCAGAAGCTCCAGCACCATCTTCTGGCTGGCGAGCGAGCGCGCGTTGTCGGTCGTCACATCCATGCCGTCCTTGGGATAGCGGCAGCACGAAGGCGCGAGCACGCGCTCGCCCTTGATCTCGACCACGCAGGCGCGGCAGTTGCCGTCGGGGCGCATGCCTTCCTTGTAGCAGAGGTGCGGGATGTCGATGCCGTAGTGCTTCGCGGTCTCGATGAGGGTCTCATCCGAGCGGCCGACCACGGTCTTGCCGTTCAGCTTGAACTCGACCGGCAGCGCGGCGATTTCCTGTTTGCTAATGGCGGTCATGGATGGCTCCCGCTCGGATGATTGCCATCGGGAACGCCTGGGCCTCAGACTCGGAACACCACTCGTCCTCGACCCCCGCGTTTCCGATTCCGGACCACTGTTGCCGGGCTCGTCGCGCCATGCGATTTGTCAGTCTAGCTGATCTCATGCGGAAAATACTTCATCACGGAGAGCACCGGATTGGGCGCGGCCTGCCCCAGTCCACAGATGGAAGCATCCATCATCGCCTGCGACAATTCCTTCAACAGCGCCTGGTCCCACTTCGGCTTCTCGACAAGCTTCAACGCCTTGGCGGTGCCGACGCGGCAAGGCGTGCACTGCCCGCAGGATTCCTCGGAGAAGAATTTGATCAGGTTGCGCGCCGCGCTGCTGGCGCGGTCCTTGTCCGACAGGATCACCACCGCCGCCGAGCCGATGAAGCAGCCGTACTGGTTGAGCGTGTCGAAGTCGAGCGGAATGTCGCTCATCGAGGCCGGCAGGATGCCGCCGGAGGCCCCGCCCGGCAAATAGCCGTAGAACTTGTGGCCGTCCAGCATGCCGCCGCAGTATTCGTCGATGAGTTCCTTCACCGTGATTCCGGCCGGAGCAAGATGCACGCCGGGCTGCCTCACCCGGCCGCTCACCGAGAACGAGCGCAGTCCCTTGCGCCCGTTGCGTCCGTGCGACGCGAACCAGTCCGCGCCTTTTTCCAGGATGTCGCGCACCCAGTGCAGCGTTTCCATGTTGTGCTCGAGCGTCGGGCGGCCGAAGAGGCCCACCTGCGCGACGTAAGGCGGGCGCAGCCGCGGCATGCCGCGCTTGCCCTCGATCGATTCGATCATCGCCGATTCCTCGCCGCAGATGTAGGCGCCGGCGCCGCGGCGCAGATGGATGGGCGGCAGCTTGCACGGCGGATTCGCCTTGAGCGCCGCGAGTTCCTTCTCCAGGATTGCGCGGCAGCCGTGGTATTCATCGCGCAGGTAGATGTAGATCTCGGCGAGGTCCACCGCCCAGGCGGCGATCAGCGCGCCTTCGAGAAATCGGTGCGGATCGCGCTCAAGATAATACCGGTCCTTGAACGTGCCCGGCTCGCCCTCGTCGATATTGATCGCGAGCAGCCGCGGCGCGGGTTCCGCGGTGACGGACTTCCACTTGCGACCCGCGGGAAACCCGGCGCCGCCCAGGCCGCGCAGGCCGGAGTCTTCCATGACCGCAGTCACGTCCTCGCGCTTCTTTGCGCCCGAGACGCACGCTTCGAGCAGCTTGTAGCCACCCCTGGCGCGATAGGCGGCGTAATCGACGGCTGCGGGGTTCACGATTTCGAGGTGCGGGTGCGTGCCGCGCGAACCCGCTGCGGGGTGCGTCACCGAGCGCGACTTCACCAGCGCCGCCACCTTGTCCGCGCTCGCGTGCGGCAGCGGATTCTGGCCGACGACCGCGACCGGCGCCGTTTCGCAGCGTCCGACGCAGGGCGCGGAAACCACGCGCACCTCCTTGCCCAGGATCGCGGGAAGCTTCGAGAGCAGCTCGCGCGCGCCCGCCATCTCGCAGGCGATCGAGTCGCACACGCGCACCGTGATCTCGGGCGGCGCTGCCTCGCCTTCCTTCACCACGTCGAAATGATGGTAGAAGGTGGCGACCTCGAATACCTCGGTCATCGCAAGCTTCATCTCCGCGGCGAGCGCGACCAGATGCGGCGCCGCGAGATGGCCGAAATGGTCCTGGAGGCGGTGCAGATGCTCGATCAGCAGATCGCGCCGGCGCGGGGCATCGCCCAGGAGAGCCCTGACTTCCGCCAGCGCCTTCGGGTCGGCCTGGCGGCCCTTGGTCGTCGGACGCAGCTTGGCGGCGCGGATGGGGATCACGCCGGGCGATTCGTTTTTTGTCTGGTTACTCACTTGTCCTCGCAGCAGTCCTCGCGCGGACGGACCGGAAGCTTCTTGACGCTCGATCAATAGATTACGCGCGCGGCTCGGGAATTTCCAGAAGTACCTCGGCGAGTTTTCGAAATCTTGATTCCGGTCAATCGCCACCCGTGCTACGCGACGGCGCACTGAAGTCGATCGGCGGCGGCTACTCCGCGAACGCGAGCAACGGCGCCCCGAACGACGAGATTCGCCGCCTGGATCAGCGGCCCACCGCTTGGCCTATCAGGAAGTGGCGCTCTTGCGCTCGCGCGAAACGAGCGTGATGACCGTCACCAGCTCGAACGTCAGGGAATCGACGAAATCGTCGGGGTACCCGGCTTCCTTCAATGCCCACTTGATGCGATTGCCGAGACGCGCCTTCTTGTAGAGGTTCAGGCTCCGGGAGCGGGCGAATTTCTCGACGCGGGCGAAAATCGCATCGTGCGTTTTTCTCAGCCGCTCGACCGCCTTCTTTGCCTCGGTATCCGCTCCCGAAGGCGGAAGGCGTCTGACCAGGTCGGCAATGATCGAGTCCGAGAACTCATCCAGCTCTTTGGTGTTGAACCAGTCCAGAAACATGGTTGCGCGGCCGCCGAAAACAAAATTATGGCACACCACCGGCTATTTACGGGACTCCGTCTTTTTTTTGCTCCCCGCACGACCATGGCGCGTGGACCGCAAACCGTGCCGCGCGCGCGGCCGATCAACGGCAAACCGGGATCACGTCGCCGCGCCCTCGCACCACGTCTTCCACATGCGCCGGTAAGCCGCTTCGATGTCGCGCGCAAACCGGGGCTCGTCCATGAGCGGCGACTCGCGCATCCTTTGACGCAGCGACCGGCGCAGTTTCGCGAGCACCGCTTCGTCGCGCGCGAACTCCACCGCCAGCCGCACGTAATCGTCCGGTGTCGACGCTATCCATTCGGGAAGTCCGAGCGTCGAGAGGATGCTCGCCGTGCTTCGCGATACGGACCTCGGTCCCGGGACGGTGACCACGGGCACGCCCATCCAGAGCGTGTCGCAGGTGGTCGTGCCGCCGCTGTACGGCGTCGTATCCAGCGCCATGTCGACGGCGTCGAAGCAGCGGAAGTATTCGTCCAGCGGGAGGCGCGGCACGATCGTGATTCTCGAAGCGGCGACCCCCGCCCCCTGGAAATCCCGCAGCAGACTGTCCCGGGCATGCCCCTGCGGGACGCCGACGGCAAGGAGGCGGGAATTCGGCAGCCGGACAAGGATGTCGGCCCAGAGCCTGCGTACCGTCGGGGAAAGCTTCGGAGCGTGGTTGAAGGATCCGAAGGTAATGAAGCCGTTCCGCTTGAAGGGCGGTTCGGTAGCGTGCTCGATCGACAGGAAGGGGCGATAGCACCACTGGCTGTGCGGAAGCCGGACCAGGGTCTCGGTGTGCAGCTGATCGCTCCGCCCCGGCGGGTCGGCATAAGCGTCGCAGAGACGATACTGTATGCGTGTCAGCCCGGTCGTGTTCAGGTACCCGAGCCACGTGACCTGCACCGGCGAAGGCTGCTGCGCGAACATTCCGAGCCGAAGCGTGCCGGCATGCCCGGTGAGGTCGACGAGCACGTCGATTTCGTCGCGATTGATCGTCTCGGCCAGCCCCGTGTCGGACATCTTGACGGCGTCGCGCCAGACATCCGCCGCGCCCCGCAACTGCCGGGTGATGTCGTCCGTCCTGCTGCCGGTCGAGTAGCAGTAGACCTCGTACGCGGAGCGGTCGTGCCGTTCGAGCACCGGGAGGGCAAAACAGGCGACCGGGTGCAGGTTGAAATCGCATGAAACGTAACCGATGCGCAGGCGCCGCTCGGGGTCCCTGACGTTCCGGAACGGCGCGAATCGCGCAGGCTCGGCGTCCTCGAGCCGCGCGCCGAACGCCCGGTGCCTGGCGAAAAGCGCTGCATCGGAAATCCCGTCGGAGAGATTGAGCGCGTGCAATTCCAGGGACTCCAGGTCGAACCTGTCCGGCGCCAGTCTCCGGGCCGTAGCGAACGCTTCGAGCGCCTCCCCGATCCGGGACTGGCCGCGGAGCATGCTCCCCAGCAGGGAGTACGCGGACACGAACTTCGGGTCGATCTCCGTCGCGCGCCGCAGCGCGGCTTCGGCTTCCCCCGGTCGCTCCAGCTTCCGCAGAACCTCTGCGTAGTTGTACCAGGCGCCGGCGTAATCCGGCCGCTGCTTCAACGCAACTTCAAGGGCGGTCGCGGCGGCGGCGAGGTTTCCTTGCGCGTCGTAGACGTTGGCAAGCGCGACCTGCGCCTGCGGAAACTCGGGCTTGCGCTCCAGGGCGAAACGCAGCAGTTGCCCGGCCCGCTCCAGGGCTCCACGCGCATAGAGGAGGCCGGCGAGGTTGTAGTTCGCGTAAGCGTCCCCGGGATCGATCGCGAGCGCGGCTTCGTGTGACTTGATCGCGCCATCGGCGTCGCCGACGGCCTCGAGGCCGATGCCGAGATTGAGATGTGCTTTCGCGTATCCGGGGGCGGCGTCGGCGGCCTCGCGATACCGTTCGCAGGCTTCGCGAAAGTCGCCTGAACTCTCCGCGCGGTTGCCTGCGGCGATCAGCCGATCGGCCGTTTCCGTTGCGGAAACAGCGGGAGCGTCGTGCGGCGCCGGCGCGCGGCTGAAGGGGGTCAGCCGGGCCAGCAGTTTTCGCAGCATGATCGCCCCCCCGCCTGGCGTTGGCGACGACCGGGCGCCCGCTACTTCAGCACCGACTTGAGGGTTTTCCCCATCTCGGCGGGATTGCGGGTCACCTTGATCCGGCACTCTTCCATCACCGCGAGTTTCTCCTGCGCCGTGCCCTTGCCGCCGGAAATGATGGCGCCGGCGTGGCCCATGCGCTTTCCCGGAGGCGCGGTGACGCCGGCGATGAAGCCGACGACGGGCTTTTTCATGTTGGCCTTCACCCAGTACGCCGCGGTCTCCTCGTCGGAACCGCCGATTTCGCCCACCATGATGACGGCGTCGGTTTCGGGATCGTCGTTGAAGAGCTTCAGCACGTCGATGTGCTTCAGGCCGTTCACCGGATCGCCGCCAATGCCGACGCAGGAAGATTGCCCGAGACCCAATTCCATCAACTGCCCGACGGCCTCGTAGGTGAGCGTGCCCGAGCGCGACACCACGCCGATCCTGCCCTTCTTGTGGATGTGCCCGGGCATGATGCCGATCTTGATCTCGTCGGGCGTGATGATGCCGGGGCAGTTCGGCCCGATGAGCCGCGTCTTCCTGCCCTGCATCCTGTACTTGGTGCGGATCATGTCACGCACCGGGATGCCCTCGGTGATGCAGATGACGAGATCGAGCCCGGCGTCCACCGCCTCGTCGATCGCGGCGGCGGCAAAAGGCGGCGGCACGTAGATCACCGACACGGTCGCGCCGGTTTTCTGCTTCGCTTCTTTCACCGTGGCGAAGATCGGAATGCCCTCGCAGGATTCGCCCGGCTTTTTCGGGTTGACGCCGGCGACGTAGCAGTTCTTGCCGTTGGCGTATTCCTTGCCCATTTTGGTATGGAACTGCCCGGTCTTGCCGGTGATGCCCTGCGTCATCACGCGGGTGTTCCTGTCGATGAGAATGGACATCAGTTTTTCCCCTTCGCAGCGGCGACCACTTTTTGCGCCGCGTCGGCCATGTTGCTGCCGGAGATGATCGGCAGCCCCGATTCCGCGAGAATTTTCTTGCCGATATCCACGTTGGTGCCCTCCAGCCGCACCACCAGCGGCACCTTCAGGCTCACCTGCTTCGCCGCGGCGACCACGCCGGTGGCGATCACGTCGCACTTCATGATGCCGCCGAAAATATTGACCAGGATCGCCTTCAGATGCGGGTTGCGCAGCATGATCTTGAAGGCTTCGGTCACCTTCTCGGTGGTGGCGCCGCCGCCGACGTCGAGAAAATTCGCCGGGCTGCCGCCGTAGAGCTTGATGATGTCCATGGTCGCCATCGCCAGGCCCGCGCCGTTGACCAGGCAGCCGATGTCGCCGTCGAGCTGGATGTAATTCAGATCGTGCTTCGAGGCTTCGACTTCCGCCGGATCCTCCTCGTCCAGATCGCGCAGGGCGACAATGTCCGGATGACGGAACAGCGCGTTGTCGTCGAAATTGATCTTGGCGTCGAGCGCCACCACTTTCCCGTCGCCGGTGAGGATCAGCGGATTGATCTCCGCAAGGCTCGCGTCGGTCTCATCGAACGCCTGGTACAGTCCTTTGAGGACCGCGCGCGCCTGCGGCACGCTTGCCGCAGGGATGCCGATCTTGCGCGCGACGTCGTCGGCCTCGGCGTCCTTCAGGCCGGTGCCCGGATCGACGAATACCGTGTGGATTTTCCCAGGGGTCGTCGCCGCGACTTCCTCGATGTCCATGCCGCCCTCGCTCGATGCCATGAGCGCCACGCGCTGCGTGCCGCGGTCGACCACCATGCCGATGTAGAGCTCTTTCCTGATGTCGGCGCCCTCTTCGATCAGCAGCCGCCTGACCTTCTGCCCGTCGGGGCCGGTCTGATGGGTCTTCAACTGCATGCCGAGGATTTTCCCGGCCCAGTCGCGCACTTCGTCCGTGGACTTCACCACCTTCACGCCGCCGCCCTTGCCGCGGCCGCCGGCGTGGATCTGCGCTTTCACCACCCACGCCTTGCCGCCCAGTTGCCGTGCGGCGTTCACGGCCTCGTCGACCGAAAAGCAGGGGACGCCGCGCGGCGTGGTGACGCCGTACTTGCGGAGAATTTCTTTTGCCTGGTACTCGTGGATTTTCATATAGCTCTCATTGCGCTTTTCATCGGGTCGGCCGGCCGCTCCGGAAAAATCCCGGAACGCGCGCAGGCTGCGCGACACCGCGTGTCGACGATCGATTGTACGTCAGAATTTGTAGCCGATGCCGAGCGCGACGACCGGCCAGTTTCTAAAGCTCTTGACCGAGTCCTGCAGCTGGACTTGCTCGGCTGCGACGTCGGATTGCAGTTGATTGCATGTCACGGTCGGCAGCGCGGAGCCGCACGTGGCGGTCAGCGATACGCTGGGCGAGCGCTGGTACAGCAAGCCGATGTCGAGCGTGAAGGAAAAGCCCGATTTCTTCTTCGCAAAGGCGTCGAACCCGATGCCGACATAGGGCGCAACCGAGGGAAAATTGACCGTTCCGGCGAGCGAGCCCACGTCGGAACCGGCATAGGTAGTGCCGTTGATATCGTAAGTCGCCGCTGCCGACGGCTGCCCGTTGAGAGTCAACTTGTTGCCGTTCCAGTAAGCACCGCCGCTCAGGCGAAACCAGCCACCGCCCGGATGCCAATCGAGCAAGAGCCCCGCCGTGCGCAAATCGAGGGCGCCTTTGTAATCGATGTCGCTCTCGGTGAAATTCTTGTTGTATTTATAGCCGTTCAGGTTGGCGCGCAGGTTAACGGTTTCGCTGGTGGCCGCGGTAATGTCGAGTCCACCGCCCAGCGTTCCGCCCTTGACCGCAAATCCCGTATCGCCGGCATGGGCGCAGGCGGCGGCCGACAACATGGTTCCCATGGCAAGAATTCGTTTCATAGGTCTTCCCCTTGTTCTAACCGGAGCGAACGGATCTGCTTCCCGGAGGGCGCGTTCATCTTACTATAGTCCGCGCCGATCTTGCCGTTATGCGGTGCTAGAATCACCTGCTCCATCGACTCACAGGGCGACGGCGGAAAACCGGATGAGAACCATGCTTGCGCTCGATCAGGGCACCCCAGGCTCGCGCGCCATCGTCTTCGACTCGAGCAGCGCAGTGCGCGCCGTGGCGCAATGGCAGGATAGATGTAACGGAGACCGGGAAACGCGGGCTCATCGTGCACGGTCGACTCCGGACCGGCAAAGACCGCCGAGACGTGCGTCATTCATTCAAGGGAGGGACCGACATGTTCAAACGCATCCTCGTGCCGATCGACGGGAGCAGATCTTCAATCGCCGGGCTGCGCGTTGCGCTGTCCCTGGCCCGCATCCACAAGGCACGCATCCGGCTGGTTCATCTCGCGACAGAGTTGCCGCGCGTGCGGCCGAACGACGCGGAACTGTTGGTCGGCGAGCTCTACGAGCTGGTCAGAAAACGGGGGGGCGAACTTCTCGAACGAAGTATCCGCTACTGCAGGGATCGGGGGGTGAAGGCGGACACGGCGCTCTATTTGGCGATTGCGGGACGGGCTTCGCGTGTGATCGTCAAAGAAGCGAAGAAATGGCACGCCGATCTCGTCGTGATGGGCACCCACGGCCGGCGCGGAATAGCGCGGCTCGCCATGGGAAGCGATGCGGAAGCAGTCGCGCGCGCATCTTCGGTGCCGGTCCTGCTCGTGCGCGCCGGGAAACGCCGATAGAAGGCGCGATTTGCGCCGGGGCCTAGGCGAGCTTCATGACGACCATCCCGAGCACGTTGGCGGCCGAGTCGGCACGGTCGGACATGTTGGAAATGTGGCGGTAGACCTCGCGGCGGTAAAACAGACCGGGCAGCCGCTCCGGCTCGGTGGCGCGCGCAAACAGGTCCTTGATCGCCGCGCGATACAGGCGTTCGACTTCGCGCTCCATCTTGCGCACCTCGCGGGCATGGTCGCCCGCGACGCGCGGGTTCTTCGCCAGGCGCGTGGTCGCCAACTCGAGCTGCTGCGCCTCCTGGGACACAAGCCCCACCATCTTCCGGATGTAGTCGTCGGCGTCGACCTTGAGGATGCTCATTTCCTCCATGGTCGTCAGCGCGTAGATCACCATGTCCTCGTAGCAATGCGACAGGTTGAAGATGTCCTCGCGATCGAGCGGCGTGATGAACGTCCGGTGCAGCTCGTCTATGAGCACGCGGCGCAGCTCGCTCGCATCGTCGGCCAGTGCGCGCAGGGTTTCGGTGGCACCCGCGTTCACCTGCTCGAGCATGCGCTCGAGGTAACGGATGCCCTCGACCGATTTGGCCGCCTGGGCAATCAGCATGGAGACGAATTTGTTGCCCTCATTCAGGTTTCTGTCGAACCATCCCATCACCAGCCTCCGCGTCGCAATATCGATTCGATGACGTAGTAGCACGGCACTGCCAGCATTGCGGTCGCCGGCAGCGTCAGAAGCCAGGCCACCGCGATCTCGCCGAACGCGGACCAGCGCACCTTGGATTTGCGCTCCGCCGCCCCGGCTCCGAGGATGGTCAGGCTCACCACCTGGGTCGTGCTCACCGGCCCTCCGGCCAGCGACGCCCCGAGGATGACCGCGGCCGCGGCGAGCTGCGAGGTGAATCCATGAATCGGGCGGATGCGGTAGAAACGCGAACCCAGGGTGTGAATGATGCGCCATCCCCCGACCGCCGTGCCCAGCGCGATCGCCGACGCACTCAGCACGATGACCCACCAGGGCACGACGAAGGTCGGCGTGAACCCCAACGTCAGCAATCCCAGGGCGATGACGCCCATGGTTTTTTGCGCATCGTTCGCGCCGTGGCTCAAGGCGAGCGCAGTGCCCGTCAGGACCTGCGCCCGGGACAGCATCAGGTTCGCCCTGGGCGTCGCGTCGCGCAACAACCAGCGCGTCGCCTGCATGATTACCAGCGCAACCACGAAGCCGAGAAGCGGCGAGACAAGCAGTGCGATCGCGACCTTCCACAGCCCATGCACCTGGATCACGGCAGGGCCGGAACCCGTCGCGGCGGCACCGACGATGCCGCCGATCAGGGCATGGGACGAGCTGACCGGAATGCCGCAGTACCAGGTCGCCACGTCCCACAAGCTCGCGGCGACCAGCGCCGCGAGGACCACCGCAATGGTGATCGCCTGCGGATGCGCCACTCCCGAGCCGATGGTCTCGGCGACGGCGACGCCGAATAGAAACGGGCCGACCAGATTCGCGAGCGCCGCGAGCATCAATGCTCCACGCGCACTCATGGCGCGCGAGGCGATGAGGGTCGCGACGACGTTCGCGCTGTCCTGAAATCCGTTGAGGAAGTCGAACAGCAGCGCGACGGCCAGGAGCACCAGCAATAGCGTCAAGGCCGACATCGTCTACCCTGCGGGCATGGAAGCGCTGCGATAGCAGCAGGATTCGAAATCATGAACCATAAGCGTTCGAGCAGAAAGGAGCGTGGCGGTTCGTCGCGCTCCGGATCAGTCGCCCTCGAGGAGATGCTTTGCAAACTCGATGAAGCCGGCGCCGGAGGCCGCGCAGGTCACATACCGGGGCAGCGCGGCGATCCGTCCCGCGAAGCGGCGCACGTTGGCAACGCCGACCGAGTTCTCGAAGAAGGCGAACATCGGAGCGTCGTTTTGCGAGTCGCCGATGAATATGAACTCGCGGTTCGACCGGTCGAGGTCAATGCCGAAGCGCTCCGCAAACAGAACGCGGCTGGTCGCGAGCTTGTCATGGCCGCCGAACCAGCCGTTGACGTGAATCGAGCTGATCTTGGCGTTGAGTCCCGCCTGTCGCATGAGCATCGCGATTCGCTCCGCGGCCTCGAGCGGCAGTGGCGCCACGTCTTCGCAGTAATCGATGGCCAGGTCGGTTTCGCGGTAAGGCTGATCGGCGGCGAGCGCGCAGCCGGGCACGGCGGCGAGGATCCGTCCGGCAATACCGTCCAGACGGGCGCGCTGTTGCGCGCGGGTTGCCGCGTCATCGAGGAAACGTTTGTGCAGCTTGCCTTCGGAAAAGAAGAAATAGAAGGCGCCGTTTTCGCCGACCACCGCGTCCACCGGCCACATGCGCGCGATGTGATCGCACCATCCGGCGGGGCGCCCGGTCACCGGCACCACGATCTTGCCCGCCGCATGCAGACGCTCGAGCGCCGCGTAGGCTTCGCCGGTCAGCTTGCCCGCCGTGGTCAGGGTTTCATCGATGTCGACCAGCACGGCCTTCACGCCGCGCGCGTCGAGTTCCGCGAGCGGCTTCATTTCACCCGAACAGGCCGCCGACCCGCGTGCCGGCGACGCGGTTGAGGATGAACAGGCTCACGGCGCAGACCGCGATGAGGATCACCCCGAGCGCAGCTGCCTGGCTTTGCGAGCCGGCAATATAGAAGCTGAAGATGCCGAAGGGAATCATCTCGTTGCCCCCGGTCGTCAGGAATATCGTCGACGACGCCTCCTGGATCGAGGTGAGGAAGGAGAACAGCCCGCCGACGAAGATGCCTTTCCAGACCAGCGGCACCGTGATGTCGCGGAAGGTGCGCAGCCTGGTCGCGCCGACGTTGGCGGCGGCCTCCTCCATCGACTGGTGCACCAGGAGCAGCGACGAGTAGCTGCCGCGCACGGTGTAGGGCAGCCGGCGCACGGCGAGCACGAGCGGCAGGATGATCCACATGCCGGTGAGCGGGACGTCGATGAGCGGCAGCGGGAAGTTGAACGCCCGCACGTAGGCGATGCCGACCGCGGTCCCGGGGATGGCGAGCATCAGCGTGGTGAGCGCGTCCATCGCGCCGCGCCCGGGCGCGCGGGTGCGCCCCATGATCCACGCCATCGGCACCCCGATCGCGAGGCACATGAACACGGCGATGCCGCAGAACACGAGCGAGTTGACGATGAATTTCGGCGTCTCGACGCTCACTTGCTCGAAGAATTCGAGCGTGTAGTGGACCGGGAAGGGCGTGAGCGACCATCCGCGCCCGACGGCGGCGAGCAGCACGCCCACCTGCGGCATGAGCGACACGAACAGGAGAGCCGCGAGGAAGCCGACCGCGACCCAGCGCTTGACGGGCCCGAGCCGGCGGCGCTCGACTTTCGAGTAGGCAAGCGAGCTGTAATCCTTGATCGCGACGTACTGGCGCGCGGCGAGCACGAAGAAGATGGCGAGCAGGACCAGCAGCGCCGAGATCACGATGCCCATGCGGAAGATGCGCCGGTCGACGAACTGCACGATGTTGAGGTAGGCCTGCGGAGCGAGCAGGTCCTGCACGCCGACGACGAGCGGCGTGATGAAATCGGCGAAGGTCCAGATGAACACCAGCAGCGCCCCGGAGATGTAGCCGGGGGTGGTGAGCGGCAGCGTCACGTCGCGGAACCTGCGCCAGCCGTTGGCGCCCATGCCCTGCGCCGCCTCCTCGAGCGATGGATCGACCTTGGCAAGCGCGTCCAGGACACTGAGCGTCATCATCGGGAACAGGTGCACCGTCTCGACCAGCAGCACGCCGTGCACGCCGTACATGAAGTTGATCGGGTGCTGCAGCCCGAACCAGTCCAGCAGCAGCACGTTCACCGTGCCGGCGCGGCCGAGAATGAAGACGAAGCCGAGCACGCCGACCAGCGGCGGCAGGATCATCGGCAGCATGGTGAGGTAGGAAAACAGGTTCCGGTAGGGGAACTCGTAGCGGATGATGAGAAACGCGACCGCGATCCCGATCACGGAAGTGGTGACCACCGCCGCCGCGCCGAGGGCGAGCGACTTCCACAACGAGCGCAGATAGTACGAGTCGGTAAAGAACTCGTAGAAGTTCGCGAGCGTGAACCGCCCGGCCTCGTTGGTGAAGGCGTCGTAGAAGATCCGCGTGAGGGGATAGAAAACGAACACGATCAGGAACGCCCAGATCAGGGCGAACCCGAGAGCCGCGGCCGGCGAGCGTGGCAGTTTCATCAGGCCGCCGGGATCGCCAGGGTGCTGCCGACGGGGAAGCCCAGGCCGACCGCGCTGCCCATGGCGAGCTGCTCGTGATGCCACGGGTCGCGGATGTCCGCCTTGAACGTTACGCCTTGCCCGAGGTCCACGTCGTAACGCAGCGTGTTGCCCAGATAGGCGGCGAAGGCGATTTTCCCGCTGAAGAAATTGCCGTCGGCGGCGGCCTTGCCGAGGACGATGTTCTCGGGCCGGATGCAGATCACGCAGCGGTCTCCGGCGCTCAGGCGCTCGCCGAGCAGCGCCCGCAGCTCGCCGAGCGCGGTCTCCGCCGTAAGCCAGCCGCGCGCCGCATCGACCGAGCGCACCGTGCCTTCGATCAGGTTGTTGATGCCGATGAAATCCGCGACGAAGCGGTTGGCCGGCCGCTCGTACAGGTCCTTGGGCGCCCCGACCTGGAACACCTTGCCCTGATTGAAGACGGCGATCCGGTCCGAGAGCGTGAGCGCCTCTTCCTGGTCGTGGGTCACGTAGACCGTGGTGATGCCGAGTTCCTTCTGCAGCTTCCTGATCTCGGCGCGCACCTGGATGCGGATCTTGGCGTCGAGGTTGGAGAGCGGCTCGTCGAGCAGCAGGATCTGGGGATTGAGCACGAGGGCCCGGGCGAGCGCCACGCGCTGCTGCTGCCCGCCGGAGAGCTGCCCCGGGTAGCGGTCGCCGAGCCCGGCGAGCCGGACCTTGTCGAGGACGCCTTCGACCCGTTGCGCGATCGCCGCGCGGCCCAGCCGGCGCAGCTTGAGCCCGTAGGCGACGTTGTCGAACACCGTCATGTGGGGCCACAGCGCGTAGTTCTGGAACACCATGCCGATGCCGCGCTCGTGCGGCGGCACGTCGTTGACCTTGCGGTCGTCGAAGCGGACCTCGCCCTCGTCGGGGGCATAGAAGCCGGCGATCAGACGCAGCAGCGTCGTCTTGCCGCACCCCGAAGGGCCCAGGAGGGTGAAGAGCTCCCCCTCCTCGATGGAGAAGCTCACCCGGCTCACTACCTCCAGGGGCCCGAAGCGCTTGGTGAGATCACGAACCGCGATCCGCATCGCCGCGCTCCGGGTTTGCGGCAGAAGCCTCAGTATTTTTTCTTCAGCTCGTCCGCGACCGACTCGATGTCCTTGCGGTACTGCCCGTTCACCTGCTCGTAGCGCTTCTGCGCGACGGCGTCGTCATAGATGTTGGTGACATCGATGTCGAAGTAGGAGCGGATGCCGCCGGTGAACTCGACCGCCATTTCGGCAGGCGACCCGGGGGCGCCCTGTACACGGTACTTCGGCGTGATCGGGAACACGCCGCGCTCCATCGCCACCTTCTGCCCGCGCTCGCTGAGCATGAACTCGATGAAAGCGCGCGCCGCCCTGGGATGCGGGGCCCCCGCGAGGATGGCGATCGGCTCGGGCGTGATCCACGCGGTCTTCGGCGCCACGAACTTGATGTCGAAGCCGGCGAGCCGGTCCTCGAAGGCCATGTAGCTCGGCACCGCGAAGCCGGCGGCGAACTCGCCCTTCGCCACTACCGACGGCACGTCCCGGCTGCGCGCGGTGAAGATGCCGGTGTTGCCGCCCAGGTGCTTGAGGAATTCCCAGCCTTTTTCGTCGCCGTCGCGCTGCAGGATCACCTCGTAAGTAGCGTGGCTGCTCGAGGACCGCGTCGGCGCGCATTGCGCGACGTTGCCTTTCAGCTTCGGATTGAGGAGATCGTCCCAGTCCTTCGGCGGCTGGACGCCGAGGCGCTCAAGCAGCCGCGGGTGATACACCAGTCCGTAGGGCTCGAGCACCGTGCCGATCCAGAATCCCCTCGGATCCTTGAGGGGAATGGGCTTGGGCTTGCCGATGCTCGCCGGGATCGCATCCACGACCGCCTTGGAAAGATCGAGCGTGGCGAGCAGCTTCTGGTCGGCGAGCTTGTCGAACAGTGCGCTCTCGCCGCCCCAGAAGATATCGACCTGGGGCCGGCCTTTCCATTCGACGATCTGGCCGTAGGCCACCGGCGTGCCGGCCGCCAGGGCGCTCGTCTTCACCGTGATGTTCCATCTTTCCTTCGCGTACTTCACGAACTCCGCCAGTGTCGGATCGGTCAGCGTCTTTGCGACCGGCGTGATGAGGGCCAGTTCCTCCTCGATCTGCTGGGCGGCGGCCGGCATCGCCAGAACCGTCGTCAGCGCAATCGCGAACAGCTTCAGAGCGCGAATCATGGTGTACCCCTTTCTCGAACCTGAATAAACGGCTTGCACCGTCATCGTGCCCCCGCCGGTGCACTTCAGTTTGATGCAGATCAAACCCGTCCGTAAATCCCGGGGGGCGCGAAACCGATCACCGCTCCGGGACGAGGTCGAATCCGTAAGGATGGGCGATGAGTTTCGCAATCGCCTCGTCCAGACCGGCCCCGTGGTTCAGCACCTGGTCCACGGCGGCGCAAATCGGCATGTCTACGCCGTGGCGCCGCGCCAATTCCGCCACTGCTTCTGCGGAATGCACCCCTTCCTGCACCGTCACGCGCCCGGCGAGCACGGCGCGCAGCTCGCGGCCTTCGCCGAGCGCGATGCCAAGCGACGTATTGCGTGAGTTCGCGCTGTTGCAGCTCAGGTCCAGGTCTCCGATGCCCGAGAGGCCCATGAAGGTCTCCAGCCGTGCGCCCATGGCGAGGCCGAGACGCGCCGTCTCGGCAAGGCCGCGCGCGATCAACGCCGCGCGTGCGTTGTTGCCGAGCTTCTTGCCGGTTGCGACTCCACACGCAATGGCGAGGACGTTCTTGAGCGCGCCGCCCACGAGGGCGCCGACGACGTCGTCCGAGAGGTAGGTGCGGAAGCGGTGGGTTCCGATCGCGCGGGAAAGCTTCTCGCCAAGGGCAAGGTCGGCGCACGCGAGCGTGACGCCGGTCGGCAGGTCGATTGCGATCTCGCCCGCAAACGAAGGGCCGGACAGGACGGCGAGCGGCGTCGCGGGCAGCGTCTCGGCGAGTACCTGCGACATGAGCGAGCAACTGCCCTGTTCGATGCCTTTCGAGCAGGTCACCACCGGCGTGCCGTCCTTGAGGAACGGGCGCAGCTGCGTGGTGACGCCGCGCATGTGCTGCGCGGGCGGCGCGAGCAGCAGGAAATCGGCATTGGCCGCCGCTGCGGCAAGGTCGTTCGTCGCGATGATCCCCGGCAGCGTGCGGACATCCGGCAGAAACAATGGATTCCGCGAATCCCTGTTGATCGCCGCCACGACCTCCGGCTCTCGCGCCCAGATCACGGTGTCGTGCCCGGAACGGCGGATCACGCACGCCATTGCCGTTCCGAAAGCTCCTGCGCCGATCACACCCACCCGGGCCATCGATGTTCTCCCTCGCCGCGCCGGCGATCCGCACCATCGTATGGAATCCGCCGGCACCGCAGTTTGACTCAAATCAAGCGCGTGCGAACGACGGCGCCCTGCTCTGTTAGAATTTTTCATGCGCTACGTCCTCGCCCTCGATCAGGGAACGACCAGCTCGCGCGCCATCGTGTTCGACGAGCGCGGCGTCCCGCGCGCCTCCGCGCAACAGGAGTTCCGCCAGTTCTTCCCCGAGCCCGGCTGGGTCGAGCACGACGCCGCGGAGATCTTCCGCACGCAGCTCGCGTGCGCGCGGGGCGCGCTCGCGAAAGCGCGGCTGCGCGCGGACCGCATCGCCGCGATCGGCATCACCAACCAGCGCGAGACGGCGGTCGTCTGGGACCGGCACACGGGGCGCCCGGTGCACCGCGCCATCGTCTGGCAGGACCGGCGCACCGCCGACCGCTGCGAGGTGCTGGAGAAGGAAGGCCTCGCCGCGACGATACGCGCGAAGACGGGCCTGGTGATCGATCCGTATTTCTCGGCGACCAAGCTCGAATGGCTGCTCGCGAACGTGCACGGCCTCCGGGCGCGCGCGGAGCGGGGCGAGGTGCTCTTCGGCACGATCGACACCTGGCTCGCGTGGAAGCTCTCCGCGGGGAAGCTCCACGTCACCGACTCTTCCAACGCCTCGCGCACCCAGCTCTACGACATCCACGCGGGCGACTGGGACGAGGAGCTGCTCGCGGTCTTCGGCGTGCCGCGCGCGATGCTGCCGCAGGTCCTCCCCTCCTCCAAGATCTACGGCACAACCGCGAAGGCGATGCTCGGGGCGGAGGTGCCGATCGCGGGGATCGCCGGCGACCAGCAGGCGGCGCTCTTCGGCCAGGCCTGCCACGAGGCGGGATCGGCGAAGAACACCTACGGCACCGGGTGCTTTCTCCTCCTCAACACCGGGTCGGAAGCGATCGAATCGAAGAGCGGCCTCGTCACCACCTGCGCCGCGGACGCCGGGGTGAAGCAGTACGCCCTCGAAGGCAGCGTCTTCATCGGCGGGGCGGTGGTGCAGTGGCTGCGCGACGGCTTGAAGCTGATCAAGCGCTCGGTGGACGTGGAAAAGCTCGCGCGCTCCGTGCGCGACTCGGGGGGCGTGTATTTCGTCCCGGGCTTCGCGGGCCTGGGCGCCCCCCACTGGGACCCGTACGCGCGCGGGACCATCGTCGGCCTGACCCGCGGCTCGAACGCCGGCCACGTCGCGCGCGCGGCATTGGAGTCGATCGCCTTCCAGTCGGCGGAACTGCTCCACGCCATGGAAAAAGACTCGGGGAAAGCCTCCAGCGAACTGCGCGTCGACGGCGGCGCCGCGGCGAACGATCTGTTGATGCAATTCCAGGCGGATCTGCTCGGCGTCCCCGTCGTGCGGCCGCGGGTCCTCGAGACCACCGCCCTCGGCGCGGCCTATTTGGCGGGATTGGCGACCGGCGTCTGGTCGAGCCGCGAACAAATCGCGAAGCAATGGAAAGCGGCGAAACGCTTCGAGCCGCGGATGAAACGCGACGAAGCGGAGCGGAGGATGGGGGAATGGAAGCGGGCGCTCGAGCGGGCCAGGGGTTGGGGGAAAGCTTAGCTTTCCGAGTCGGCAACGTTTGGGTGTAATCTCGTGCGGCCCGGCGGCGCTCGACATGGGCGCAGCTCACATAAGGCCTCGGTGAAGAACGGGCTCGAATCCGGCCGTTCCCTTGCGCTTAGATGAACAAAGCCGATAAAGAATTTCAAGAGATCGCCCATTGCGGTGGTCAGATCACGATCGACACGAAAACGGATGAGCGAGGCCACCGTCTCGCGTCGTTCGGCGTGAGGCATTCATCGCCAACCGCGGCAGCGTGGTTCATGCTGTGGGCTAACCCTTTGGGGGAGCCGATCGCAACGGTGCCGATCGGGGGGCTTGCAGATCCCCCGGACGAGCCGGCCCAAGCCCCACCAGGATTCCAAATCATACTGGCCTCCGATAGCGAGGGGATGTTCGGACACGAATGCCCTAGGTGCCGAGGATATTGGCGGTCCAGGGGCGCACCGGCACTCTGGCCAATGAGCTGTCCGTACTGCCGCCTGCGCACCGGAACACATAATTTTCGCACTGTGGCGCAGCGAAAGTTCATTCATGCCGTTTGTGCGAAATTCGAAGAAGTCATTCAAAGCGATTTCGTGGGAGAGACAGTGATCGATATGGATGCCGTAGCGGCGGCGGTAGCGAGCGAGGAGAAGCCACAGTTCTATTACGCCGAGCAACGTCAGCAAAACCAGTTTACGTGTACGGCGTGTAACGGACAGAACGATATCCTCGGCCGCTACGGCTTCTGCTCTCTTTGCGGCACGCATAATGGGCTTGAAGAATTGCAGGCGGACCTGGCACGCGCACGGACACGGATCGACGCTGGCGAGTCGTACGAAGGCGCCTTGAGCGACATCGTTTCGGCGTTCGACAGCTATGCGAGGCAACTCGCGAAGCGGCTAGCGCAGATCCCAATGCGACGCCAGCGGCGAGAGGCCCTCGAAACACGGTTGTTTCACAACATCAAACCACGCGCTGCCGAACTCAAGGCATGGTTTGACGTTGACCTGTTCGATCACCTGTCCGATGCAGACATAGAATTTGTGCACAGAATGTTTTGTCGCCGGCACGTCTACGAACACAATGGCGGTGAGGTTGATGAGCGCTACATGAAAGAAAGTGGAGATACGACTGTGAGACCAAAACAACACCTTCGGGAAACCGCTGAATCGGCTGGCCGACTCGCCGACTTGGTCGAAGTGATCGGCAAGAATCTGAAGGTCGGTTTCGACGATATCTTCCCGGCCGAGTCGAAACCGCTGCAGTACGAAGCGCGGCGGCAGACCATGATGAAGGCTCGCTAAAGATGTCGCATGATGCTGTCTTTAGGGAAATAGCACATTGACGTTGCCTAGTCGTACGCCATTCGACCCATCCTGAATTCAATGAACCTGCTCGACGTTACAGGCGACCACATCAAGAAGCTGACTGACGCGGACCTTCGGCTCCTGGTTGTTCGACTGTCCGAGGCCGAGTTGCGGCGCTGTGGACTGCCTGCGTCTGCGGTAACGGCTGGAGGTCACCAGGATGCGGCAGATGGCGGCATCGATGTCCGCGTCCGGCTGGAGAACTCAAGTGCCTGTCTCGATTTCATTCCCAGACCCCACACAGGCTTCCAAGCGAAGGCGTCCCCGATGCCACCAGCGGAGATCGCAGCGGAGATGCGCCCCAAGGGCGCCCTCCGACGTTCTATCAGGGAACTGGGGGCGGCGCATGGCACTTATGTGATCGTCTCCTCGCACGATTCCGCGACTGACCCAGCGCTCGACGCCAGATTGAAGGCGATGAACGCCGCGCTCTTTGATTTGCCAGCCGGATCGACTGTCAAAGTCGACTTCTATGACCGCGAGCGCCTCGCCAATTGGGTGAGGAAGTATCCCGGAGTTGCTTTGTGGCTTCGAGAGCGCATTGGCGACCCGATGTGGGGATGGCGTGCATATGGCACTTGGGCGCCGGGCGATCCGCCGGGCTCAGAATTTCTACTCGATCAGACAGGTCGAATCTACTCACGTAACAAAGAGCAGCCTCTAGCTGTCACCGATGGCATCAAAGCCATTCGCACAGCGCTCGCTACTGCAGGGGGTGTAGTTAGATTGGTTGGATTGTCCGGGGTAGGGAAGACGCGCCTAGTTCAAGCGCTTTTCGATAGCCGTGTCGGCACGGATGCACTCGATACGTCGATTGTCGTCTATACCGATCAGGGTACCGAACCAGATCCAAGCGCTAGAGACATGGTTCATCGGTTGCAGGTCCCTGGTCTTCGGGCGATCGTCGTTGTGGACAACTGCAACCCTGCTACGCATCGCGCGCTGGCGCAGGCAGTAAGGGAATCTGGCAGCGCGGTGAGCCTTATCACCGTCGAGTACGACGTAGTAGATGACGAGCCGGAAGATACGGACGTGTTTCATTTGGAACCGGCATCCAACCAGGTTCTGGAACAGATCTTGGAGCGCTTGGTACCTAACGTCGCGCAGCCTGATCGTTCGCGTATCGCTGAGCTTTCTGGAGGCAATGCGCGGGTCGCCCTTGTACTCGCCAAGACGCTCCGTGGAAAGGAGAGCCTTGGTGTCCTCGACGATGCAGAGCTCTTCAAGCGTGTGTTCTACCAAAACCAGCAGCCAGATCCGGTTCTTCTTCGGATCGCCGAAGTGTGCTCGCTCGTTTACTCCTTCGACGGAGAATCCGAAGATGGTGCCGGCGCTGAATTGCCGATCTTGGCTGAACTCTCCGGTCTGACAGTCAAGGACGTTTATCGTGGCGCTGGCGACTTGCGTAAGCGGGATCTTGTTCAGAAGCGGGGCAAATGGCGCGCCGTATTGCCTCACGCAATCGCGAATCGGCTCGCCAAGCAAGCGTTGGAACGCATTCCTCCTGTCAGCCTCGTTGACACCTTAAAAGTGCACGAGCGGTTGCTCAAGTCATTTGCGCATCGGCTCGGGTACCTGCATGACTCGCCTGCTGCAATAAAGATAGCCCGAACGTGGCTCGAGGACGACAAGTGGCTCTCGGACGCGAGGCATTTCACTGAGCTTGGTATCGCGTTGTTCCTTAACGTTGCACCGCTTTGCCCCTCGTTCGTGCTGGACGTCATCGAGAAAGCGGCATCTGGAGAAGGGGCAGCTGAGTTTCTCACCTCCGATGTCATCCGGCGTCAAAGGTGGATCTGGCTCTTAATGGCGTTGGCCTATGAGCCCCCAATGTTTGATCGAGCAGCAGGTCTTATAGCTCGGCTCTGTGCTGCAAATGCTGGCCGCGGGGATCGTGACAATAGTCGGTCAAACTTCGAAGAGCTCTTCCACGTTGTCTTGTCTGGCACCAAGGCCCAAGCCGAGCAACGAATCGCGTTTATTCGGAATCTCCTGGAGGAGAAGGATGCCAACATCCGAGAACTTGCTCTAGTCGGCCTGGACGGAATGCTCAAGAGTGGCCATTTCACATCCGGCCATGACTTCAGCTTCGGCGCACGGCCCCGAGACTTCGGATTGCATCCGAGGACGAATGAAGACCTAGCCAAATGGTATCGCTCCGCATTGCTCCTGCTGCAAGACTTGTGCGACAAAAAATCGCCATGCTGGGTGAGAGCTCGAGCGATGCTCGCACGTCATTTTCGAGGGTTATGGATACACGCGGACGTGCTGTCCGAGCTAGTGGCCATAGCCAGGCACATCGCAAAGGATGGTGGCTGGCCGGATGGGTGGATAGCGGTGCGGAAGACCCTCAAGTACGACGAAAAGAATTTGCTTCCGGCAGCAGTAGAGCAACTGCGCGAACTCGAATCGGAGCTTCGTCCGCGAAACCTGGAGCAGAAGCTCGAAGCCTATGTCCTTTCGGGGACCCACGGACACCTCGACGTCGCAGATCTCGAAACGAAGGACGATAGCGGTGAAGCGATCATGGCAGCATGGGAATTGGCGGACAAGGTCGCCGAGTCTCTGGGTCGCCAATTTGCTGTCGCCCCGGATTTGTTGGCCAAGTCGCTTCCGAGACTCCTTTGCCAAGGACAGGGTAGGCAGTGGGCATTCGGGCGTGGGTTAGCGATCGGAGTAGAGGACCTTAAATCGAAATGGCGGGAGATTCGCGACGTGTTCGCAGGTTTGGACGTGGCCGACCGCAATGTTTCCCTCATGCAGGGCTACATCAGGGAAGCGATGGAACGAGATCGTGAGCTGGCCGTAGCCTGCTGGACGACGCCATCGAGAATCCCGCTCTTGAGTCGTATTTTCCCCTTCTGCAAGCTGCCATGGTAGTGGACGACGCTGGTGCCGCGAGGCTTTCGCGCTCCGTGGCGCGGGGTGCGGCTAAGGCTTGGACGTACTCCCAACTAGGGCTGGGGCGTGCCTCGGACAGAATTACGCCCGGGACCTTCAAGAAACTAATCCTAGAGATCGCTCGCTTGCCGGATGGCTTCCCAACTGCGATTGATCTCCTTGGCATGCGTCTTCACATACTCAAAACGGAGAAAGCTTCGATTGATCAGGAGACGCTTGCTCTTGGCCGTGAGCTGCTTGTCGTCTGCACCTTCAATGACCGGGACGACCATGTCGACTATTACATTGCGGAAGTGGCGCGCGCTTGCTTGGGTGGGTCGATAGCAGCGGCCGAGGCTAGACGGCTCTGCGAGAATTTTGTGCAAGCTCTAGAAGGTCACGGGCAAGCGTGGCGATACGATCAACTCGCCAGGGCGCTTTTCGAGGTCCAACCTGAGGTCGCACTTGACGTCTTTTTTGATCGGACGGATATCCGAGGTCGGTCCGCGCTATTCCGCATGTCCATGATTGACCAGCATGACGGACCCGTAAACTACGTGCCGAAGGATGTGCTGCTCTCCTGGGCAGGCAAGGATGTGTCAACTCGCTTCCCGTGGGTAGCGGGAGTGATACGCCTATTTGACAAGGGACCAGGACAGAACGAGCTCAGATGGTCCGCGATCGCTCTTAATTTGCTAGAACACGCCACCGATCGGAAGGCGGTGCTCGCGGCCTTTGCTGCCCATATCGAGCCGAATTCCTGGTCCGGATCGCTGGCTGATGTTCTTACGCCGTACCTGCAGCCGATTCGGGAACTGTTGAAGCACCCCGACCCGACGGTTCGTGAATGGGCCAGCAGCCGCGAGCGTCGGCTATTAGGCCGGATCGACGAGGAGCGAAAACGGGATAGGCAGATAGATTCTAGATTTGAGTAGTATCCGATCATGTCACCTCTCGCCAGTGTCCGCTTCTGGCCGAGTCGCGACGTTGGCGAGCGGCTCAAATCGACCCAAAGCGGACATTCGCGCGAATCACAACTCGAGCGTTTTTCTACGGCCCTCGACGTTCACTATGAGCTTCAATGCGGGTCAGGGCGCGGACGGCTTGAGTTCGGGGAAGCGGTGCTCGAGGCGGGCCGTCTCGCTCTCGTTCAATTCCACGCCGAGTTGCGTCCGCAGGCATTCGATGTAGCGCTGGAATTCGGTGACGACGATCGTCTCCAGCGTGCCCGTGACGAGGTCATGGATCCTGAACGTGTGGTCCAGCAGCGTGACGCGCCCGCGAGCGGTCATACGAGTCCCGCGAACCGAATCCCTGAACGGGTGATCCGAACTGTTCGCCGTACAGAAATTGGCCATCTCCAGGTCGATCGGCAGTGCCGGGTCCACCTTGAACGTGTAGAGCGGCTGCCACTCCTCGCCGGCCTTCCGCTCCAGGTAAAACCCGTGTTCGTCGCTTTCACGCAGTCGATAGATTTCTCCCAACTGCTCGACCTCGGCGTCGGGCTCCAGCGCCAGGGGCAGGCTGAAGCCGGAGCCGCCAAAGCCGACGTCGCAAAGCCATACTCGTCCCTCGATCTCCACGAGGTTCACATGGTGCGTGCGGCCACCCGGCTTCGGGCGACGATAGTGAAAGCGCGCCATGTTCGGGCGGCACGCGAAGCCGAGATCGGTCAGCGCGGCGCAGAACAGGCCGTTCTGCTCGAAGCAATAGCCGCCGCGCCGCCGCCGCAGCATCTTTCCGGTGAGTGCATCCCTGTCGAGCGGGATGCGCCGATGACAGAAGACGTCGATGTTTTCGTAGGGAATGCACTGCAAGTGCAGGCGGTGCAACTCCTGCAGGGTGCGCAGGTCCGCCGCGGGAGAACCGGCGTAGCCGATTCTGCCGAAATAGCGATCCAGTAAACCGCTCGACATCGCCATGGGGCGCGTGCGCGCTGCCCGTCAGCGAGTAGGCAAGCGAACCGGCCGATTGTGCCGGAAGTCTCTTTCGCAATGGCCTTTGCCGGAAAGATCGCCCTGATCGAAGATCCATTTGTAGCCGTCCTGCGGATTCGACAGGATCTCCCAGCAATTGTCGTCGGCGTCCCAGAAGTGGAAGCTGTACGTGCCGTGGTGCGCGACCGGCTTGCTGATGTCGTGCAGACCCCACTGTTCCCCCTGCGTGGAGCAAACACTGTGCGCGACATCAACGTCGGCGTCCGTCTCGACATCGAGCCCGTTGTGACCGAACCGGTCCATGCGGCCCTTTTTCTTCAGCAGAATGACCGCATAGACGTGGTCGCCGCCGAGCCGGATCATCAGCGAGTTAGGGGCGGTGCGCACCGTTTCGACGCCGAGGAATTCCTCGTAGAACTTGCGCGACTTCTCCAGATCACGCGACCCGAGCGTGCCGTGTGACAGGAATCGCGTCTTCAGCGCGCCTTTGGGCCCGGAGACTTGCATCATGGCGTGCTCCGAACGGGGATCGCGGGATAAGTCGCCCGAGCGCGGATATCGGGCGATTTCGAGACAGAGGCAGGCACAGTTGCGACCAAGATCATCGTGTTCGCAGTCTTCATCTCACCTCCCTTGAGGACAGGCTTCGAAACGGCACTAGGTTACGCTGGGGAGGTTAAAGGTGGTAGGCTCGATTTATCTTTACCCCTATCGGATATTTCTATGGCAAACCCGATTGGCCCGGAGCGTCGGATCAGCCGCCGATTGAAGCTGCGCGACCTGTATATCCTGGCCGTAGTCGATCAGCACGGCAGCATGGCGCAGGCCGCAAAGGAGCTCGGCATGGCACAGCCCTCGGTGTCGGAGGTGATCGCCGGCATTGAGGACAACCTCGGTGTGCGCCTGCTCGACCGAAGCCCACAAGGCGTGCAGACGACTCGGTACGGGCGGGTGTTGCTTCGTCGGGCGCACGTGGTCTTCGACGAGCTGAGCCAGGCAGTGAAGGAGATCCAGTACCTGTCCGATCCCAGTGTCGGCGAGGTGCGGTTCAGCTGTCCAGAATCCATTTCAGCGTCACTGCTGCCGCCCGTGATTGCTGACTTCGCGCGCCGCCATCCGGGCATCGCGCTGCAGGTGGACCAGAAGCCCACGCTGACAATGGATCTGCCGGAATTGCAGGAGCGCAAGCTCGATTTCATCATCGCACGCCTTAACAAGCCGCTCGACGAAGATCGGTTCCGGGATGAGGTCGCTCTAGAGCTCTTGTTCAACGACGAGCTTGTGCTGGTGGCCGCGAAAGCGAGCCGCTGGGCGCGCAGGCGCAACCTGAGCCTAGGCGACCTCGCCGAAGCCCGTTGGATCCAGAATTCTCCGGGCAGCTGGGGAGATGCCCTTGTCGATGAAATGTTCCAGACAGCAAGGCTGCCGCCTCCCCGAGCGATCGTCAGAACGCTCTCCGTGAGTTTGCGCAATCATCTGGTCTCCACGGGCGACTTCGTCACCGTGATGCCGAAGTCCGTGCTTGGACTGAGCGCCGCGCGTTTCGGCCTTCAGATGCTGCCACTCCGGCTGCCTCGGCCGTGGCCGGTCTTTCTGGCAACCGTAAAGAACCGCACCCTCAGCCCCCAGGCTGCGCTTTTCCTGGGGGTGCTGCGAAAGCACGTCCCGCCGGTGAATCGAAGGTAGCAACAGTACGCCGCTCCAGACAGCAGCGCGAGCGACTGCTTCTGGCCGAAAGCAGTCAGTTGATCAAGCGGCCCTGAAGCAGTTGCGGCGAGCGCGCTACCCCGGGACTGCGGCGAGGATCTCGACGAGCGCTCTCACCCCTCCCCCATCACCGTGACCACGATCGAGCGCGAGTGCGGCGCGCTGCGGTGCTCGTAGAGGTAGAGCCCCTGCCAGGTGCCGAGCGCGAGGCGCCCCTCGTTCACCGGAATCGTGAGGCTGCTCGCGGTGAGGACGGTGCGCGCGTGGGCCGCCATGTCGTCCGGCCCTTCCGTGTCGTGACGGTAGGCGGGGTCGGCGTCGGGGACGAGGCGCGCGAGGATCGTCTCCAGGTCGGCTCGCACGTCCGGGTCCGCGTTCTCGCACAGCAGGAGCGACGCGCTGGTGTGCTGCAGGAACACGGTGGCGACGCCGGTGCGGATGCCGCAGGCGGCGACCGCGCGCTGCAGCTCGGCGGTCACCTCCTGGGTGCCGCGGCCGCGCGTGCGGAATTCCAGGGTCTGCTGGTGGATCATGAGTCCAGCCAGTCCCGCTCATTGAGCTTTCTCGGAAGATAGGTCTTGGTCAGGTAGCGGAAGTCCAGTTGTGCGGCTCAGCCGGTCCCGCCCACCGTCAGCCCGTCGATCCTGAGCGTCGGCTGCCCCACGCCGACCGGCACGCTCTGGCCATCCTTGCCGCAGGTGCCGACGCCGGTGTCGAGCGCGAGGTCGTTGCCCACCATGCTGACGCGCTTGAGCACGTCGGGCCCGTTGCCGACGAGCGTCGCGCCTTTCACCGGATAGGTGACCTTTCCGTTCTCGATCATGTAGGCCTCGGTGGCCGCGAACACGAACTTGCCGTTGGTGATGTCCACCTGCCCGCCGCCGAAGTTCACCGCATACAGTCCGTGCTTCACCGAAGCGATGATTTCCTGCGGGTCCTTGTCGCCGTTCAGCATGTAGGTATTGGTCATGCGCGGCAGCACCACATTGGCGTAGGACTCGCGCCGGCCGTTGCCGGTGACGGGCACGCCCATCAGTCGCGCGTTCAGGCTGTCCTGCATGTAGCCGCGCAGCACGCCGTCCTCGATCAGCGTGTTGCACTGCGTGGGATTGCCCTCGTCGTCGATGTTGAGCGAGCCGCGCCTGCCGGGAAGCGTGCCGTCATCGACGACGGTGACGCCGCGGGCCGCGACTTTCCTGCCGATCTTTCCCGAGAATGCGGATGAACCTTTGCGGTTGAAGTCGCCCTCGAGACCGTGGCCGATCGCCTCGTGCAGCAGCACGCCGGGCCAGCCGGGTCCGAGCACCACGGTCATGGATCCCGCCGGCGCCGGCCGCGAATCGAGATTGACGAGCGCCTGATCCACCGCTTTGCTCGAGTACTCGTGCAGCCGCTCCTCGGTAAAGTAAGCGTAGTCGCCGCGGCCGCCGCCGCCGGCCGAACCCTGCTCGCGCCGGCCGTCCTGTTCCGCGATCACCTGCACCGACAGCCGCACCAGCGGGCGCACGTCGGCCGCGAGCATGCCGTCGGAGCGCGCCACAAGCACCACTTCGTATTCGGCCGCGAGGGTCGCCATCACCTGCGCCACGCGCGGATCGCGCGAACGGCACAGGTTCTCGATCCGCTCGAGCAGCTTCACTTTGCGGGTGTCTTCGAGCGAAGCGAGCGGATCGAGCGCGGGATAGAGCTGCAGCCCCGTGCCTTGGCGCACCGGCACGGGATGGTGATTGCCGCCCGAGCGCGCGATGGCGCGCGTCGCTCTGGCTGCGTCCTCGAGCGCCGGCAGGCTGATCTCGTCGGAATACGCGAACGCGGTCTTCTCGCCGCTGATCGCCCGCACGCCGACGCCCTGGTCGATGTTGAAGCTGCCCGACTTGACGATGCCTTCCTCGAGGCTCCAGCCCTCGCTGCGCGAATACTGGAAATACAGGTCGGCGTAGTCGAGCCGGTGCGACAGCAGCGAGCCGAATACCCGCGAGAGCTGGTCGGCTTCGAGGTCGTGCGGCGCGAGCAGAAAGGAATCGGCGGTCTGGAACAGCTTGTCGGGTGCGTTCATGAAGAAGTCAAATGGGGGCGATCCAGCCGGTATTCTAGTCCGATGCGCGGGTCCGGGTCCGCGCTACAGCACCCGGTGAGCGAGCGCGGGAAGGCCCGCGCGTATTTTCGCCTGGAAGGCCGGATCGACTTCGGCGACGACCACCCCGGGCCCGTTGGGCAGGCAGCCCCGAATGCCGCCCCAGGGGTCGATCACCATGCTGTGCCCGTGCGTCTCGCGGCCGTTCGCGTGCCGGCCGCCCTGGGCGGGCGCGATCACCCAGGCGAGGTTCTCGATCGCCCGCGCCCGCAGCAGCGTCTCCCAGTGCGCGCGGCCGGTGGTCGCGGTGAATGCCGAAGGCACCAGGATGATGTCCATCGGCGCGAGCGAGCGGTACAGCTCCGGAAAGCGCAGGTCGTAGCAAATCGAGAGCGCGATGCGCCCGAAGGGCGAGTCGATCGCCACCGGCGCGTCGCCCGGCTCGATGGTGCTGGCCTCGTTGTAGCGCTCGGCGCCCATGTCGAGGCCGAACAGATGCATCTTGTCGTAGCGCGCGACGCGCTTTCCGTGCGCGTCGTAGACGAGGCAACTGTTGCGCACCTTGCCCGGATCGGCGCATGCCAGCGGCACCGAGCCGCCGACCAGCCACACGCCGTGGCGCGCGGCGGTCGCGGCGAGAAACTCCTGGATCGGTCCGGCGCCGTCTTTTTCCCTGGCCGCGACCTTGTCCCGGTCCCGCAGGCCGAGAATGCAGAAGTACTCCGGCAGCGCGATCAGCTTCGCGCCCTGCCCGGCCGCCTGCGCGACGAGCTCGCCCGCGGCCGCGAGGTTCTCCTCGACCTTCGGCGTCGATACCATCTGCACCGCGGCGACCTTGAATGGCGCGCTCATGGCGACTGCGTCGCCGTGTCGGGCGGGCGCGCCTCCGCCTTGATGCGATCGACGTGCGGCTCCGTCCATGTCCCGGTGACGCCGTACTCGAATGCGAAAATCTGCCCGAGCGGATCCTTGAGGATCTGTTGCGCGAACAGCGTCCCCAGGCCCCAAACCGGGTTCAGCACGATGACGGCGATCGAGGACAGGCTGTTGCCGAGCGAGGGCACCACGCGCACGCGCAGGTTCTGGGTTTCTCCCGCAAGACCCACGTCGCCGGACATGTTCACCTGCGCCGAGGGACCGCGCATGTGGAAATCCCTGGTCGTCAGCACGCCCTTTGCAACCGTGGCGGTGCCGGACAGACGGTCGAAGGCGAAACCTTGCCCGAACAGATCGCGAAAATCGAGCGTAATCCAGGACTGCATGCTGAGGATGCCGAGCAGCCTGGCCACCCCCGGCTCGACCTTGAGGAACTGGCCATTGCTCGCCTCGAGCCTGAGATTGCCCGTAAGCGTGGGGTAATCCACCGTCTGCGGGTTGCCTGCCCAGCCGACCTTGCCTTCGAGTTTCGCCACGCCGTGCTGCATGGTATGAGGATAGCCGATGCGATCGAGGTACTTGCCGATATCGCTCACCTCGAGCCGGACGTTGACGCTGATGCTCGGCCGCGCCGCCCAGCTCTGCCACACGCCGTCGGCGTTGAGCGTGCTCTCCGGATTGGAGAGCACCAGCTTCTCGATGCGCAAGTCGTTCGCCTCATTGACGGCGACCAGCTCGAGCCTGCCGAGGCTCCTGTCGCGCACGACCAGATTATCGGCGACGAGATCGAGCGAGGGCATGTCGCGCGAAGGCGATCCGGCGTCCGTTGCGCCCGCCGCCGGCTCCGGAATCGCGAAGTGCTTGAGGCGCGCCACGATGCGGCCGCGACCCTCGGGCTGCCAGGTGATTTCTCCGGCGAGTTCCTTCGCCGTGACGTTTGCGACCCAGACGCCGCCGCTCGCTCCCGCACGGATGCCGAGATCGTTCAGGCGCCGGCCGGCGAAATCGAGCGCCGCCACCCTGAGGTCGAGCGAGGACAGGGTGAGGCCGCCGCCCTCGTCGCCCGACAGCAGCGCGCGCCACCGGTCGAAATCCACATACGGCAGGCTGCCGATGATCGCGATCCCGGGGCGCTCGGGCAGCACCGGCGGCTCGTTGAAGCTGACCACGCCGCGTTCGATTACGAACCGGCCGCCTTCCTTGCTGCGCTGGACCTGACCGCTGATGTTGTCGCCGAGCGATACCTTGATGCTGTCGCCGCGGGGTCCGGACTGCCCGGAGCGCTCGGGATCCGCATCGATCACCCGCTCGACCCGGAGCGGCCGGATGGCGGTCGCGGTTTTCCCGAGCGGCGCGGGAAGATCGATGGAAAGGCCCGCGAGCTGCGAGTCGATGGCCAGCGTCAGCGGTCGATTGCGCGCGCCGGTCAGAGTCGCCCGCCATGCGGTGCTGCCCGAGATCCGGCGCAGGAGCGGCGCGTCCCACGAGCGCGGCAGCTGCGCCATGTCGGCTGTCCCTTGTGCGCTGGCGACGATGGTGCCGTCGACGCGGGCGACGAGCGAGATCGCGGCGGGCCCGCCGAGGAACCGTGCGCTGACGGAACGCGCGGTGACGCCGCTTTCGGTGAATTCGAGCCGCCCGTTCACCTGGGCTAGCGGCGGAGAGTCGGCGTCGAAACGAATCTCGTCATTGTTGAACTGGTAGCTGCCGGCCACTTTGATCCGCTCGGGGCGGCCGATCGGGAGGTCGAGCGCAAATTGCAGCTGGCCGCCGCCCGTCGCACGCACACCTTCAGTCGATCCGTCCAGGAGCCGCGCGACGGGGCTGCCGTCGATGAATCCGAGGAAAGCGGCGGTCTGGTCCTCGGCCCGGATTTCGAGATGCAACTGCGCAGCATCGTGGAACAGGTCCGGAATGCCCGCGCGCACGTTGTTCACCCGGACACCGAGCACGCTCGCTTTCGAGGCCGCAATGCGCATGCCCTGGCCTTCGAAAATGAGATCGCCCGACATTTCGTCGGCCTGCGGCCAGCTCTCGGCATAGCGGAACCTGGCCCTGCTCACCTTGGCAGCGACCTGGAACGTGCCGAGCCTGGGATCGGCGAACGGGAAGTTCCGCAGGTCGCCCTTCAGGCGCAGCCGGATCTCGTTCGAAGATCCGCCCAGCATCGCGGATTTGAGGTACTCCGCTACCGGCGCCGGCAGGAAAGGAATGTAGCGGTACACGGTCGGCGCTTCGGTGCGCGAGAAATTCCCGGTGAGGTCGACCACACCGGGGCTGCCCGCCTTGGTGAAGAAGCTTCCGAACAGCGTGCCGGCGATGTCGCGATTGGCAAAAGAGAGGTTGCCGAAGTTCAGCTCGATGTGGTCCGGGGCCGATTTCCAGCCGATCCGCCCGGTGAGCGAGTCGAATTGCACCCGGTTCTCGGCGACGATGCCGGGGAGCTCGATGGCGGCGTTTTCGCTGGCCAGAAGGAGGTCGCCGCTTTTTTCGTCCGCATCGACGCGGCCGGTAAGGCCGGCGAAACCCGGAACGCCGTCATGAGTGCGCGCACCCAGATTGGCGAAACGTCCCCGCACGCTGTAGCTCTGCGGATTGTCGGCTTCACCGGTCCAGGCGAGTTTCAGGTCATGGACGCTGCCGCGCGGCTCCGTCGCGGCCAGCCGCGCGCGCACCTGCCGGGGAAGCGGCAGGTACTCGGACAGCTTGGCGAGCGGCGCAAAGTCGAGCGCGTTGGCCTGCATTTCGCCCTTCGGCGGCGTCCGGCCGTCACCGGGTTGCCAACGCACGCTGAAATCGGCGGGCTGCAGCGCGACACCGGCGCCGGTCTTGAGCGCGACCTTGCGGCCAAAGACTTCGAAGGTCTCGCCCCGGCTCTGCCTGGCGCCGAGCCGTCCCTGCAGGTAATCGAGCTCGATCAGCGGCAGGTCCTTCGCCACGCGCAGCACCACTTGCGACAGCGCCACGTCAGCGACGGCCTCGGTCAGTTGTTTCCCGGCGAACCCGAGCCAGAGGCGCAATCCGCCTTTTCCGGAGCGGATCTCGAGCGGGTAGTCGAACCACCGCTGCCAGACGGTGAGATCGGTATATTCGAGCTCGGCATAGAGCCGCCCGCTCCATGCCTCCGGCGCCTCGACGACGCCGCCGTGCAGCTCGCCGCGCACGTCGAGCGCCGAGGCGAGATCGGCCGGCGGCTTCGCCTTGAGCGCGAAGCGGTGCGTATCGATGCCGTTGCGCAGCACGAAATCGAGTGCGGGCAGCGCGAGCTGCGGCGCGCCGCGCAGATCGTCATCCCAGGTCACGCTGGCATCGCGAATCCTGACTTCGCGCTGCGACAGCAGCCATTGCGCCATCCCCGCGCCGCCCTGCTCCTCCGGGCGCAGTTCGAACCCGGCCACGTACAGCTTGCCGGCCTTGTCGCGCCGGATCTCGAGCCTCGGCCGGTCGAACACGAGCGAATAAAAGTGCAGCGAACCGTACAGCACCGAAGTCCACGACAAAGTTGCCTCGATCCCGGGCAAGGACAGGGCCGCGCGCCCGCTGCGATCGTGGAGGGTTACGTTGGCGAGAAAAAGCTCCGGCCGCAGGCCCTGCCAGCCCGCTTCGATGGCGCCGATGGTGACGCGCTCGCCCAGCGCCTTGGACACGGACTGCTCGATGGCGCCGGCGTAGCCGCCGATATTCGGCAATATCCAGTAGCGCAGCGCAAGAACGATCGCGACGAAGACGAAATAGGCGGCCACCAGCGCCCAGCCGGCAATGCGCGCGGCAACGCGCCACCGGCTTTGCGGCGGGAGGTCGATGTTCTCCAGGATCGTTTCGATGCTCACGGCAGGATGTTGTCCGCCATTCCCCCGCCCGGCGCTCTCCGGTTTCGCGGGGCCTGGCTTAGAATAGGCTTCACTGGTTCAATAAACGCGAGGCCACCGCCTCGCGACGGCTTGCCCGCCTCCTGCAGGATTTTACCCGCATGCGCCGATGGCCGCGCGAAAAAACACTGACAACCACCTGAACCCGATCGAGTTTTCACGCTTCGCCCGGCACCTGCTTGCGGCGCGGACCGAACTGCGCGAGGAACTCGTCCGGGCCGAGCACTCGGGTTGGACGCGCGCCTCGATGCGGGCGTTCCTGAAAGCGCAAAACCCGGCGGACGAGGCTGCGCTGCGCTCCGCGCTCAGGCGGCTGCGCCAGCGCGTGATGCTGCGCGTGCTGGCGCGGGACCTCGAAGGACGCGCGGCGCTCGACGAAGTCTGCGCCACCATGACCACGCTCGCCGAAGTTGCCGTCGCCGCGGCGCTGGAAGTTCTCGAGTCCGCGCTGGAAGCGGAACTCGGCGCGCCGCTCGCCGACGGCCGGCGCCAGCGGCTCATCGTCGTCGGCATGGGCAAGCTCGGCGGCGGCGAGCTGAACGTCTCCTCCGATATCGACCTGATCTTCATTTACCCGGAAGAGGGTGACACCGGCGGCTTGCGCTCGATCAGCAACCACGAATTCTTCACCCGCCTCGCGCGAAAACTGATCGCGGCGCTGGACGAGGCGACGCCGGACGGCCGGGTTTTCCGCGTCGACATGCGCCTGCGCCCCTGGGGTGACGGCGGGCCGCTGGTGATGAGCTTCGATGCGCTCGAAAATTATTTCGTCACGCAGGGCCGCGAGTGGGAGCGTTACGCCTGGATCAAGGCGCGGGCACTCTGCGGCGACCGGGCCGAGGACCGCGACGCGCCCGGCGCGCCGTCCTGGAACGCGCGCAGCGCGTTGATGGCGATCGCGCGGCCGTTCGTGTTCCGCAAGTATCTCGATTACGGCGCCTTCGCCGCCATGCGCGAGCTGCACGCGCAGATCCGCGCCGAGGTCGCGCGCCGCGAACTCTCCGATCACATCAAGCTCGGCCCGGGAGGCATCCGCGAGATCGAGTTCATCGCGCAGGCATTCCAGCTGATCCGCGGCGGGCGCGATCCGTCGCTGCAGTTGCGCCCGACGCTCGGCGTGCTCGCGCTGCTGGCGCAGAAAAATCTGCTGCCGCCGCAGGCCGTGGCGGAGCTGAGCGAGGCCTACGTGTTCCTGCGGCGGCTCGAGCACCGGCTGCAATACCTCGACGACGCGCAGACGCACCAATTGCCCGAACGCGGGGAAGATCGCGCGCTCGTCGCGCAAAGCATGGGGTTCGGCTCGTGGGAGGCGTTCGGCGCCGAGCTCGAGGCGCAACGCGAGCGCGTGTCACGGCACTTCGAGGACGTGTTCTCGACCCGCGAGGCGCCGCGGCATGCGCTCGCGCCGCTGTGGCGGGAAGCCGACCGCGGCGCGCTGGAAGCGCGGCTGGCCGAACTCGGCTTCCGCGATTCTCCGGGGACCGCCGCGCGCCTCGCTGCGGTGCGCGCCGGCGGCCGCTACAACAACCTGCCGGAATCGAGCCGCGAGCGCTTCGACACGCTGGTGCCGCGCATCATCGAGCAGTCGGCGCGGCACGGCAATCCGGACGTGACGCTCGCCCGCTGCATGGACCTCGTCGAGACCATCAGCCGCCGCGCCGCCTACCTTGCACTGCTCGACGAACACCCGGTGGCGCTGGCGCAGCTGGCGCGTCTGGTGAGCGCATCGAGCTGGTCGTCGGAGTATCTCAACCGGCACCCGGTGCTGCTCGACGAGCTGCTCGATGCGCGCGTGCTGCTCGCGCCCCCCGACTGGAACGAGTTCGGCCGCAGGCTGAGGCGGCAGCTCATGGAGCTCGCAGGCGACACCGAGCGGCAGATGGACGCGCTGCGCGAGGCGCACCATGCCCAGGTATTCCGCCTGCTGGCGCAGGACCTCTCGGGCGTGCTCACCGTGGAGCGGCTCGCCGACCATCTCTCGGATCTCGCCGACCTGATGCTGCAGGTCGCGCTCGAGCTGTGCTGGACGCAGCTGCGCACCCGGCATTGCGCCGAGCCGGGCTTCGCCGTCATCGGCTACGGCAAGCTCGGCGGCAAGGAGCTCGGCTACGCCTCCGACCTCGACATCATATTTCTCTACGACGATGCGCACGAGCAGGCGCAGGAGAACTACGCCCGTCTCGCGCAGCGCTTGAACAACTGGCTCACCACCCGCACCGCGGCCGGCGTGCTGTTCGACACCGACCTGCGGCTGCGTCCCGACGGCGCCAGCGGCCTCATGGTCAGCTCGATCGAAGCCTTCCGCCGATACCAGCGCGAGTCGGCGTGGACGTGGGAGCACCAGGCGCTCACGCGCGCGCGTTTCTGCGCCGGCGACGCGACCGTCGGCGCCGAGTTCGAGGAAGAGCGGCGCGCCATCCTGCGAATTCAGCGCGACCCGGAGAAATTGCGCGCGGACGTGCTCGAGATGCGGGAGAAACTCCTCGAAGGGCATCCCAACCGCAGCGAGCTGTTCGACCTCAAGCACGACCGCGGCGGCATGATCGACATCGAGTTCATCGTCCAGTACCTGGTGCTCGCGCACGCACATCGCCACGCCGATCTCACCCGCAACGACGGCAACATCGCGCTGCTAAAAATGGCGGCGGGGCTCGGGCTCATTCCCGCGGATGCCGCCGAGCGCGTCGGCTCGGCCTATCGCGAATTCAGGCGGCTGCAGCACAAGCTGCGCCTGAACGGCGCGAAGTACGCCCGCGTGCTGCACGCGCAGGTGCAGGAGCACATCGACGCCACGCTCGCGCTGTGGCGCAACGTCTTCGGAAACGACTGAAACCAGGCGCATTCATTCGGTCAAGATCGAACGAATGCGAGCAGCGGGCCATAATCCCCGGCATCGGCTGCCCGCAAGGCGCCGAGATATCTTCCCCTCGCTTCGCCTTCGCCGGTCAGACTGCCCGCTCCCCAGGTGAAACGTTCCGCACCGTGCTGCACCAGCAGCAGATCCGCCATGGTGCGCGAAAACCGGCCATTGCCATTGGGGAAAGGATGGATTGAAACCAGACGGTGGCTGAACCGCGCCGCGATCTCATCCAGCGCATAGCTCTTGTGCTCCATCTGCGCTTTCACGTCTTTGCACAGATCCATGAGCATCGGCTGGATCCGGGCCGGATCAACGCCGATGTTTTTCTCCGTGGCACGGAACCTCCCCGCCCAGCGCCAGGTGTTGCCGAACATGCGCTTGTGCAGGCGGCGGATGAAGTCGATTTCAAGCAGATTCCCGTGTCTGCGTGAGAACGCCCAGCGCTCGCCCTCGATGATGTTGACCAGCTCCCACTCGTTCAGCTGCCCGTGCGTGGCAATGTGCGAAGGGATCAGCCCGGCGGCCTCGTCGGGATCGAGCGGAGTTGCGCCGAGCGGATGGTCGAGGTTTACTTCTACTTCCATAGCTTGCGCGGGCTGCCTCGAAGCAGAGCTTCGGCGAGGAGCTTCCGCTGCCGATCGCTCTCGCGCCTGGAGACGCCCTGGGCTTCGAGCTTCATCGAATGCTCGGTCGGTTTGAGCAGCGCCTCGGCGAGCGCCTTTGCACGCCGGGCGCGCAGATCATCGAGCGAGCCGTTCTCGGGCACGACCGAATAGACCACGCGGCAGCCCATCGCTTTCGCCAGCCGGTCGAGGCTGTCGAGAGTGATGCGACGGTTCGCCTCGGCACGCTCCAGGTCCTGCAGCGACTGGCGCGTGATCCCGATCCGCGCGGCCAATTGGCCCTGAGTCATGCCCAGCGCTTCACGCACGGCGCGCACCCAGCCCCCGCGAGGAGTGGTGGCTAACTTCGAAGATGGATAGCGCTTCAATGCATCGGCTAGATGCAAACGCTTAATAGTACTATTAGTTTCAGCCATTTAATATGCTCCATAGCAGGGTATATCCTGCATTTATAGTGCATTATGCAGGTTATAACCTGCATATTCAAGTATAAAAGCAGGGTTAAACCTGTCTGCCGGTCATACGGCTCGGGGACAAATCGGAGCGGCGCGCCATCCTGCAGTTGCAGCGCGACGAGGAGAAATTGCGCGCGGACGTGCTGTCGATGCGCCGTCAATTGCTCGACGGGCACCCGAACCGCAGCGAGCTGTTCGACCTCAAGCACGACCGCGGCGGCATGATCGACATCGAGTTCATCGTCCAGTACCTGGTGCTCGCGCACGCGCATCGCCACGCCGATCTCACCCGCAACGACGGCAACATCGCGCTGCTGAAAATGGCGGCTCGGCTCGACCTCATTCCGATCGAAGCCGCCGAGCGGGTCGGCTCGGCGTATCGCGAATTCATGCGGCTGCAGCACAAGCTGCGGCTGAACGGCGCGAAGTACGCGCGCGTACCGCATGCGCAGGTGCAGGAGCACATCGACGCCACGCTCGCGCTGTGGCGGCGGGTATTTACCGCGGATTAAGGCCGCCGAGCCAGCTTTCTCCGCAGACCCAAGAGCGTAGGATATGCGTGCCGTGTAAGAACTATATCGAGGTGGGCCCCCGTAGCGGAGGCCTCCAACTATGAGAAAGAAAACGCAATCAAGATCGGCGTTACGATCCCCGTTCGACTTCGATCGGCAGGATGGCCGCCAGATGGAAATTGAATATTTTAAATCGTTCCAGCATTTTGAACGGGAGATTCAGTCAGACAATTTCACTCATGGTGAAAAGCAAATTCCTGACTTTCTGGTGCGTGTCAGCGACCGCGTTGTCGGCGTGGAGGTGACGCAACTCTTCAAGCCCAAGGGGGGACGGGACGTTGAGAGCACGCAGGAACGGATATTGGAAGAGGCGTGCCGGAAGGCCCAGGAACAAGAACTGCCGCACGCCCACGTCACCCTGTTCTTCAACCTTCGCGGACCACTCTATAGTGTCGCCCGCAGTCGGATCGCCGACGCCGTTGTTCGTGTGGTTGCCGAGCAAATGCCAGCCGACGGAGAATCGGTCGAATTGGAGAGAGTTCCAGGTCAGCCTCGCGAGGTGGACCTGATCACGATCAATCGGATTCATTGCTACGGGCCTGGACGCTGGGTGTGGCTGGAGCTCGGCACGATCGACAGGGACGCCGCCTGCCCCGTTCAGAAAGCGATTGCAAGGAAGGCCGTGCTACTGTCAAGTTACCTCAAGTTCTGCAGCGAGTGCTGGCTGCTCCTCGCTGCGGACTCTTTCCGTGCCTCGGGTAAACTGGCATTCGACGACAGTTATCAATCGCGCGTTTTCGTGTCGCCATTCGCCCGGACATATGTCCTGGAGTTCGGGAAGGGCTGGCTCTACCGGCTTCGCACGTAAGGGACGTACCAATGACAACGCCATCTTCACTATCCCCATCTCGGGAGGAGTGATGACCTAATGCTGCGCCGCTTCATCGCCGACCGATCCTTATTCACGTGGCTGGTGCTCTGCCTTGGCGCGACGATCTGCGCACTGATAATACTGGACCTTCCCGCCGAGCTGCAGGCTTGGGATTACTTGAGTGCCCGTGGCGTCCCTGCCTGGGCTTTTTTTGGCGGTCTGGCTATCGGCTGGGCCCGCAATTCGACGTTCTGGTCCTGGTTGTTGATCGTCGGAGTTGCAGCCGTTTGGCTCCATAGGACGGTGCTACGCTCACGGAGGCTACAAACTCAACCGGAGGTGACAATGACAACGCGTCTCAAAGCCAAGCGTCTATGGTATGTCATTTTAGGCATGCTCCCGATCTACAGCTCGTACAATGGGGCTAACCCATATGGCTTCGTCGATGGCGTGTACCAGAAACTGCCCTTCTCCCTTGAGGGTGCCCTGATCGGATTTTTTGCTGGTATTGTTTTGTCCGGGATTCTCTATGCAATCGGCTTAGGGTTGACCCGATTGCTCAAGATAATCCGCTTCCGCACTTCCGCCTAAAGTCTCAGGAACTATCCACACGGACTGCCTATTTTTTGAGGGTCAAGTTTTTCAAATCGGGGAAAAATGGCCGAAGCCACATCGTTGGGAAAGCGGTTTGCTAAGAACCCAGCTGCATGGATTCTAGGCGGTCTGCTGGCATTCTCCGTTTATTCACACTACCGCACTGGTGCAGCGCTTACGCGCGTATGTGAGTCAATTGCTTCGCTCGAAGATGGTTACCTTGATCTGGAGTCAAACCAGAAATTTGAGCCATCCGGAATTGACATTGACGCCATTATGCTCGACGTGAAGAGGCAAGAAGCGCTACTAAAAGCCAACACACCGGAGGGTCGAGCATTCCGTTGGTGGAAGCAAAATGCAGAGCTATTGCTGCGCACTTGCAGTGATCGTCTAAGCGAGCCCGAATCTTCGGAGTGATTACCCGAGTCTCACCGTTGCGATCCAGTGCCTAGTTTCGCTCCGGTCGAGGAGCCACCTCGGGCTCGCACTCAACCCTGCTCGACCAAACCGAATCGCAACCGGCGCGAAAACTTCCGAACCAACGCAACGTTGATCGGCGCTCGAAGAGCGTCCGATCGAACGTGTAGTTGAACCTCATGTCTTGTGAGCTTCCATGTACGCCCGCAACAGGGCATTCATTCGGGATTGATAGCCCGACCCCCGGGATTTGAACCACGAGAGGACTTCGGTATCGACCCGAATCGAGAGAAGCGATTTTGTCCGGGCAGGCTTGAGTCCCCGCTTCACGACCGCCCGGGCGAACATTTCCGGGGTCCATTCCGGCGCGTCGCGATCGACGACGACATCCTTGTCTTTCATCGCCTTTACGCGAGCCCAGTCACTTTGCGATTTGCGAGATGTAGTAGCGCGCTTCATGTTTCAGTGCCTTTCTGATCGAGATGACTCTGAGTTGACCTTTCCGCTCGGTGTACGTCATGGAGACGATCACGCCGTTCAGCATGCCCAGGGTAACCAGACGTTGTTCGCCATACGACAATCGCTTGTCCTCGGCGGTGACGGTCGGTCCGTCGAAGAGGGCTTCGGCGTCGCGAAAATCGATCCCGTGCTTCTGGAGATTGAGCTTTCGCTTGCTTTCATCCCAGGCAATCACTTGCACAGTGTAGCTACGTAACGTAACTACGTCAAGCGGGCCAACCCGCGGGAATCAACAAGTCGATCAACTGGACCGTCAAAAGCCGGGTTGTGTCCTGCCGGCGGCGGTCACCGCGTCCGCTCCGCGGGCGCCCCTCCTTGCAAAGGACGGGGAAATCAATTCCGGGCGCGGCGCCGTGCTGGTTTCCGCTAAAATAGCTTTTTAGAATGCTGCCACGGAGATATCCCATGTCGATGGCCGATCGCGACGGAACCATCTGGTACGACGGCAAGCTCGTGCCCTGGCGTTCCGCGACCACCCACGTTCTCACCCACTCGCTGCACTACGGCTTGTCGGTCTTCGAGGGCGTGCGCGCCTACAAGACCATCGAGGGCACCGCGATCTTCCGCCTCGCCGAGCACACCGAGCGGCTGTTCAACTCGGCGCACATCTACATGATGAAAATCCCCTACAGCCGCGAGACGCTGATCGAGGCGCAGAAGGAAGTGGTGCGCGCGAACAAGCACGACTCCTGCTACATCCGGCCGATCGCCTTCTACGGCTCGGAGAAGATGGGCGTGTCGCCGATCGGCGCCACCGTGCACGTGGCCATCGCCGCCTGGCCCTGGGGCGCGTACCTCGGCGCCGAGGCGATCGAGAAGGGCATCCGCGTCAAGACCTCGTCCTACGCGCGCCATCACGTCAACGTCACCATGGCGCGCGCCAAGATGGCCGGGACCTATCCGAACTCGATCCTGGCGAACCTGGAAGCGACGCAGCACGGCTACGACGAAGGGCTGCTGCTCGACGTCGACGGCTTCGTCGCCGAGGGCTCGGGCGAGAACCTGTTCATCGTCAAGGACGGCAAGCTCCACGAACCGGAGCTGACCTCGGCGCTCTCCGGCATCACCCGCGCCTCGGTGATCACGCTGGCGAACGAGCTCGGCTACGAGGTGATCTCAAGGCGCATCACGCGCGACGATATCTACATCGCCGACGAGGCCTTCTTCACCGGCACCGCCGCGGAAGTGACGCCGATCCGCGAGCTCGACGGCCGCGTGATCGGCGCCGGCAAGCGCGGGCCGGTCACGGCCAGGATCCAGAAGCTGTTCTTCGACGTCGTCGCCGGCAAAGTCGCCAAGCACAAGGACTGGCTCTCGCCGGTGTACGAGAAGAAGCCGGCGAAGGCGACCAAGGCAAAGGCATGAGCCCCCGAGCAGGGGCCGCCGAAGGGCGGGAGAGGGGCCCCAGCAAGCGCTGGGGATCTGACCCCGCGGGCGGCCGCGGGCGACGGGCGGCCCCATGCGTCCGGAGAAGGGTCGCATCCCCGTTCTTGGAACGGGGCCCCTGCTCCGCCTTTCCGGTCGCCCCGCTAGGCGGGGATGCGACCGGGCGAGTGCCTTGCTCCCGACACAAGTTTGTTCAATACTCGCGAAGAGGCACGGAGGGAGCGGCATGATGGGCGCAAACGACCAGACCAGCCGCGTCGTCGAAGTCACCGAGGCCGACCTGCCGCTGCATTGCCCGACGCCGAAATCGCCGGTGTGGTGCATGCATCCGCGCGTGTTCCTCGATGTCGCCGCGGCGAGCGAGGTGCTGTGCCCCTACTGCGGCACGCGTTACGTCTATAAAGGCCAGCCGCCAAAGGGGCACTAGGTCCTTTCCTTCGTGCCGAAAATCCTCATCGTCGCGCCGAACTGGATCGGCGACACGCTGCTCGCCCAGCCGCTGTTCGCGCGCCTGCGAAAGCGGTTTCCGGGCGCGATGCTCGATGTGCTCGCTCCGCCCTGGACCGCGCCGGTGCTGCAGCGCATGCCCGAGATCGGCGCCGTCATCGAGGCGCCGTTCGAGCACGGCAAACTTCAGCTTGCCGCGCGCTGGCGCCTGGGCCGCAGCCTGCGCGCGCGCGCCTACGACGAGGCGATCGTGCTGCCGAACAGCTTCAAATCGGCGCTGATACCGTTCTTCGCCGCTATTCCGCTGCGCGCCGGATTCATCGGCGAGTCGAGATACGGCCTGCTGAATCGGGTGCACAAGCTCGACGAGAAGCGCCTGCCGCTGATGGCGGAACGCTACGCGCAGCTCGCCGAAAAACCGGGCGCCGCCCCCGCACGTCCGCTGCCGCAGGTGCGGCTGCGCGTCGATGAGGCCAACCTCGTCATCGCGCTCGGCCGGCTGGGGCTCGCACGCACCAGACCGGTGGTGGCCTTCTGCCCCGGCGCCGAGTACGGGCCGGCGAAGCGCTGGCCGGCGCGCCACTTCGCCGCACTCGCGCGCAAGCTCGCCGCGCAAGGCTACGCGGTCTGGCTGATCGGCTCGGGAAACGAGCGTGGGATCGGCGAGGAGATCGCCGCCGCGAGCGAAGGCGCCGCGATCAGCCTGTGCGGCAGGACCGATCTCGAGAGCGCGATCGATCTGCTGTCGGTCGCCGCGGTGGTGGTGAGCAACGACTCGGGGCTGATGCATGTCGCCGCCGGCGTCGGCCGGCCGCTGGTGGCGCTGTACGGCTCTTCCAGCCCCGAGCACACGCCACCGCTGTCTGCAAGCGCGCGCGCGGTGAGAACCGGGATCGAATGCAGCCCGTGCTTCAAGCGCGAATGCCCGCTCGGGCACTTCAGGTGCATGAACGAACTGCTCCCCGAGCGCGTGCTCGAGGAGATCGCCGCCGTCGGGGCGAGCACGGAATAGGCGCTCCCGGTTCTCCGGGCAGATTCGCGTCACCCCACCAGGCACAGCAGCACGTCGCCGCCCTCCACCTTCGAGGGGAACGTCCGGGTGCAGCCCTCATCCGGCGCCACGGCGCAGCCGTCCGCCAGCTGAATGCTCCATCCGTGCAGCGGGCAGGCGACCTTGCGCCCGAAGACGATGCCCTGCGACAGCGGCCCGCCCTTGTGGGGGCAGCGGTCGAGCAGCGCGAAAACTTCGTCCTCTGCGTTGCGGAATACCGCGATGTCGCCCTCCGCGCGCCGGATCACGCGCGCGCCGAGCGGCGGAATGTCTTCGATCCTGCAGACCCTGATCCAGCTCGTCATGCGCAGCGGTTCGGAGACGGTTCCCACGGGCGGTCCTATATCGCGAGCGCTTCGAATTCCCGCCGGTCTTCGCCGGCGGCGCGCTCCTTCCACGGATCGGGCTCGCCTTCGAGCGCAAACCGGAGCCGCGCGTACAGGGCCTTGCGGTTGTCCGCGTCCTCGACCACTTTTTTCTTGATGGTGTCGAGGCCGACGCGCTGCACGTAGTGGACGGTGCGGTCGAGATAGCGCGCTTCTTCGCGGTAGAGTTGCAGGAACGCGCCGGCATACTCGAGCACTTCCTCGCGCGTCTTCACCTTCGCCAGGAACTGGGCCACCTCGGTCTTGATGCCGCCGTTGCCGCCGACGTAGAGCTCCCAGCCGGAATCGACCCCGATCACGCCGATGTCCTTGACGCCGGACTCGGCGCAGTTGCGCGGGCAGCCGGATACGGCCATTTTCACCTTGTGAGGCGCGTACATCCGCCACAGCGCTTTTTCCAGCTCGATCCCCATGTTGGTCGAGTCCTGCACGCCGAAGCGGCACCACTCCGAGCCGACGCAGGTTTTCACCGTGCGCAGCGCCTTGGCATAGGCGTGGCCGGAGGGCATGTCAAGGTCGCGCCAGACCCCGGGCAGCTGCTCCTTCTTCACGCCGAGAAGGTCGATACGCTGGCCGCCGGTAACCTTCACGGTGGGAATCTTGTATCGGTCCACCACGTCGGCGATACGCCGCAACTGATCCGCATTGGTGATGCCGCCGAACATGCGCGGCACGACCGAGAAGGTGCCGTCCTTCTGGATGTTGGCGTGCGCGCGCTCGTTGATGAAGCGCGATTGCGGATCGTCCGCGGCTTCGTGCGGCCAGGTCGAGATCAGGTAGTAGTTGAGCGCCGGCCGGCAGCTCGAACAGCCGTTCGGCGTGCGCCACTCGAGGAAGCGCATCGCGGCGGGGATCGAGAGCAGCCGCTTTCCCTCGTAGATCCCTTCCCGGATCGCCCTGCGCACTTCCTCGTGGGTGTAGTCGGTGCAGCCGCACATTGGCTTGGTTGCGGCGGGCTGCGGCGCGTAGGCTCCGCCCACCGTGGAGGCGAGGATCTGCTCGACCAGCCCGGTGCAGGAGCCGCAGGAGCTGGAAGCCTTGGTGTGCCTGCGCACCTCATCCAGGGTGAACAGCCCTTTTCCCTTGATGGCGCGCACGATCGCGCCCTTGCACACGCCGTTGCAGCCGCACACCTCCATGTCGTCCGCCATCGCCGCGGCCCTGCTTTGCCCCTGGTGGCCGGTGTTGCCGAGATGATTCTGGCCGAACAGCAGGTGATCGCGGATTTCGGCGATGTTCTTCCGGTCGCCGAGCAGCTGGAAGTACCACGAGCCGTCGCTGGTGTCGCCGTACAGCACCGCGCCGACGACGCGGTCCTCGCGCAGCACCAGCTTCTTGTATGCGCCGCCCACGGTGTCGTGCAGGACGATGTCCTCGGTGCCGGGCCCGCCCATGAAATCACCCGCCGAGAACAGGTCGATCCCCGTGACCTTCAGCTTGGTCGAAGTCGCCGAGCCGGTGTAGCGGCCGATGCCGAAATGGGCCAGGTGGTTTGCGCACACCTTCGCCATCTCGAACAGCGGCGCCACCAGCCCGTAGGCGATCCCGCGATGCGCCGCGCATTCGCCCACGGCATAGATTTTCGGGTCGTAGGTCTGCAGGGTGTCGTTGACCACGATGCCGCGGTCGCAGTGGATGCCGGCGGACTCCGCCAGCCCGGTGTTGGGCCGGATGCCGACCGCCATCACCACGAGGTCGGCCACGATCTCGCTCCCGTCCTTGAAGCGCACCCCTCGCACCCGTCCGGCGGAGTTGCCGAGAATTTCCGCCGTCTGCTTTTGCAGCAGGAACTGCAGTCCCTTCGCCTCGAGCGATTGCTGCAGCAGTTGCGCCGCGGTGCGATCGAGTTGGCGCTCCATCAGCCATTCCATGAGGTGCACTACGGTCACGTTCATGCCGCGCAGCTTGAGCCCGTTGGCCGCCTCCAGGCCCAGCAGCCCGCCGCCGATCACCACCGCGTGCCGATATTGCTTCGACGCCTCGATCATGGCGTAAGTGTCCCGGATGTCGCGGTAGGTCAGCACGCCCTCCAGCTCCTTGCCCGGCACGGGAAGGATGAAAGGATTGGAGCCGGTGGCGAGCAGCAGCCGGTCGTAGTCCTCGGCGGTGCCGTCGGCTGCGACGACTCGCCGCGCTTTGCGCTCGATCTTCGTCACTTTCTTGCCGAGCTGAAGCCTGATGTTGTTGCTCGCATACCAGTTGACGTCGTTCAGCATGATATCGTCGATGGTCATCTCGCCCGCGAGCACCGGCGAGAGCAGGATGCGGTTGTAGTTGGCGTGCGGCTCGGCGCCGAATACCGTGATGTCGTAGAGGTCCGGCGCAATCTTCAGCAGTTCTTCCAGCGTGCGCACGCCGGCCATGCCGTTGCCGACCATCACGAGCTTCATTTTCTTCATCGGTTCCTCCCTCATGCAGCGCGGCTCGGCGCGCTTGCCTGCCCGACGACCTGAGCGACTCCGACCACCTTACCGATCAGGCAGACCTTGCCGGCCATCACGCCGCCTCGCACATCTGCTTCCGATAGAGAAACTGAAGCACCGTGCTCCGGTTTGCGATATAGCGTTGATTCCCGGCGAGCCTCAGGCGATCGCGCGGCCGCGGCAGGTCCACCTGGAGCACCTCGCCCACGGTCGCCGAGGGCCCGTTGGTCAGCATCACCACGCGGTCGGAAAGCAGCACGGCTTCGTCCACGTCGTGGGTGACCATCATCACGGTGCTCTCAGTCGTGGCGACGATATTCATCAACTCGTCCTGCAGGTGGGCACGCGTTAGCGCATCGAGCGCGCCGAAGGGCTCGTCGAGCAGCAGCATCCTGGGTTCCATCGACAACGCGCGCGCGATGCCGACGCGCTGCTTCATGCCGCCGGAGATTTCGTGCGGATACTTGTGCCAGTCGTGCCCGAGGTGCACCAGTTCCAGCGTCCTGAGGACGCGTTCCTTCAGCGCATCCTTCTTTTCGGACGCGCCGAACACCCGTTCCACCGCCAGATAAACGTTTTCGAAGCAGGTCAGCCAGGGCAGCAGCGAATGGTTCTGGAACACCACGCCGCGATCGGGACCGGGCGCGGCGACTTCGCGGTTGGCGAGGAGAATGTGGCCATCCGTCGGCCGGAGCAGGCCCGCGACGAGGTTCAGCAGGGTCGATTTTCCGCACCCCGAATGGCCGATCAGCGAAACGAATTCGCCCTGCCCGATTTCGAGGCTGACGTCGCGCAATGCCGTGAACGGCCCCTTCCGGGTCTCGAATACCATGCCGACGTTCTCGATCTGCAGATATTTGCCCATCGTCTTTTCCTACTCGTAGCTGAACCGCCGCGCCAGCAGAAGGAGCGCCTGCTCGAGCAGAAGACCCACGATCCCGACGACGAAAATCGCGATGATGATGTGCTCGACGTTCAGATTGTTCCACTCGTCCCAGACCCAGAAGCCGATGCCCACCCCGCCGGTGAGCATCTCCGCCGCCACGATCACCAGCCACGCCACGCCGATCGACAGGCGCACGCCGGTGATCATGTAAGGCAGCACCGCCGGAAAAAGGATGCGCGTCAACACCTTCCACTCCGAAAGGTTGAGCACCCGCGCAACGTTCATGTAGTCGGCGGGAATCTGGCGGACTCCGACCGCGGTGTTGATGATCATCGGCCAGATGCTCGAGATGAAGATCACCCAGATCGCCGCCGGGTTCGCCGCCCTGAAGACCATCAGGCCGATCGGCAGCCAGGCGAGCGGGCTCACCGGGCGCAACAGGCTGATGATCGGCGCCGCCATGTCGGAGAGGAACCGGAATCTGCCCAGCATGAAACCGAGCGGGATGCCGAGCAGCGCGGCAAGACCGAAGCCGATGCCGACGCGCTCGAGCGAGGACAGTACGTTCCAGCCGATGCCCTGGTCGTTGGGCCCCTTGCGGTAAAACGGATCGCCGAACACCTGCATCGCCGAGTGCCAGGTCTTGGCGGGGCCGGGCAAATCGGGACTGAATTTCGTCAGCACCGACCACAACGCCGCAAACAGCAACAGGCCCGCCAGCATCGCCAGCGCCCGCGGCAGCCACTCGGGCGCTCGCGCGCGTACGTAGAGCGGCTTTTCCGGCACTGCAACGGTCGCGCCTGCCGCGGGCGCGGAGTTTGCAGCGACGATGTCTTTCAGCGATTCCGGGGCGATCCGCACCGCGCTCATGAGCGGCTCCTCAAGCTACCTTGATCCTGAACGAGCCCGCATACTTCTCCGGATTCTTCCCGTCCCACACCACGCCGTCGATCAGCCTGGCGGCGCGCATCGGCTCCCTGGGCAGGCTCGCTTTGGCCATGGCTGCGGCGTCCTTGTACAGGTCGAGCCGGTTGACCTTCTTCGCCACGGCGAGATAGTCCGGGTCTTGCTTGAGCAGCCCCCAGCGGCGGTGCTGGGTCATGAACCACATGCCGTCGGACAGGAACGGAAAGGTCACGTAACCGTCGTCGTAGAATTTCATGTAGTTCGGATCGTCCCAGACCTTGCCGATGCCGTTGTCGTAGCGCCCCAGCATCCTCGCGACGATCACTTCCGCGTCGGTATTGACGTAGGACTTGTCGGCGACGACCTGCGCGGTCTTCTGGCGGTTGGAGAGCGAGGCGTCGATCCAGCGCCCCGCGTCGATGATCGCGGCGGTCATCGCGCGTGCCGTGTTGGGATATTTCTGCACGAACTCCCCGGTGGTGCCGAGCACTTTTTCCGGGTGGTCCTTCCAGATGTCCTGGGTGGTGATCGCGGTGAAGCCGATCTTGTCCACGATGGCGCGGTTGTTCCACGGCTCGCCGACGCAGTAGCCGTCCATGTTGCCCACGCGCATGTTGGCCACCATCTGCGGCGGCGGCACCACGATCGCCTTGACGTCGTTGAACGGGTGAATGCCGTTCGTCGCCAGCCAGTAGTACAGCCACATGGCGTGCGTGCCGGTGGGGAAAGTCTGCGCGAAGGTGTACTCGCGCTTTTCCCTGTCGATCAGCGCCTTCAGGCCCGCGCCGTCCTTGACGCCCTTCTGGTAGAGCTTGCTCGACAGCGTGATCGCCTGCCCGTTGTGGTTCAGGCCCATGAGCACGGCCATGTCCTTCTTCGGCCCGCCGACGCCCATCTGCACGCCGTAGATGAGGCCGTAGAGCACATGCGCCGCGTCAAGCTCGCCGTTGACCAGCTTGTCGCGGACTGCCGCCCAGGACGCCTCCTTGGACGGGATAATCTTGATGCCGTACTTCCTGTCGAACTCCATCACCGCGGCCATCACCACCGAGGAGCAATCGGTGAGCGGGATGAAGCCGATCTTGATTTCCTTTTTCTCGGGCGCATCCGAGCCGGCCGCCCAGGCGGCGCTGCGCACCGCATCCGGCACGAGGCTCATGATGCCTGCCGTGATGCCAACGGCGCCGGCCTGCTTGAGGAAATCACGGCGTTCGGCCGGCTTGATGCTTTCCTTCGCGATTCCGGCGAGCTGCACTTGAGGGGGCTTGCTCTCATTCATTTCGCTCTCCAGTCATGCGTGCCCCGGCGAGGCACGAAAAACAAAAAGGCGTTCAGTCGCGACGGAACCAGCCCGTCTCCGAGTGAACGCCTTTGCTCCGGGCGCGACCGCCATTGGCCATGCCCTGACTTTCATTACGCAAGCGACATGCCAATGCCTGTTTCGTTCGGCTTGTTCAACTCTAAACAACGGGTTATATATTATTTGCAGCCGGGATTGAGACCAACGATCCGGAATGCCCCGCACGATTGCGGTGCAGCATAACCATTCCCCGCACTACCTTGGCCCCATCTAGCCGAGCAATTCGGACATGTCGATAAGCTGCTGCGCGATCTCGCCGAGGCGCTTGCCGCGATCCATGGCCATGCGCCGCAATGCCTGGTAAGCCTCGTCCTCGCTCATGCCGCGGGACTTCATCAGGATGCCTTTGGCGCGCTCGACGAGCTTTCTTTCGGAGAGCTTCAGGTTCGCCTCGGCGAGCTCGATCTTGAGACGCTGGTATTCATCGAAGCGCGCCACCGCAACTTCGACGATGGCTTTCACGCGCGAGGCCTCGAGCCCGTCCACGATGTAGGCTGAAACGCCCGCGCGCACCGCTTCCCGGATGGTATCGGGCGCAGCGTCGCTCGCGAACATCACGATGGGACGCGGCTCGTCGCGGCTGATCATCACCACATGCTCCAGCACATCGCGGCTCGGGGATTCGGTGTCGATGATGATGGCGTCGGGCTTGAATTGCTCGACTGCATGCAGCAGCTCGAGCGGCGAGGCAAGCGCGGCCACGACCTCGTACCCGGCCTGCTCCAGGCCCTCGCGCAGCACTTCGGTGCGCTCGGACGAATCGTCCACAACCAGCACCCGCATGATCATTCCGCCGTATTGGATTTCACCAATGACGCAGCGCAATAGGCATGCCAGCATCTCGCCATGGCACGGGCATTGCTGAAACATTGTTGAAGCGCCGCGATATAAGGCACCTGAAAAGACAATGAACGAAACAAAATCAACCTGTTGCTACTGCGGCGTCGGCTGCGGCGTAATAATCCAGAGCGAAGGCGCGCGCATCACCGGGGTGCGCGGCAATCCCGATCATCCCGCCAATTTCGGGCGTCTGTGCACCAAAGGGGCGACGCTGCACCTCAGCGCGGGGCATGACATGCGCGCCCTCCACCCCGAACTGCGCAATGCCCGCAACGAAGCCTGCAAGCGCGTTTCCTGGGACAAAGCGCTCGATCATGCGGCGGAACGCTTCGCCGACATCATTCGTTCACACGGCCCGGACAGCGTCGCCTTCTATATCTCCGGGCAGCTCCTCACCGAGGACTACTACGTCTTCAACAAGCTCGCCAAGGGATTGATCGGCACCAACAACGTCGACACGAATTCGCGTCTGTGCATGTCCTCGGCGGCGGCGGGCTACAAGGCCACCCTCGGCGCCGACGCACCGCCCTCGTGCTACGAGGACATCGATTCCGCAGAGTGCATCCTCATCGCGGGATCGAACACCGCGGTTGCGCATCCGGTCCTTTACCGCCGCATCGAGGACGCCCGCGCGGCGAATCCGGCGCTGAAAATCATCGTCGTCGATCCGCGCCGCACCGACACCGCGGCCGACGCGCATCTGCATCTTCCGATCGCGCCCGGCACCGACATCGCGCTGTTCAACGCCATGCTGCACGTGCTGCTCGCCGAGAACCTCGTCGACCGGCGCTACATCGAGCGCCACACCGAGGGTTTCGAGCCGATCGAGCGGGCGGTGCGCGACACTGCGCCCGAGGATGCCGCAACGATCTGCGGCGTGCCGGCGAAGGACATCGTGCTCGCCGCGCGCTGGTTCGGGCAGTCGCGCGCGACGCTCTCGCTCTACTGCCAGGGGCTGAACCAGTCCACTCACGGTACTCACAACAACGCCGCGCTCATCAACCTGCACCTGGCTGCCGGCCAGATCGGCAAGCCGGGAGCCGGCCCCTTCTCTCTCACCGGCCAGCCGAACGCCATGGGCGGGCGCGAGGTTGGCGGCATGGCGAACCTGCTTTCGGCGCATCGCGACCTCGCCAACCCGGAGCATCGCGCCGAGATCGCGCGTTTATGGGGCGTCCCGGACGTGCCGGCTGAGCCGGGCAAGACCGCGGTGGAGTTGTTCCAGGCCCTGCGCGACGGCGAAATACGCGCAGTATGGATCGCCTGCACCAACCCGGCCCAGTCGATGCCCGATGTGGCGCTGGTGCGCAAGGCGCTCGAGTGCGCCGAGTTCGTGGTGGTGCAGGAGGCCTACCGCAACACCGATACGACAGCCTTCGCCGACTTGCTGCTGCCGGCATCGAGCTGGGGCGAGAAGGAAGGCACCGTCACCAACTCCGAGCGCCGCATTTCGCGCGTGCGCGCCGCCGTGCCGCCGCCCGGAGAAGCGCGGCACGATTGGCAAATCGTCGTCGATTTCGCCGGGAAGATCGGCGCGCGGCTCGGCAATCCGCTGACGCAAAGCCTCTTTCCCTATTCCCGGCCCGAGCAGATCTTCGCAGAGCACCGCGAGACTACACGCGGCCGCGATCTCGATATCACCGGACTGTCGTATGCCCTGCTCGAGTCGCGCGGGCCGCAGCAATGGCCCTTTCCGGCGGGCGCGACGAGCGGCCGCGCGCGGCTCTACGCGGACGGCGTGTTCCCGACCGCGAGCGGACGCGCCCGCTTCGTCGTCACGCCGCATCAGCCGGCGTGGGAAACGCCGGACGCGGATTATCCGCTGCGCTTCAACACCGGACGGCTGCGCGACCAGTGGCATGGCATGAGCCGTACCGGGACGGTACCGCGCCTGTTCGGTCATACGCCGGAGCCGGCGCTGTCGATGCATCCGGAGGACATGGCGGCGCATCAACTCAAAGACGGCGACAGCGCCCGCGTCGCGAGCATGCGCGGCGAGCTCGTGGTCAGAGTCGAAAGCTCCCCCGATCTGCGCCGCGGCGACGTGTTCATGCCGATGCACTGGGGCAGCCGGTTCATGCACGGTGCCGGGGCCAATGCCTTGACCGTGAGCGCATTCGATCCTTATTCCAGGCAGCCCGAACTGAAGCATGCGGCGGTCAGGGTGACTCGTGTGGACTTGCCGCATGAGCTGATCGCGATGTGCCGGATCGACGCGAGCGATTCGACGTTGATCGAGCGGCTGCAGCACTTGCAGCCGCGCTTTTCGCTCGCCGCGCTGTCGCTGTTCGGGCGCGAGCGCCCATGCATCATGCTGCGCGCCCGCGGCGATCGGCCGTTCGATGCCGCTCTGCTCGCCGAGCTCGATCGCGCGATCGGCGACGATTTGCATTCCATCAGTTACGTCGATGCAGCGCGCTCGTTGTCGAAACGGCTGTGGACCGAAAACGGGCGCATCGCCAGCGCCCGCCTCGCCGGTGACACCGGCGCGACCGAGTGGCTGAAAGGTCATATCCAGAGCGCCGACGGCGCCGCGCTGCCGCTCGTGCTCGCTCTCGCCCCATCGTCCGACTCGCCGGCAGCGGACGCGCCGCGCGGACGCATCGTGTGTATTTGCTTCGACGTTCCCGAGGCGAAGATCCGCGCAGCGGTCGAGCGCGGCGCCGACCTGGCGGCATTGCAGCGCACGCTCAAGTGCGGAACGAACTGCGGATCGTGCGCCCCGGAGCTTCGGCGCCTGTGCGCCGGCGGCTGCAGGCTTTCGGCGGCGGCATGATTCGTCGCCGGCAGGCCGTCTGACGGGGGCATCAGACCCATCGAGTGCATCAAAGTGATGTTACGCTTCGGAACGGCTTTGACCGCCGCGTCGCCCGCCGTTAAGCTTGCTTCAGGAGCTCCACCGGGATTCTCATGCCTGCCGCACTCATTCTTTTCGCCCACGGCGCACGCGAGCCGGAATGGGCTCTGCCGTTCGAGCGCATCCGGGATCAGCTTCGCGCCGCAGGCATGCGGGTCGAACTCGCTTTCCTCGAATTCATGTCACCGTCGCTGGAAGATGCAGCGGCGCGGCTCGAGGGCGAAGGCATCGAGGCGGTGACGATCGTGCCCCTGTTTCTCGCCCAGGGAGGTCACCTGAAGCGCGAGCTGCCCGAAATGGTGGCGAGCATCCGCGAGCGCCACGCGAAGACCGGGTTTCGCGTGACCGCCCCGCTTGGCGAGGCGCCGGAAATCATTGCGGCGATCACCGCCTGGGTGCAGCGCACCGCGCGCTGAGGAGAGATCGCGTCGATCGATCGGCGCGCAGGAAGAAGTGAAGCTGGCCGATAAGCCGGGTTCTGTCGTGGACAGTCATTCCTCTGGGCCCTGAGTCGCCCCAGGGCTCAAGCCACCTACCCGCGGACTCGGCGAGCCGCGTCATAGTCCGCCTATTTGGTGTTGCTCCGGGTGGAGGTTGCCGCGTTTCACCCTCACCGGACATCGGCGCGGCGCTCTCGCGCCACGCCAAGTCCGGCGAGACTCGTCTCTGTGGCCCTGTTCGTCGCCTTGCGGCGCCTGGGCGTTACCCAGCACCCTGCTCTGTGGAGCCCGGACTTTCCTCTGGCAGGCTGAACACCCGCCAGCGACCGTCTGGCCAGCTTCGATTCGTATTTTACCGCAACGCGCCCCTCCCGGCTTGACTTTGGCCCCGGCGGGACCTAAAAACAAATCAGGTAGTTCTGTTCCTCAAAGGAGGGATCCATGAGACGCAGACTGTATTTCCTGTTCCCCGATCTCGGCAGCGCGATCCAGACAGCCAATGACCTGCTGCTGGTGCGGGTTGAAGACCGCTACATGCATTTCCTCGGCAGGCGGGGCATGTCGCTGGGGCAACTGCACGAAGCCAATTCCCTGCAGAAGTCCGACGCGGTGCATGGAGCCGAGCTGGGTTTCATCCTCGGCGGCGCCGGCGGTTTCCTGATCGGCGTCTACATCTATCTCACCCCGCCGGAAGGGATCACGCTGCAACTCGTGACGGTGCTCATCAGCACCGTCATCGGCGCGATTTTCGGCGCCTGGGCGGCGAGCCTGGTGGCGTTGTCGGTGCCGAACACGCGTCTCAAGCCGTTCCAGAAGGAGATCGACGCGGGCAAAATCCTGCTCATGGTGGATATACCGCCCTCGCGCATCGAGGAAATCCAGGATCTGGTCGGCCGTCGCCATCCCGAAGCGAGCGCTCACGGCGTCGAGCCGACCGTGCCCGCATTTCCATAGAGTTCCAACCCAGGGCCGCGCCCCGGGGGAATTTCACGACTGGGGCTATGCCCCGATACAGCGCCGCAACCGCGGCGACAGGCGTCGACCACTGGCGCCGATGGCCCCGCGCAAGCGGGGCCTTTCATTTGTGGCGCAATCTGCCGGGCCTGAAGTGCGACGCGTCTGAGTAATACTCCTCGCGCTCGTTGGCGGGTTCCCAGCCGGGAATGCCGAGAACAGGAAGCGGCGACAGATGGCGCGTCGAAGTCAGGACTTCCGCATCGGCAAAGTACTCCGCCACGCGCGCGTCGATCTCGGGGAGCTGCTGCACAAGCGGCGCCGCGACAAAGGCCCGCGCGACATCGACGATCAGCGCCTTGGCGGTCACGCCTTTGTAAGGCGCCAGCGCCTTCTCGTAGATGGCGTGACCGAAAACGTGGAACCGCATCGACCGCAGGACACCCGCGCGGCGCGCCCAGAACAGCTCCGTCCATCTGAATTCGCGCAGCAGCGCCGACAGTTCCGCGTCCCCCGAAACGACGATGACGCCGCCCTCGTCGAACAGGGTCAGTACGTCGCGGGCGGTTCCGCGCAGCTTTTCGCCTCGGCGCGCCTCGATCTGCTCGTAATGGCCGCGATTGAGGACCGCTTTGGATCTCGGGAAAGCGAGCCAGACGAGCGCATTGAACAGGTCGTGCCAGTTGCCCGGGCGCGTCTGCACTTCGCCGGAGCGAAACACCCGGACTTCGTACTGCGCCTCGAACGCCTTCGACGGCGGCGCCGGCGGCACGAACCGGATCGGCGCGCCGCCGCCGCTCAGCGTCGCGGACGTCGCCAGCGCGTTGAGATCGTCAAGCCCGGGAAAGCGTTCTTGCGGCAAACGCTCGAGCAGCGGCGCAAGCGCCGCGAAGATCGGCGCGTCGAGCGCGCGCGCCCAGCCGCCCGCCATCCGCGGTCAGACCAGCCGCCAGCTGATCGATTCGCCGGCACGCAGCGGTACGAGCGTTTCCGGGCCGAGCGCCATCTCGCCCGGCACGGACCAGGCTTCCTTGCGCAGCGTGATGGATTCGCGGTTACGCGGCAGGCGGTAGAAATCGGCGCCGTGAAAGCTCGCAAAGGCTTCCAGCTTGTCGAGCGCCCCCGCCTGCTCGAAAACCTCGGCGTAGAGCTCGATTGCCGCATGCGCGGTGTAGATGCCGGCGTGGCCGCAAGGCGCTTCCTTGCTGCCGCGGGAATGCGGCGCGCTGTCCGTCCCGAGAAAAAACTTCGGGTTGCCGCCGGTTGCAGCGTGCACCAGCGCCCGGCGGTGTTGCTCGCGCTTCAGCACCGGCAGACAATAGAGATGCGGCCGGATGCCGCCCGCGAATATCGCGTTGCGGTTGTAGAGCAGGTGATGCGCGGTGATCGTGGCGGCGATGCGCGCGCCGGCCGCGGCGACGAACTCCGCCGCCTCGCGGGTGGTGATGTGCTCGAACACGATCCGAAGCTGCGGAAAGCGGCGCACGATCCCGGCGAGCACCGTGTCGAGAAACACCCGCTCGCGGTCGAACACGTCCACTTCCGGCGCCGTCACTTCGCCGTGCACCAGCAGCGGCAGGTCGTGTTTCTGCATGGCCTCGAGCGCCTGAAATACGCGCTCGATGCGCGTGACGCCGGAATCCGAGTGGGTGGTCGCCCCCGCCGGGTAATATTTCACTGCGTGCACGAAACCGCTTGTCTTTGCCAGCTCGATTTCCGCGGCGCTCGTGACGTCTGTCAGATACAGCGTCATCAGCGGCTCGAACTTCGGGCTCCCGGGCAGCGCACCGGCTGTCACGCCCGCGCTCAGCGCGGCGACGATGCGATCGCGGTAGGCGCGCGCAGCCGCAACAGTCGTGACTGGCGGCTTCAGGTTGGGCATGACGATGGCGCGGGCGAACTGGCGCGCAGTGTGCGGCAGCACGCTGTGCATCGCCGCGCCGTCGCGCAAGTGCAGATGCCAGTCGTCGGGGCGGCTCAGCGTGAGGGTCGGCATGGAAACGGCATCTGCATCAGCGTTTTTTTTCTTTTGCCAGCTCGAGCGCATGTGCGTAGGTCGGATTCTTCTTCGATCCCGTGATGGCGCAGGCAAGCCCGACGGCTTGTGCCAGCGGCAGTTCCGCGAGCAGCAGGCCCAGGATCCGCTCCGCATCCGCACCCTCGGACCCGGCGCGCTGCGCCGCGCCTTCCACGATCAGCACGAACTCGCCGCGCTGGCGGTTCTCGTCCTGCCGCAACCAGGCTGCCGCCTCATCGAGGCGGCAGCGATGAATTTCCTCGAACAGCTTGGTGAGCTCGCGCGCGATCACCAGGGTGCGTTCTCCTCCCAGCGCGACGGCAAGGTCTTCGACGCATTCTACGATACGATGCGGCGCTTCATGGAAAACGAGCGTGAACGGCAGCGCCCGCAGGCCTTCGAGCGCCTTGCACCGGGCCGCAGGTTTCGGCGGCAGAAACCCGACGAAGAGGAAGGGTACGTCCGGAATGCCCGCAACCGACAGAGCGGCGATCGCGGCGTTCGCCCCGGGTATCGGCGTAACCTTGAACCCGGCATCGCGCACCCGCGCAACGATTGCGGCGCCCGGGTCCGAGATTGCCGGCGTGCCGGCGTCGCTCACCAGCGCCACGGTCTTGCCTTGCGCCAACTGCTCGATGATGCCGTCCGCGGCGCGGCGCTCGTTATGCTCGTGCACCGCGATCAGCCGCCCCTGCAACCGGTGGTGCTTCAGCAGGTGTGCGGTGGTGCGGGTGTCTTCCGCCGCAATCACGTCGGCGCCGGCGAGCGCCTTCAGCGCCCGCAGAGTGATGTCTTCAAGGTTCCCAATCGGCGTGGCGACCACATATAATTGGCCCGTCCCCTTCGGACTCCCACCATGCTTCCCGGCCCTCGCTTCCAAATATGCTCCGCTTTGCTGGCGTTGTTGAGTCCGGCATTGTGCGCGGCGGCCGACATTCCGGCAAGCCAGCCCGAACCGTCCAAGCCGTTCATCGCGCTCCTGTTGCCGCTCAATTCGCCGGATTTTTCCCCGGCCGCCGGGGCCGTCCAGCTCGGCTGCCAGGCGGCGATGAAGTTCACCCAAGGCGGCTCCGGGTTGCAGGTGCTGCGCACCGACGCGCAGCCGGAACACATCGTCTCGGAATACGAGGCCGCGGTGCAGCGAGGCGCAGCGGTGGTGGTCGGTCCGATGACGCGCGACGGCGTCGCGGCGCTGGCCGCGAGCGGTCGTGTCAGCGTCGCCACGCTCGTCCTCAACACCTTGGAGGGCAACGGGCCGACGCCGCCGCAGCTTTACGCCTTCGGGCTGTCGGTGGAGGCGGAGGCACGCATGGCGGCGCGAACAGCCTATTCCGAACGGCTGCGCAATGCCGTGGTGGTACAGGCGGCGACGCCGCTGGCGAAGCGCGTCAGCCGTGCATTTGCGGACGAGTGGTTCGCGCTCGGCGGCAGAATCAGCGACGCGCAGGAATTCGGTCCGCAGACCGATCTCGGCATGCTGCGGCAACACCTGTCGGGGTCCGAGGCGGAGCTGATCTTTCTCGCCGCCGATGCCGGGCAGGCGCGCAGCGTGCGGCCTTACCTCAATAACCAGATCCCGGTATTCGCGACTTCGCTGATCCATGACGGCCGCGCCGACCCGCTCACGAACGGCGACCTGAACGGCATCCGCTTCGTCGACATGCCGTGGCTGGTGGAGCCCGATCATCCGGCGGTGATGATCTATCCGCGGCCAGGGAACCTCCCGGGAGATCTGCAGCGCTTTTATGCGCTGGGGATCGACGCCTGCCGCATCGCCGGCGGACTCTTTCTCAAACACAACCGCATCAGTCTGGACGGCGTCACCGGCCGGATTTCGCTGCGCGGCGGCAATGTATTCGAGCGCGAGCCGGTCCAGGCCGTTTTCCGCAACGGCGCCGGAGTGGCGACCGAGGATCAACGGTGAGCGCCGGCAAGCAGGCAGAACTCATTGCCGCCGCCTACCTGCAGCGCAAGGGCCTCGCCCTGGTCGAAACCAATTACCACTGCCGCTACGGCGAGATCGATCTTGTCCTGCGCGACGGCGGCACGATCGTTTTTGCCGAAGTGAGACTGAGACGTTCGACCCGTTTCGGCGGCGCGGCCTACAGTGTCGACCGGCGCAAGCAGGCGAAGGTCATTGCCGCGGCGCGCCATTACCTGGCCGGCAGGAAGGAGATGCCGTGCCGATTTGACGTCGTGCTGCTCGAGGAGATCGAGCCGCCGCAGATCGAATGGATCCGAGATGCATTTTCGACCTGATCGGCCATGCGCCACGGATCGGGACGAACCGACCGGCGCGCGCATCGGCCGCCTGCAGCCGAATCCAGAACCGCGCAAGCGGATCGGGGTCGAAGCGTTCATCGAGCAGATTGGGGTAGACTAGCGACATGAAAACCGCAGCCGCTCGCCCTGTGGTCGAGGACAGCGTGGACCTGGTGGCGCGAATCCGGCGCCAATTCAACGACAGCGCGCAGTTGAAGCTCAGGGCGCTCGAAGTTCTCGCGGCCCCGATCGCGCGGGCTACCGAAATCATGGTGAAATGCCTGCTCGCCAACGGCAAGATCCTCGCTTGCGGCAACGGCGGCTCGGCCGCCGACTCGCAGCATTTCGCCGCCGAGCTGCTGAATCGCTTCGAGCGCGAGCGCCCGGGGCTTGCAGCGATCGCTCTGACCACCGACACCTCGACCCTGACATCGATCGCCAACGACTACCACTACGAGCAGATTTTCTCCAAGCAGGTGAGCGCACTGGGGCAGCCGAACGACGTGCTGCTGGCAATCTCGACCAGCGGCAGCTCGAAAAACGTGGCGCGCGCAGTCACCGCGGCGCACGAGCGGGACATGCGCGTAGTGGCGCTCACCGGGCGGGGCGGCGGCGAGATCGGCAAACTGCTCGCAAACGACGACGTCAACATCTGCGTGCCGCACTCGCAGACCGCGCGCATCCAGGAGACGCACCTTCTGGCGCTCCACTGCCTGTGCGACGGCATCGATTCACTGTTACTGGGGGCTGAATGATGAGCACCGTTTTCCCGGCGGCAAGACGACTTTCCGCTCTCGCGCTGCTGTTCGCCGCGGCGGCGGCGCTGCAGGGTTGCATCGAGGCTGCCGTCATCGGCGGCGCGGCTACCACTGCGTACGTCATGGTGGACCGTCGCCAGCCCGATGTCATGCTGGGTGACGAGCGCGTCGAAATCATCGCATCCAGCCGCGTCGGCGACATGCTCAAGGATCAGGGGCACGTCAATGTCACCTGCTACAACTACACGGCGCTTATAACGGGCGAGGTTCCGACCGCGCAGATGAAAACGGAAGTGGAGAAGATCGTCAGCCAGGTTCCGCAGGTAAAGAGCGTGGTCAACGAGATTCAGGTCGCCGGCACCAGTTCGCTCGCTTCGCGGGCCAACGATTCCTACATCACCAGCAAGGTCAAGGGCAACTTTCTGTCAGCCAACAAGTTCTCGATCAATCGCGTCAAGGTCGTGACCGAAGCCGGCGCGGTCTACCTGCTCGGCCTGGTCACCCGCGAGGAAGCCGATGCCGCCACCGACATCGCGCGGGGCACCGGCGGGGCGCAGAAAGTGGTGCGCGTTTTCGAATACGTCGTCGCGAAGTAGTACAGCGCCCGCTGCGGCCGGGGGCAACCTGAATGAGCACGCCCTTTGAACAGAAGATCTGCCCGCCGCAGCAGCTCGCTGCGCGCCTGGCGGGAATCGCGCGCCCGTTGGTGTTCACCAACGGCGTATTCGACATCCTGCACCGCGGACACGCCACCTATCTTTCACAGGCGCGCGCGCTCGGCGCGAGCCTTCTGGTCGCGGTGAACAGCGACGCCTCGGCACGGCGCCTCGGCAAAGGGGACGACCGGCCGGTGAATCCGCTCGCGGACCGCATGGCGCTGGTGGCGGCGCTTGAGTCCGTCAGCCTCGTCACCTGGTTCGACGAGGATACGCCGCTCGCGCTGATCCTCGCCTGCCGGCCCGAGGTGCTGGTCAAGGGCGGGGACTGGAAGCCCGAGGCGATCGTCGGCGCGGCCGAGGCACGCGGCTGGGGCGGATGCGTGCGTTCGATCGCGTTCGAACATCGGCGTTCCACCACGGACCTGCTGAGGAAAATACGCGGCGGGGCGTCGGCGCAGCGATAGCTCCACGCAGGTCGCGCCGCTCCGGGATTTGCGATAGCCGGCCGGCACGTTCCCGAATCCGGGTCTGCGTCTACTTCTCCCCCTCGGGCTGGCATCCTTTCAGATCGCTGCCAGGGAAACCCTGGCGCAGATCGTTCAGCTTCGCGGCGAGCGCTTCGGAGACGTCGCGCACGGTAAAGTAGATTTTCGGCACCTGTGTCTCCCGAGCCCCGACCCGAGCGGTGCGCACGCCCTTGGCGCGCAGCTGCTCGAGCTGCGCCTTTGCCGCCTCCTCGCTTTTGAACACGCCGAGCGAGATCGCAAAGCGGAATTTGGGGTCATCCTGCACCACGAAGAATTCCTCGACACCGAGTTTTTTCAGCTCGGCGGCTTTCCGCGTCGCGGTCTGTCGATTGGTCTGAGGCGGCATGTATACCCAGAAATTCGCGACCTCGTCGACACGGCGTTGAGACAGCTTCGGTCCCAGGGCAAGCGCTCCAAGCGCCTGCTCCACGCGCGGCAAATCACCCGGATTGAAAGCCCCCAGCTCCAGACAAGGCGTCAGCTTCGGCGCCTTGGCGCGCTCTGCACGTTCTGCGCGTTCGGCGCGCTCGGCGCTGAGCGCCGCGACCTGTTCGGCCGTCAGCAGCCGGATTGCCTTCGGATTGAGCTGCTGGTCGATCAGCTGCGCTTCACCCGAGACATAGTTCGGGCCAAACTGGCTCCAGGCGAAGAAGCCGAGGTTCAGCAGCAGGAGAAGAAGAAAAAAAGTTCTCATCGAGCAATCCTGACCAAGCCCTCGAGCACCAGATTATCCACGAGCCGTACGGCGATGCGGAGGTGCGGGGCGAGGCGTGCCGCCGCACCGCCCGAGAGCACACACACCGCACCGGGCCCGAGCGTCGCGAACATGCGTTCGACGGCGCCCGCCTGCGCCAGGAGACATCCCGTCTCGATGGCATCGGCCGTGCTGCGGGGCTGTGCGGCGAAATGCCCGTCGGCGAGCGGCAGCCGCGCGGTGTTCCGGGCGAGCGACCTTTTCATCAGGTCGAAGCCCGGAAAAATCACGCCGCCGGCAAAAGTCCCGTTACGCTTCAGAATGTCCGCAGTGGTCGCCGTGCCCGCAGTCACCACCAGGCATGGCCCGCGCACCAGCGCCCGCGCCCCGATGAGCGCCGCCCAGCGGTCCGCTCCCAGCCGTGCCGGTTCCTTGTAGTTGTTGGTCACGCCGCACTGCCGCCGCTTCGGCGTCACCCGGATCGGGGCGACCGGCCAGCGCGAAAGAACGCCATCGAGCCTGCGGCGCGCAGCATCGCCGGCGACGTTGGATACGACGATCTTTTCCGGCGCCGCCATCTTTTTCCAGGCGGCGCCGAGACGCGCGATATTCGCGATCGGCACCGAGCCGCTGTCGCGCCAGACGTCGCCGTCGTGCACGCCCCACTTGAGCCGGGTGTTGCCGCAATCGATGGCGAGAATCATGTCTGCCGCAGCGACAGCTCGCCGCTGTGGAAACGCTCGATTCCCCGCGGCGAGCGCAGCATGAGCGCGCCGTCCTCGGCGATCCCCAACACCTCGCCTTCGGCGACGCGGCGGCTGGCGATCGACAGCGCCACGCGCCGGCCTTGCCAGGCGTGGCGCCGCAGCCATTCTTCGCGGAAAGGCGCGAAGCCTTCGCGCGAGAACTGCGTGAGCACCGCGGCGAGCGATTCGAGCAGCGCCGCGAGCAAAAGCGTGCGCGACGGCAGCGGCCCGCCGCAGCCGGCGAGATCGGTGACCGGCTGGTCGATGCGGCCGCGCAAATCCGCGTCCAGGCGCACATTGAGGCCGACGCCGACGATGACGGCGCTCGGACCGAGATAGTCGCCGGAGAGCTCGATCAGGATGCCGCCGACTTTGCGTCCGCGGCAGCAGAGGTCGTTCGGCCATTTCATCTCCGCGCCGGCAATTCCGAGTCCATCGAGCGCGCGCGCCGCGGCGACCGCCACGGCGAGGCTCAGGCCGGCGAGCGCTCCCGCGCCCTGGGGAAAACGCCACAGCAACGAAAACGCGAGGCTGCCGCCGACGCTCGAGAGCCAGGGATTGCCTCGCCGGCCGCGGCCGGCGCTCTGATGCTCGCAGGCGAGCACCATGCCGTGTGGCGCGCCATGCGCCGCACGCTCGGCAAGCACCGTGTTCGTCGAGGGACATTCGTCCAGCACCTCGATCGACAGTGCCGTGGAGATTTTTTTCAGCCGCGCGGCAAGCGCTTCGCGATCGAGCAGATCGAGGGGCTCGGCGAGCCGGTAGCCGCGCCCGCGGACCTTGAACACGCGCAAGCCCAGCGCTTCGATTCCGCGGATCCGGTTCCACACGCCGCCGCGCGACAGGCCGAGCGTCCTGCCGAGCCGCTCCCCCGAATGGAATCCGCCGTCGGCGAGTATGCGAAGCAGGGGAAAGTGGGAAACGCCCATGTCGGGTGCTGCGATCGAAGCCCGAAGAATACTAGCACAGCACGGCACGCCCGCTCGCGCCCGCGGCGTCTCCGGTCGCGCGATCCTGCGCCGCCTCCCGAGCCTCGCGGGCGAGTCTGATGATTTCCTCCGCAGTGGGCGAATCGGGGCAATTCCTCTCGACGCCGGCGCAGCCCGCGAGCAAAAGCATGAAATAAATCACGAACGCAAAGCGGCTACGCATCCGAGTTCCGGTAATTTTCCCTCCGTTCCTTGAGCACCGCCAAAAAATGGGTTGCCGCGCTTGCGTCGCCATTTTGCCGCATGATATGCTGGCGTCATAGATTTTCTTACGGCGTCCGGCGCAGCGATTTCAGTCGGATGCCTTCGATTGCTCGCCGGCCCAGCAAACGGCGGCAACGGGGG
>JBARMB010000078.1:0-20837 GCA_049802235.1 Burkholderiales bacterium | reverse complement strand
GTTCTGGCTTACTCGAAAATTCCGGTCCTCGTCTATCGGTAAGGTTCTGTTGCAACAGGTGGCGGCCCCGACGCTGACTACGCGCAAATTTTGCGACAAGTCGCGAACCGGCCAGAAGCGGTCATCGGGGATTGGCGGTCCAATCGGGGACCTGCGGACTTGACGGTCTCTTTCGGGATTCCTTGCATTGCCTCACGGTGGGTTCAGGTACGCGGGAGGTTTGACCTAAATCAATCCACGGGACAAGCCAGGCCATAGCATTACATTGCGCCGGGTGACGCGGATGCGGGAAAGAAAGTTTTCGGCCGCATTCGTCCGACGACAATGTTGTGCATGGCGCTTGCGAGCGTGCCGACACAAGCCGTCGGTGCATTGGCATGACGCGCCAGGAGGGGCAGGCACATGGCTTCGTTCGGCGACGCACGTGATACGGCCCCGGCAGGCGGGATCACACGGCGGGAGTTCCTCAAGAGTACCGGCGCCGCGATTGCCGGTTCCGCCGTGCTTGATACCAAACTGCAGGCTGCGGTTACGTCCCCCGAGGCGGCGCCGAACGGGGCGGCAGCCGGACCGGGCCCGGTGCGAATCCTGCTCGACGTCAACGGCGTGCAGCGAGCGCTTGACGTCGCGCCGCAAGCGACGCTCGCCGAGGTGTTGCGAGGGCCACTCAATCTGACCGGCACCAAAATCGGCTGCGACCGCGGCGCGTGTTCCGCCTGCACCGTCTGGGTCGATCGCGTCCCGGTGGCCTCCTGCATGATGCTTGCCATTGACGTCGGTGAGCGCAAGATCGTCACGATCGAAGGCCTGGCCCGCGGCGATGAGCTTCATCCGGTTCAGTCCGCGTTCATCGCGCATGACGCAATCCAGTGCGGCTTCTGCACGCCGGGGCTGGTGATGAGTTGCGTGGCCCTCGTCGAGAGCAACCGCAATCCTTCTCTTGAAGACGTGAAGGCTGCCATCAGCGGCCATCTTTGCCGCTGCGGCACCTACCCGCACGTGTTCGCGGCGACGCTCGATGCGGCGAAAGTCGTGAAGGGTTGAGCATGGCGAACAGCGACGCTCACCTGCAGAAGTATCCGGTGGGGATCGACCCCGCCGCCCTCGGCGAGGTGGAACGCCGAGTGCCCGCCGACGAGGCGCCGCCGCTTCCGCCCAACGCCGATCTTGTCTGGATCGGCAAGTCCGTGCCGCGCATCAACGGCCGCGCCAAGGTGACGGGCGCGGCACGCTTTACCGTGGACGTGAAGTTGCCGGGCCTGCTGCACGCGCGCCTGTTGCGATCGCGGCTGCCGCACGCCCGTCTGGTCGCGCTCGACTTCAGCGCAGCGGAGCGCTATCCGGGCGTCCGCGCCGCGCTGCCGTTCAACGAGACGGTCGGCCGCGCAGTCGAGGCGGAGGCAGACAAGAAATCCACTGCGCGGCGCTTGCTGTATGTCGGCGATATCGTCGCGGGCGTCGCTGCCGCCACTCCGGCCGCAGCCGAAGCGGCGTTGCGCCTGATCCGGGCGGACTATCAGCCGCTGCCATTCGTGGTCGATATCGAGAGCGCGCGCAGGAGCGATGCACCGCCCGTGTTCGAGCGCCCCGTGCATGGGGAGAGCTTTGCAGGCGGCGCGGCGGGCGGCGCGACGCTGCCGCAGCAGGGCAACGTGCGCGGGCCCAACAAGGCGGGATCCCGCGGCAATGTGGCCGAGGGTTTCGCGCAGGCCGACGTCGTCGTCGAGGGCGAATTCCGCACACAGGTGCAGACCCACTGCTGCCTCGAGACGCACGCCGTGGTGGCCGACTGGCGGCCCGACGGTCTCACCGTATACATGTCGACGCAATACACCGCCGGAGTCCGCAGCGAGCTGGCGCACGCGTTCGGGATACCCCTCGGCAGGGTCCGCGTCGTCGTCGATGCGATGGGCGGAGGCTTCGGCTCCAAGTCGGGCGCCGGCAACTACGTGCGTGCGGCGGTAGCCCTGTCACGGCAGGCGAACGCCCCAGTGCGGCTCGTGCTCGATCGCCAGGAGGAGCAGCTCGACAGCGGCAACCGGCCGGCGACGGTGCAGCGGCTGCGCATCGGGGCGCGCCGCGATGGCACGCTCTCCGCCATCGCCATCGATACCTATGGAACGGCGGGCGTCGGTCTTGGCGCCGGCGTCGGCAACTTCGCCCAGTCGATTTACGACTGCGCCAACTTCGATATCGCCCAGTCCGATGTTTTCATCAACGCCGGGCCCGGATGCGCCATGCGCGCGCCGGGCAACGTGCCGGGCGCGTTCGCGCTCGAGCAAATGGCCGACGAAATCGCAGAGAAGCTCGGCATGGACCCGCTCGCGCTGCGCGACCGCATCGATCCGAGCCCGGTGCGCCGCGAGGAAAGGCGCGCCGGCGCGGCGCGCTTCGGCTGGAGCCGGCGGCGCGCGCCCGGGTCCGATTCCGGCCCCATCAAGCGCGGCATCGGGATGGCGCAATCCTACTGGGGCGCCTTCGTGCACACCAATGCATCCTGCGAGGTGCGCATCATGCGCGACGGATCGGTCGAGCTGCTCTCCGGTGTGCAGGACATCGGCACCGGCATCGGCACCGTCCTCGCCCAAGTCGTCGCCGAAGAATTGGGCCTGCGTCCCGAAGACATCGTCATCCGCATCGGCGACACGGACTTCCCGGCGGGGCCGCCCTCGTATGGCAGCCTGACCACGGCGTCGATCACGCCGCCCACCCGCAATGCGGCACACCGGGTGCTGCGCGAGCTGCTCGACGCGGTGGCGCCGGCGCTCGGCGCGGCGCCGCAGAGCCTCATCGCGCGCGGCGGACGCATTGTCACGGCCGACGACGCCCGCGGCATGGGTTTTCGCGAGGCGGCTGCGCGCCTGCGCACGGAGCGCATCAGCGCGGTGGCGAGCCGCTCGGACGACTACGGCGGCTTTGGTCGCAAATTTGGCGACATGGCCTCGGCGCAGAATGCGCTGGGCGGCGTGCAGTTTGCGCAAGTGGCGGTGGACGTCGAGACCGGCATCGTGCGCGTGGAGCGCGTCGTCGCGGCGCAGGACTGCGGCCGCCCGATGAACCCCCGCCAGATCGAAAGCCAGGTGCAAGGCGGCGTGCTGATGGGCCTGTCCTATGCCCTTTACGAAGAGCGCGTGTTCGACCGGCACACCGGCCACGTGCTCAACGCCGACCTCGAGCACTACAAGATCGCACGCTCCCGTGAAACGCCCGAGATCGAGGTCATCCTGCTCGAGAACTACCAGGGCACGAGCGCGACCGACGCCTACGGCATCGCCGAGCCGTCGAACATCGCCACCGCGCCGGCGATCGCCAACGCCGTCTACAACGCCATCGGCGTGCGCGTGCGCCAGTTGCCGATGACGCCGGCGACCATCCTGGGCGCGCTCGGCCGGATTCCCGCAAGGAGCCCGCGCACATGAACCGTTTCGAATGGACCGGCGTCCGCGGCATCGCCGCAGCGGCCCGCGCAGGATCCGTCACGGTCGCAGATGCCATGCTCGCGAAGAGCGGCCGAACGGATGCGGTCATCCTGAAGGCCGGCGGCATCGATCTGCTCGATCTGATGAAGGAAGGGCTGCTCAATCCGCGCCGCGTCGTCAATTTGCGCGGCATTCCCGAGCTTGGGCGCATCGTCGAAGAGCCGGGCGGAGCCTTGCGCATCGGGTCGATGGTCACGCTCGCGCAACTCGCTGAACATCCGCTCGTCCGAGCCCGCTACAGTGCCGTGGCGCAGGCCGCGGGACAATCGGCCAGCCCGCAGATCCGGCACGTCGCGACGATCGGCGGCAATCTGCTGCAGCGGCCGCGCTGCTGGTATTTCCGCTCGCTCCATCACCACTGCCTGCGCAAAGGCGGCGCGACGTGCTTCGCCTTCGCCGGCGAGAACCAGTATCACGCGGTCTTCGGCCACGACGGCTGCGCGATCGTGCATCCATCCACGGCCGCGACGGCTCTGGTCGCCTTCAATGCCGCGGCCGAGCTGGTCGGCGCTCAGGGAGCCAAGCGCGTCGTGGCGCTGGAGGCCTTCTTCCTGAGGCCCGATCAGGACGTCGAGCGCGAGAACGACCTGAAGCCGGGCGAAATCCTGACTGCCGTGGTACTGCCGCCGTCGAAACCCGGCCTTCGTTCCGCGCACCTGCGGCAGGGCGAGGTGGACTCCTTCGATTGGCCGATCGCCGATGTGGCGGCGGTCGTCGATTTGGATTCGGGCGGCGTCTGCCGAAAAGCCTCGGTGGTCCTCGGTGCCGCGGCACCCGTCCCTTACCGAGCGAAGGGAGCGGAGTCCGTCCTGGCCGGGAAGCGGATTTCCGAAGACACCGCGCGCAGCGCGGCGCGCGCCGCTGTCGCCGGCGCGGCACCTCTGAGCGGGAACGCCTACAAGCTTCCTGTCTTCGAGGCGCTGGTGAGAAGGACCCTCCTCAGCGCGGCGAGTCGGGCATGAATCACAAAGGAGCGAGAACCATGAACAGACGAGAAGCGAATGCCACGCTGCTTGCAGGCGCAGCGCTGGCCGCAATGCCGATGGCCGCTCTCGCGCAGGAGGCCAGGGGGCTCCCTGCGCCCCGAAAGAATGCAGGCAAGCCGCTCATGCAGGCCCTGCAGTTGCGCCGCTCGGTCCGGGAGTTCTCGCCGCATCCACTACCGCCGCAGCTCCTCTCCGACCTGTTGTGGGCGGCCTATGGGGTCAACCGCCCGAGCGGCGATCGCACGGCACCTTACTGGCGCCACATCATGGTTATCGACGTCTATGCAGCGATGGCCAACGGTGTCTGGCTCTACGACCCGAGGCAGCATGCGCTGCGTCCGCATCTCGACGCCGACATCCGCGCGCAGACGGGGCTCCAGGACTTCGTCGCCACGGCGCCGCTCAACCTCGTGTACGTGGCGCATGGCGAGCGAATGACGGACATCTCGCCGGAGGAACGCCGGCTCTATGGGTCGGTCGATGCCGCATTTGCCGGCCAGAACGTATATCTTTTCTGCGCGTCGGAAGGTCTGGCGACCGTGTTCCGCGGGGCAGTCGACCAGGAGAAACTCGGCCGGGCCATGCGGCTCGATGACGGCCAGTTCGTCACCTTCGCCCAGACAGTGGGATTTCCGCAGGGCTGAGCGTCACGCCCCGACCTTCTTATGCGAAATGAACTGCACGAACCGCCGCGCTTTCGCCATGCGTGCAAGCTTTTCGATGAGCCCAAAAGTTTAGCTCGCAAAGAGATGGGGTTCATTCTTGAAGCGGTTCGAACGGCCTGTTAGCAAGTAGCTGTCTCGAGCATCCCATGATTTTCGTGAGGAGCTTTGGCCTTTCACTTCTAGCTGTCATCGCGCTGGTTGCGTGTGACAAATTCTGGGATGGGGGCTCCGAACGCGGCATGCTGACCTTGTCCGGCACGGTCGACGCGCACCAGGTCGACCTCTCGTTCCAGGCAGGAGGGCGCATCCTTCGGCTCAATACGGACGAGGGCCGCAAGGTCCAGGTTTCAGAGGTCGTCGCGGAGCTCGCCCCGAAGGATTACGAGTTGGCGCTGTCACGCGCTCGCGCCCAAGAGAACTCGGCGCAGAAAGCGCTGGCCGTTCTCCAGGCCGGCTCGCGCCCGCAGGACATCCGCTCGGCCGAGGCAGCGCTGTTGCAGACTGAGGCCGATCTGCACTTTGCCAATGCGGAGGTGAAACGCAATACCGATCTGGTGGCCAGGCATTTCGTTTCCCAGGAGGCACTCGACCATGCGATCGACCAAGCGGACGTCGCCGTCGCCAAAGTGGAGCAGGCGAAGCAAAACCTGTCGCTACTGCGAGAGGGTCCACGCAAGGAAGATATCGCGCGCGCCGCGGCGGACTATGCCGCCGCGCGAGCAGCGGTTGCTATCGCCGAGCAGCAGTTGGCCTACGTCAAACTGGTGAGTCCGGTGGCCGGTGTCGTGAGTGTGCGCCTCTCAGAGCGAGGACAGGTTGTAGCCGCGGGTCAAGCGGTGTTTCGCGTGGCCGAACTCGACCGGCCATGGGTGAGAGCGTACCTCGGGGAGAAGGATCTGCCGCGGGTCAAGCTGGGACAGACGGCCGAGGTGCGGGTAGACGGATTACCGGGCAAAAGCTTTGCCGGGCGATTGTCCTTCATCTCTCCGGAAGCGGAGTTTACGCCCAAGACAGTCGAAACCAAGGCCCTGCGCGTTGATCTGGTCTATCGGATTAGAGTGGATGTAGACAACGCTGAAGGGCAGCTCAAGATCGGGATGCCCGCAGACGTTCGGCTGGCAGTCGAGAAGTGAGCCGGTCGGTCATTCGCGTCGAGGGACTGCGCTTTTCCTACGGCAAAGGGCCGGTGCTCGACGGTGTTGACCTCGCGGTCGGTGAAGGCGAGGTATTCGGACTGGTCGGCGCGGACGGGGCGGGAAAGAGCACTTTGCTGCGGCTCATGATCGGCCAGCTCGCACCGGCTGCGGGACGCGTCTCCGTCTTGGGAATGGATGCTGCCGATCCACGCCTGCGAGATCGGATCGCCTACATGCCGCAAGGATTCGGTCAGTACTTGGATCTTTCCGTACGGGAGAACCTCGAATTCTTCGCCGACCTGCATGGCCTGGAGCGTGGCGCGGCGCGGTCGCTGATCGCCGATTTGCTCGCCCGCACCGGCCTGGCCGGTTTTGAAAGCCGGCGTGCCGGCCAGCTCTCCGGCGGCATGATGCAGAAGCTTGCGCTCGCCTGCGCGCTGGTGAGCCGGCCGCGCGCCATGTTCCTGGATGAGCCTACCACCGGGGTGGACCCGGTATCGCGGCGCGCCTTCTGGCAGCTGCTCGATGGCGTGCGCGCCGAAGGCGTTGCGATCGTGTATGCCACCGCCAACATGGAGGAGGCGGAACGCTGCGACCGCGTCGGCCTGCTGGAGGAGGGCCGCTTCGTGCGCGAGGGCGCGCCGCTCGAACTGATGGCAGTCGCCGCGGCACGCCTGCTTGGCGTCTCGGGTGCCGGTGTGCGCGGCTATTGCAACAAGCTGGGCGAACTGCCCGGCGTGAAGATGATTTTTCCGGTCGGCCGGCTGGTCAAGATCTGGGTCGGCGAGGAGCAGGACGAGGCGGTGCTGCGCGACAGCATTGCCGCGCTCGCGCCCCACCTGCGGGTGGAGGTCCTGCGACCCACGCTGCAGGACGTGGCGTTGCGCGACCTGGCGCTGGCCGGCGCGCGCGGCCATGGCTGAAGATTCGAATACGGTAATTGCCGCCCGCGGCCTTACGCGCCGTTTCGGAGTCTTTGTGGCCGTCAGTGATGTAGACCTTGGCGTGCAGCGCGGCGAGGTATTTGGGCTGCTCGGTGCCAATGGCGCGGGCAAGACCACCGTCATCCGCATGCTTTGCGGCACGCTCGCCCCGAGCCGCGGGGAGATTCGAGTCGCCGGCATCGACATGGTGCGCACGGCGCGCAGCGCGCGCGGGCGCATCGGCTACGTCGCGCAGCGCTTCGCACTCTACGGCGATCTCACCGTTCTGGAGAACCTCAAGCTGCAGGCTGGGCTCTACAATCTTCGTGGAGAGCATGCCCGAAGTAGACTGGGTTGGGCGCTGGACCACCTGGACTTGAAATCCGAGCAAAACACGCGCGCCGGCGAACTGCCGCTGGGATTCCAGCGCCGGCTGGCCGTGGCAGCCGCCTTGCTGCATGAGCCGGACGTGCTGTTTCTCGACGAGCCCACCTCCGGTATCGATCCGCTTGCGCGCCAGCAGTTCTGGGAACTCGTGTACGAGTTGGCCGAGAGCGGCATCGGCGTGCTGGTGACGACCCACTACATGGACGAGGCCTTGTTCTGCGATCGGCTTGCCCTCATGCACGCCGGCCGCATCGTCGCTGAAGGAGCACCGGAGGATCTGCTTGCCAGACCCCTGGCAACGCCGATCCTGGAGTTGCGCACTTCAGCCGGCGGCGACTGGGTGCGCTGGCTTGCGGAGTGGCCGGAGATACGCGAAGTCATTCCCCACGCCGGTCGGCTGCGGGTGCGGCTTCGCGCCGCCATCCCGAGTGCTGATTTCATCGGAAAGATCCGCCAGGAGGCTCTGCGGCGCGGTATTCCGATGGAGACAGTCGAGATGGCAGCGCCGGGGCTCGAGGATGTTTTTGTGGCGGTGCTCGAAGAGCAGGCGGCCGCATGAGGCTACAAAACGTTCGCGCCATGGCGCGCAAGGAGTGGTGGCACCTGCTGCGTGATGCGCGAAGCCTGGTGCAGATGTTCCTCATGCCGACGATGATGCTGTTCCTGTACGGCTATGCCATCAATCTGGACATCATGCATGCGCCGATCGGCATTCTGCAGGAGTCGCACGACTCCGCATCGAACGACATGGCCGCGCACTTCGAGGCGAGCCGCGCATTCCACGTGGTGCTCCACTTTCCTGACCGGCATGCTCTGTCTGCCGCCATTCAGGCCGGTGATGTGTGGGCCGCGCTGGTGATTCCGCACGACTTTGCGGCCGGGCTTGCGCGCGGACAGGGGCGCGTGCAGCTCATCCTCGACGGCAGCGACGCTAACACTGGGCGCTTGGTGCGCAACTACGCCTTGGCCTTGGTCAACGGCTACGCCCTGTCCTTGCAGGGCGTAGCCTCCCCTATAACAGTCGAAGACCGCACGTGGTTTAACGAGGCCAATGAAAGCCGCTACGCGATCGTGCCCGGGGTGATCGTCATGGTGATGAGCGTGGTTGGAGCGCTTATGACCTCGCTCACCGTGGCGCGCGAGATGGAGTCCGGCAATCTGGTGATGTTGCGCACGACGCCACTGACTCGCGGCGAGTTTCTGCTCGGCAAATTGGTCCCCTATTTCTTCGTCGGCATGGCCGATGTGCTTGCCGCGGTGGCGGCGGCGGTGTTCATCTTCGACATTCCGTTGCGCGGCTCGGTCGTCTCGCTGGCATTGGTTTCTGCGCTCTTTCTGCTGGTCGTCATGACCCAGGGCGTGTTGATTTCGCTCATCGCGGGCAACCAGATACTTGCCAGCCAGATGGTGCAGGTCACCACGTTCCTTCCATCGTTTATGTTGTCGGGGATCATTTATGCCATCGCCAACATGCCGCAGGCCATCCAGTACCTGTCGCTGATCGTGCCGGCGCGCTATTACGTGGCGCTGTCCAAGGCGATTTTCCTCAAGGGGATCGGTCCCCTGGTCCTCTGGGGCGAAGTGCTCGCGCTGTTCGCCGTGCTGACGGTGCTCGGCGTGCTCCTGGCGCGCAAGTCGCGGGAACTGGGATTGCAGTAATGCTTGCCGCGTTAACCAGCTCGTTCATTCGCTTGCGCGCCTTGCTCGGCAAGGAATTCCTGCAATTGTTGCGCGATCCGCGCATGCGCTTCGTACTGGTTGGTCCGCCGCTGCTGCAATTGCTGCTATTTGGCTATGCCGCCACCTTCGATGTGCGTCATGCCGACGTAGCAGTAGTCAATTACGACGACAGCCGGGAGTCCCGCGAGATGCTGGCCGCTATCGTAGCCACGGGCCATTACACGCTGTCTTTCTTCCCGAACATCGAAGCAGCCAGCGCGGCGATGGACCGCAACGAAGTTCGCGTAATCCTGCAGATTCCATCCCGGTTCGCATTGAAGCGCACGGTTCAGCTCGCCGCCGACGGCTCGGACCCCAACAGCGCGGCTCTGATCGTGGGTGAGGTCAGCCAGATCATCGGTCAATACGCGCAACAAGAGGCGGGCATTATGCCTGCCGTGAGCGTGGAGCAGCGCGCCTGGTTCAATCCCAACCTGGACGATCGCTGGTTTTTCGTCCCCGGCATCATGGCCAACGTGCTGTTCATCTCCACCATGATGCTCACCGCCATGCTGGTGGTCCGCGAACGCGAAGCGGGTACGCTGGAGCGGCTGATGGTCACGCCGGTGGCGCGCCTGGAGTTCCTCGTCGGCAAGATGGCCCCTGTGACCTGCGTCGGCCTGTTCGACGCGCTCATGATCGCCGCGGTCGCGGTCGCTTGGTTCGGGGTGCCATTTCGCGGCAACGTATTTTCGCTGGTTGCCGCCAGCCTGGTCCTGCTGGCCAGTACGCAGGGAATCGGTTTGCTCGTGTCGAGCTACGCCAGCACCCAGCAGCAGGCCATGCTCTCGGCATCCTTTTTCATCATGCCGATGATGGTGCTGTCCGGGTTTGCGTTCCCGATCCGCAACATGCCTCAAAGCATGCAATGGTTGAGCCTGATCGATCCGCTGCGCTACTACCTGGTAGTGATCCGCGATCTCTTCCTGAAGGGCGGCGGCATCGTCGAACATCCTTTCGAGTTCGGCATGATGGCATTGTTGGGGGTGGTCGCTCTGGCATTAAGCCTGTTGCGTTCGCGTTAAGCGTACAGGCATCTCGCCAACGGAAGCGCCGTAACATGCTCCAGCATGGATATCGACACGGTTCAGGTGCAATAATTTCACGGATACGACACGCTAGGGGGTTCCTTACCGGCGTGTCGCGAACCGGCCGAGAGCCGACATTCGCGAGAGGTCAAATCATTCGGATAACCTGAGAGGTTCGAAGCCTGCTCGGCTCCCTCAACCCGGTCAAATCCCGGAACTCCTGATTGCTACGGGTACCGCTGAGCGAGCGGGCTCCTTAAAGGTCACGGACAGTTTGCTAAGACAGCCCCTGGTTTCTCGCAACGCCATTAGTTTCCGGAAAGCGGCCTGTGCCAACATGACGCCGCTAAGGAGGTAAAGTCACTAACGCACTACGAGCACCGCCCCGCGCCAGCGTGCAAGCACCTCTCGCGTGGTGCCGCCAAGAAGCAACTGCGGCAAGGGGCGATGTCCACGATGCCCCATGACAATTAGGTCGGGCTTGAGCTTGGCCGCGAATTGCAGAATCGCCGCAGCGGGGTAAGGACCGACCAGGAATTTTAACGTGGGACGAATGCCGATCCGTCTCATTGAGTTGGCTGCTTTTTGTAGCAACCGTCTGGCGTGGAGTTCCGCCTCTTTCGCCAACCGAATCCTGGGGCCGTACGACAAGAAGAGGTCCTTCACGTACGTTGAGGGCGGATAGGAGGGAGCTGCGTAGAAGATCGTGAGCGCCGCGTCGTTCAGCTTTGCCAGGCTGGCTGCGGTGCGTACAGCTTTCTGAGAGAGGGCCGAGCCGTCGGTGGCCACGAGAATTTTCCGATAAATTGGCATGATCCGATCAACCCGGCGGTCTTATTGAGCCGACTACAAGAGTACGCGGTTTCGGGGCAGCCTGCACTTTTCGGGTATGGCCTAATTTCGGATTTGAAGCCCCTGAATCTTCTTCAGGCCGAGCATCCCTTTGGCGCCCCATCCCTTGGTGCCGGCGGGCAGCTCCGGTCGAAACGCCTCTTATAGGGCGTAGGCGCGGTCCGCTATCGCTGGAGCAGGGAGCGATCGAGCGAGGACTTCCATTGCCCCCCTGCCGCCCGAAACCCTTCGCCAAATTTCCCTTCCAGGTATCGCTGCACGGAGTCCGGGGCGATTGGACGGCGCTTGGACAGGGCTCGGATGCCATCGGGGTGCGGACTGCAGGCACCGCCCCGTGGAGCAGATTCACCGTGAGCCCCTCGCCGTGCTTGAGGGTCTTGCGCTTGGCCTTCACTTCAGCAGGCTTTGGATGAAAGATCCCCAGTGCCTTGCCCTCGGCGTAGGCGTTGAGCCCGGCAAAGGCTCGCGCCAGCGTCAGGGCCTCGTCCCGCTCAACCCCCAAGCGCTTGGCTACCACTGCCGCCCACAGAGTCAGAACCGGGGCGTGGTTGACCAGCAAGCGTTGGGATGAACTCGGCATGTGAGCTGCAGACTCTTTCGGGGAGGTTCGGCGACGAAAATCCTAGGACGTCCGGAAAGCACTCCGCCAGGAGCTACCCGCTAGAATCGAAGTATCGTTACTCCCCTGACGCAGGGGAAGACGAGGGGACGCCCTCGTTTTGTCATGGAGTCTTATGGCCGCATCCAACTCGAGACGCGCCGCGATTGGTGCGCGCCGTCGGACGCTTCCGCGCGCGCGTGGCTCGCCGAATTCGAACGCGTGCCCGCGAGCGATTAGCAGCCTCCCGACCGGGGCGCGTCGAGTTCGGGGGATGAGGGTGATTGGGGTGCTTGCCTTCCGGGTAAGGGGGACCAGGCGGGCCGCCTGCTTCGCTCCGAATCGATGATGACGAGAGTGCGTCCCGCCCACGGCGTCGGTTCACGGTCCGGAAGCAGAATGCTCAAGCGCATGCCGAGCGTCGTGACGACCCGCTCGTAATTCGCATCCAGGATCCCGTGATGATCGAGGAAACGGTCGAGCGTCGCCGGAATGCGGATGCAGCCCTCGGAGTGCGCTGTCCCGAGCAGCTTCTCCAGCCCCGGATCGGTCGCATGCATCTCCAGCCGCATTGGGCTCATGCCGCCCTCGCCCCAGCCGCGCTCGCCCATGACCCAGCCGAAGTCGAAGACACGCATCCCTTTGAGTCCGTAGCCCCGGACGCCGAATTCGTTGACGGTGCCCTCCGCGCGGAAATCCATGTTGGCCACCGAGTGCTCGAACACGCCGAGCGGCGTCAGGAAATGTTCGTAAGCGCCGGGCAAGCCCGTCGCCACGGGCGACGCCCCGATGAAACGCCAGTCCTCCGCCGAAATCCAGTAGAGGAATGCCGCCTGTACCGCCGGGCTGCGGTCGACCAGCAGCACGAATTCCGGACGCAGCGCTTCCTTGCCGGCGCGCGCCAGTTCGGCGCGAAGCGCGCCGGCGTAGTCGGCTTGCTCCCCGGCCGGTACCGGGAGCTTCCTGTCAACCTCGCGCTCAAACGCGGTGGCGATCGCTGCAATGCCGTCGTCAATTGCGGCCGGGTCCGCGAAAGCAGTTCCCGTTCCGATCAACAGCGTTGCGAGGAGAGAGGCGCACCAACGAAGATAAGTCATAGCGTCTATACGGTAGGCGAGAGGCGCGCAAGTCCGTTGATGCAGATCAATCAAGGCACCCGTCCTTCCGCCACAATCGTGCTCGTGGTTAGCCGATGGCTCGGAACGTGGATCGCTGGTAACTTCGGCTGAGGCTGGACCGATGAAAGAGATCTCGACTCTCCCTGGCGAGTTCGAGCTCATCGCGCGTTACTTCGCGCCGCTCGCGAAAGGGTTTCCGGGCGCCTACGGGTTGCTCGACGACGCGGCGGTGATCGCTCCGCTGCCGGGACATGAGCTGGTTGCGAAATCCGACGCGATCGTCGGCGGCGTTCATTTTCTTCCCGAGGATCCGCCGGACCTCATCGCCCGCAAGGCGTTGCGCGTGAATCTTTCCGACCTTGCCGCGAAGGGCGCCGTCCCGCGCGCCTACATGCTCGACATCATGTTGCCGAAAACGGTCACCGAGGAGTGGATTGCGAGCTTCGCCCGCGGCCTCGCCCGGGATCAAGACGCGTACGCGGTGCACTTGATCGGCGGCGACACGGATTCGACGCCCGGCCCGGTGACGATTGCGGTCATGGCGTTCGGCGACGTACTGACGGGGCGGATGCTCCGCCGCGGCGGGGCGCTTGACGGAGATACAGTGTACGTGACCGGCACCATCGGCGATGCCGCGCTCGGCCTGAAAGTGCTGCGCGGCGAATTGGCGCACCCGGATACGGAAGCCGCGAACTTTCTCGTCGATCGCTACCGCCTGCCGCGGCCGCGCGTCTCGCTGGGTCCGCGGCTCATCGGACTTGCGAGCGCTGCAATCGACGTCTCGGATGGTTTGCTCGCCGACCTGCGGCACATCTGCGAAGCCTCGGAACTCACCGCGGTCATCGAGGCTCCCCGCGTGCCGCTATCGACCGCCGTACGCGCGGCCCTCGCGACAAACTCCGAGCACATAACTGTACTTACAGGCGGCGACGATTACGAGATCCTCTTCACTGCACCACCGGCGGCGCTCGATGAGCTGACCGAATTGTCGCAGACGCTCGACGTGCCGATCACCGCCATCGGCCGAATGGAGTCGCCGTCGATCGGGAAAAAAATTCAGATCACGGTTCTGGACGAGTCCGGGGAGCCCCTCACTTTTGATCGCAGCGGGTGGACGCATTTTTGAGCGCACTGCCGGGTTCATTCCACCAACGTCGGGTACAGCCTCACGGCGACCATCAGCAGCACGACGAACACTGCGAACAACACCGCGAAATCCACGCCGTAGCCGTGTACGCTTTCACCTCCCTCGATCATCAGTCCGCGTAGCGCGTCGACCAGGTAAGTGAGGGGATTGAGCTGCGCGAGGATGCGCAGCCAGCCGGGCATGATGTCCAGCGGATAGATCGCATTGCTGGCGAAGAACATCGGCATCGTGAGGAGTTGGCCTATGCCCATGAAGCGCTCGCGCGTCTTCACGATGCACGCGATGATGAGCGAAAACGTGGAAAAGAGCCCTGAGCCCAGCAGCACGCCGGCCAGCACGCCGAAGATGGCCTGCGGCTCCTGCCGGATCGTGATGTGCATGACGAACGCGATGAGATAAATCACGGCCGCCTGCACCAGGCCGCGGAATCCGGCGGAGACCGCCTTGCCGAAAACCAGCGAGCTTCGCCGGGCGGGGCTCACCAGAAGCTTGTGCACGACGCCGAGATCGCGCTCCCAGATCACCGCGATGCCGTAGAAAATTGCGCTGAACAGCACGCTCTGGGCGAGGATTCCGGGCGTGATGAACGCGAGGTAGCCAACCTCTCCGGTGTAAATGCCGTGGACATGGGCAAGGACCTGGCCGAACACCACCAGCCACAGCACCGGTTGGACGGCGCGCGAGAAAACCTCGGTCGGATCGCGGATAAGCTTGATCAGCTCGACTTCTGCGACCGCGGTGCTCTCACGAAGGAATCTGTCCACGGGATCGCGCTCAACCCAGGCGCCGAGCGGTCCTGCGGGTCTGAACGGCGTCGCCGAAATTTCCACCTTCGCGGATCCCGCCCCCGGCGTAATGCGCGAACACGTCATCCATGGTCGCGCCGGCGCCGAGTTTCGTCCGCAACTCGGCGGGTTGTCCGACGACGGCGACCCGTCCCGCGTGCAGAATCGCCAGTTCGTCGCAGAGCGCTTCGGCTTCCTCCATGTCGTGTGTCGTGATCAGAACCGTCATGCCGTAGTCGCGCCTGAGGTCGCGCAGGCGATCCCACACGGAATGGCGCGCCAGGGGATCGAGCCCGATCGTCGGTTCGTCCAGGAAAAGGATCGCCGGACGGTGCAGCATGGCCTGGGCGAGCTCCAGCCTGCGGATCATGCCGCCGGAATAGGTCTTCACCAGCTTGCGCGCCGAATCGGTGAGCCCCATGAAGTCGAGCGCCTCGCCGATGCGCGCGCTTCTCTCCGCGCGGGGCAAGCCATAGAGCTTGGCCGACAGGAGCAGGTTCTCGTAGCCTGTCAGGGCGCCGTCGGCCGACAGGAGCTGAGGCACATAGCCGATGCGTCCCCGGACTTTCGCCGGGGACTTGATGATGTCGAAACCCCCGACCTCCGCATCCCCGGATGTCGGCGCCAGCAGGGTCGTGAGCATCTTGACCACGGTGCTTTTGCCCGCGCCGTTGGCGCCGAGCAGGCCGAAAATTTCGCCGTACGGAATCGCCAGGTCGATACGATCCACTGCGGTCAAGTTGCCGAACCTGCGCGTCAGTTCAGTCGCCTTGACCGCCAGCCTGTCGGATCCTGCGGCGGTGTTCATCTACGTAAGAAATCCCCGAGTGCGATTTGATGTCTCATGCCCTGACGAGAATTTGGCGGCCGAATGGCCGCTTTACCAAGAGGCGCGGTTTCAGAATGATACCGTATCGGTTTTTGAATCGTGATATTGGAGATATTACGCGCACCTCGCGCGCCGTGTCCGCATGGATTTTCTTGCCGCCAGATCGCGAACCGAACAGATGGCGTCGGGGGAAAGGCGTAACATATTTGCAGACGCTTGGGGCGATGTGCTGTCATGACGTAAACGCAGCAAGCTGCCAGGCCAATCAGTGAGGGTTGGATGCCTTGAACAAAATCCTGAAATACGTCTTGCTCACCGCGGGCGGCATCGGCGCCGTCCTGATTGCCGTGGTGGCGTACGTCGCCGCGACATTCAACCCCAACGACTACAAGCCGCAGATCGTGCAACTGGTCAAGGAAAAGCTCGATCGCACGCTCAAGATCGGCGGCGACATCAAGCTGACGTTTTTTCCGGCGCTGGGAGCCGATCTTGGCAGGCTGTCGCTGTCCGAGCACGCGAGCGACAAGGAATTCGCGGCCGTCGAGACGGTACGCGTGGCATTCCAGCTGATGCCGCTGTTGTCGCGCGAGGTGGTAGTCAGCCAGATCGAGGTGCGCGGGCTGCGCGCGAATCTGGTGAAGTACAAGAACGGCACCACCAATGTAGACGACCTCACGGGGAGCGAAGCCCGGAATCCGAAGCGGACGTCCGGCGGGGACGACAAGCCGGCGCGGAAGCCGATGCAGTTCAATATCGACCATGTGCTCATCGAAAACACCACCCTGAGCTATGTCGACGAGGGCAGCGGCGCGAAATACACGCTGAACAAGCTGAATCTGAAAACCGGCAGGATCGCGGCCGCGACGCCGAGCGATATAGAACTTGCAGCGACAATCGATGCAAGCCAGCCCAAGGTGAATATCGATGTTCACCTCAGGACGCGGCTCGCTTTCATTCCCGACGGCAGGCATTTCAAGCTCGATGGGCTCGACTTCGGCGTCACGGGCGAGGCGGCCGGCATGAATCTCGTTGCGCTCAGCATCAAGGGCGGCGCCGAGGGCGATGCGAAGGCGATCAAGGCGGGCGAGATTGTGCTCGAGCTCGACGCCAAACAGGGTGACAACACGATCAAGGGCAAGCTCACCACTCCGCTCGCGGTTGATCTTGGCGCGGAAACCTGTGACTTGCGCAAGCTCATCGCCAACCTCGTGTTCACCGATCCGAAATCCCCGCGTGGTCCGGTGACGATCAACATCATGGGCGCTGCCCACGCGGACATGAGGAAGCAGAGCGCCAGTCTGGATTTTTCCGCCAGGTTCGACGAATCCAGCGTCACCGGCAAGGCCGGCCTTGCGCATTTCAGTCCGCCGTCCTACGTGTTCGATGTGAATGTCGACAAACTCGATGTCGATCGCTATACGGACGCAAAGAAGCCCGAAGGCCAGCCCGCCGCGGCGAGCAAAGGCGCGGCAAACAAGCCGGAGCAGGCGCTCGATTTCTCGGCGTTGAAAACCCTGCGTGCGAACGGCAGCGTCAGGATCGGCTCGCTCAAGGCGGCGAACCTCAAGGCGCAGAACGTGCGGCTCGAGGCGAAAGCGGGCGGCGGGCGCCTGGACTTGAATCCGCTGACCGCCAGTCTGTATCAGGGAGCGATGAACGGCAGCATGTCGCTCGTCGCCGCGGCGACGCCGCAGATCGCAGTCAAGCAGAACCTCGCCGGCATCAGCATCGGCCCATTGCTGAAGGATGCCGTGGACAAGGACACGCTCGAAGGCAAAGGCAGCGTGACGCTCGATGTCTCCGGGCAGGGCGCGACGGTGTCCGCGATCAAGAAGGCACTGAACGGCTCGGCATCGCTCGACCTCACCGATGGCGCGCTGAAGGGCATCAACATTGGCGAAACGATACGCAATGCCAGAGCCAGGCTCGGTACCCTGAAAGGCGAGACCACACAGGCGTCCAATGCCGCCGAGAAGACCGATTTCACGGAGCTGAAGGCGACCTTCGCGATCAAGAACGGTATTGCGCACAATTCCGATTTGTCGATGAAGTCCCCGCTGTTGCGCCTGGGTGGCGAAGGAGACATCAACATCGGGACCGACAGCGTGGATTATTCGGCCAAGGCGACGCTGGTCGCCACGGCAGCCGGGCAGGGCGGCAAGGATACGTCCGAGCTCAAGGGCCTTACGGTGCCGGTGCGCATTTCGGGCCCGTTCACGTCGCTGAGCTATAAGCTCGACTTCAACGCAATGATAAGCGGCGCGGCTCAGGAGAAGATCGAGAAAAAGAAAGAGGAAGTGAAGTCGAAATTGCAGGACAAGCTCAAGGATCGGATGAAGGGCCTGTTCGGACGCTGACTGTTGGTCGGAGGAAAGGATTTCCGACGGACAATCCATTGCGGTCGCTGGATCAAGTTCGGGCCGAAGCTGCCGGTCGCAAAACAGCGGCGACAACGATCGCGGATTAGGCCGCCGCTCGACACGGACGCACGTCGCACCGGTCAGCTCGGACGTTGAACGTCCGCAATGGGTCGACAGCCGGCATTGAGTATGGGTTCTCTTCGTGAAATACGTCACCAATACTCCGATACCTTTTTGACGAAAGCGTGCGAGCCGAACTATCATTGGCCCCCGGTTGTTCTTGTATTTTTTCAATTCTCGAGGAGCAGGTCATGAATTTTTCCCTCTTCGGTCGCCTGTCTGTGGTTCTGGTCGCGGTATTGAGTTCGGTCGTATGCGGCGCTACTTACGCAGCGGACACGGAACCGTATTTCGGTCTGAAAGGCGGGTTCCTGACGTCAGACTCGTCGGGATTCGGCGATGCCTTGAACATCGGTGGATTCGCCGGTGCAAACGTCGTTGACCTCAGGGGACACAGCATTCCCGGAACGATCTCAGTCGAAGGCGAGCTGACCTTGCCGCTGGTCAAAGGCGATGTCAATAGCACTTTTCCCGGGTCGGGCAACTTCGTCGGCAAATGGAACGCGTGGACCCTGGGCGGCTTTGGCGTTTACCGCGGCCTGGAATCGAACAATTTTTATTTCAAGGGCAAGGCGGGTTTCGTCCACAGCAATACAACCGTGAGCGCACCCGGATTCCCCGGCAACTCTGGCGCCGGCTCCAGCACCGATTTCGCGTTCGGCGTGGGTGGCGGGTACAGATTCAATCGGCGCAACAGCATTGAGGTCGAGGTTACGATCATGGACAGGCTCACTTTCATGAGCGCGGGGTACACTTTCTGACGCGCTGATTGCCGTTCGGCGTTGCGGCAGAGCCCCGGTTCGTCAAGGCAGGACCTGACCTCACTCCTGCGCACAAGTCCGGCGGCCCGCCCAGCGCAGCAGGGACGATTATCCGGATGGGCTTCCCGGGGAATGCGGCCGCCGCGGCCGTCTACGCAAATGTCCGCAATATGTTTGTCGATCGCCGGCGTTGAGTGCCGGCTCCGCGCTTACGACACGCGGGGACGACGGACATTTTTCATTTATTTACGCAAGGCTCAATAAGCGCTAATCCGCCCGGATGTTGGCGGCCTTGGCGACGGCCGTCCACTTGGCGATGTCCGCGGCGATGATGCGCGCGAATTCTTCCGAAGTATTTCCCGCCGGATCGATCGCCATGGCGTTCAGGCGCTCGCGGATTTCCGGGAGCTTGACGACGCGGGCCACCTCATCCTGCAATTTCCTGACGATTGCGGGAGGCGTACCGGCCGGTGCGAGAAAGCCGGTCCATAAAGTGATCTCGATGCCGGGAATGCCGGCTTCGGCCAGCGTCGGCAGTTCGGGCCAGGCGGGATGGCGCGTCGCCGACGTAATGGCGAGCCCCCGCACCCTGCCGCCCTTGAGCGGGCCGGTTGCCGGCGGGGGATCGGAAATCGTCATCGTCACCTGGCCCGACATCACCGCATTGATCGATTCATTGCTCCCTTTGTACGGTATGTACGCGAATTTGGTGCCGGTTCTGAGATTGAGCAGCTCGCTCGCGAGCTGGAATGGCGCCGCGCTGGCGCCATAGTTGGCCTTGTCCGGATTGGCCTTGGCATAGTCCACGAGTTCTTTGACCGAGCGTATCGGCAGCGCCGGGTTCACCACCAGGATCAGCGGAAATGACCCGATCATGGAAATCGGCACAAAGTCGCGCAGCGGCGAGTAGGACAGCCTGGAGTAGGTGGCCGGATTCATTGCGATCGGACCGGTCGGACCCATGAGCAGCGTGTAGCCGTCGGGCGCGGCCTTGGCGACGTATTCGGCGGCGACGATCGACTGCGCGCCGGGCTTGTTCTCGATGATCACGGGCTGGCCGAGGCCCTCGGACATCTTCGGTGAGAGTATCCGCACGATGATGTCGTTGCCGCCGCCGGCGGCGTAGCCGACGATGATGCGGATCGGCTTGTTCGGATAGCTGTCCTGTGCCCACGCCGGCAAAGCGAGCAGGGACGCCAGAACAAGACAGGCCGGTCGCGCGAAAAATCGCAAGCTCATGGAATTCTCCTCGTCGAGTGCATAGATTGCCACGTTGCCGTGGCGGCGGGCAACTGCGCGTTGTTAATTGCAGATTTCAATGGGCGTCCGAGCGCGGCCGCAATGACGATTGCCATATGCAAGGTGTTTTCGGGACAGGGCACTAGGCCGCGGCTTTCGCGCGCTCGGCGGGAAAGAACAGCGCCGCGACGAGGCTCGCCAGCGCCAGCGCGGCGAGCATGAAGTAGAGCCCGCGGAAGTCGCCGCTCGACCGGTACACCCACGCCACCAGCGGCACGGCGAGCGCGCTGCCGCCGAACGACACCACGTAGCGCACCGCGTAGGCGCGGGCACGCCATTCCTCGGCGGTGTAGCGCGCGATCATGGCGTCGTTGATCGGGATCTGCCCGAAGACGAAGAACATCATCGCCACGGCGACGGCGAGCATCAGGTAATTCTCGGTGGTGCCCGCCAGCCACAGCAGCGGCACCTGCAGCGCCACCACCGGCACGAACACGCTCTTCAGCGTGCGGCGGTCGAGCCACCAGCCGACGCACAGCTGCGCCATCGCCGCGATCAGGTAGACGCCGCAGACAAGCGCGCCGATGCCGAAAGTGGAGCGGGTGAGCGCGGCGAGCCGTTCGTCGAACACCTTGGGCATGGCGATGGTGGTGGCGTTGAAGATCACGCCGCCGCAGGCGGTGGCGACGGTGAGCACGACGAACA
>JBARMB010000077.1:0-19089 GCA_049802235.1 Burkholderiales bacterium | reverse complement strand
GCGCGGGGCTGGGCGCGAAGCTCGCCGAGCGGGTGGCCAAGCTCGGCGCGGCCATGGACGGCGGCGCCAGACCCGCAGCGGATTCCTTGTGCCTGGTTGCCCCGCTCGGGCGGGACGCCACCACGGCGGCGCTCGACGAAGGACTCGATCCGATGCGCACGCTCGCGGTCGACTGCCTGTTATCCACGGAAAAGCACCGCACCCTGATGACCACGCCCCTGACCGGCGACGCCATGCGCGACGCCGCGCACGGCCTGCTCGCGAGCGACGGCGTGCCGGTGTCAGTCATCCACGACTCGCCCGGGTTCGTCGCGCAGCGCGTCCTCGCCCAGATCGTCAATATCGCCAGCGACATCGCGCAGCAGCGCATCGCCACCCCCGAGGACATCGACATCGCGGTGACGCTGGGCCTGGGCTACCCGCAGGGGCCGCTCGCCTGGGGCGACGCGATCGGTCCGGCGCCGATCCTCGCCATCCTCGAAGCGCTGTTCGACTTCTACGGCGATCCCCGCTACCGGCCGAGTCCCTGGCTCAAGCGCCGCGCCCGGCTCGGCGTATCATTGCTGACGCAAGAAAGCTGACCCACCCCCGGAGCATCGCGCATGAACGCCCCTCTCAAAACCAAGCCAAAAAGAGCCGAATTCGTCTGGCACGATCCGCTGCTGCTCGAGCAGCAGCTCACCGAAGATGAGCGCATGGTGCGTGACGCCGCCCACACTTACTGCCAGGAAAAACTGCAACCACGCATTCTGGAAGCGTTCCGCCACGAGAAATCCGATCCCTCGGTCTTCAGCGAGATGGGCGCCCTGGGCCTGCTCGGCCCCACGATCCCGGCTGAATACGGCGGCGCCGGCCTCAACTACGTCAGCTACGGGCTGATCGCGCGCGAGGTCGAGCGCGTCGATTCGGGCTACCGCTCGATGATGAGCGTGCAGAGCTCGCTGGTGATGGTGCCGATCTACGAGTTCGGCAGCGAAGCGCAGAAGAAAAAATATCTGTCGAAGCTGGCGAAGGGCGAATGGATCGGCTGCTTCGGCCTGACCGAGCCCAATCACGGCTCCGATCCGGCCAGCATGCAGACGCGGGCGAGGAAAACCGCCGGCGGCTACAGCCTCGCCGGCTCGAAGATGTGGATCAGCAACTCGCCCATCGCCGACGTGTTCGTGGTGTGGGCAAAAACCGAAGACGGCAAGATCCGCGGCTTTATCCTCGAGAAGGGCATGAAGGGGCTGTCGGCGCCCGCGATCCACGGCAAGGTGGGCCTGCGCGCATCGATCACCGGCGAAGTGGTGATGGACGACGTGTTCGTGCCCGAAGAGAATCTGATGCCCGGCGTCGAAGGACTGAAAGGCCCGTTCACCTGCCTCAACTCGGCGCGCTATGGCATCGCCTGGGGCGCGCTCGGCGCGGCCGAGGACTGCTGGCACCGCGCGCGCCAGTACGTGCTCGACCGCAAGCAGTTCGGCCGGCCGCTGGCCGCGAACCAGTTGATCCAGAAAAAGCTCGCCGACATGCAGACCGAAATCACGCTCGGCTTGCAAGCCTGCCTGCGCTTCGGACGCATGAAGGACGAAGGCACCGACACGCCGGAGATCACCTCGATCATGAAGCGCAATTCCTGCGGCAAGGCCCTGGAGATCGCACGCACGGCGCGCGACATGCTGGGCGGCAACGGCATCTCGGACGAGTTCGGCGTCATCCGCCACATGGTGAACCTCGAAGTCGTCAACACCTACGAGGGCACGCATGACATCCATGCTCTCATACTCGGGCGTGCGCAGACCGGGATCCAGGCGTTCAGCTGAGCCATCCTCTACCAAGGATGCGCCGCGATGGCGGTGGCGAGCCAGACGTGCGATTTTCTCGGCGTGAGGGAACCTGAAGCCGGTTATGTTACGAAACCCCTGCGTTTTTCAGCATCTGTGGATGTTTCGTACCACCCCTTCTGGCAAGCTCCGGCTCACCAGTGCCGGTCTCGCGATACTGGCCAGGATTCTCGCCTGTCCGAGCATCTCCCCGAGTCTCGTCTTCCGAGGGAGTGCGGGTATCGGCCCACGCGGCGCGCCCGCCGACTTTGCCAGACAAGCCCCGGAAGGAGTACCCTATCCGGCCAAAAAGAAGAAGTTCAACCCAATCCAGGAGACGATGCAATGAAAATCTACTTTCACCCCGTTTCGACCACCAGCCGGCCGCTGATGCTGTTTGCGCAGGAGAACGGTCTCAACATCGAGTTTCAGGTCGTCGACCTGATGACGGGCGAGCACGTCCAGCCCCCGTACTCGACGAAAGTCAATCCGAACAAGCTGGTCCCGACGCTCGAGGACGGCGATTTCCGTCTCACCGAAAGCTCGGCCATCCTCAAATATCTCGCCGAGAAGAACAATCTGCCGTCCTACCCGAAGGACCTGCGCCAGCGCGCCCGGGTCAACGAGGTCATGGACTGGATCAACACCCAGCTGTGCCGCGATCTGGCGTACGGGCTGGTCTACCCGCAGATCTTTCCGACGCACAAGCGCCCGAGCGACGAGCAACAGAAGGGCACGCTGGCGTGGGCGAAAGAGCGCTCACAAGGCTGGATGAAGGTGCTCGACGAGCACATCCTCGGCCCGAAGAACAAGTACCTCTGCGGCGACCAGATCACGATTGCAGACTACTTCGCCGCGCCGTTCGTCAGCCTCGCGGAATTCATCCGCTGCGATTTCAAGCCCTATCCGAATCTCAGCCGCTGGTACAACAGCATGAAGTCGCTGAAGAGCTGGAACAAGGTGAACGAGGTCTTCTACGGCTTCGCCGGCTCGATGAAGGCCGTCCCGTTCGAGACGGTTTGACGGCGCGCGCCATTCGAGGAGGTCCGACCATGCTCAAGAAGCTGCATCACAATGCCTACCGCTGCCGCGATTCCGAGGAGACGCGCAAGTTCTATGAAGATTTCCTCGGGCTGCGCCTTGCCTGCACGCTCGAGATCACCGAAACCCTGACCGGCCGCAAGACCCACACGCTGCACACCTTCTACGGTCTCGACGACGGCTCGTACCTCGCCTTCTTCGAGGCGCCGGACATGCCCTTCGAGTTCAAGCGCCAGCACGACTACGATCTGCACATCGCGCTGGAAGTGGACGAACCGGTGCTCGAGCCGATGATGGCGAAGGGCAAAGCGCGCGGCATCGAGACCCGCGGCATCTCCGACCACGGCTTCATCCATTCGATCTACTTCCGCGATCCCAACGGTTACGTGATCGAGCTGACCGCGAAGATGCCCAGTCACGCGCAGGCGACCGATCCGGCGTCGAACGGCGCGCGCGCCAAGCTCGACAAGTGGCAGGCAGTCAAGCAGGGGACGGCGGCGGCGCACGCCTGAAGCGCGGCCCGCGACCGTGCTCCCCGGGGCCGTCGGCAGGAGTTGTTGCGCCGCGCACGCGCGGTCACGGCCCGGGCATCCGGTCGCGGCGACGCCGCCATCCAACCGCTCCGGATCCTCCCGGTCCCCGTCTGCGATGCATCGAATTCAACCGTCATGATTTCGTTGCCCCGCGCAATCCTTGCCTTTTTCCTTCTGCTCGCCGCATCCGGCGCGATTGCGCAGGATGCCTCGCCCACGCTGTTGCTGGTCGCCAGGCCCGGGATACCCGACCCGAATTTCCGCGAGACGGTGGTGCTCATCACCCAGGATGAAAACGTGGGAGCGATCGGTGTGATCGTCAACCGCCCGACCAACCGTTCGCTGGCCGAACTGCTGCCGGGCGAGCGTTACCGTCGCTTCACCGATCCGGTCTTTTTCGGCGGCCCGGTGAATCCGAACGGCCTGTTCGCGGTATTTCGCTCCGACAAGCTTCCGGGCGCAGCGATCACCCTGCTCCCGGGCCTGCATCTCGCGCTGCATCCCGACACCGTCGATACGCTGATCAAGAACCCGCCCGCGGCGATTCGCTTTTTCACCGGTTACGCCGGCTGGGCACCCGGCCAGTTGCGGAGCGAACTGGAGCGCGGCGACTGGTTCATCGCCGACGCCGATGCCGATGCGGTGTTTCGCAAGGATTCCTCCAACCTGTGGCACGACATGGTGCAGCGGGTGCGCGCCGTACACGCCCGTGCCGGTACGCTGCCTTACAGCGCGCTGATCGAGGATTAAAGCCATGAGAACACGATTGCTTTTGCTGGCGCTCGCCATCCCGACCGCCCTGTTCGCTACTCCCGCCTCCGCGCAATATCCCGCCAGGCCGATCAGGCTGATCGTTCCGATCCCGCCGGGCGGCGCGCCCGATATCGCCGCGCGGGTCATCGGGCAGAAGCTCGAGGAACATCTGGGCCAGCCCGTAGTGGTCGAGAACCGCGTTGGCGCGAATGGCAACATCGCCGGCGAATTGGTGGCCAGGTCGCCCGCGGACGGCTATACCCTGCTCCTCGGACAGGACAGCCTGATCACCATCAATCCGCACCTGTACGCGAAAATGCCGTTCGATACGCTGAAGGACCTGATTCCGGTCGCGAGCCTGGTGAGCAACATGTTCGTGCTCTCGGTGAACCCGTCGCTGCCGGTGAAATCGTTGCCCGAGTTCATCGAATACGCCAGGAACGCCAACCCGCCGCTCGCCTACGCCTCGGGCGGCAACGGCAGCCAGCACCAGCTCACCATGGAAATGCTGACGGCGCGTGCCGGGATCAAGCTCATGCACGTGCCCTACAAGGGTGGATCTCCCGCGACCAAGGCAACGGTCGCCGGAGAAGTGGCGGCGATGTTCGCCGGTACTTCAACCGCGCCGCAGATCAAGTCGGGCAGGCTGCGCGCTCTCGCCGTCTCGGGCGCGCACCGCTCCGCTGCGTTTCCGGATTTGCCGGCCATCGCCGAGTTCTACCCCGGCTTCGAGAACGGCATCTGGTTGGGCCTGTTCGCACCCGCGGGAACGCCCGACGAGGTTGTGGGGCGGCTGCGCGCGGCGGTCAAAACGGTGCTCGCGCTGCCGGAGGTCAAGCAGCGTCTGAACAAGGCCGGCGGACTCGAGCCCTACTCGAGCACGCCCGAGGAGTTCGCCGCCCTGATCCGGCGCGACCACGAGAAATACGGAAAGCTGGTGAAGGATCTCGGCATCAAGGTCGAGTAAGGCGGACCTGCAAATCGGGCCGCTTTAATCGCGCGCAATGGAACGGGCCGCCGGCGTGGCGTTCATTCCACGCCGGAGTCAGCGCGCCGCCGCCTTCTGCGCCGGCTTCTGCGCGGCCTTCTCGAATTGCATCGCGCCGTCGCGGCATTCGACGCGGATCGTGTCCCTTGCGGCGAATTTGCCCTCAAGAATCTGCTTCGCGAGCGGATTCTCGAGGGTCTGCTGGATGGCGCGCTTGAGCGGCCTCGCCCCGTACACCGGATCGAACCCTGCCGTCGCCAGCTCGGCGAGCGCGCTGTCGCTCACTTCGAGCTTCATCTCCAACTTTGCCAGCCGCTCCTCGAGATAGCGCAGCTGGATCTTGGCGATGTTGCGGATGTGCTTTTCGTCCAGCGCGTGGAACACCACGATCTCATCGATGCGATTGACGAACTCCGGTCGGAATTGCGTCTTCACCTCGGCCATGACCGCAAGCTTGATCACGCCGTAATCGTCGCCTTCCATCTGCTGGATCATCTGTGAGCCCAGGTTGGAGGTCATCACCACCACGGTGTTCTTGAAGTCCACGGTGCGGCCCTGGCCGTCGGTCATGCGGCCGTCATCGAGCACCTGCAGCAGCACATTGAACACGTCCGGGTGCGCCTTCTCGATCTCGTCGAGCAGGATCACGCTATAGGGTTTCCTGCGCACCGCCTCGGTGAGGTGGCCGCCCTCTTCGTAGCCGACGTAGCCCGGCGGCGCGCCGATCAGCCGCGACACGGAGTGCTTTTCCATGAACTCCGACATGTCGATGCGGATGAGGTGATCCTCGGCATCGAACAGGAATGCGGCGAGCGCCTTGCAGAGTTCGGTCTTGCCGACGCCCGTCGGACCGAGGAACAGGAACGATCCGTAGGGCTTGTTGGGATCGGACAGGCCCGCACGCGAGCGGCGTATGGCGTCGGCGACAAGCCTCACCGCCTCATCCTGGCCGACGACGCGCTCGTGGAGCTTCGCTTCCATGGCGAGCAGCTTGTCGCGCTCACCCTGCATCATCTTCGATACCGGAATTCCCGTGGCACGCGACACCACTTCCGCGATCTCCTCGGCGCCAACCTCGGTGCGCAGCAGCTTCGGTTTCTGCATTTCCGCGGGCGCTTTTTCCGCCTTTTTCAGCTGCGCCTCGAGCTGCGGCAGCTTGCCGTACTGTAACTCTGCCAGTTTGTCGAACTGCCCCTTGCGCTGCAACTCGGCCATCTGCGCGCGCAGCTTGTCGATCTCTTCCTTGATGCGGGCAGAGCCCTGGATGTGCGATTTCTCGGCCTTCCAGATTTCCTCCAGGTCGGAGTATTCCTTCTCCAGCTTCTTGATCTCTTCCTCGATCAGGCCGAAGCGCTTCTTCGAGGCTTCGTCCTTTTCCTTGCGTACCGCCTCGCGCTCGATCTTGAGCTGGATCAGGCGCCGGTCGAGCTTGTCCATCACTTCGGGCTTGGAGTCGATCTCCATCTTGATGCGCGCCGCCGCCTCGTCGATCAGGTCGATTGCCTTGTCCGGCAGGAAGCGGTCGGTGATGTAGCGGTGCGACAACTCCGCCGCTGCGACGATCGCCGGGTCGGTGATGTCCACGCCATGATGGATTTCGTACCTTTCCTGCAAGCCGCGCAGGATGGCGATGGTCGCCTCGACCGAGGGCTCGTCGACCAGGACTTTCTGGAAGCGGCGTTCGAGCGCGGCGTCTTTCTCGATGTACTTGCGGTACTCATCGAGCGTGGTCGCACCCACGCAATGCAGCTCGCCCCTCGCAAGGGCGGGCTTGAGCATGTTGCCGGCGTCGATCGCGCCCTCCGCCTTGCCCGCGCCGACCATGGTATGCAACTCGTCGATGAAGACGATGGTCTGGCCCTCGTCCCGAGCGAGTTCCTTGAGCACGGATTTCAGACGCTCCTCGAATTCGCCGCGGTACTTGGCGCCCGCGAGCAGCGCGGCCATGTCGAGCGAGAGCACGCGCTTGTTCTTGAGCGTTTCGGGCACTTCGCCGTTGATGATGCGCTGCGCCAGGCCCTCGACGATCGCGGTCTTGCCCACGCCGGGCTCGCCGATCAGCACCGGGTTGTTCTTGGTGCGCCGCTGCAGGATCTGGATCACGCGCCGGATCTCGTCGTCGCGGCCGATCACCGGATCGAGCTTGCCCGACCGGGCGCGCTCGGTCAGGTCGAGGGTGTATTTCTTCAGCGCCTCGCGCTGGCCTTCGGCTTCAGGGTCGGCGACCGCTTCGTCGCCGCGCACCGCCTGGATTGCCTGCTCGAGCGCCTTTTTGCTGCCGCCGGCTTCCTTCAGCAGGCGGCCCGCCTCGCCCTTGTCGTCGACAAGCGCGAGCAGGAACAGCTCCGAGGCGATGAACCGGTCGCCGCGCTTCTGCGCCTCCTTGTCGGTCAGGTTGAGGAGTCCGTTCAGCTCGCGCGAGATCTGCACTTCGCCGCCGTGGCCCTCGACCTTCGGCAGCCGGGAAATCGCCTGCTTGGCGGCCTCGCGCAACCGCGGCACGTTGGCGCCGGCGCGCGACAGCAGCGAGGCACTTGTACCCTCTTCCTGCTGCAACAGCGCGGCCAGCAGATGCAGCGGCTCGATGAACTGATGGTCCTGCCCGACGGCGATGCTTTGCGCATCGGCCAGGGCCTGCTGGAACTTGGTCGTCAATTTGTCGATACGCATATCAAACCCGGTGGCGAATGGCTGAAAGGAAAATTGGGGGGGTGGCGGCCTATTTCAAGCCGGGCATGAATGTAACCGGTTCGTACCCGGGCTACCCGTTTGCGTCCCGGTACGGCGTCGACGGCACAAAGGGCGATTCTCTTCGGCCCGGACTTGCCTTAGACTGGCAGTTGAAACGGACGCAGGGCGCCGTTTCAACAGCGCAGGTTCCGGCGAACGCCAAGCGCCGCTGAACTTGTGCTTCCCGGAGAGGCACGCCGCAGCGACGATGAAATTCGAATTTGAAGAGCACATAGGCAAGTACCCGATCGTCCGCGAGATCGGCAGCGGCGCCACCAGCCGCGTTTATCTCGCGCGCGATCCGTTCGCCGACCGCGACGTCGCCATAAAGGTATTCCTGTTCGAACAGAACATCAGCGAGCATACCGAGCGCATGATGCACAAGGCCTTCCTCGCCGAGGCGGCGCTGGCCGGCAAGCTGAGCCATCCTCATATCGTCGAGATTCTCGACGCCGTCGTCGAACCGGAGCAGAGCTACCTGGTGATGGAGTACGTCCCCGGCACCACCCTGGAAGCGCACTCGGACGTCACCAGTCTGCTGCCGCTCGGCAAGGTGGTCGAAATCATCTTCAAATGCATCCGCGCCCTCGAGCACGCTTTCCAGCACGGTGTGATCCACCGCGACATCAAGCCCGGGAACATCCTGCTCTCCCCGACCGGAGATGCCAAGGTCAGCGATTTCGGCGCTTCGTTCCAGCAGCGGCACGGCCACGAGACAACCCAGCTCACCGGTGTCGGCTCACCCGCCTACATGTCGCCTGAACAGATCCGGATGGAAGTGGTCACTCATCAAACCGACATCTATTCGCTCGGCGTGGTGATGTACCGCCTCCTCACCGGCCGGCTGCCGTACGAAGCCTCCACCCAGGCCGGCCTCAGCTACGCCATTCTCAGCACGCCGCCGGTGCCCCCGGCCGTGCTGCGCCCCGATCTGCCGCCGCTGCTCAACGACATCGTGCTGAAGGCGATCAACAAGGACCCGGCCGCGCGTTATCAGTCGTGGCTCGACTTCGGCAAGGATCTGACCCAGGCCTTTACCGCGCTGCGGCTCGCCGGCGAGTCGGCATCCGATTCGGAAAAATTCACGGCGCTGCGGGAACTGCCCTTCTTCGAGGACTTCAACGACGTCGAGTTGTGGGAGGTCGTGCGCATCGGCAAGTGGATGGCGCTGGAGGCCGGAACCGTGATCATCCGCGAGGCCGACCAGGGCGACAGCTTTTATCTGTTGATCGAAGGCGAGGTCGGCGTCACCTTGCTCGGCAAGCATCTCAACACGATCAAGCCCGGCGGCTGCTTCGGGGAAATTCTCTATTTCAGCGACCGGACGACCCGCCGCACCACGACCATCACGGCGCTCACCGAAGTGACGGTAATCGAGACCATGGCGAGCGCCCTGAAGGCCGCCTCCGACGCCTGCCAGGTCGGGTTCAACAAGGCGTTCATGCGCGTGCTGGTCGACCGCCTGACCCAGGCGAACCTGAGGCTGGCCGGACGCTGAACATCCGCCCCGCCGCCTGCGCTCGCGCGCCGGGCTGGAAACGGGCGCAATTCCCGCTCGAGGACTTACCCCCGCGGCCTTGACCCACACCGAGGCAGCGCGCGCTGTGCGCAATGCGGCTTCACGTCGTCGGACCTTGACCTTGTCTTGCTCTTCGCCCGTCCCGACACGATCGGACTGCCAGATTTCTCCGAGCACATCGAGCAGCGTTCCGATCAGCGGATCGGCGGCCCGCATCAGATGGCCGATATCGGCCACCATCACAAAAGTCCTTAATTGATATAACTCCACCGCAATTTGTTGCGTTGCAATAATAACTTACAGATCGATTGCAATTCTTTATCTTAATCATTTGAAATTACTATTGTAATTATTATTATTGGATACATATACTGAATGTGTGCGCAGCAACAATTACGCATGCCTATAGAAAGGAATTGTCATGCAAACACCCACTCCGCTTTACGAAGGGGACGGATACATTCATTACCGGGAAGGGCGGACCGCCGAATCCCCGGCGCCTGCCCGGCCATCGGATGCCGCTCAGGCCGTGGATTTCCAGGCAATCGAGCACGCCCGTGAATTGCGGAGCGTCGCCGTAGGCGAGGCGTTCCACAAGTTCGCCGCGTGGCTTGTCCGGAAGCTCCGGGACGCGCAACGGAGCGAGGTTGACGCCTATCTGTCGCAGTCCACGGACCTCGCGGATCTCGAGCAACGATTGAAGCACATCGAGCACAGGAACGGATTCAATTTCGGCTGACCGGAACCGGTCCTGACCCGGCGACGGGTCGACGCTCTTCGGCAGCCCTCTTCCTTGCTGCCGCCAAGTCGCCCGGCGCGGCTTCGGATGCGGTGTTCGATCGGTTGCTTCCGGTCGGCATGCGGGCGTACACCCTCGCCGGGCTCGCGGGCATTGCCGCTTACCGCACGACCAGCACCGGCCTGTTGGCATACTGCACCACCTGCTTCGACACCGACCCCAGCAGCAGCCGCGCGAACCTCGAGCGTCCGCGATCGCCGACGACTATGACATCCACGCCGTGGCGGTCGGCGTCATAGATGATTTGCTCTGCCGGATGCCCGACCGCGACTTCGAAATGCCCCTTCACGCCGGCCGCGGCGACGTTCTGCTCCAGCGGCGTGAGCAGCTTGCGGTGGTATTCGCGCGAATTCTCGATGACCGCCTCGGTTTCGACATCATCGCCGATGTCCGGCGGACGCGACACCGACAGCACGTAGAGCTCCGCGCCGTGCGTGACCGCGAGCTGCAGCGCGGTTTCGAACGCCTTCGTCCCCGCCTTCGAACCGTCGTAGCCGACGAGAATCTTCCGATACATGGTCAACCCTCCTGCTTCGCATTCGCCGCCGCTGCCGTTCCAGGCGTTGACGCACCCTCTTCCGCCCCCCGGCCCGGCTTGGGCAACAGGTGGCGCGGCATGAACCAGGCATTGGCGATGAGCGTCGGCACCACGGCGCTGGCAATGACCGCCGCGACGAGAGCGGAGTATTGCGATGGGTCGATGATCTTGTGCGAAAGACCGAAGAGCGAGGAAATCGTCCCGAAAGTGAGCCCCGTGGACATCAGTAGCGTGGTGTACATCCCTTCCTTTGGCGGCGCGGAAAATGCGCGCGTTACCGGATAGACGCCGACGATCTTGGCGCCGACCTTGGTGACGAGCATCAGCAGGAACGCACCCGGCGCAGCGATCAGCGCCGGCACCGATACGAACGAGCCGGCGCGGATGAAATAGAACGGCGTCAGCAGGCCGAACGTGAGCGTGCGCAGCCGACGCACGAGCGCGTGGTCCTTGCCCACCGTCCCGGCAAGCACCATCCCGATCAGGTACGCCGGCAGCACCGCTTCGCTGTCGGCCCAGGCCGCGAGCGCCCCCAACCCGAACAGGCACAGCAGCAGGAATTTCGCCTCGAGCTCCGACGGCCGACCGCCGTAGCGCTTGAAAAAGCGCGGCGTGATCCAGGGCAGCACGAACGCCGCGGTTACCATCACGCCCACGAACAGCAGCGTCTTCAGCGTGAATGGCGCGAAGATCAGACCGAGCGCCACCACGGTGGCAAGGTCGGTGATGAAGCACGCCGCGAGCACGGTCTTGCCGTAGTCCGTCACGTTGAAGCCGAATTCGAGCATGACCGCGTAGACTACGGCGACCGAAGTCGTGGACATGGCGACGCCGGCGAGCCAGCTCGCTTCCGGCCCCCAGCCGAGGAGCCAGTACGCGGCGGCAGCGCAGACGAGGAACGGAGCGGCGAAGCTGATCAGGCCGATGGCGGTCGCCTCCTTCCATTGCCGGCGGAATACCTGCGGATCGAGCTCCGCTCCGGCGAGGAACGTCAGAATGATCGCGCCCGCCCCGGAAAGAAATTTGATCCACGTGGCGTCAGGCGCGAGCAGAGCGGTACCGACTACCGCGCCGATCACGAGCTGCGCGATCGTCCCCACCACGATCTCGGACAACGCAGTCGCGACTCTCAGCCAGATCGACAGCAGCGTCGCCACCAGGGCCAAGCCGAGCCACAACGCCGCCAATGCCCAGATTTCCGTCATCGCACCCTCCTTCGCTGTCTCCTGCCGCCCCGCTCCTTGCCTTCGATCACGCCATGGCGCCTGAACCCGGCGATGGCGCGGAAGGCCGATCCTCTGCGCAGCAGTACACGAACATTTCTCCAGCTGTTGTCTGGCAGCGCCGGGGCAAATTCGTCGCAGCCGGTGCAGTCCTTCTTTGATACGTGCCACTATGGACACGCTGGGAACGGATGGAAACCGATGCGCCTACGTCGGCCGCCGATCCCGGCGTGTCACGTAGGCATCATCAGCCTTGCGGCGGTTATAGGAGGAATGCCATCTCCCTATGGGGCGGATGATACCGCGACCGGCGAGCTCCGTAAACGGCGGAGGAGCGCACCGCTTTATCAGGCTGCGTCGGGTTTCTTGTCGTGCCAGCGCGCCGCCGCTTCGTTGTCGGAGGCACGTGCCTCGACCCAGCGTGTTCCTTGCGGCGTCTGCTCCTTCTTCCAGAACGGCGCCTGCGTCTTCAGATAATCCATGATGAATTCGCAGGCGGCAAAGGCCTCGCCGCGATGCGCCCCGGCGACGACCACGAGCACGATCTGGTCGGCGGGCTTCAGCTCGCCGACGCGGTGAATCACGAGCACATCCGTGATGTCCCAGCGCTGCCGCGCCTCGGCGACGATTTTTTCCAGCGCCTTCTCGGTCATGCCGGGATAGTGCTCGAGCGTGAGCACCGAGACGGCGTCGCCGTCGTTCAGGTCGCGCACCAGGCCGATGAAGCTCGCCACCGCGCCGATCTTCGGATTGCCGCGGCGCAGCGCGGCGATTTCCGCGCCGACGTCGAAGTCCAGGGTCTGAACGCGCACGCTCACCTCAGCCCCCGGTCCGTTTCACGCTAACCTCCGGTTACAGGCGGAAAAAAAGCCACTTCGTCGCCGGGCTTCACCGGCGTGGCCGGTTGCGCCACCTCCTGGTTGACGGCGACGCGCAAGGCTTTGCCCGGCGCAAGCGCCGATTGCCAGGCGCCGCCGCGCGCCACCAATAGAGCGCGCAGGCCGGCGACCGAGGCGACTTCGGCGGAAATGTCGAGGTCCTCGCCGCGCGTGCCGACCTGCTCGCGCAGGCTGGCGAAATAGAGCACTTTGATCTTCACCGATACAGCTCCGAGTACGGCAGGAAGCTCACCGTGTCGCCGACGCGGACGGGATGGTTCGGCGGATTGTCCACCAACCCGTCGGCCCAAGCCGTCGACATCAGTACCGCGGAGTCCTGGGTCGGATACAGATCCAGTCCGCCGCGCGCGTTCCATTTTACGCGCAGAAACTCGCGCCGGGCATCGGGCTCGGGCCAGTCGAAGTCCGCGCGCGCCGCGATGGTGCGCGGATGCACGTCGGCAATCCCCTGCGTTCTCAGCAGGAACGGCCGCACAAACAGAAGGAAGGTCACGAAGCTCGAGACGGGATTTCCGGGCAAGCCGATGAACGCCGCCCCTCCCAACCGGCCCGATCCGCCCGCCCGGCGGATGTGTCCGAAGGCAAGCGGCCGCCCGGGTTTCATGGCGATGCGCCACATGAGCAGCTCGCCTTCGGCTTCCACCGCGGGCTTGACGAAGTCGGCATCGCCGACCGAGACGCCGCCGCTGGTGACGATCACGTCGCACTCGGCGGCGGCGCGACGCAGCACAGCGCGCGTCGCATCGAGCGAGTCGGGCACGATGCCGTAATCGCGGATATCGCAGCCGAACACCTGCGCCAGGCCGTTCAGCGTGAAGCGGTTGGAGTTGTAGATGCGTCCCGGCGGCAGTGGATCGCCCGGCATCACCAGCTCGTCGCCGGTGAAGAACAGGGCGAGGCGCACGCGGCGATACACCGGCAGCGAAGCGATGCCGACCGAAGCGGCGAGTCCGGTGTCCTGGGGCCGCAGCCGGATGCCCGCCGGCAGGATCGTGTCGCCGGCGCGGATGTCGCTGCCAACTCGCCGCACCCAGTCTCCGGCCCTGGGCTTTTTCCTGATTACCACCTCGTCGCCCTCCGCCGTGCAGTGTTCCTGCATCACCACCGCATCGGCGCCGGCAGGCACCGGTGCGCCGGTAAAAATGCGTGCAGCGGTTGCGGGAGCAAGCGGTTCGCCGACCGCGCCGGCAAGGATGCGCTGCGCCACCTTGAGCCGTGGCTCGGGCGCCGCGAGATCGGCGGTGCGAACGGCGTAGCCATCCATGGCGCTGTTGTCCATCGGCGGCACATTCATGGCGGAACTCTGGGCGGCCGCAAGCACCCGGCCGGTGGCCGCCAGCGCAGCGACCGTTTCCGTCTCGGCGACGGGGCGTGCGCCGGCGAGCAGCCGCTCAAGCACTTCGTCGACATTCAGCAATCCCTGGTTCATTTCAGGCCGTTGTAACTGAGGATGAAATCGCCGATGGCATCGTAGTCGTTCAGGCCAAACCGCGGCAGCTTCGTTTCCACGCCCGAGTCCGCGGCGATGGCGACGATATGTTCGTCCTGCGGATGCAGCAGCGGCTTCGCGTTCTCCCGGCGCCAGATCTCGAGCTTGGGCATGGGATAGCGCTTGTAGCCCTCGATCAGCAGCAGATCGCATGGCGAGATGCGCGTGATCTGCTCCTCGAGCGAGGGCTCGGGCTCGCCGCGCAGTTCGTGCATGACGGCCCAGCGCGCATCCGAACTCACCAGCACCTCCTTGCAGCCGGCCTGGCGATGGCGCCAGGAATCCTTGCCGGGGTGATCGACGTCGAAGCTGTGGTGCGCGTGCTTGATCAGCGAAACCGACAAGCCGCGCTGCACGAAGCGCGGGATCAGCCGCTCGATCAGCGTCGTCTTGCCGCTTCCGGACCAGCCGGCAAAACCGAAAATTTTCATGCCCTTCGTCTGCGCCCGGGATCGGCGCGGGCATGGCGCGCCCCGGCCGAAGCTGTTACAAGGTCGCCATTGTAACAGCGCGTCATTCCCGTGTGGATATAGCGGCCGGTCCGCCGCTTGCGACGTTCAGCGATCGGCCCGGTGTATCTTTCCCCGCTCGAGGTGAAGCCGCTCGACCTGGGGCAGCTCGATCAGCTCGCGGTCATGGCAGGCGATGAGGACGGTGACGCCTTCGGTGAGCAGCGCGCAAATGAGCGCGATCGCCTGGCGGCGCCCATCGAGATCGAGATTCGCGGTGGGCTCGTCGAGCAGCAGCAGCCTGGGCGCGAGCACCTTGACCCGCGCCAGCGCGACGCGCTGTTTTTCGCCCCCGGAGAGCTTCTGCGGCGGCACCTTGACCAGGTGGCTCACTCCCGCCCATTTGGCCGCCTCCAGCACGATCGGCCGCCATTGCGATTCCGGCTGTCCGCGCGCCCTGAGCCCATAGGCGATGTTGCCGAGCAGGCTGGTTTGAAACAGGTAGGGATGCTGGTGCACGTATACGACATGCCGGCGCCATGCATCGGGATAGCGGGGCAGCGTCGCCTGCTCTCCGGCCAGCCGCAGCGTGCCCGCCTGCGCCGGATCGAGTCCCGCAAGGACGCGCAACAGCGTGGTCTTGCCGCTGCCGTTGTCGCCCGAGAGCACGTAGCCCCGTCCGCGGGCGAGACCCAGTGCCGCGTCGTCCAGCACGGTACGGGCGCCGAAGCGCTTCGCGATGGCTTCGGCTTCGACGAGAAACCCGCTCATTTCATTCCGCCCTCGCCCTGCAGCGCCGCGAGCAGCACGTTGACGCCGAGGGCAATCACCATCAGCACCAGTCCGAGAGCGATGCCCTGCGCGAAGTCACCCTTGCTCGTCTCCAAGGCGATCGCCGTGGGCATGTTGCGCGTCAGGCCGGCGATGTTGCCGCCGACCATGACCGCGCACCCGACCTCGGACACAACGCGGCCGAATGCATTCACCACCGCCGCCATGATGCCGAAACGCACCTCCCACAGCGTGGTGAGCGCGGCGCGCGCGCGGCGCGCGCCGAGACTGCGGGCGGTCTCGTAGACGCGCGGGTCCGCGCCCTGCACAGCGGACGCCGTGAATACCACCAGGATCGGAAACGCAATGACCATGTAACCGATCGCGATCGCCGTGGGCGTGAACAGGAGCTCGAACGTGCCGAACGGCCCGCGCCGGGACAGCAGCAGGTAGATCACCAGGCCGATCACGACCGTCGGAAAGGACAGCAGCGACTGCACCAGCACCACCAAGGCGCGCCGACCGGGAAAGCGCTTCTTCGCCAGCAGGAAGCCGAGCACGATCGAGGGCGGAGAGATCAGCGCGATCGCCGCGACCGACACCCATAGAGACAGCCAGATGATTTCGAGCAGCTCCGGGTCACCCCTGAGCAGGAGGGCGAATGCGTCGCGCGTGGGCTCGATCAAATCCATTGCCCGTTACGCCTCAAAAACGCCCGGCGAGTGCCGGAATCGGCGCAACACTATTTTCCGGCGTCCGGGTAGAAAAGCTGGGCGCCCTTCGGGCGGAACGCCGCGATTTCCCTCTGGCCCTCGTCAGAGGTGATCCATTTGATGAAGGCCATGGCGCCGTCGTAGTTGACCCCCGGATGGCGTTTCGGGTTCACTGCGATGACGCCGTAGGGATTGAACATTTTCGAGTCGCCCTCGACCAGGATCTCGAGGCCGGTCCTGTCCTGGTAAGTCGCATAGGTGGCGCGGTCGGCAAGCGTATAGCCTCTCTTCTCCCCCGCCACCGTGAGCGTCTGGCCCATGCCCTGCCCGATCGCCATATAGGCCGGTCCCTTCGGGTCGATCCCGACCTGCTTCCAGTAACCGAGCTCCATTTTGTTGGTGCCGGAGTCATCGCCGCGCGAGATGAAAGGCGCTCCGCTCGACTTGATTTTCTTCAGGGCGGCGAGCACGTCTTTCATGCCGGACACGCCGGCGGGATCGGCCTTCGGCCCGACCAGGACGAAGTCGTTGTACATCACGTCGCGGCGGTTCGCACCGTAGCCCTTGGCGATGAATTCGTCCTCGGCCTTGCGCGCGTGCACCAGCATCACGTCGGCATCGCCGTTCTCTCCCAGCTTCAGCGCAGCGCCCGTGCCGACGGCGACATAACGCACCTTGCAGCCGCACTTCGCCTCGTATTTCGGCAACAGGAATGTCAGCAGGCCCGAGTTGTCGGTGCTGGTGGTGGTGGACATGCGCAAATCCCTCGCCACGGCATGCGGCGTGAACGCGACCAGAAACGTGGCCAACAAGCCACCTTGCCACGACACCGATCCAAATCTGCTTTTTGCTACAATATGCATGTATTTACCTAATAAAAATTTACGGGTTTTTATTTTGAGGCCGAATATGGTCTAATACAATATGCATATTGTTTCATAATGAAATCGGTAAAAATAGAACCGGTCTGGAAACTCGGCGACGAGCGCTTCGAGGCGTCGTTCTTCGACTTGCTTCAAGCCATCCGTGATCGCGGATCGCTTGCCGCAGCCGCGCGCGCAGTAGACCTGTCCTACCGTCACGTCTGGGATTTGATGCGCCGCTGCGAACGCGCGCTGGGCCAGCCTCTGGCGCGGCTGGAGCGCGGGCGCGGCGCCGAGCTCACCGCGGCCGGGGAGGCGCTGCTGGGACTGCAGCAACGGTTGGGCAAGCTCGTGGCACCCGCGCTCAGGAAAATGGAAAGTGAGTTGGTACGGGAACTCGCCGTGGCCGGACAGAAACGGCCGCGCCAGATCGTCCTGCACGTCAGCCACGACCTCGCGCTGGCGCAACTGCGCGACTCGCCCGGTCGGGACGACAAGTCGAGGCTCGAATTCCACTTTCACGGCAGCCGGGAAAACCTGCTCGCGCTTTCCCGCGGGCATTGCGACTTCGCCGGCTTTCACATCGCCGAGCAGACCGGCGCGCCGGAACTCGCGCGCCTGCTGAAGCCCGGCACGCACAAGGTAATCGGAGTTGCGCTGCGAGACCAGGGTTTGATGGTGGCGCGCGGAAATCCCAAGCGCGTTCAAGGCCTGCACGACCTGACGCGCCGGGGTGTGCGCTTCGTCAATCGCCAGCCGGGCTCGGGCACGCGACTCGTCTTGGATCAACTGCTCGACAACGCCGGCATCGACGGCAAGCGCATTGCGGGGTATCAGGCCGAAGAGTTCACCCACCTCGCGGTTGCCGCCACTGTCGCCGGCGGCATGGCCGACGCCGGCTTCGGAATTCGCGCTGCGGCGGCCCAATACGGCCTCGGATTCATTCCGCTCATCACCGAGCGCTATCTGCTCGCCTGCCGCGGCGATCGAATCGACCCTGCAGTGTTACGCGAAGTCTCGGCCCTGTTGCGCGGCCGCCGCTTCAAGGACATCATCGCCGGGCTTCCCGGCTACGACGACGCCATCGCCGGAATTATCATGGACGTCGGTGAAGCTCTCGCCGGTCCGCGGCCAGCACGCGGCGGCGGAAACTAGGAACCGGTTACAAAATGAGGGGAAGTATCCCCTCATGCTCCCTTATATTGGAGGCCGTTTCGGTCATTCTGAAACGGTCTCTAAGAGTCTGTGCTGCGGCGATCGAGCGATACCGCCTTGACAAGAGCGAAGACCTCGAGCTCCGGCTCGAGCCCGAGCTGCTCCACGGCGCGCCGGGTCACACGCGACCGCAGCACCGTGGTGCCCACCGTAATCGAAACGTCGACGATGCCGCCGCGCTCCGCGCCGATCGCCGTGATCGTGCCGCGCAGCACGTTCTGGATGCTGATGCGGCGCGGCGGCTCAAGCGCCAGCGATACGTCGCGGGCGCGAATGCGAACCCGGACCGGCTCGCCGATCAGCGCGTCGATATTGGTGACGGTCAGCGTCCCGCCGTCGAAAGCGAGCGTCGCAAGATCGTAGCGCATGTCCTGCTCCACGACCCTCGCATCCACGACCGCGCCGCCTTCGAAGGCGCCGGAAGTCCCGCGCAAGTCCGGCCGGCCCATCACTTCTTCGACGCCGCCGACCGCGGCCACCTCGCCGGCGGACATCAGCACCACCGTATCGGCGAGCCGCACCACTTCCTCGACGGCGTGACTCACATAGACGATCGGGATGCGGACCTCATCGCGCAGCAGCTCGATGTACTGCAGGATCTCGCTCTTGCGATGCGCGTCGAGCGCCGCGAGGGGCTCATCGAGCAGCAGCAGGCGCGGATTGGACAGCAGCGCGCGGCCGATCGCGACGCGCTGCTTCTCGCCGCCGGAAAGATTTCCGGGCCGGCGCTCGAGCAGCTGCGCCAGGCCCAGCAGTTCGAC
>JBARMB010000076.1:0-8237 GCA_049802235.1 Burkholderiales bacterium | reverse complement strand
CATCCTGATCGTCGAAGTCGGGCACAATCGTACGCGACTCGAATCCGCGTTTCCCCGCCTGCCGTTTGTATGGCCGCAGACCAGCGGCGGCGACGACTGCGTATTTATCCTCGAACGCCGCGACTTGTCTGTCGCGCCGGTGCCGCGGGCGCCGGCGGGGGCGACGCAGCGTCGAGCCAGGCGAGGAGTTGCCGCGTCTCCTCGGGGCTCAATTCGCAGGTCTGCCCGCGCTTGAGCCGCGGCGGCAACGCAACCGGGCCATAACGCACGCGCAGCAGCCGGCTGACGCTGAGACCCAGCGCCTCGAACATGCGGCGCACAATCCGATTGCGGCCTTCCTTCAGCACCACATGACACCATTGATTGGCGCCCTCGCCGCCGCGCGGTTCAACCTGCTCGCAACGCGCCACGCCATCATCGAGCTCGATGCCCTGCATCAAACGGCGCACATGTTGCGGTTGCAGTTTCCCCATGACGCGCACCGCGTACTCGCGCTCGACTTCGAAACGGGGATGCATCAGGCGGTTGGCAAGGTCTCCCGAGCTGGTAAATATGAGCAGGCCGCAGGTATTGAAATCAAGCCGGCCGACGGCAATCCACTTGCCGCCGGCAATCGTCGGCAAATGCTCGAACACACTGGGCCGGCCGCGCGGGTCGTCGCGGCTCACAATTTCCCCTTCGGGCTTGTGATAGAGCAGCACGCGGGGCAGACGCGCCCGGGACCCCACGTGGATTACGCGTCCCGCGATCTTGATCTGATCGTCGGGCCCGACGCGGGCGCCGATGCTGGCGGTGGTGCCGTTGACCGTGACGCGCCCGCTGCCGATCAAGAGCTCCATGTCGCGCCGCGAGCCGAGTCCCGCCTGCGCCAACACCTTCTGCAGCTTGTGGGTGCCGGCCCCCGCCTTCAACTGCGTCATGTCAGCTCGGCGCGAGTGCGCGGCGCTCGATGACCGCCTGCGCCAGCGTGCCGCTGTCGACATGTTCAAGCTCGCCGCCGACTGGCAGTCCGCGCGCGATGCGGCTCACCTTGAGGCCACGCGCAAGCAGCAGTTCACCGACGTAATGCGCGGTTGCCTCGCCTTCGACCGTGAAATTGGTTGCGACAATGACTTCACGGACGATCCCGTCCTCGGCGCGCTTGAGCAGTCGATCGAGGTGGATGTCTTTCGGCCCGATCCCGTCGAGCGGGGACAAGCGGCCCATCAGCACGAAATAAAGCCCCTGATAGCATTCCGCCTGTTCCATCATCAACATGTCGGCGGGCGTTTCGACCACGCACAGTAGCTGCCCTTCACGACGCGGCGAGCGGCAGATCGCGCAGACGGGCTCTTCGGTAAAGGTATTGCAACGTTCGCAGTGCCGGAGCAATTCCAGCGATTGTTGCAGCGCGCCGGCGAGCCGGGCGGCGCCGGGATGGTCGCGCTGCACGAGGTGATAGGCCATGCGCTGTGCGGATTTCGGGCCGACGCCGGGCAGGCAGCGCAGCGCCTCGATGAGTTCGGCGAGCGACGACGGATTTTTCATCGATGTAGGCAGCGATCGAAATGACGCGCGCGACGCAAAACCCGGTTTTTCCCGGCGGCAATGCCGTCACTCCTCACGCCCTGCTCCTCATGCATCAAAACGGCATCTTGAAACCCGGCGGCAGACCCAGCCCTGCCGTCATGCCGCTCATCTTTTCCTGGATGGTCGCTTCGACGCGCCGCACCGCATCGTTGATCGCCGCCGCGACCAGGTCCTCTAGCATGTCCTTGTCGTCCTTGAGCAGGTTCGCGTCGATCGTTACGCGTTTGACGTCGTGGCGGCAGGTCATCACCACTCTGACCATGCCCGCGCCGGACTGCCCTTCGACCTCGACGCCCGCGAGCTGCTCCTGCATGCGTCGCATGTTCTCCTGCATTTGCTGGGCCTGCTTCATCAGCCCACCGAGACCGCCTTTCATCATGGACTCCTTCGCTAGCCAACGGGTTTGATGGTCGAAGATACCACCTTCGCGTCGAAATTCTCGAGCAGATCGCGCACGAACGGGTCGCCGTCGAGCGCTGCCGCCGCTTCACTGAGGCGCTGCTGGTTTTCGCGGTCGTGGATTTCGGCGGGCGTATTGCCATTGCCAGCACCGACTTCGATATCGAGCCGAGTTTTGATGCCGAGGTACTGCTCAAGCGCAGCCTTGAGCCGCTCCCGGTACGCGCGATCGTTGAGATGGCGCTGGGCGTGCGGCACCCGCAATTCGATGCGCCCGTCCCGCCAGCTGACCAATTCGCAGTTGTGCGCAAGCATGCGCTCCATCCCGGCAAGCGGCAATTGCTGGAGCAGCGAAACCCAGTCGCCCTCAATCAGCTTTTTTTTTAAATCCGGCGCTGCCGCGCGCAGGGAAGCCGGGGCTGGCACCGCTGCCGCCTGCGAGGTGGCAAACGCCCCGCTTTGCGGCATGAACGCCAGCATGCGAAGCAGCGTCATCGTGAAGCCGGCATAGTCGTCGGGGGCCAAGCCGATTTCGTGACGGCCATGCACCGCAATCTGATACAGCAACTGGATTTCCTCTGCGTCGAACGCAGACGCCATGGCAGCAATAACGGCGGCCTCGGGGTCATCTGCCCTGGCGGCATTCGGCACGGTCTGCGCGAGCGATACTCGGTGCAACAGCGTCGCAAGCTCCTGCAGCGCCATCTCGAACGAAATACTGTGCTCGGCCATCCGGTCGGCAATTGCCATCAGCGCCGGGCCATCGCGCCGCTGCAATGCGGCGAGAATATCCTGCAAATATTCCTGCCCGACGCTACCCAGCATCGCGCTGACAGCCTGCCGGCCGACGCTTCCGCCGCCGTGCGCAATGGCCTGGTCGAGCAGGCTAAGAGCATCGCGCAGGCTGCCATGTGCGGCGCGTGCAAGCAACACAAGAGCTTCGTCTTCAAAACCAACGCCCTCAAGCTCGAGTATCTTGCTCAACTGGGACTTGATCTGCTGCTGCGGGATCTGCTTCAAGTTGAACTGCAGGCACCGTGACAGCACCGTCACCGGAATGCGCTGCGGATCGGTGGTGGCGAGAATGAATTTCACGTGCCCCGGCGGTTCTTCCAGCGTTTTCAGCATCGCGTTGAACGCATTGCGCGACAACATGTGCACTTCGTCTATGAGGTAGACCTTGAAACGCCCGCTCGTCGGCACATACATGGCGTTTTCGAGCAACTCGCGCATGTTGTCGACTTGCGTGTTGGACGCGGCGTCGAGCTCGATCAAGTCGATAAAGCGCCCCGCATCGATCTCGACGCATGCAGTGCACTTGCCGCAGGGCTCGGCCGTGACCCCGGTCTCGCAATTGAGCGCCTTGGCAATGATGCGCGCGAGCGTCGTTTTACCGACGCCACGCGTGCCGGTAAACAGATACGCATGATGCAGGCGCTGTTGCGTGAGCGCATTGACGAGCGCGCGCACGACATGCTCCTGGCCGACTAATTCGGAAAAATTCCTGGGGCGCCACTTGCGGGCGAGAACTTGAGTCACGTTACTGCGGTGCAGCGTCTACGGTGAATGCTAGGTAACTGGCTGCAGATTGCAGGCCCTGCCGCTGACTGTCCGCCGTTCCCGGTTCATCTAGAAGTGGTACTGCAGGCGCAACTGATGATAATTGATACCCTGATTCGGGCCCTTGATGCCCGCGTTCGACAGGTGCTGGTAGCGGTAGCCAATATCGTATTGTCCCTTGTCGCCGAAACGCACGCCGGCCCCGACATGGTCCCCAAACTGAAAGCTGCTGCCGAATTCGCGCTGCGTGCTCACGGAGGTATGGGAAAGAAAATGGACGCCGACCCCCAATTCCGCATAGGGCGAAAACCGGGTCAGGTTATTTGGCTGCAGGCGGAACACGGGCGTGAACCCGTAATCGATGAGATGGTCGTGAGTACTGGCAAAGCTGTTATTGCTCCAATAGCCGAAACTGGATTCCCAATAGCCGCCCAGATGCCAGCTGCCCATCTCGACCAGATGTTTGCGCCAGTCCCATTGCACGCCAACGCGGAACAGGTTGACGCTCGCATTCGTCGAATCCGAATGACCGTATTCAAACGACATGCCGTCCACCGCTTGGGCGGCGGAACTTGTCGCCAGCAGACCGGCGACGATCAGATATCTTCCCAAGCTCAAAATATCCTCAGTATCTACTATATGTTTACGTTGTATCATTTTGATATATAACATAAAATGGTGGCGAGCCTTATCCCCGGCACCTGCAGAGAATAGCTTTGGCTGCTTCCTTCCGGACCTGACCAGGTTCACTACCATGCAATGCGGGGGGGCCCGCCGTTAAAGTGCCCGCTGCCGAAACCATCGCAGCACAGCCGTCATTATGCCTGTTGTTGGGCCCCGCCGCGAGCGCGTATCCAGCGTGTCAGATTTGCGCCCCGCCCCGTCCGGAAGATGCGGGAAAGAACGCGTGATACAATTTTCCGCGTTTATGCAGGACCGCGAGCAGCGGCCGATGCTCGCGAGCGTGACGCCACGTCCTGTCGCCGCACAACAATCTCGAATTTCCGCGATCACTTGGAGGAACAAGATGTCGACTAAAACCATCGAATCGGTGCTGCAGGAAACGCGGCTTTTCCCGCCCAGCGCCGAATTCGTCCGGCAGGCGACGATTTCCGGCCTCGACGCCTACAATAAACTGTGCGCCGAGGCGGAAAAAGATTTCACCGGCTTCTGGGGACGGCTCGCGCGCGAACACGTGTTATGGCAGCAGCCGTTCACCCAGGTGCTCGACGAATCGAAGGCGCCCTTTTTCAAATGGTTCGCCGACGGCAAGCTCAATGCGTCCTACAACTGCCTCGACCGGCACCTGAGGACGCAACCCGACAAGACCGCGATCATCTTCGAGGCCGACGACGGCAAGGTGTCCCGGATCACCTACAAGGAACTGCATCGCCGTGTCTGCATGATGGCCAACGGTCTCAAGAGTCTCAAGATCAGGAAAGGCGACCGCGTCATCATCTATATGCCGATGTCAATCGAAGTCGTGGTCGCGATGCAGGCGTGCGCGCGCATCGGCGCGATCCACTCGGTGGTATTCGGGGGTTTTTCCGCGAAGAGCCTGCATGAGCGCATCATCGACGCCGGCGCGGTCGCAGTGCTCACCGCCGACGAACAGATGCGTGGCGGCAAAGCGATTCCGCTCAAGGCGGCAGTCGACGAGGCGCTCGCACTTGGGGGCTGCGATTCGATCAAGAGCGTGGTCGTCTACAAGCGCACCGGCAACAAGGTGCAATGGGACGCGAAGCACGATGTCTGGCTGCACGATCTCGTCAATGGCCAATCGGACAGCTGCGAGCCGGAATGGGTGGACGCCGAGCACCCGCTGTTCATTCTCTACACCTCGGGCTCGACCGGCAAGCCGAAGGGCGTGCAGCACTCCACCGGCGGTTACCTGCTGATGACGGTCCTCACCATGAAGTGGACGTTCGACTACAAGCCGACCGACGTGTTCTGGTGCACGGCGGACGTGGGCTGGGTGACCGGGCATAGCTACATCTGTTACGGGCCGCTGGCTGTCGGCGCAACGGAAATCATGTTCGAAGGCGTCCCGGTCTATCCCGACGCCGGCCGCTTCTGGAAGATCATCCAGGACCACAAGGTCACGGTTTTCTATACCGCGCCGACCGCGATCCGTTCGCTCATCAAGGCGGGCGGCGAGCTGCCGAACAAGTATGACCTCTCCACGTTACGGATCCTTGGCACGGTCGGCGAACCGATCAACCCGGAGGCATGGATGTGGTACTTCAAGACGGTCGGCAAGGAGCGCTGCCCGATCGTCGACACCTGGTGGCAGACCGAAACCAGCAGCCATATGATCACACCGTTGCCCGGCGTGCATGCGCTCAAGCCAGGCTCGTGCACGATGCCGCTGCCCGGCATCATGGCGGCGATCGTGGACGAGACCGGCCACGACGTGGAGAAAGGCAAGGGGGGCATTCTCGTCATCAAGCGCCCATGGCCGGGAATAATCCGCACCATCTGGGGCGACCCGGAACGTTTCCGGAAAAACTATTTCCCCGATGACTTTCAGGGCAGGTTTTACCTCGCCGGCGACGGCGCCAGCCGCGACCTGAACGGCTACTACACCATCATGGGCCGCATCGACGACGTGCTGAATGTGTCGGGCCACCGGCTGGGCACGATGGAAATCGAATCGGCCCTCGTGGCCAATCCTATCGTTGCCGAAGCCGCCGTCGTCAGCCGGCCCGACGAGTTGACCGGTGAAGCGATCGTGGCGTTCGTCGTGCTGAAAAAAGCGCGTCCGAACGGCAATGACGCCAGGCAAATCGTCAAACAATTGCAGGACTGGGTCGGCAAGGAAATCGGCCCTATCGCGAAACCCCGGGACATCCGCTTCGGCGACAATCTGCCGAAAACGCGCTCCGGCAAGATCATGCGGCGGCTGCTGCGCTCGATCGCCAAGGGCGAGGAAATCACGCAGGACGTCTCGACGCTCGAGAACCCGGCGATCTTGCAGCAGCTCAAGGAAGCCGTGAACTGAGCCGTGGTCCTTAGGCCGTATGGCCCGTGAAGCTGGCCCTTTTCGCTGACATTCATAGCAACCTTGAGGCAATCACGGCTTGCCTGGACCACGCAAGGGCGCTGGGCGCGCAGCGCTACGCCTTTCTCGGCGATCTGGTGGGCTACGGTGCCGATCCGGTCGCCGTGCTCGAGCTGGTCGAGCACTATGCGGCCGATGGCGCGGTGGTGGTTCTCGGCAACCACGATGCGGCCGCGCTCGGCCGCCCGATCGACGGGCTGAATCTCAACGCACAAGCCGCGATCGCGTGGACGCAGGACCGGTTGGGCAAGCGGCAACGCGCGTTCCTCGACGGCTTGCCGCTCATTGCTCGGGATACCGACACTCTGTTCGTCCACGCAAGCGCCGCTGCGCCAGAGAGCTGGACTTATGTCACCAGCCCGGCACGGGCCGAGCAGAGCATGCGGACAGCGGCCGCGGCATTCACCTTTTGCGGACACGTACACGAGCAACGGCTTTACTACATGGGTGCTGCTGGGCGGCCCATGCTGTTCCGGCCGGTGCCGGGAACGCCGATCCCCACTGGCAAGCATCGCCAGTGGCTTGCCATCGTCGGCTCGGCCGGCCAGCCGCGCGATCGCAACAACGCGGCCTGCTATGCGCTCGCGGACCCCGAGCGAGCTCGGCTTACCTTCTTCCGCGTCCCCTATGACTACCGATCGGCCGCGCAAAAAATCCGCGCCGCCGGACTTCCCGAACGGCTAGCAGTGCGGCTCGAACGTGGAGCCTGAATGACCGCGCCGGAACCGGGCAGCGAAATCGACGGCTACCGGCTGGGCGAGATGATCCATGCGGGCAGCATGGCGTTTATTTTCCGCTTGACCGGGCCGCAGGGGCCGCTTCCACTCGTCATGAAGATACCGCGGCTCGGTCCGGGAGAACGCGCTGTGAACGTCATCGGATTCGAGGTCTGCCGCATGGTGATGGGTGCGCTCGCACAGAGTCCTCATCACACGACGCTGGTGTCCTACGGCGACGTCGAGACGATTCCGTATCTTGTCATGGGGTACGTCGAAGGCACCCGGCTGAGCGACTGGGTATCCCGAGCGCCGATTGCGCCGGAAGAAATTGCCCGTTTGGGCGCCGCATTCGCGCTCGCGCTGCACGATTTGCATTGCAATGACGTGGTACACCTGGATCTGAAACCGACGAACGTAATCTATCGCTCGGGCGGCGAAGCCGTACTCGTCGACTTTGGCCTCGCCCACCACAGCCATTTTCCGGATCTGCTCGCCGAGGAACTCCGCATTCCGGTCGGCAACTGGATCTACATGTCGCCGGAGCAAGTCCTGGGTGTGCGCTGCGATCCGCGCAGCGACATCTTCGCGCTCGGCGCGATCCTCTATCAGCTCGCGACCGGGCGTTTACCCTTCGGCCGGCCGGTATCAATCGCCGAGCTTCGCAAGCGGCTCTACCGCGACCCCGTTCCGCCACGTGCCATCGTGCCCGGGATCCCGGAATGGTTGCAGGAAATCATTCTTCGTTGCCTTGAGGTAGACGCGCGCGAGCGCTACGCCTCTGCCGATCAGGTCGCCTTCGATCTGACCAACCCTTCCCGGGTCGATCTAACGGAACGCGCTTCACGGCGCCGCCGCGCTGGCCTGCCCACGCTTGTGCACCGATGGGTGCGGGCAAAGCACTTCGAGCCCGCCCCATGTCCGCCACCCGC
>JBARMB010000075.1:0-31635 GCA_049802235.1 Burkholderiales bacterium | reverse complement strand
CTGCTGCTCCGCCCGGGCGACGCGCGCGCGCAGCGGCTGGAGCTGCTCAAGCGCGAGGCAGGCGAGGCGGTCGCGGCGCAGGCGGCGCGCTTCGCCGACTCGCTGCAGCGGCTCGACGTGCGCGTGCGCATGCCGCTGCTCGAGACCGCGATGCCCGCGCTCAAGACGCTCGCTGCGCCCGAGCGCGGAAAACTATTGAAGGTCATCCTCGACCTCGCCGCGGTCGAGCATCGCATGACGCTCGGCGAGTTCGTGCTGCTGACGCTGTGCAAGCGCCATCTCGGCCCGGAGGCGAAAGGCGCGCCGCCGGTGAAGTACGGCAGCATCGACGCGGTGGCCGCGGAATCCGGTGTGGTGCTGTCGCTGCTCGCGCATGCGGGTGGCGGCGGGGCGCCGGCGTTCGGCAAGGGCATGGCGGCGCTCGGCGTCCAGGGAGGCGCGCTGCGCGCGCCCGCCGAGCTCGACTTCCCCGCCATCGAGAGCGCGCTCTACCGGCTGAAGCTGCTCGCGCCGCTGAAGAAGCCGCAATTCATCAAGGCCTGCCTCGAGGTGGTGATGGCCGATGATAAACTGACGGTCGCGGAGGGCGAGCTGATGCGTGCGATTTGCGCCGCGCTCGATACGCCGCTGCCGCCGATTATCGAAACCGAGATCGAAACCGAGCTCGAAACCACGGAGACCGCCACATGATCGACGTTTATTCCTGGGCCACGCCCAACGGCCACAAAATCCATATCATGCTGGAGGAGTGCGCTCTGCCATACCGCGTGCACGCGGTCGACATCGGCGCCGGCGACCAGTTCAAGCCGGAGTTCCTGAAGATCAGTCCCAACAACAAGATTCCGGCGATCGTCGATCAGGATGGACCGAAAGGCCGGCCGATGGCGCTCGCCGAATCCGGTGCGATCCTGTTCTACCTCGCGTCGAAGACCGGAAAATTCCTCCCGGAGGATATCGAGAAGCGCTGGTCGGTGATGCAGTGGATGATGTTCCAGATGGGCCACATCGGGCCGATGCTCGGCCAGGTGCACCACTTCCGCAACTACGCCAAGGAAAAGATTCCCTACGCCATCGACCGCTACGTCAACGAGGCGAACCGGCTCTACGCGGTGCTCGACAAGCGGCTGGGCGAGAGCGAATACGTCGCCTGCGAGGACTACACCATCGCCGACATGGCCATCATGCCGTGGCTGCGCACGCCGGACCGGCAGGGCGTGGACATCGCCCGCTATCCCAGCGTCAAGCGCTGGGTCGAGACCATCGCCGCGCGGCCGGCGGTCGAGCGCGGCGTCAAGGTGCTCGCCGACCGCAGAAAACCGGTCATGGACGAAAAGGCGAAGGAGATTCTCTTCGGCGCGACCCAATACCAGCGCCGCTAACAGGCCCGCGGCGCCCGGGCCGGATCGTCAGCCTGACTTCTTGTCCTTATCGGCAAGCAGCTTGAAGGTGCCGATTGCCTTGGCGAGCAGGGCGCCCTCGGCGTCGCGGGCCTCCCCCTCGCAAAAGGCGGTGGACTTGCCGCCGTGCAGCACGCGTCCTTCGGCGAGCAGCTTGTCGCCGTAGCCCGCCTTCATGAAGCCCACGCTCATGTCCACGGTGACAACGCCGCCGATGGTTTCATAGTGGCCGCGCACCGCCCAGCTCATCACCAGGTCGAGCAGGGTCATGATGACGCCGCCGTGCATGGCGCCCCAGCTGTTGAGCAGCTCGGTGCGTTTCTGCAGCGACACGACCGCGTGCTCCCTGGTCATTTCGACGAACTGCACGCCGAGGTGCTCGGTGAAGGGAATCCTGATGCCGTTGGGGTTCTGCGTCATGGGCGGCCTTGCCTCAGACCGCGCTCACGCCGCCGTCGACGGCGATGATCTGGCCGGTGATGTGGCGCGAGGCGTCGGAGGCGAGCAGCGCCGCCACGCCTTTCAGGTCCTGGTCGTCGCCGAGCCGGTGCAGCGGCGTATGCGCGATCACCCGCGTGCTGATTGTCTCGAGCGCGCTCCTGGACATCTTCGAGGGGAAAAAGCCCGGAGCGAGCGCGTTCACGGTGATGTTGTGCTCGCCCCACTCGCCGGCGAGCGCGCGGGTGAAGTTCACCAGCCCGCCCTTGGTGGTGTTGTAGGCGAGCGTCTTCAGCATTCCCACCGGATTGCCGCGCAACCCGGCGATCGAGGCGACGATGATGATCTTGCCGTAGCGGTTCGGGATCATCGAGCGCTTGCCGATCATCTGCGTCACCAGGAAGGTGCCGGTCAGGTTGAGGTCCACGAGCTTGCGCCACGCTTCCAGCGGATGGTCCTCGGCGGGAGCGCCCCAGGTCGTGCCGGCGTTGTTCACCAGGATGTCCACCTTGCCGTAATGGCCGAGCAGCTTCGACACCATCGGCTCGATCGCCTCGGGCCGCGACAGGTCGCAGGCGAGCGGCAGCGCTTCGATGCGCTGTGCGGCGAGATGCGCGCGCGCCTGCTCCAGCTCGTCGGACTTGCGCGCGGTGATGGCGAGCCTGGCGCCCATCTCGCCCAGCGCTTCCGCGATCTGCAGCCCGAGGCCGCGCGAGCCCCCGGTGATCAGCGCGACCTTGCCGCTGAGGTCAAAAAGTTTTTTTACGCTCATGAATCAATTCTCCTCGTAGGACCGGTGGATCCCCGTTTTCGCCGGCCTCGTAAAGCCGCTGGATCCCCGCTTTCGCGGGGATGGTTTGACGCGTTCCGCGTCAAACCACTTCGAACAGGCCCGCCGCGCCCATGCCGCCGCCGATGCACATGGTGACGACGACGAATTTGACGCCGCGGCGCCTGCCTTCGATGAGCGCATGGCCGGCGAGGCGCGCTCCCGACATGCCGTAGGGATGGCCGACGGCGATCGCGCCGCCATCCACGTTCAGGCGTTCGTTCGGGATGCCGAGCTTGTCGCGGCAGTAGATCACCTGCACCGCGAACGCCTCGTTCAATTCCCACAGGCCGATATCGTCCACCTTCACGCCGGCGCGCTTGAGCAGCTTGGGCACCGCGAATACCGGGCCGATGCCCATTTCATCGGGCTCGCAGCCCGCCACGGCGAAGCCGCGGAAGATGCCGAGCGGCTTGAGGCCTTTTTTCTCCGCCACCCTGGCGTTCATCACCACCGCCGCCGAGGCGCCGTCGGAGAACTGGCTTGCGTTGCCGGCCGCGATCACGCCGCCCTCGACTGCCGGCTTGATCTTCGACACGCCCTCGTAGGTGGTGTCCAGGCGGATGCCTTCATCCTTCGAGAGCGTGACTTCGCGGGTGAAGATCCGGCCCGAATCCTTGTCGCCGATGCCCATGATGGTGGTGATCGGCACGATCTCCGCGTCGAACTTGCCGGCGGCCGCGGCTGCTGCCGCGCGCTGCTGGCTCTGCACGCCGTATTCGTCCTGCCGCTCGCGCGGAATGTTGTAGCGCCTGGCGACCTGTTCGGCGGTCTGCAGCATCGGCCAGTAGATCTCGGGCTTGTGGGCCTTGAGCCAGACTTCCTGCAGCATGTGTTTGTTGGTCTCGTTCTGGACGCATGAAATCGACTCGACGCCGCCGGCGACGAACACGTCGCCTTCGCCGGCGATGATGCGCTGCGCGGCGAATGCAATGGTCTGCAGTCCGGAGGAGCAGAAGCGGTTGACCGTGACGCCTGCCGTGGTCACCGGGCAGCCGGCGCGCAGTGCGATCTGGCGCGCGATGTTGGCGCCGGTGGCGCCTTCGGGAGTGGCGCAGCCCATGAGCACGTCCTCGACTTCGGCCGGGTCGATCTTCGCCCGCTCGATCGCGTGCCGGACCGCGTGGCCGCCCAGGGTCGCGCCGTGGGTCATGTTGAAGGCGCCGCGCCAGGATTTGGCCAGCCCGGTGCGTGCAGTGGAGACGACGACGGCGTCAGTCATGTTCAACTCCCGGAAAAGTCAGGCTATGGTGTCAGGACGCGGCGGCCGGCCGGCGCGCGACCATGTCGATCAGCGCGGACATGCCGCTGTGGCCGGGTCCTTCGTCGACGCTGTCGTCGTGCGAGGCAAGATGCAGAATGTCGAGCGCCGCGAAACCCGCGCGCAGCAATCCCTCGGTGTACAGGTTCTCGACCTGCTTCGGCCCGCCGGTGCCGTACCCGAGTTGCTCGGGACGGTAACCTTGGAGGATCAGCAGCCCGCCGGGCTTGAGCGCGCGAATCATGCCGTGGAAGATGCGGGCGCGCTGCGGCGGAGACGCGAACTGGATGAAGATCGCCGCGACGACGTCGTACTGTTTTGCATCCCAGTCCCAGTCGTTGATGTCGGCGAGCGAATGCTCGACCTCCACGCCCGCCTCGCGCGCGAGGCGCATCGCCTTCTCCGCCGCCACCGGCGAAAAATCGAACGCGGTGACGCGCAATCCCTGCTGCGCCAGCCACACGCTGTTGCGCCCCTCGCCGTCGGCGACGCTGAGCGCGCTCATGCCCGGCGCGAGCCGGTGCTTCTGCGCCGCGAGAAATGCGTTCGGCGCGGTGCCGAAAACGTAGCCTTCGGCACCGAAGCGCTGATTCCAGCGTGCAAGCTCGTCGGACTCCGTCACAATTCGGTTCTCCTTCTGCTCCATCGTTGAACTCACCGGCGCACGACCCGCATTGCCGAACGCATTCTCGACTTGAATGTTGGCCGCGTCAAAAGGCTTCCCGGACAAAGATATCCGACCTGGATTTTTTCACCGTACTAACGCCGTTGGGTCGCCTCATCCCGCTCTTTCTTGTATGTGTCATAGGACGCGTTGGCTGCCTCGAGGCACCGGGCTCTTTCGTCGTCGTTGACTATTTTCTGGCATTCGTTCTGCCGCCAACCCCAGGCAGAGTCGTAGACTTGCCTGTTACTGCAGCCGCACGCCAGTAAGGCAAGAACACAGACCGCCAGTCGCAATCCAGCGCTCACGGGTTGCATCGACCTCATGAAAGGTAAGGCGCAAGGTGCTAGTTGAAAGTTTTCCCCTCCGCCGCCAGCTTCGCCAGCAGCGGCGCGGGCCTCCAGAAGTCGCCGTGGCGGCCCCGGGCGTAGCGGTTGATCGCATCGACCACCCGGGGCAGGCCCACGGTGTCGGCGTAGAACATCGGGCCGCCGCGCCACAGCGGAAATCCGTATCCGGCGAGATAGACCATGTCGATGTCCGAGGCGCGCAGCGCGATGCCTTCTTCGAGGATGCGCGCGCCCTCGTTCACCAGCGCGAACAGCAGGCGCTCGACGATCTCCTCGTCGCCGATCGCGCGGCGCTCGACGCCGATGTCCTTCGAGTGCTTGACGACGAGATCGTCGATCAGCTTCGAGGGACGGGCGCTGCGCTCGCCCGGCTTGTAATCGTAGAAGCCGGCGCCGGTCTTCTGCCCGAAACGGCCCAGCTCGCAGACGAGGTCGGGGATCTTCGAATAGACCATCCCGGGGTGCTCGGCGTAGCGGCGCTTGCGGATGTACCAGCCGACGTCGTTGCCGGCCAGGTCGCTCATGCGGAACGGCCCCATGGCGAAGCCGAATCGCTCGATGGCGCGGTCGACCTGCGCCGGCAGGCAGCCTTCCTCGAGCAGGAACCCGGCCTGGCGCGAGTACTGTTCGATCATGCGGTTGCCGATGAAACCGTCGCATACGCCCGACACCACGCCGGTCTTGCGGAGCTTCTTCGACAGCGCCAGGGTGGTGGCGAGGACATCCTTCGCCGTCTTCGCGCCGCGCACGATTTCGAGCAGCTTCATCACGTTCGCCGGGCTGAAGAAGTGCGTGCCGATGACGTCCTGCGGACGCCGGGTGAAGGCGGCGATCCGGTTGACGTCCAGGGTCGAAGTGTTGGTGGCGAGGATCGCGCCCGGCTTCATCACCTCGTCGAGTTTGCGGAACACCTGCTCCTTGACGCCCATGTCCTCGAACACCGCCTCGATCACCATGTCGGCGTCGCGGATGTCGTCGTAGGAGAGGGTGCCATGGATTCGTCCCAGGCGCTTGTCCAAGTCGGCCTGCGTCAGGCGCCCCTTCTTCAGCGAGCCTTCGTAATTCCTGTGCACCGTCGCCAGGCCCCGATCGAGCGCCTCCTGCTTCGTCTCCAGCAGCGTCACCGGAATGCCGGCGTTGGCGAAGTTCATGGCGATGCCGCCGCCCATGGTGCCTGCACCGATCACCGCCGCCGATTGAATCGGCCGCAGCGGCGTGTCCTCGGGAACGTCGGGGATCTTGGCGGCGGCGCGCTCGCCGAAGAACGCATGCCGCAGGGCCTTGCTCTCGGTCGTCTGGACCAGGGTGTCGAAGCACTGGCGCTCGAACTTCTGGCCTTCGTCGAACGGCAGGGTCACGGACGCGGCGACGGCCTCGACGCACTTGAGCGGCGCGGGAAAATTCCGGGTCACCGCCGCGACGCTGTTGCGGGCAAACTGAAAGAAGGCCTCGTGGTGCGGATAATCGATGCGGATGTCGCGCACCCGCCGTATCGGCTTGTTGGCGGCAAGCAGCCGGCCGGCGAATGCGAGCGCCCCGGCGAGCAGCTCCCCTTGCACCAGTTCGTCGATCAATGCGGTGTCGGCGAGCTTGTCGGAGGCGACGGTGTTGCCGCTCACGATCATGTTGAGCGCGGCCTCCACGCCGATCAGCCGCGGCAGGCGCTGGGTGCCGCTCGCGCCGGGCGACAGGCCGAGTTTCACCTCCGGCAGCGCAAGCTGCGCGCCGGGCGAGACCACGCGGTAATGGCAGCCCATCGCGAGCTCGAGCCCGCCGCCCATCGCCACGCCGTGGATCGCCGCGATCACCGGCTTCGGCGCGGCTTCGATCATCGCGATCAGCTCGCGCACGTTGGGCGAGGCGACCGCCTTGGGCGTATTGAACTCGCGGATCTCGGCGCCGGACGAGAACGCGCGGCCGCCGCCGATCAGCACGATCGCCTTCACCGCGGCATCGCCGAGCGCCTGCTGCAGCTGCTCGAGCACGGCGACCCGCATCGCGTGCGCCAGCGTGTTCATCGGCGGATTGTTGAAGGCGATGACGGCGACCGGGCCGTGGACGGAATACTCTGCTGCGCTCATTCGATCTCTCCAGAAGACCCGCCACCGCCGAGGCGGTGGCGGGGTCATACCTCCAGCCACTCCTTGCGGATTGTACTATTCGAGCGCAGCTCCCGCGGCGTGCCCTCGAACACGATGCTGCCGCGCCCCATCACGTACAGCCGTTCGGAGAGGTCGAGCGCGATGGCGAGCTTCTGCTCCACCAGCAGTATCGAAACGCCGCGGCGCTTGATCTCGCGGAACAGCTCGGCGACCAGCTCGACGATCTTCGGCGCCAGGCCTTCGGTCGGCTCGTCGATCATGACCAGCTCCGGGTCGCCCATCAGCGTGCGGGCGAGGGTCAGCATCTGCTGCTCGCCGCCGGAGAGCACGCCCGCCGGCGCGCCGGCGCGCTCCGCCAGGCGCGGGAACAGCCGCAGGGCATCCGCGATCGTCCAGCGCCCCGGCCGGCGGTTGCGTTTCTGCCCCAGCACGAGATTCTGCGTCACGGTGAGAGTGGGGAAGATGTCGCGGTTCTCGGGAACGTATCCCAGCCCCTTGTGCGCGATGCGGAAGGTGTCGAGGCCGACCATCTCCTCTCCCCGGAACTTCACCGAGCCGCTCGCCTCCACCATGCCCATGATCGCCTTGACGGTGGTGGAGCGGCCGACGCCGTTCCTGCCGAGCAGGCTCACACATTCGCCCTTGCGCACGTCGAGGTGCACGCCATGCAGGATGTGGCTCTTGCCGTAGAAGGCGTGCAGGTCCCTGACTTCTAACACGGCTCCTCCGCGAGATCAGGCCGCATCACCTGGCTCGACCCGGTGAATCGGGAATCGGGAATCGTGGCCGCGCCGAGGCCCACGGCGACCGGAACGGCTCTGCGCTCGACGATTTCCGATTTCCGATTCACGATTTACGCATTTTCCAGCGTCGTGCCGAGGTAGGCTTCCTTCACCGCCTTGTTGGCGCGGATCGCCCCGGGTTTGTCGCAGGCGATCACCTCGCCGTAGACAAGCACCGAGATGCGGTCGGCGAGCTCGAACACCACGCTCATGTCGTGCTCGACCATGACCAGCGTCTTGCCCTGCGTAATGCCGCGGATCAGCTCGACGGCGGCGACGGTCTCGGTGCGGTTCATGCCGGCGGTGGGCTCATCGAGCAGGATCACGTCGGCGCCGCCGGCGACGGTGACGCCGATCTCGAGCGCGCGCTGCTCGGCGTAGGAGAGCACGCCTGCCGGCGTGTCGCGCCGGCGTTTCAGTCCGATCGCCTCCATCACTTCCTCCGCGCGCCGCCTCGCGTCGCGCAGGCCGTCGAGGCGGTGCCAGAACGAATATTTATAGCCGAGCGACCACAGCGCCGCGCAGCGGATGTTCTCGAACACCGAAAGCCGGTGGAAGATGTTGGTCACCTGGAAGCTGCGTGCGAGGCCCCTGCGGTTGATGCGGCAGGGCGCAAGGCCGGTGATGTCCTCGCCGTTGAGGCGGATGCTGCCGCTCGAGACGCGATGCCGGCCGCTGATGAGGTTGAACAGCGTCGATTTTCCGGCGCCGTTCGGCCCGATGATCGCATGCCGCTCGCCGCGGGGGATCGCCAGATCGACGCCGCGGATGATCTCGGTGCGGCCGAAGCTCTTGCTGACGCGCTCGAGTTCGATCGCGTTCGTCATGCTGCGATTTTCTCGGTGATGATGCGCTCGCCGTCGTCCCATTCGCGCCGCACCCGGCGCCAGGCGAGGCGGCAGAAAAATCCGCCCGACAGCAGCAGCGCGGCGCAGGCGAGCCAGGGCGTGAGCGCATGCACGTCGACGGCGATGCCGTGGAGCTTCATTTCGGCGCCGGTTCCCTCGTCGCCGGAAAGCCGGTAGATCATCTCGACCAGGCCGACGAAACCCAGGAGCGCTGGAAGGCCGGCGCCCAGCGCCGCGCCGTACCCCGGGAGCAGGCGCCGGAGCTGCCCGAACCTCGCCATGCGCAGATTCATCGCAAGGATGCTCGCCAGGCCGCCGGGCGCAACCATCACCATGATGACGAAGAACAGGCCGAGGTAGAGGAGCCAGGCGCCGGTATAGCTGGACAGGGCCACGACGAAGAAGACGAAGATGACGCCGCCGATGATGGGGCCGAAGAAAAATCCGGTGCCGCCGATGAAGGTCGCGAGCAGCACCCCGCCCGAGCGCACGGCGCCGACATTTTCCGCGGTGACGATCTCGAAGTTGATCGCCGACAGGCCGCCCGATACTCCGGCAAAGAACGAGGCGAGCACCAGCGTCAGGAAGCGCACCGTCTGCGTGTCGTAGCCGATGAACTCGGCGCGCTCGGGGTTGTCGCGCACGGCGTTGGCGATGCGCCCGAGCGGCGTGCGGGTGAGGGCGAACATCGCCGCCATGCAGACGAAGGTCCATGCGGCGATGAGGTAATAGACCTGGACCTGCGGCCCGTAGGTGATGCCGAGCACGGGCCGCCCGACGACGCGGTTGGAGGTGATGCCGGCCTCGCCGCCGAAGAAGCCCGGGAACATGAGAGAGCAGGAAAACACCATCTCGCCGAGGCCGAGCGAGATCATCGCGAAGGTAGTGCCGGCCCGGCGCGTGGTGACGTAGCCGAAGAGGAGGCCGAACAGCACGCCGGCGAATCCGCCCACGAGAGGCAGCAGCGAAACCGGCAGGGCGATCTGTCCCCTGGCGATCAGGTTGAGCGCATGGATGGCGAAGTACGCCCCCAGGCCCGAGTACACCGCGTGGCCGAAGGACAGCATGCCGCTCTGGCCGAGCAGCATGTTGTAGGAGAGCGCAAAGATGATGAAGGTGCACATCTGGCTCATGAGCGTGAGCGCGAAGCTCTGCGTGAACCACTGCGGCAGGAGGGCGAGAAAAACCACCGTCGCGCCCCACAGCATCCAGCGGCCGAGATTGAGCGGTTGGTAACGCATCAGTCGGAGCGCGTGCCCATGATCCCCTTGGGGCGGAACATCAGCGTGAGCACCATGATCAGGAACGGCAGCACCGGCGCGGCCTGCGACAGGGTCAGCTTCCAGACGTCGTAGAGCGGGGCGCCCGGGCCCACCTCGAGGCCGATCTCGCGAAACAGGTCGAGGAGCGAATAGTCGATCGCCACCGAGAACGTCTGCAGGATGCCGATCAGCAGCGAGGCGACGAAGGCGCCGGCGAGCGAGCCCATGCCGCCGACGACGACCACCACGAATACGATCGGACCCACCGCCGCCGCCATGCCGGGCTCGGTGACGAAGGCGTTGCCGCCGATGACGCCGGCGAGGCCGGCGAGCGCCGCGCCGCCGCCGAACACCAGCATGAATACGCGCGGCACGTTGTGCCCCAGCGCCTCGACCATCTCCGGATGGGTAAGCGAGGCCTGGACGATGAGGCCGATGCGCGTGCGCGTGAGCGTCAGCCAGACGCCGACGAGCATGCTCACCGACACCAGCATCATGAAGCCGCGGTAGATCGGATAGGCGCTGCCGTAGATCGTGAACAGCGGCCCGTCGAGGTCCGCCGGCACGCGGTAGTCGACCGAGGACCGCCCCCACACCAGATGCACCGCTTCTTCGATCAGGAAGGCGAGCCCGAAGGTGAACAGCAGCTCGGCGACGTGGCCGTACCGGTGCACGCGGCGCAATCCCCAGCGCTCCACCGCCATGCCGATTGCGCCCACCGCGAGCGGCGCGACCGCGAGCGCCGGCCAGAATCCGATCAGCTGGCTCGTCTGGTAGGCGAAATATGCGCCCAGCATGTAGAAGCTCGCGTGGGCGAAATTGAGCACGCCCATCATGGAGAAAATGAGCGTGAGTCCCGAGGACAGCATGAACAGCAGCAGCCCGTAGGAGACGCCGTTCAGCAGCGAGGTGAGGAAGAATTCCATGTGCCTGCAAACAAAGACCGGGCGCGAGCGCCCGGTCAGAATGGTTTGCCGGATTCCGGATTCCGGATTCGGATCCCCGGTCCTTAGGGACGCTGCATCTGGCAGGAGGTGGGCTGCGCGGCGACGTAGGCCGGGATGACCGCGACGGTCTCGAACCCGAGGCCGGTGTTCTCGACGTCGTTCCTGACGTCCTTCGGACCGCCCTTGGCTGCGGTTTTCTCCAGCGTCGAGATGTAGAGCGGGTTGGTGAGCTGGTGGTCGGTCGCGCGCATCTCGACTTCGCCGGTGTCGCTCATCCACTTCATGCCCTCGAGCTTCCTCGCCACCGCCAGCGGATCGGCCGACTTCGCCTGCCGCATCGCTTCGGCGAGCATGTACATCTCGGTGTTGACGCGCAGGTAATAGAAATCGATGCCGTACTTCTTCTTGAATGCGGCGGCGAACTTCCCGACCTTGTCGGGCGTAACGTTGGAGTGCCATTCGGTAATCTGCTTCACCTTGCCGACGGCGCCCTCGCCGAGAGCGGTCGGCGTGCCCAGGCCCCCCGCGTAATAGGTATAGAAGTTGACGTTGAGATTGGCGTCCCTCGCCGCCTTCACCAGCAGCGACATGTCGTTGCCCCAGTTGCCGGTGATCACGGTGTCGGCGCCGGAGGCCTTGATCTTGGCGACGTAGGGAGAAAAGTCCTTCACCTGTCCGAGCGGATGCAGGTCGTCGCCGACGATCCTGATGTCGGGGCGCTTGCGCGCCAGATACTCTTTTGCCGCGCGCGCCACCGCCTGGCCGAAGGAGTAGTTCTGGTTGATCAGGTACACCGCGTGGATGTTCCTGTCCTTGGCGAGGTAGTCGGTGAGCGCCTCCATCTTCATGTCGCTGTTGGCGTCGAAGCGGAAGTGCCAGAAACTGCACTTGGAATTGGTGAAATCGGGATCGACCGCGGCGTAGTTGAGGTACAGGATCGACTGGCCCGGATTGCGCTCGTTCTGCTTGTTCACCGCGTCGATCAGCACGCCCGCGACCCCGGAGCCGTTGCCCTGGGTGATATAGCGGATGCCGCCGTCGATGACCTGCTTGAGCTGGTTCAGGCTCTCCTGCGGGCTCACCTTGTTGTCGAAGGGCACGACCTCGAGCTTGACGCCCGGACCGGCAAGCCCGCGCTTGCTGATGTCGTCGGCGACGAACTGGAACTGCTTCAATCCCTGCTCGCCGACGTTGGCAAAGGCGCCGGAGAGCGGGTCGATGTAGGCGATTTTTACCGTCTGGTCGGCGGCGGCGGGCAATGCGGCGGCGGCGAACAGGCCGGCGCCGGCCAATGCTAACAATGAGCGGACGTGGCGTGGCTTCATGGCATCTCCTCGAACGGTGGCGCCCTCGCGGGCAGGGACTTTTTTTATGGGAGCGCGACGCTCCGCGTTTGATTCGATGTTAGACAAGTTCGCCGGAGGGGTCAAGGACGACCCCGGTGCGCTCGGTTGACACGAAATTCCGCGCAGAGTAACTTGCCCCGGACCAGCAAAAGTCCGCTGCCCGATATCGCGACGGACCCTGAACCGCATTCCCGGAGGAGACACATGATGCGCGGCCTGATGATGGATATGCCACTCCTGATTTCGTCGCTGATCATGCACGCCGAGCGTTATCATGGCGATACCGAGATCGTGTCGCGCACGGTCGAAGGCCCCGGAAAGGACGGCGCCGGCGCCGTGCACCGCTACACCTACGCCGCGGCCCACAAGCGCTCGCGCCAGCTCGCCAGCGCCCTGACGGCGCTCGGCGTCAAGCGGGGCGAACGCATCGGCACGCTCGCCTGGAACGGCTACCGCCATCTCGAGACCTATTACGCGGTGTCGGGCATGGGCGCGGTCATGCACACCGTCAACCCGCGACTGTTCCCGGAGCAGATCGTCTACATCGTCAATCACGCCGAGGACACCCATCTCTTCGTCGACCTGACTTTCGTGCCGCTGGTGGAGAAGATCGCCGCCAGCTGCAAGGCGGTGAAGGGCTGGGTGATCATGACCGATCGCGCCCACATGCCGGCCACCTCGCTGCCCAATCCGGTCTGCTACGAGGAGCTGGTCAATTCCCACTCGGCCGATTACGCCTGGCCGGAGTTCGACGAGCGCACCGCTTCGTCGCTTTGCTATACCTCGGGAACGACCGGCAACCCCAAGGGGGTGCTGTACGAGCATCGCTCCACCGTGCTGCATTCGTACGCGGCGGCGCTGCCCGATGCGCTGAATCTCTCGGCGCGCGACGTGGTGCTGCCGGTGGTGCCGATGTTCCACGTCAACGCCTGGGGCCTGCCGTACGCCTGCGCGGCGGTCGGCGCGAAGATGGTGTTTCCCGGCGCCGGGCTCGACGGCAAGAGCGTGTACGAGCTGTTCGAGGCGGAGAAGGTTACCTTGAGCGCGGGCGTGCCGACGGTGTGGCTGAACCTTCTGGCTCACGTGAAGGGCAACAACCTCAAGTTTTCCACGCTCAAGCGCACCGTGATCGGCGGCTCGGCCTGCCCGCCGGCGATGATCCGCGCCTTCCAGGACGACTACGGCGTGCAGGTGCTGCACGCCTGGGGCATGACCGAGATGAGCCCGCTCGGCACGGCGTGCACCTTCAAGGCGAAGCATCTTACCCTGCCGAAGGAGGAGCGCGTCGCGCTGCAGAACAAGCAGGGCCGGCCGCTTTACGGTGTCGACATGAAGATCGTCGACGGCGAGGGCAAGGAATTGCCGTGTGACGGCAAAGCCTTCGGCGACCTGCTGGTGCGGGGGCCCTGGATCCTGAAGGAATACTTCAAGGGCGAAGGCGGCAATCCGCTGCGCGACGGCTGGTTCCCGACCGGCGACGTCGCCACGATCGATGCGGACGGCTACATGCAGATCACCGACCGCTCGAAAGACGTGATCAAATCCGGCGGCGAGTGGATCAGCTCGATCGACCTCGAGAACATCGCCGTGGCGCACCCGGCGATCGCGGAAGCGGCGGTGATCGGCGTGCGTCACCCGAAGTGGGACGAGCGGCCGCTGGTGATCGCGGTGAAAAAGCCGGGCGCGAGCGTCACGCGCGAGGAGCTGCTCAAATTCTACGAGGGCAAGATCGCCAAGTGGTGGCTGCCGGACGACGTCGCGTTCGTCGAGCAGCTGCCGCACACCGCCACCGGCAAGCTGCTCAAGACCAAATTGCGGCAGGATTTCAAGGACTACAAGCTGCCGGCTGCCTGAGCGATGGGGCACATTCTCACCGAGTGCCGCGACGGCGTGCTGCGGATCGGGTTCGACCGCGCCGAGAAGAAGAACGCGATCACCGTCGCGATGTACCGCGCGCTCGCCGAGGCGCTCGATGCCGCTGCCGCCGACGGCGCGGTGCGCGTGGTGCTGTTCCACGGCAAGCCCGGGATATTCACCAGCGGCAACGACCTTTCCGATTTCCTCGCCAATCCGCCGCGCGACGAGAATGCGCCGACGTTCCGCTTCCTGCGCGTGCTCAGCCATTTCGACAAGCCGCTGGTGGCGGCGGTGAGCGGCGCAGCGATCGGCATCGGCACCACCATGCTGCTGCATTGCGACCTCGTGTATGCGGCGCCGGGCACGCAGTTTGTCCTGCCGTTCGTGAACCTCGCGCTGGTCCCCGAGGCGGCGTCGAGCTTTCTGCTTGCGCGGCTGGCCGGCTGGGCGCGCGCGGCCGAGCTGCTGCTGCTGGGCGAGCCGTTCGGCGCCGACAAGGCGAAGGAGATCGGGCTTATCAACGAGATCGTCGCGCCGGGCGAGCTCCTCGACACGGCGCTGGCGAGCGCGCGCAAGCTCGCGGCCAAGCCGCCCGCCGCGCTGCGCCTGACCAAATCGCTGATGAAGCAGGGCATGATCGCCGCGGTCGAGCAGGCGATGGCAAGGGAGGCGAGAGCTTTCGGCGAGCGCCTGAATTCGCCCGAGGCGAAGGAAGCTTTCTCCGCCTTCCTCGAAAAACGCAAGCCGGACTTTACCCGATTCAGTTAAGCGCAAAGGCGCAAGGCTTTGCAAACGGAAGGTTTTCCTTGCGCGCTTTGCGTCGTTTGTGCCCGATCTTTTCCTGGATTGGTGCGGCGCACCGCATGCAGCACTTGATCCCGGTTCGGAGCAGGAATAACCTTGGCGTCATTGTTTCGAAAACAACCATCGCGAAAGAGGAGGCTCCATGATCAAATTCACCGTCAACGGCCGGCCGCGTCAACTCGACGTCGAGCCCGAAATGCCCTTGCTGTGGGCGCTGCGGGACGTGCTGGACATGAAGGGCACGAAGTTCGGCTGCGGGATTGCGCAGTGCGGAGCGTGCACCGTGCATGTCGACGGCGAGCCGGTGCGCTCGTGCTCGTTCCCGGTGTCGGCGGCGGCGGGCAAGAAGATCACCACCATCGAGGCGATCGCCCGCGGGGGCAGACTGCACGCGGTGCAGCAGGCCTGGATCGATCACCAGGTGCCGCAGTGCGGCTACTGCCAGTCGGGGCAGATCATGGTCGCGGTGGCGCTGTTGAAGAAGAATCCGGATCCGAGCGATGCGGACATCGATGCGGCAATGACGAATATCTGCCGCTGCGGCACGTACGCGCGCATCCGCACGGCGATCCACGCCGCGGCGAAGTCGGTCCGGCAATCGGCCAAGGCCTAAGGGGCGATCATGACAACCACATTCGATGCATCACGTCGCGAATTTCTGAAAACTTCCGCCGCCGTCGGCGGCGGGCTGGCGATCGGTTTTCACCTGCCCTCGGCGCTCGCCGCAAAGGCGGGCGCCGAAGACAAAGGTGTCGAAATCGACGCCTGGGTGGTGATCCGCCCGGATGACAGCGTGATCATCCGCTACGCGCGCGCCGAGATGGGGCAGGGCAGCATGACGTCGGCGCCGATGCTGGTCGCGGAAGAGCTCGAATGCGACTGGAAAAAAGTGCGCGTCGAGTATGCTTCGCCGCACGAGCACATCCTGCGCAAGCGCGTGTGGGGCGACATGGCGTCGGTGGGCAGCCGGACCATCCGCCTTTCGCAGGAATACCTGAGAAAGGGCGGAGCGACGGCGCGCGAGATGCTGATCGCCGCGGCGGCGCAGAAATGGAACGTCCCGGCCGCGGAATGCGTGGCCGCCAGCGGCGTGATCACGCATACGCCGAGCGGCAGGAAGACGAGCTTCGGCAAGGTGGCGAACGCGGCCGCCAGGCTCGAGCCGCCGAAAGAGGTGAAGCTGAAGGATCCGAAGGACTGGAAGATCGTCGGCAAGTCGATGCCGCGTTTCGACATTCCGGCGACGGTGCGCGGCATGCAGCGCTACGGCATCGACACGCAACTGCCCGGCATGGTGTACGCCGCGGTCGCGCAGTGCCCGGTGTTCGGCGGCAAGCTCAAGTCCTTCGACGCCGCCAGGGTCCAGGGCCGGCGCGGCATCATCAAGGTTGTGGCGGTCGATAACGACGGCGCCGTGGCGGTGATCGCAGACAACTGGTGGCGCGCCAAAGAGGCGCTGAAGGATCTGCCGCTCGAATGGGACATCGGCGCCAACGGCAATGTCTCGAGCGCGAGCATCATGGAGTTCCTGCGCGCCGGGCAGGCCCAGCCTGCCGCCCCGGTGATGAGGCGCGCCGGAGACGTCGATCAGGCGCTGGCTTCCGCTGCCAACGTAATCGAGGCGGAATACTTCACGCCGTACCTCGCGCATTCACCCCTGGAGCCCATGGGCTGCACCGCCGTGATCAAGGACGGTCGCGTCGAAGTGTGGACCTCCACGCAGAACGCCGAGGGGACCCTCGCGGTCGCGGCGGCAACGGCAGGCGTGCCGCTGGAGAACGTCGAAGTGCACAAGGTGCAGTTGGGCGGCGGTTTCGGCCGGCGCGGCACCGGCCAGGACTTCACGCGCATCGGCGTCAGCATCGCCAAGACCATGGAAGGCACGCCGGTCAAGTCGCTGTGGACGCGCGAGGAGGACACGCAGCACGATTTCTACCGCCCCGTTGCGCTCTATCGCCTGAAGGCGGGGCTGGACGCCTCGGGCAATCCGACCGGCTGGTATACGCGCATTGCCGCGCCCTCGATCCTCTCGACGTTGCTCAAGCTGCCGCTCAAGGATGGCATCGATCCCACGGCGGTAGATGGGTTCGTCGACTTTCCCTATGGCGTTCCCAATGTGCGCATGGAATATGCGCAGCGCGATACTCACGTGCCGGTGGGTTTCTGGCGCACCGTGTCGTCGTCTCAGAATCCGGTCGCCCGCGAGTGCTTCATGGACGAGCTGGCGCATGCCGCAGGCAAGGATCCGTATGAATATCGCCGCATGCTGCTCGCCGGCGAAAAGAGGCCGCTCGGCGTGCTCGAAGCCGTCGCCAAGGCGGCAGGCTGGGGCAATCCGCTGCCCCAGGGCGTGTTCCGCGGCATCGCGGTGACCGAGCCGTTCGGCAGCTACACCGCCGCGGTGATCGAGGTTTCGGTAAACGACAAGGGCGGGATCAAGATCCATCGCATCGTGCAGGGGATCGATTGCGGCTACGCCGTGAACCCCGACAACATCCTGGCGCAGATCCAGGGCTCGGTGGTGTACGCGCTGACCGCGATCATGTGGGGCGAGATCACCATCAAGGACGGACGCGTCGAGCAGTCGAATTTCCACGACTACCCGATGCTGCGCCTCAAGGAGATGCCCAGGGTCGAGATGGTGCTCGCGCCCACGGGCGGGTTCTGGGGCGGTGTCGGCGAGCCGGCGCAGGCGCCGGTTGCGCCGGCGCTGCTCAACGCCATCTTCGCCGCGACCGGCAAGCGCATCCGCTCGCTGCCGTTGAAAAATCACGGTCTGACGATGGCTTGAGCGCGCGGATTATTTTCCTTGCAGCGGCAGTGGGAACCGCGACGGTCGCGGCGGCGCAGTCGCTGGTCGCGTATCGCGTCGAAGGCGATGCGATACGCGCGCCGCTCACCGACGAGCCGGGGGACCCCGCTCGCGGTCGAAGCACCGCGCTCGACCGCAATGAAGGCGGGTGCATTCTCTGCCACGTGGTGCCCGGCGCGGGCAGTGCCGAAAACGAGCGCTTCATGGGCAATATCGCGCCGCCCCTCGCCGGCGTCGGAGCGAAGCATTCGACGGCGCAACTGCGCCTGCGCATCGTCGACTCGACGCGGATCGGCCCGGCCACGCCGATGCCCGCCTACTACCGCATCGAAGGCCTGAACCGCGTCGCGAGCGCGTATCGCGGCAAGCCGATCCTTTCGGCGCAGCAGGTGGAAGACGTGGTGGCGTATCTCGCCACGCTACGGGAGGCGCCGAGATGAAGCGTCGGGATTTTCTCGCCGGCTCGCTCGGGGCGCTGGTCCTGTCGAACGTTCCCGAGCCGGCCTGTGCGCAGACCAATCTTGTCGAACTGATCGTCTTTGCGGTGACCAGCGGGGCGCCCGTGCACCAGGGAAAGGTCAGGATCGAACTGCCGCAGCTCGCCGATAACGGCAACTCGGTCCCGATCAAGCTCAGCGTCGACAGCCCCATGACGCCTTCCGACTACGTGAAAAGCATCTACCTGTTCTCGGACAGAAACCCGGTTGCCCGCATGGCGACATTTCATCTGGGCCCGCGCAGCGGAAAGGCGGAGATCAGTTCGCGTGTCCGGCTCGCCGGCAGCCAGCGCGTGACGGCCCTTGCCGAGCTCTCCGACGGTTCGTTCTGGTCCGATTCGGCCCGGGTCGTGGTGACCCTTTCCGCGTGCCTTGACGAGAGTTAAAAGGGAACCGGCACATGGTTGCGCGCGTACAGATGCCGCGCGAGGCGAAGCGCGGCGAAGTCATCGAGATCCGGATCATCATCCAGCATCCGATGGAAACCGGGTTTCGCCGTGACGATGTCGGAGGCCTGATCAAGCGCAACGTCATCAATGCCTTCTCCTGCCGCTACAACGGCGTCGAAGTATTCCGCGCCGACCTGTCCTCGGGCATCGCGGCCAATCCGTACCTGCAGTTCTACACCGTCGCCGAGGCGAGCGGCGAGCTCGAGTTCACCTGGATCGACGACGCGGGGACGCAGGAGCGGGTGCGGCAGCCGATCGTGGTGAGCGGATGAAGCCGGGCGGCGCGGCCGTCTTCGCGGCGCTTGCGCTCGCCGGTGCTGCCGCTGCGGCGCAGGAGCGCGGCATTGCACTCGATCGGCTCAGATCGGGCTCGGCCTTCCTCACCCCGGACCTGCGCGCGCTGCAGAACGACGAATTCGCCAATCCCGCGATGCTGTGGGTCGAGCGCGGCGAGAAGCTGTGGCGCGAGGCCGCCGGCAAAAACGCGCAGTCCTGCGCGAGTTGCCATCAGGACGCGGCAAAGAGCATGCGCGGCGTGGCGGCGCGCTATCCGGCCATCGATGCGGCCAGCGGGAAGCTCCTCAGCCTCGAGGGCCGCATCAACCGCTGCCGCAGCGAGCGCCAGGGCGCGGAGCCCTTCGGCTACGAGTCGGAGGATCTGCTCTCGATCACCGCGTATCTCGCCTACCAGTCGCGCGGCGCGCCCATCCTGGTCAGCATCGACGGGCCGGCGCGCCGGCATTTCGAAGCCGGGCGCGCGATGTATTACCGGCGGCGCGGGCAGATGAACCTCGCCTGCGCGCATTGCCACGAGGCGAACTGGGGGAAAACACTCCTTGCGGAAACCATCAGCCAGGGGCACCCCAACGGCTATCCCGCCTATCGCCTCGAGTGGCAGACCGTGGGCTCGGCGGAGCGCCGGCTGCGCGCCTGTCTTTCCGGGGTGCGCGCGGAAATGTTCCCCTATGGGGCGCAGGAATTTCTCGACCTGGAGCTGTTTCTTGCCTGGCGCGCGCAAGGCCTGCCGATCGAGACGCCGGGCGTCAGGCGTTGATGCCGGATTGCCGCGTTCCTGCGCCGCGGCAGGGCGATCCTATTGCGGCGCACCCCCCTTGCTCAGCGCCGTCTCGATCTTGCGCGCCGCCGCCTTGAGCGCTGGCAGGTGCCGCGCGGCCGCTTCCCGCGGCGTGAGGGCCGAGGAGATGAAGGTGATATTCAGGCACGCCTTGACTTGGTCCCCGGACAGCACCGGCACCGAGATGGATCCGGTTTCCGGCCTGAATGACTTCCCGCTGCGTTGCCCGTATCCGTTCTTGCGGGTCTCCGAGAGGATCTGATGCACGAGGCGCGGGTTTCGGGCGAGTGCGTCCTCCGCCAGCCTGGAGCGCGCCAGACGCTCGAGAATGGACACGCGCTCCGGCTCGGGACAGTAGGCGATATAGGCCTTCCCGGTCGCTGAGAGCAGCATCGGGAGCCGCAGCCCCGTGGTCGCGCGATCGATGGTGAGCGGGCTCCGGGGGCGCGTGGTCTCCCGCAGATACATGGCATCGCTCATGAAGGTCGCGATATCGGTGGGCCAGATGACCTCGAGCTGAAGGTCGGCGAGCACCGGCACCGCCACTTCGCACACCCACGCCTCTTCGGTGAACCCTTCGCTCAGCGTGCGGACCAGCGTCGTGAGCTCGTAGCGTTCCTCATCGAGACGGCGGCGGATGTAGCCGGCGCCGCACAGCGTGTCGAGGATGCGGTAGAGCGAGGGGCGCGGGATGCCCGTCCTGAGCGAGAGCCCGGTCACCGTCGCGCGGTTCTCATGGTTGAGGGCGCGCAGTACCGAGAGGGTCCTGACGACCCCGCGCAGCTGCGACGAATCGGCGCCCTTCGCTCCCCGGCCCCGCTGGTTCATCCGGTCGTGTCCTCGCCCCTGGTTGTCCGCCGTCGCGTGTCCGCTGGACGGACTCTCGCGTTCGATCTGTTGACGAATTATATTGCTTGTGCCCAAACTGCGGCGCGTTGGGGGAGGCGCCGCTGAAGAAGATTTCCCCCTGAACCCACTGGAGGAGGTCCGCATGTATCCCGCTTTGCGTCTGCTTGGCGCCGTTCTCGGCGCCGCCTTTCTGTCCGTTCTTCCGGTCACGCCTGCCGGCGCCGCGGACTACCCGACCATGACCATCAAATTCGGCGACATCATCAACCGGAACTTCGGTTACTACCAGGGCATGGTCGCGTTCAAGAACGAGATCGAGAAGCGCAGCGGCGGCAAGATCACGGTCGAGTTGCTCTCCGACGGCAAGCTGGGCTCGCCCAAGGACGCCCTCGAGGCGGTGCAGCTCGGCGCGGTGCAGATGTCGACGAACGCCGGTTCCTACACCCAGAACGTCGTGCACGAGCACGGCATCTGGGACCTGCCGTTCCTGTTCAAGGACCGCAAGGCGTGGAACGCGCTGGCGTACGGCCCGCTCGGCAAGGAGATCGGCGACAAGATCGAGGCAAGCGGGCTCAAGTTCCTCACGTGGTGCAGCGCCGGCGGCCGCGGCATCCTCTCCAAGAAGCCCATCGCCGCTCCCGGCGACTTCGTCGGCCAGAAGATCCGCGAGCAGCCGGATCCGGTGCTGGTCGACATCGTGAAGGTCTTCGGCGGCCAGCCGGTGGTGATGAACCTCGGTGACGTCTACACCAGCCTGCAGCAGGGCATCCTCGACGGTGCCGACGTGAGCATCGAGCTCGTCACTGCGTTCAAGTTCTACGAGACCGCCAAGTACTACACCGAGGTGCAGCACATCGTCACCCCCGGCATCGTGATCGCGAACATGGCGTGGTGGAAGCGGCTCAACAAGGATACGCAGAACCTGATCGAGCAGATCATCACCACCACGTTCCGCAAGACGAACGACGCCTGGTTCATCGATGCGGACGCCAAGGCGCCGCTGGAGACGCAGCGCGAGGCGATGAAGTTGCTCACCGACCACGGCGTCACCATCGTGAAGCCGGACATTCCCGCGCTGAAGAAGGCGTCGCTGCCGGTCTTCGAGCAGCAGAAGGCCAAGATCGGTAAGGACCTGGTCGACCGCGTCATCAAGGTCGTCGGCTACTCGCCCAACTAGGCGCGAGCGTCGCATGCGGCAGACCTGCCGGGCGATCGAACTCGCCGTGGAGGCCGTGGCGGCCGCGATGGTGCTGGTGTTCGCGGTCGTCATCCTCGCCGACGTCGTCTGCCGCTACTGGTTGCACATTCCGATTGCCTGGGTCTCGGAGTTCACCGTGCTGCTGTTCCAGTGCACCGCCTTTCTCGGCAGCACGCTGGCGCTGCGGCGCGGCCTCCATTTTGGAATCGGCCTGGTCGTAAGCCGCGCCTTTCCGAAGCTCGGCAAGTTGCTCGGATTCTTCGTCGCGGCCGTCGTTACCGCGAGCTCGGTGCTGCTGCTGGTGCTGGCGATCCGCATGGTGCGGCAGACCTGGGACGCGACCTATGCGACGCTGCAGATCTCCCATGGCTGGGAATTCGTCGCAGTCGCCTTCAGCGCCGGACTGATGGCGCTCTTCGGACTGGAGCAGGGCCTGCGCGTCTTGCGGCCCGCCGCCGCGAAGCACGCCGCGTGATCGCGACCCTCTGCATCGCCTTCCTGGCGTTCATCGTGTGCGGCGTGCCGATCGCATTCGCCATGCTCGCGTCCACCGCGCTCGCGCTGCTCACCCCCGATTCGATGCCCATGGCGCTCATCGCCCAGCGCGTGGGCGCCGGCATCGACAACTTCACCTACCTGGCGATCCCGCTGTTCGTGCTCGCGGGGGCGATCATGGAACACTCGGGCATTTCCACGCGACTGGTGGCGTTCGCGCGCGCCCTCGTGGGCCACATCCGCGGCGGCATGGGGCAGGTCGTGATCGTGTCCGAGATCTTCTTCTCCGGCATCTCCGGCGCCTCGCTGTCCGACGCCTCGGCAATCGGCTCGATCATGTTTCCCGCGCTGCGCCGCGCCGGCTACAAGCCCGGGCGCGCCGTCGCGCTGATCGCCGCCGCCTGCGCGATGGGCATCCTGATTCCGCCGTGCCTCACGATGGTTGTCCTCGGCGCTCTCGCCGGCGTCTCGGTCGGCGCGCTGTTCGTCGCCGGATTCCTGCCCGGGCTGGTGATGGCGCTCGGGCTCATGCTGCTCGTGTACGTGCAGGCGCGGCGCGGCAAGCTTCCCGGCGGCGAGCCGCGCGCGACGGCCGGCGAAACCTGGCGCGCGTTCCGCGCCAGCATCATTCCGCTGATGCTGCCTGTCATCATCTTCGGCGGCATTCTCGGCGGCGTGTTCTCGCCGACGGAGGCCGCGGCCGTCGCGGTGTTCTATGCGTTCGCGGTGGCGGTGTTGGTGTACCGGGAGCTGACGGCGGCCAAGATATACCGCATCCTGGTCGACACCGCGACCATCACCGGAGCCATCGGACTCGTGCTCGGCGCGGCGGCCGCATTCGCCTCGCTGCTCGCGATCGAGGGCATTCCCGACCAGGTGGCGAAGGCCGTCATCGGCGTGTCGACGAATCCGATCGTCTTCCTCGTCATGGCCAACCTGCTGTTCATCCTGTTCGGCGCGCTGCTCGACGGCATCCCGGCGCTGCTGCTGTTCATTCCCATCCTCATGCCGATATCCAACCAGCTCGGAATCGATCCGCTGCACTTCACGCTCGTCAGCGTCGCCTCGCTCGGCATCGGGCTGATCATTCCCCCGATCGGCATCATGCTGCTCGTCATCTGCTCGATCACCGGCGTGCCGCTCGGCGCGGTGTCGCGCGCGATGTGGCCGTACCTGCTGATCCTGTTCCTGTGCCTGCTGCTCATGATCGCCTTTCCGTGGGTCGTGCTTGTCCTGCCGCGGGCGTTCGGCCTCTGAACCGCGACTTCGTCCTCCGGCGCGGCGCGCCCCTCTCCCCTCCTTTGAAGGACAAACCATGCGACTGATCAGCTACGGGCCTTTCGGGGCCGAACGCGCCGGACTGATGCTCGACCGCGGCATCGTCGATCTCGCGAAAGCCATGACGGAGACCGGCATCGGCCAGCCCGTCACGGACATGCGCCTGTTTCTCGAGCAGCCGGGATGGCGGCAGATGGCCGACCGCGTCGCCGCGCAGTCGAAGAGCGCGGCGATCGATCCGAAGGGCGTGCGGCTCGGCGCGCCGGTCCCGGTCCCGCGCAAGCTGGTGATCGCCGGCGCGAACACGCATTCGCACGTGGCCGAGGCCGGGGCCGTGCTCGGCAAGGCGATTGCGCCGCGCGAGCCGATGATCCTCGCCAAGGCGACCTCGAGCATCGCCGGCCCCTTCGACGACATCATCCTGCCGCCGGAGACCAGGAAGCTCGATTACGAGGTCGAGCTCGGGGTGATCATCGGCCGCACGGCGCGGCGCATCAAGGCGAAGGACGTGAAGGACCATGTCGCCGGATTCGTCACCACCAACGAGGTCTCCGCACGCGACCTGCAGCTGGCCGAGCACGAGGAGAACCCGTTCTTTCGCACGCACTTCATCGGCAAGAGCTACGACACCTTCTGCCCGATGGGCCCGGCGCTGGTCACCACCGACGAGCTGAAGTGGGGCAAGCCGCTCAAGCTGCGGACGCTGGTGAACGGCAGCGTGCGCCAGTCGAGCGATACCGCCGATCTCGTCTTCGGCATCGAGGCGCTGGTCGAGTACATCAGCCGCGCGATGACGCTCCATCCCGGCGACGTGATCTGCACCGGCTCGCCCGCCGGCGTCGCCTTCTTCATGAAGCCGCCGAAATTCCTGCAGCCGGGTGATCGCGTCCGCTGCGAGGTCGAGGGCGTCGGCGCCATCGAGAACGTCGTGCGCGCCGAGTCGCTGTAGATTCGGCGCCCGAATGCCATGGCGCGCGCGCCGGGAGCCGCGATCGACATCGGCGGGACCTTCACCGGTCTCGCCCGCTACGACGCCGACGGCAGAACGGTCCGCTTGGAGAAGGCGCCGGGCACGCCGGGGCGCCCGGGCGACGGCGTGGCCGAGCGCGTGAACGCGGCCGGAGGCATGTTGCGCAAGGCGCTGCGGGCCAAAGGGCGGCGGCGATCCGGAAAGGACAAGTGATGTCCGACAATCTCATGTTGCTGACGATTTTTCTGCGGCACGACCAGTCCAGGACGCTCGGCGAGATAGAAGCGCATCTCGAGCGCACCGGTTATTTCGACAGCTTTCCCCCGCCGGGCGTGGAGATCGTCTCGTGGTACGTGTGCATGGGCATCGGGCAGGTCGTGACCCTGCGCTTCCCCGCCGAACGACTGCGCGAGGTCAACCGCGTCATCGAAGAGAAGGCGTGGGGCGCCTTTCGGACCGACTTCTATCCCTCCTATGACTTCAGGCCGGTGTGGGACCAGATGCAGGCGAGCCGGAAGGTCGGCCTGAAGCCGGGCGGCTGAACCGGCGCTCGTCCGCTCAGTCGGCGGAGAACCATATGAGGGAGCCGACCAGCGCGGCGGCGAACAGCGTCAGCCAGAAGATGCCGATGATGCGCTGCCTGTCGGTGTAGGTGACGCCCCCTTTCTTCTTCCGCGCCACGTAGTACTCGATCACCATCAGCACCACTCCGGCGGCAAAGGTGATTGCCATCCATTTGATCATGGCCCGGCTCCGCGAGTTCGAAGCGTGCAGTCTACCGGAGTCGGGACGATCCTAGAAAGCGCGCGTCGGACCCGCGTCGATGCCTCGCCCGGGGGAACCGGGCGGCACCGGTCGGTTGCGGCTCGCGGCGGCCGCAGCGCGGTTGCTGTAGGATGTCCGCGGCTGAAGGGCCGCACTCGTCATGGATACCTATCTCGTCTGGCTGATCGCCGGCTTCGTCCTCGTCGTCGCCGAGCTGGTCACCACCACCGTCTACCTGCTCGTCCTCGGCATCGCCGCGTTCGCCGGCGCGGGCGTGGCCTGGGCCGGCAGCGCGTTCGCGTGGCAGGCAGTCGCCGCGGCCGTCATCGCCGTCGCCGGAGTGATCTGGGTAAACAAGTACAGAAAGACGATGTTGCCGAAGCGCATGCGGGGGCTCGATGTCGGCCAGCCGGCGGTCTTCGATTCCTGGGTCAACCGCAACGCCAGCCAGGCCCGGGTGAAATACCGCGATGCGCTGTGGGATGCACAGGTCGCCGGCGATGCCGCCGGCGAGCCCGGTGAAATACTCTACGTCACCTCAGTCGATGGCAACACCCTCAAAGTTTCCAAGACCCGGCCTGCCTAGGCTGGCGGCGGCGCGGGTCGCCCACGAACTTCCAGGCCTTTCGGGAGGCAACATGTTTACGAAAATCATCGGTGTTCTCATCGCTACGTTCATCCTCTACAGCATCGGAGATATCCGGCCGTTTGCGATACCGTTCGGCATTGTCGCGCTGGCGGTGGTGTTCGTGATCGAGGGCGTGCGGGTGGTGCCGCAGCAGAACGCCTGGGTCGTCGAACGCCTGGGCAAGTTTCACCAAGTGCTCGAGCCGGGGCTCAATATCATCATCCCGTTCTTCGACCGCGTCGCCTACAAGCACTCGCTGAAAGAAGTGCCGGCGGACGTCGCCGAGCAGGTGTGCATCACCAAGGACAACACCCAGCTCGCGGTGGACGGCCTCATCTATTACCAGGTCACCGACCCGCGCCTCGCCTCCTACGGCACCTCCGACTACGTCACCGCGATCGTGCAGCTCGCGCAGACCACGCTGCGGAGCGAGGTCGGCAAGATGGAGCTCGACCAGTCGCTGCAGAGCCGCGACGTGATCAACCGCCAGATCGTCAACGTGCTCGACGAGGCGGGCCGCTCCTGGGGCGTGAAGGTGCTGCGCTACGAGGTGAAGAACCTCACCCCGCCCGAGACCATCCTGCGCGCGATGCAGGCGCAGATCACCGCCGAGCGCGAGAAGCGCGCGCTGATCGCCAAGTCCGAGGGCGAGAAGCAGCAGGAGATCAACCTCGCCGAGGGCGAGAAGCAGGCGGCAATTCTCAAGTCCGAAGGCCAGAAGCAATCGGCGATCAACAAGGCGCAGGGCGAGGCGACCGCCGCGGCGGTGAATGCGGTGGCCGAAGCGATCGGGAAGGAAGGCGGGCTGCAGGCGGCGAACCTCAAGGTCGCGGAGCTCTACATCGGCGCGCTCGGCAACCTCGCGAAGACCAACAACACCATGATCGTGCCGACCAACCTCGCCGACGTGGCGGGCGTCGTCGCTTCGGCGATGACGGTGCTCGACAGGACCCGGGCGGGCGGCGCAGCGGCCAGGGCTTGACTCCCTTTGGGGGGGCCAGGGCCCATGGTCATGTCGTTGACGCCGCGCAACGGCGGTGCGCTCCGGCCGGCGATTTTTCCTTCTTTCGCGTGGCGGCCGTTCAGTGCGACATCAGCACCGGCACGGTCATGGATTCCAGGATGGTGCGAGTGGCGCCGCCCATGATCAGCTGCTGCAGGCGGGAATGGCCGTATGCGCCCATGACGATCAGGTCGCTGCCCAGGTCCGCGGCGCGCGACAGGATCTCGTTGCCGACGTCGATATCCGGGTTGTAGTCCTCGTTCACTTCGATGCGCACGCCGTGGCGCGCCAGGTAAAGGCCGATGTCGGTGCCCGGCATGGCGCCGTGCGGGCCGGGACTGGGATTGAATGCGAGAACCTGCACCGCCTCCGCCTGACGCAGCAGGGGAATCGCATCGGTGACCGCGCGGGTCGCTTCCGGGCCGGCATTCCATGCAACCAGGACGCGCTTGCCGAGCGTGCGGAATTCGCCGGCAAAGGGCACCACGAGAATCGGCCGCCCGGCCCCGAGGACCAGCCGCCCGGCGAAGCCGCGGTCGACGCCGCTGGCATCGTCAGGCTGCCCGATCACTACCAGGTCCGCGTAACGCGCGTGCAGCGTGACGGCATCGAGGGCGTCGGCGGCGGCGTTCCGCCATTCCGTCTGGGGAAGGCCCGCCTGCCCGACGGCACGCCGGAAAGCGGCTTCGGATTCTGCGGCCTGCTCCCGCACGGTGCGTTCCTGGGCCTGGCGGAAAGTGTCGCCCGCCTCGGCGCTCACGTAGCCGGGGATGCGCACCGCCGTCAACGCGTTCACGCCGACCAGATAAGCATCGAAGCGGCGCGCCAGGCTGATCGCGAGTTCGACCCGTACCGGACAGCGCGCGCCGGAATCGAGATGGACGAGGAGGGTCTTGTAGCTCATGGCAACCTCACCGGGAAGAGCGAATCATGCAGACAGAATTTCACATCCGCGCCCTGCCGGGTTTGATCTGGCTCAAATACCGCCAAGACACGGCGAAATCCGCGGCGTGACAGCCGCCACAAGAGCACCCGCCGCGCCTCCGCGGTGGATACCGCCCCGGTGCGCCGGCCGGATCGCGACGGAGGCATTGCCGACAAGCGCATCCGGCTGCGCGTACAATCGCGATTTTTGCCGCGGATGCCCTGCGGCTGAATTGTTTGGGTCGGCGCGATCACCCGACACGGGAGTTGGAAACAATGAAAAGCGGAAACTGGCGCACGCCCACATTGATGCTCGTATGCGGCGGCATTATCCTGACGCTGTCGATGGGCACGCGCGGGGGCTTCGGGCTGTTCCTCAGGCCGATGACCTTCGACCTCGGCTGGAGCCGCGAGACCTTCGCTTTCGCTCTGGCGCTGCAGAACCTGATTTGGGGCGCATCGCAGCCGTTTCTCGGCATGATCGCCGACCGCAAGGGCGCGGGGCGAGTGCTGCTCGTGGGCGGGGCGCTCTACGCTGTAGGCCTGGTGCTGATGGCGAATTCCACCACCGGCTGGCAGTTCAGCCTCGCCACCGGCGTGCTTCTCGGAATCGCGCAGGGCTGCACCACTTTCAGCATCATCTTCGGCGTGCTCACCCGCGCGTTCCCGCCCGAGCGCCGCAGCATGGTGCTCGGCATGGCGAGCGCCGCCGGCTCGTTCGGCCAGTTCGCCATGCTGCCCTACGCGCAGGCGCTGATCTCGAACTTCGGCTGGTTCAACGCCCTGCTCGTGCTCGCCGTCACCACCGCGCTGATCGCGCCGCTCGCCACGGCGCTGGTCGAGCGACGCGAAGGCCCGGGCGGCGCGCCCGCCCAGAGCATCGGCGAGGCGTTGCGCGAAGCGTTCGCGCACAAGAGCTTCCTGCTGCTCACCGCCGGCTATTTCGTCTGCGGCTTCCAGCTCGCTTTTATCACCGTGCACTTCCCCGCGTACGTCGCGGACAAGGGTCTCGCGGCCAACGTCGGCATGTACGCGCTGGCGCTCGTCGGCCTGTTCAATATCATCGGCTCCTACGGTTCCGGAGCGCTCGGGGCAAGGTACACGAAGAAAAACCTGCTGTCGCTCATCTATTTCTCGCGCAGCGTCGTCATCGCCCTGTTCATCCTCGCGCCGGTGACCGAGACCTCGGTGTACCTGTTCGCCGCCGTGATCGGCGTGCTGTGGCTCTCCACCGTGCCGCTCACCAACGGCGTGGTGGCCGGGATTTTCGGCGTTGCCTACATGTCGATGCTCTCGGGCTTCGTGTTCTTCAGCCACCAGATCGGCAGCTTCGTCGGCGTATGGCTGGGCGGGTATCTCTACGATCACACCGGCTCGTATCGGCTCGTGTGGCTGATCTCGATCGCGCTCGGGATCTTCGCCGGACTGGTCAACCTGCCGATCGAGGAGCGCGCGATCGAGCGCTCGCCGCTGCCGCGCGCGGCGGCGTGAGCGCGGACGGATGCCGGCGTTGCGGATTGCCGCACCCGGCCGCCCGTGCCGCGCGGCGAACGCGGACACGGCACGCTACGCGCGCTTTTGCGGCTGCGCGGCCTGCGCCGGAAAACGCCCGAACTCCTGCGCCGGCCCCGGCGCTTCAAACCGGAGTTGCCGCCCGCTCGTAGCGACCGATCGCGAACGCACAGAGTAGCGCGACCGCGGCGCAGCCGAGCATCACCCACAGCGCCGCGTCCCACGAGCCGCCCCAGGTCACGGCGGCGGCGATGAGCGGCGTGCCGAAGAAGATGCCGATGTGGGTGAGATGGACGATGAGCCCCTGGATCGAGCCGACTTCGGCGGCCGAGCGCGCATAGCGCATGCCGGCGGAGAGCGCCGCCGCGGGCACCGTGCCGGTGACGAAGCTGTAGAAGACAACCAGCGCGTAGCGCACCGGGTCGGGCAGCGCCGTGGAGAAGATGCCGACGAAGGTGACGCTCGTCACCATGAACGTCAGCGCGATGATGCGCCCGCGCGGGACGTTCCGCTGGATCAGCCATCCGCCGAGAACGTTACCGAAGCAGTTGGCAAACACCACCACGGCGGTGGCGAGCGCGGCCGCAGTGACGGTGACGCCGCGCGTCTCGATGAGATAGGTGGGGAGCCAGACGATCACCGCAATATGCTGGATCGCGTATACCGCGAACGCCACGCCGAGCAGCCACAGCACCGGCTGGGCAAGCGACGCCTTGACGCTCGCGAGCGAGCGGCGCGTGCCGCTGACGCCGGCGTAATGGCGCGATTGCGCGGCGAGCATGAGCGCGCACGCGAGCGCGGCGAGCGCGGCGAGCACCCACATGCTGCGCCAGCCGGATGCGGCGAACAGCGGCGGGCTGGCGAGGAGCGCGAGGCTGACGCCGAACGGCAGGTAGCTCCCCCACAGGCCGAACGCGACGCCCAGCCGTCCGGGCGCCGTCGCCGCGGTGATCAGTCCGGGCGCGGAGACGACGGCGGCGATGAAGCCCAGGCCTTCGATCAGCCGCGACGCGACCAGGAGCGGCGCGCCCGCGGAGAGCGCGCCCAGCAGCCCGCCGGCGGCGATGCAGAGGACGCCGGAGAGGCACAAGCGCAGCGCGCCGATGCGGTCGGAAATCAAGCCGAAGAAAATCGCGCTCGTTGCGGCGAGCGCGTTGAACGCCGACACCAGCCACCCGGCCTGAATCAGCGAGAGATGGAATTCGGCCGTGAGGAGCGGCAGCGCCGGCGACATCTTGCCGAACGCAAGCGCGCCGACCACGCCGGCAAAAATCGCGGCGATGACCGCGGGCCAGCGGGTTTCGGCTGGCGCCGTCATGGTTGCCTTTGCGCGAATTGGCTCAGATCAGAACTTCCGCGCTGCAGCCCGTCGCGATTGCGCGCAACTGATCGGCGAGTTTTTCTGCGGAAACGTTCATGGACCGGCCGGGGCGTTCGCGCCCGGAAAGAATCTTGTTGGAATTCGTCGGCGCAAGTTTACACGAGCGGCGCGCGGGCCGCCGCGCCTTTTCCTCGCTAGCTGAAATCTCGTGCGATGCGCCCGCGCACCAGGCGCGCATGCGCGGGCTCGATCCTGGTCGCCGCCACGCGCTCGAGCAGGATTTTTCTTTCCGTCATGCCGTGCCGCGCCAGCTCGCGCGTGAATTCGAGGTCCTTGTGCCGGCCAGCGACATATTTCGAAATCGCGAGATCGTGCACTTCCAGGCACAGGGCCGCATAACCGTCGGTGTTCGCGCTTTCCACGCGCACCAGCCGCCGCTGCCAGCCGCGCGGCAGCGTCGCGGTGTCCGGCGCGACGCCCTGCGCATAGTAGCCGTACTGCTCGTGAAACCGCGAGCCCTCGCCGATCGCGCCGTCCACCCTGTCGGCCCGCTCCGGGTGGTTCTTCGGATAGAGGTCGGCTTCCATCGAGGCGAGCAGCGCCACGGGCGCCTGCGGAAACTGGCCGAGGATCGCCTGGCTGCCGATCACCACGATCTCGCGGTCGCCGGCGATGCGGCCGGCCGCGCGGATCAGATGCTCAAGCTCGGAACGCTTCATACACGCGCCGCCGCTCCGCGGGGGTGAGCACGCCCGCGAAAGGCGAGGACTGCCGCAGCCGCGCCGCCTCCTCGCCGGGATCGGTGATGAGCGCGGCGATCTCGGGCCAGGGGCGATCGAGAATTTTCCGCCACTCCTCGAGCGCGCGCGGAACGTCTTCGCCGTAGCGCGCGCGCCATGCCGCGAGATTGCGCCGCGCGCGAGCGAGGAGCGACGCGTCGGCGGCGATCTTGCGCGCGATCAGGCAGTGCAT
>JBARMB010000074.1:0-10665 GCA_049802235.1 Burkholderiales bacterium | reverse complement strand
GGCGAGGCGCACGCGCCCGGGATCGACGCTGCGGCGCAGATGCGGTTCGCGCGTCCCGGCGAGCCGCGCCGCCGTCCACTGCGTGCCGAAGCGGAATTCGCAGTCGCCCTCGCCGCAGCCCGCCACCATCACTCCGGCGACGCCGCTTCTCAGCGCGTACTCGATGAAGGACGGCGGCAGCATGCCGATGCAGGGCAGGCTCAGCGTCGCCGTTCCGGCGCCGGCAAGCGCGGCGACGCTCGCGCCCCGGTCGCAACCGAACACCACCACCGGCGCCGGCCCGGTCACGGCTTCGATCGCCTGCTGCAGGCGCGAGCGCACCGCGCCGATCGGCAACTGCGGCATGTCGATGCCGGTCTTCAGCTCGGCGAGGGAGCGGAACGGCGTGGACGACGGACAGGCGCCGGAGCAGATGCCGCAACTCGCGCAAAGATCATCGATGACCACGGCGATCCTGTCGGCGGGCCGCTCGTCCGCGCGGGGCTGCATGATGACCGCCGCGTACGGGCAATCGGCGAAGCAGCGCGCGCAGCCGTTGCAGTTTTCGGGATCGACCACGGCGACCGGCTCGCGCCGCGCGCGCCCGAGCCAGGGCAGCGCGCACAGCAGCAGCGTGGCGGCCGCGGCGAGAAACCACACATCGCCGGGCGAAAGCCGATAGACGAGCGGAAACGGAAACAGGAAGAACCAGTCCAGGCCGGGAGCGACCGGCACGTGGCCGAGGTTTGCCGGGGCCTGCGACAGCGCCGGCTTTGCCAGCGACAGCACCAGCAGCGTTGCGAAGGTGCCCCAGCCGAGGCTCCTGTCGGGCTGCGTACGCGCGCCGGTGATGCGCTGGATGTGCACCCACATGCCGAGCAGCAACAGGAGCGAAATGCCGATGTGCAGGAACATGAGCAGCGAAAAAAATCGGTCGGAGACCGCCTCCGCCGTGACGAAATTGCGCACCAGCGTATCACCGAAGCCCGGCAGCCAGCCGAACCATTCGGTGGTGGCGATGCCGATGAACTGCGCCAGCTCGTCCCATACCAGCCAGTAGCCGACCACGCCCGAGGCGAGCGCCAGCCAGATGAGCGGCACGCCGGTGAGCCAGGAAAACCAGCGGAAACCGCGATAGCGGCCGTAAGCGAGCTCGCGCGCAAGATGCAGCAGCATCACGACGGCAAAGCCGTCGGAAGCGTAGCGGTGCAGGCTGCGCATCACCCCGCCCGCGAACCATTGCTCGCGGGACAGCGCCGCCAGCGAGCGCCAGGCGCCCTCCACGCTGGTGTCGAAAAAAGCATAGACGTAGATGCCGCTCGCGGTGACGACCCAGAACAGCCAGAACGCGAGCGCGCCGAGCTGGCGCAGCGGATTCGCCGCGGCGCCGAAGGCGCGATCGAAACCGCGCTCGAGCGCGTGGAACAGGCGCGCCGCGGCATTGCCGGCAGCGGCCTGGCGGGACGGGGGGATCGGGTTCGCGTTCGTCGTCATCGGGTTCGAGCGGCCCGCGGCGGGCCGCTTCACGCATCATCGGATGCGCATGACGGCCCGGCTTTGATCCCGATCAAGTCCGCAACCGGCGGCGCTCCCGGATGAGGAACCACGCGATCCCGATCAGGACCGTGGCGCCGGCGAAAATCTCGACGAACAGCGAATAGTTCACCCGGTAGCCGCCGGTACCCGGGTCGTAGACGGTGCAGAACAGCTTCACCTTGTCCCAGACGCCCGCGAATCCCGCGCCGCCCGCCTGTCCGGAGAGCAGTTGCTTCAAGGGCTCGACGAGCATCCGCAGTTCGAACGCATCGCCGTAGACCTGCCGGTAGACGACCCCGCCGGCATCGACGATGGTCACTTGCGAGATATGGTCGAAACCCTTGGGCGTCGCGTACCAGGTGAAGCCGAATGCGCGCGTGATCGCCGGCATCGTCGCCGCGTCGGCGCTGAGGAATCCCCAGTTCGGGTCGCGAATGCCGTTCTGGCGGGCGAACGCCGCCATCGCCTCGGGCGAGTCGAGCGGCTGATTGAAACCGATGGTGATGACGTTGAATTTGTCCGGGCCGAGCGCGGCACGCGCCTCTTTCACCGCCTTCGCCAGAAACTGCGTCGCCACCGGACAGGCCTGCGAGCAGGCGGTATAGACGAAGCTCACCACCAGCGGTTTGCCGCGGTAATCGGTGAGCGCAATGCTCCTGCGGTTCTGGTCGACCAGTTCGAAGCCGCCGATCTGCCGGCCGACCGCGGCCTGACTCACCGCGAGCGCCTTGTCGTAGTCCGGCGCGCCGGTTGCCGGGGACGGTTCGACATGAGCCGCGGCGCCTGCCGCGAGCAACATCCCGCAAGCTGCGAGCACTGCGCGGGTTTTCATGGCGGAACGCTCAGGCGCGCAGCGCGCCTTCGATCATCGCCGCGGCAAGCAGCAGCGTCAGCTGCGCGAGCGACGAGTGAAAGCACGCCATGGCGGCGCGCCGGCCCGGGTTGCGCGCGAGCCGCCAGCTGTAGGTGAGGAACAGCGCGCCGCCGGCGACGGCGCCGGCAAAGTAGATCCAGCCCGAGGAAAACAGCACCGGCGCGAGCGACACGGTCACCAGCAGCACGGTATTCAGGAAAATGGCGCGCGCGGCGAACGCGTCGCCCTTCGCCACCGGCAGCATCGGCACCCCGGCCGCGGCGTAGTCGCTGCGGTAGGCGATCGCGAGGCTCCAGAAATGCGGCGGCGTCCACAGGAACAGCACGAGCGCGAGCAGCAACGCCTCGGGCGACAGCGCCGGCGTCACCGCCGCCGCGCCCGCAAGCACCGCAAAGCTGCCCGCGAGCCCGCCGATGACGATGTTCCACCAGGTGCGGCGCTTGAGCCAGACGGTGTAGACGACGGCGTAGACGAAGGCGCCGAGGAAAGTGTAGAGCGCCGCCATCGGGTTCACCGCCAGCCACGCCGCCGCGACCGCCAGGGCGGTCATCAGCGCGATCAGCCAGACCCAGCCGGCGTGGTGGCGCAAAGCGCCGGTCACGAACGGCCGCCGCCGGGTGCGCTCCATCCGGCGGTCGAATTCCCATTCGTAGTACTGGTTGAATGCGCCGGCGGCGGCCGAGGACACCAGCACCGCCAGGGCAAGGACGGCGAGCTGCCAGCGCGGCACGGCGGGCCCCGGCTGGATCGCCGCGCCCGCGAGCGCCGTCACGGCGATGACGATGCCGATCCGCAGCTTGAACAGGTTGAACGCGAGCTTCAGCGCGTTTCCCATTGGGGTCGCCTCCCGAGCGGGCCTCTCCTCAGCTCAGGCCCCAGACCGTGGACAGGTACTTCCAGTTGACGAAGTAGTACAGCACGAACGCGGTCAGGAACACCAGCGCGAACACGAACGTTCCCGGCGCCGCGAACCCGGCATGCCCGTGCCCGGTGATCGCGGTGGCCACCGGCATCTGCAGCACGCTTCGCTGCGTGCCATAGGCGCCGCCCTCGAGGCGCTTGCCCCACAGCAGAGAGCCGACGGTGAGGAAGATGTAAATTGCGCCGCCGACGATCGCCACCAGGCCCGCCACGCCCATGATGCCGAGCATCAGCCATACCGTGCCCGGAAACTCGTACGGCAGCGCGGTGCCGGCGAAGGTGATATCCCAGTGCCGGCGCGGCACGCCGAGCGTCCCCGCGCCCATCATCGCCAGCGTAAACACCGCCATGCCGAGGCCGAACAGGTAGGGCTGCCACTTCGCCAGCCCGGGGAGGATCAGCTCGCGCTGGAACAGCGTCGGGATGAGGAAGTAGGTGAGCGCCATGAACGCAAGCGTGGTGCCGATCACCACCGTGGCGTGGAAGTGCCCCGGAACATAGAGGGTGTTGTGGATGAGCATGTTGAGCTGCTCGGTGCCCATCATCACGCCGGTGATGCCGCCGAGGAAACCGAATCCGACGAGCGAGATGAACATTCCCGAGAACACCGGATTGCCCCACGGCGCCTTGCGGATCCATTCGAACAGGCCCTTGGTGTAGCCCTTCTCGCGCTGCGCCACCTCGATCGCGCCCGGCACGGTGAGGCCGTGGATCATGGAAGCGAGCACCGCCAGGTACATGGCGTAGCTGGTGTTGAACACCTTCCATTCTGTGCCCAACCCCGGATCGGAGAGCAGGTGGTGGGCGCTGGCGAGCTGCAGGAACAGTATGTAGAGCAGGAACGCCGTGCGGCTGACGCGCTCGGACATGGGCTTGGCGCCGAACACGATCGCCGCGATGGCGTACCAGACCGCGATGTGCGCAGACACGTTGATCTGCTGCGACGAGTGCCCGAACGCCCACCAGATGGTCCGGTACATCAGCGGATCGATGGACTTTATGTAGCCGACCGACCAGAGGAAAGTCGGGATCAGGATGATCGCGCCCGAGGCAATGGTGAAAATGGCGATGATGCAGGCGGTGAGCGCGCCGAAGGTCACCAGCGGAATCGAGCCCTCGTAGGTCTTCTCCGCCTTCGCCACCACCAGCGTGCCCATGAAGACGAAGCAGCCGATCAGGGCGCCGACGGCGAACAGGATCAGGCCGAGGTAGAACGCCGGGTGGCCGGGCAGCGGCACGTAGGAGGTCATCATCACCGTGGCCTCGCCCATGAAGATCGTGGCGTTGAACGTCAGCGCGCCTATGATCATGAGCGCGAAGCCGAGCCACGCCATTCGCGGCGTCGCCAGACGCGAGCGCAGCAGCGTCGAGGAGCAGAAGTACAGGATCGCGATCTCGAAGAAGATGATCCACACCATCAGCATGTCGAGGCCGTGCGCGGTGAGCACCAGGTAGAACTGGTCGGCCTGCATGAGGTGCACCGCCTGCCAGCGCGTCAGCGTGACCAGCAGCGCCAGGGTGCCGCCGACCAACAGCGCCACTACCCCGGCGACGGCGTTGGCCTTGATCAGCGTCTCGGCGGAGCGGTGAAATTGCAGGCCGCTGCGCGGGCAGGTGCGGAAAAGAGCCGTGGTTGCCATGTTTGCTCCCCTATTTCACGTAAAGCCTGCTGACCATCGTGTGATGGCCGATGCCGCAGAACTCGTTGCAGACGATGGCGTAGGTGCCGGCGTGGTTGGGCGTCACGGTGACGACGTGCTCGTAGCCGGGCAGCACCTGGATGTTGATGTTCTCCGGCTGCAGCGAGAAACCGTGCTGGTAATCCATCGAGCTGAGGTGCAGGCGGTAGGTCTTGCCCTGCTCCAGCTCGAGGATCGGCCACCACTGCCACAGCCGCGCGATCAGGAAGACGTCGCTGCCCGCGGGCGGCTTCACCACCGGGATCTTCTGCTCGGTCTCCTCGCGCACCTTGTACTGGTCGACCATCGCCTGCGCCTTCTTCGCGTACTGCTCGGGCGTGGTGCGGTAGGTCTCGGAGGACAGGTTCTGTTTTCCGTAGATGTGCCAGAACGGCATCATGAAAAACATCACGATGCACCACACGAAGGCAATGACGATCCAGACCAGCTCGACGCTGTGAACCGGCTCCTTCCACCACAATCGCTCTGCGGGCGGCAGTATGGCGCTCATCGGAACACCTCCGGAAAAAGATCGGTGGAAACGGCCTCGCGGCGGTTCATTTGGCGATCGGGATGTTGACGATCTCCATCACGCCCCAGACGATGTAGATCACGGTCGGAACGGCAACGCCGAGAAACAGCAGCAGGAACGGGTTTTCGAGAATTTGCTGCATCACCGGGACGCGTTCCTCGGCCGCAGCGGTGTGAGTGGATTCAGCCATGGCGTTGCCCTCCTGTTTGCGGGGAATACCCGCGGTTGCCGTTGACCTCCGCCCGAATTTACGCAGTGCCGGAGGAAAAGAATTTGACTTGGATTAAAGTAATGCCGGTCCCGGCGGCTCATTTGATCCAGGTCAAACATTGTCGCGGGGGTAAATTACTTACAATAGCGGTCATGATCCCCATCGAAACGACCTTCCCGGCCGCCGCCGACCCTGACGCTGCACCGCAACAGAACCGCGGCGTTGCGTGGTGGCTGCTCACCTGCTGCGCGCTCGTGTTCGCGATGGTCGTGGTGGGCGGCGTCACCCGGCTCACGCACTCGGGGCTGTCCATCGTCGAGTGGCAGCCGATCGTCGGCACCCTGCCGCCGCTCGATCAGGAGCAATGGCAGGAGACCTTCCTCAAGTATCAGCAGACCCCGGAGTATCAGCGCGTCAACCGGGGCATGGGCCTGGACGAATTCAAGGGCATCTTCTGGTGGGAGTATTTCCACCGGCTGCTCGGCCGGCTGATCGGCGCGGTGTTCTTCCTCCCGCTGCTGTGGTTCGCGCTGCGCGGCAGGATCGGGCGCGAGCTGGTGCCGAAGCTCGTCGGCATCTTCGTGCTCGGCGGATTGCAGGGCGCGATGGGCTGGTACATGGTGAAGTCCGGGCTGGTGGACGACCCGCGCGTGTCGCAGTACCGGCTCACGGCGCATCTCGGCTTCGCCTTCCTGATCTACGCCGCGATGTTCTGGATGGCGCTCGACCTGATGCGTGCGCGCGCGGCGGCGCGACCAGACGAGCGCTTGCGCGGGCTGCACTGGATCGCAGCAGCGCTCGCGGGCCTGGTGTTCGTCATGGCGCTCTCGGGCGGCTTCGTCGCCGGCATTCGCGCCGGGCTCGCCTACAACACGTTTCCTCTGATGAACGGGCACGTGGTGCCGCCCGGAATGTTCGTGATCGAGCCGTGGTACCTGAACTTCTTCAACAACATGACCACGGTGCAGTTCGACCATCGCCTGATCGCGTGGGCGCTTGCGTTTCTGGTACCGTGGTTCTGGCTGCGCGCGCGCCGCGAGGCAATTCCACAGCGCGCGCGGCTCGGCGCCGACCTGCTGCTTGCCGCCCTCGCGCTCCAGATCGCGCTCGGCATCGCAACGCTGCTGCTGGTCGTTCCGGTACCACTTGCAGCGGCGCATCAGGCGGGAGCGTTGCTCGTCTTCACCGCCGCGCTGTTCGTCGCGCATTCGCTGCGCTGACGGATCCGGAAAGCCTGCTGAACGGGTCAAGCCGGGAAATCTTCTGATATGAGTCACATCTCGGGCCGAAGCCGGCCAGTATGGTTGGCCGACATGGGCCCCTTCCCCACTCAGTGCTGAAACGCGTCCAATCCGCCGGCCAGTGGCTGTTCCTGAAAGTCGAAGCGGCGTTCAACGCCGCCTTCGGCGACCGGCTCAACCCGCTCTACTATCTCGGCGCGATCAGCTACTGGATGCTGTGGCTGGTGGTGGCGAGCGGCCTGTACGTCTACGCCTTCTACCGCACCGGCGTCGATACCACCTACGCTTCAGTCGAAGCGCTCACTCACGGCCAGTGGTATCTCGGCGGCGTGATGCGCAGCGTGCACCGCTACGCCTCCGACGCCATGGTGCTGACGATGCTGCTGCATCTCGTGCGGCACTTCGTCTTCGACCGCTACCGCAGTTTCCGCGCTTTTTCGTGGATCACCGGCAGCGTGCTGCTGTGGCTGGTCTACGCCTCGGGCGTGAACGGCTACATGCTGCCCTGGGACCGCATGGCGCAGTTCACGGTCACGGCCACCGCGGAGTGGTTCGACGGGCTGCCGGTGTTCCGCGGCGTGCTGGTGCGCAACTTCATCCTTCCGGAATCGATCAGCGACCGCTTTTTCTCGCTGCTCAGTTTCCTGCACATCGGCATTCCGCTCGCGGCGCTGGTGGTTCTGTGGGTGCACACGCAGCGCGTGCCGCGCGCCAAGACCTTCCCGCCGCGGCCCATCGCGCTCGCGTCGCTGGGAACCCTGATCGTACTCGCCCTCGTCAGGCCGGCGCTGTCGCAGGGCCCGGCCGACCTCGGCACCACGCCGATCGCGCTCGACTTCGACTGGTTCTATCTCGCTGCCTACCCGCTGATCTACATCTGGTCGCCGCAGAAGCTGTGGCTGCTGGTCGGCGGCGCAACGATGCTGTTTCTGCTCGCGCCGTGGCTGCCGCCCAAGCGCAGAACCCGCGAGGCGACGCTCCAGATCACGATCCACCCGGGCAACCGGACGGTGAGCGTGCGCGAAGGCGAGACCGTGCTCGACGCCGGCCTGCGCCAGGGGGTGCCATTCCTGTTCGAATGCCGCAACGGCGGCTGCGGCGTATGCAAGGGCACGCTCCTGAACGGCAGCGTGGACTACGGCGTCTACCAGAAGAGCGCGCTGCCGGACGCCGAGCGCAACAGCGGCAAGCTGCTCCTGTGCTGCGCCACTCCGCTCACCGACATCGAAGTCGAGTACGAGGAAGGCGCGGCAAAGCGCGAGCACGCCAGGCTCTATGCGGCGCGGGTCGAGAAGCTCGAGCGCCTCGCGCACGACGTGATGCTGGTCGGGCTGCGGCTGGAAGGCGGCGAGCGCATCCGCTTCGAAGCCGGGCAGTTCATCAACTTCATTCTGGAGGACGGCGAGCGGCGCGCCTATTCCTTCACCACCGCGCCGCAGGAGACCGACACGGTCGAGCTGCACATCCGCCTCGTTCCCGGCGGGCGCTTCACCCCCCGTGTCTTCAACGAGATGAAAGTCGGCGACGCGGTGCACTTCGAAGGCCCTCTCGGATATTCGGCCATCCGCGACAGCGGCACGCCGCTGATTCTCGTCGCCGGCGCGACCGGCTTCGCCCCGGTGAAGAGCGTGCTCGAGCACGCGTTCCGTTCAGGCTTCAAGCGCAAGCTGATCTTCTACTGGGGCGCGCGCCGGCGCCGCGACCTGTACCTGGCCGAGCTGCCGGAGCGCTGGCAGCGCGAGCACGACAACTTCAGCTTCATTCCGGTGCTGTCGGAGCCTGCGCCCGAGGACAACTGGAGCGGCCGCACCGGGCTCGTCCACGAAGCCATCCTCGCCGACTTTCCCAGTCTCTCGGGCCACGAGATTTACGCCTGCGGCTCGATGAAGATGGTGGAAGTGGCGCGGCCGGCCTTCATCGCGCAGGGGCTCGCCGACGACGCCTGCTTCTCGGATGCCTTCCTGCCTGCCGCGCGCAGAGACGCGGGCGCCACGGCTCCCGTTGCGGCGCCGGGGCAATCCGCGGCACCGTGATCAGGATCACAGCGTTCCGGCACGGCCGCCGCTAAAGTTATTGTTTGTCCGGCTGTCCGGAGGCGCGCCCGGTCGAGCGCTCGCCCGCGGCAGCCGCGGCCACGGAGGCCGGCGACGCATGCGCCTGCTGCTGATCAATCCGCGCTATCCGGAGAGTTTCTGGAGCTTCAAGTGGGCCGTCGAGTCGGTCCTTCCGGGAAAACGCGCGGTGAACCCCCCGCTCGGCCTGGCGACGCTGGCGGCGCTGTGCCCGCCGCATTGGCAGGTCGAGATCGTCGACGAGAACGTCGAGCCGATCCCGCTCGAACCCGACGCCGACCTGATCGGCGTCTGCGGCATGGGCGCGCAGTCCGCGCGGCAGAAAACGCTGCTGGATTTCTACCGCGGCCGCGGCCGTTACGTGGTCGCCGGCGGCAGCTACGCGTCGCTGTGCCCCGAGTTCTACTTGGATCACGCCGACAGCGTCGTCGCCGGCGAGGCCGAATACCTGTGGCCGGCGTTCTGCCGCGATTTCGAGAACGGCGCCGCCAAGGCGCTCTACCGCGAGACCGGCGTGGTCGCGCTGGCCGACTCGCCGACGCCGCGCTTCGACCTGCTGAAGCTCGAGCGCTACTCCACCATAACGCTGCAGTTCTCGCGCGGCTGCCCGTTCCTGTGCGAGTTCTGCGACATCATCGTGATGTTCGGCCGCAAGCCGCGCCACAAGACCCTCGCTCAGGTGGGGCGCGAGCTCGACGCGCTGCGCCGCCACGGAGTGCGCAACGCCTTCTTCGTCGACGACAACCTGATCGGCAACCGCGCCGTCGCAATAGAGCTGCTGCGCTATCTGCGCGACTACCAGGCCGCCCACCATTACCGGTTCAATTTCGGCACCGAAGTGTCACTCAACCTGGCGCAGGACGCGGAGCTGCTCGATCTGTTCCCGGCGGCGAATTTCAACTGGGTCTTCGTCGGCATCGAATCAGCGGATCCGGAAACGCTGAAGGCAAGCCGCAAGATGCAGAACACCCGCGAGAGCCCGCTCGTCTCGGTGCGCAAGATCTACGCCCGCGGCATCGACGTGCTGGCGGGATTCATCGTCGGCTTCGACCGCGACACCGAGGCCACCTTCGAGGCGCAGCACGACTTCATTCTCGAGTCCGGCATCCAGGCGGCGATGATCGGCCTGCTGACCGCGCTGCCGCGCACGCCGCTGTACGAACGTCTGCAGCGCGAAGGCCGGTTGCGCCGCGATGTCGCGCCGGGGGACAACACCAAGCTCGGCACCAACGTCGTGCCCAGGAGCATGTCCTACGAGGCGATGATCGAGGGCTACCGGCGCTTGTACACGCGGCTGGTCAGTGACGCCGGCATCGCCGGCCGCATCCGCAACAAGATGCGCTACATGTCGAACCCGGTCTACGTCGGCGAATACTCCGCCGCGACGCAGGCCGGAATCCTCGCCAGGCTGCTCGTCAACGGAATCCTGCGCGGAGGCGCGAGCCGCGTGCTCCATTTCCTGCGCAGCGTTCCGTGGCGCGCTCCGAAAAAATTCCCGCTGGTGGTGGTGGACTGGATCGCGGGTCTGGCGATGCGCGACTACGTCGATCGCCATTTCGGCTGGCGCGACGGGCGCCATGTCGCGGCGGCCGCGCGCCTGCGCCGCTCGATCCGCAAGGC
>JBARMB010000073.1:0-62889 GCA_049802235.1 Burkholderiales bacterium | reverse complement strand
CTGGAGAGCTTCACCGCCGTTGCCTTGAACTGATCACCATACCTCGCAATCTTCCGAGGGCCTGCTCTTGCCATTTCACACCTCCGAGCCGTTAGCCCGAGGTGTCAACTAATTCGGGGGAAGTTTGGCGTCCGCTCTGGATTGAGGGGTTAGGCGTGTGACGCATTACTTCACCCGGACATACTTTACGCGGCGATTGTCACGTGTATCTAGCACAAGAAATTTCGCGGTGATCTCGACCAGCGTGTCTTTGTCTCGCGCGCCCGGCTTCACTTTGGGACTGGATGACTTGGTATATTGCCAATACAGGTATTGCTTGTCGGTTAGCCACTTTCCCTCAAATTGGGCATTAGGTTCGCCCGATCGAGCATAGGTTGCGAAGAACATTCCATCCTTTGCGAATGTCACATCTGACGTGTAATCGGTGCCCTTGTATATCCACCGACCGACTAGCCTTGGGTCGCGCGAATAGCCGTCCGCCAAAGCGATCGGAATAAGCATCGCAAAAAGAATGAGCGCCGTAAATGTATTGTGCGATTGACGTTGCATCACACGACTAACGTTCTTAATCAGCCGCCGGTCGCTTGCGGCCGGTCGGCTGCATTAAGGGGTTAGCGAGCAGCGCGCTCAACATGCGAGCCGTACGGTTGCGCGTGCAGTTGAGCGACCAGCTCTACGAATCCGGGAAGCATTGCTCCGAACGCGCGGCGATGAGGGCTGCCATAGCTGCCCCAAGGGGTGTCTTGTCGCCCATGCACCGTTTTGAGTTGGTCACCAAGTACTTCTTGAAGCCTTTTTAATAGGGCACTCCGCGTACTCACGGGAGATGCCGTCATCGGTATTGGACCATCAATTGCCACTGCCAAATTCGAGAAAATGCAGTCGAGGTACCAACCACATGCAGTTGTTACTTCTGCGACCTTGCCTAAATTGCGGCCAACTTCATTGGGGGTTGCGCCGCTAACAGTCATTAAGATGAAATTGACGTTCGCTTCGGAGAGATTGTTCAACTCGGGATTGAAGTCAGGTGACTTCATCGCCTCCACGACTTCTGGACGCACGTATTGAGCAAAGAGTGCGTCAAGTTGCTCTTGTTTCTTACCCCATCCGAACATGTCTATGCTCGCTAACGTTCAATCATCTTCCGAAAAACCAACTAACATGGCCCGGAAGTCTACGCTTGCCAGAAATCGCTTGCAAAATCATCTTGATTTCGTGTACTGTGTTTATATACAGTACGTGATATATTGCAAGCGGAGACTCAAGTGTCTGATTTCTCACAGGGTGAAACCCCGCATGGGCGGCAGCCTCGCCTGCTGGATCAGGTGCACGAGGCAATTCGCCGGCTGCACTACAGCCGGAGAACGGAGGAGGCCTATACCCACTGGATCAGGCGCTTCATCTATTGGAGCGGCAAGCGCCATCCCGCGACGCTGGGCGAATCCGAGGTGACGGCGTTCCTCAGCCACCTGGCTACGGAGCGCGACGTCGCCGCGGCGACGCAGAACCAGGCGCTCGCTGCGCTGCTGTTTCTCTACAAGCAGGTTCTCGGCAGGGAGTCCGGCTGGTTTGACGATCTGGTGCGCGCCAAGCGCCCGGTGCGCATGCCGGTCGTGCTTACGCACGGCGAAGTCGTCGCGCTGCTGGCGCAAATGAAAGGCGTGCACTGGCTCATGGCGAGCCTGCTTTACGGCTCGGGGCTGCGGCTGATGGAGTGCCTGCGCCTGCGCGTGAAGGAGGTTGATTTCGCGTACCGGCAAATCCTGGTGCGCGACGGCAAGGGCGGCAAGGACCGGGTCACCCTGTTGCCGGAGAGCGTTGTTCAGCCCCTGCAAGAGCAGCTGGGCGGGGCCAAGCGGTTGCATGAGATCGATCTGCGCGAGGGCTTCGGGGAAGCGCACCTTCCACACGCGCTTGCCCGCAAGTATCCGCGCGCCGGATTCGAGTGGGGTTGGCAGTATGTGTTCCCCTCGGGCAAGCGCTCGGCGGACCCCGAGGACGGCGTCATCCGGCGGCACCATCTGGATGAGTCGGTGCTCGCGCGTGCGCTCAAGGAGGCGCGCTACCGCGCCGCGCTCGCGAAGCCTGTGAGCGCGCACACGCTGCGCCACTCCTTCGCCACGCACCTGCTCGAGGCCGGCTACGACATCCGCACGGTGCAGGAACTGCTCGGGCATGCGGACGTCTCCACCACGATGATCTACACCCACGTGCTCAACAAAGGCGGGCGCGGGGTACGAAGCCCTCTGGACCGCATCGAGCAGCCGCGCGCCGCGTACGACCTGCATCGACCGCCGCCTTCCGCGCATGCGCGTCCAAAGCGTGAAGAGACGCGGGGCAGCTTAGCCCAATCCAATGGCGCCGCATACCTGTAAGAAATGACAGGTGTCCCCGGCCTTCGCTTTGCGCTAAGCTTTCCGCCATCGACAGCAGGAGCGCGCGCCGGCAGCGGCGTGCGCGGAGACCCCACCGGTGAATAGAGCCTTGCCGCCCTTCCTGGCCAAAGAGAGAGCGCCCCGGTGAATCACAGACACCGGACCGCGTGCATTCTCCTCATCGCGCTGCTTGCGGGATGCGCCCACGCGCCGGAAAGAGGCGCTCCAGGCGTCACCTACGCCACGGGCGCGAGGATCGACCTCGGCAATTCCGAATTGGTGAAGAAAAATCTGTATGCCCAGTACCGTCAATGGAAAGGCACGAAATATAAAATCGGCGGCCTGAGCAGGAAGGGCATCGATTGCTCCGGATTCGTCTATGTGACATTCAAGTCGAAGCTCGGCATTGTCTTGCCGAGATCGACGGAGTTGCAGGCCGAAGCGGGGAAAAGCATCGGCAAAGGCCAGCTGCGAACGGGCGATCTGGTTTTCTTCAAGACGGGCATCTTCATCAGGCATGTGGGCGTCTATCTGGAGCGCGGCAGGTTCCTCCACGCATCGACCACTCTCGGGGTCATGATTTCGCAGCTGGATGACGATTACTGGAAGTCGGCGTACTGGAAGGCGAGGAGAATCGAAACATGACGGCCCGCCCGCCGCGCGCGGCGGCCGGCACTAGACGCCCAGCGCCTGCTTCTGCATTGCGATCAGCTCGCGGATGCCCTGCTGCGCCAGCAGCAACATCGCATCGAGCTGCGCCGGCGTGAACGGCGCGCCTTCGGCCGTGCCCTGGACTTCGACCAGGCCCCCGCTTCCGGTCATCACCACGTTCATGTCGGTGTCGCACGTGGAATCCTCGGCGTAATCGAGGTCGAGCACCGGCACGCCGTCGACGATCCCGACCGACACCGCGGCGATGAAATCGCGGATCGGCGATGCGGCGATGAGCCCGCGCTGCAGGAGCGAGCCGCAGGCGTCCTGCAGCGCGACGAAGGCGCCGGTAATCGCCGCGGTGCGCGTGCCGCCGTCGGCCTGGATCACATCGCAGTCGATCTGCACGCTGCGCTCGCCGAGTTTCCCGAGGTCGGTCACCGCGCGCAGGGCGCGCCCGATGAGGCGCTGGATCTCCTGCGTGCGCCCCGACTGCTTTCCGCGCGCGGCCTCGCGATCGCTGCGGGTGTGGGTGGAACGCGGCAGCATGCCGTATTCGGCCGTGACCCAGCCCTGACCGCGGCCCTTGAGAAAGCCCGGCACTTTCTCCTCCACGCTCGCGGTGCAGATGACGCGGGTGTCGCCGAAGGCGATCAGCACCGAGCCTTCCGCGTGGCGGGTGTAGTGCCTCTGGATGGCGACGGGCCGCAGCTCTCCGGCTTGGCGCTGGCTGGGTCTCATTTACCGTTTCTGCGGCGTATGTTTGCGGATGGCGGTGCGGATTTCCTCGATCGCCCGCTCGATCTCTGCGTCGGTGAGTTCGCTGTAATCGGAGTTGGACAGGCCGAAGTCCTCGATCTGGGTGGAGAAAGCGTCCAGCTCGAGCGTCTGCGTCGAGACTTCGCCGCCGCTCTTGCCGGGATGGCTGCCCTCCCAGGTCATCGCCACCACCGACAGATTGTCGCACTCGTTGCCGGAGCGCTGCTCGGCATCGTCGAGCAACTCCGGCATCGCCTTCATGATGTCGTTCTTCCGCAGCGCCTCGGTGACGAGCCTGGCCGACAGCGGCCCCCACAGTCCGTCGGTGCACAGGATCAGCGTGTCACCCGGGGCCAGCACGGCCTTCCGCGACAATTCGACCTGCGGCAGATTGATCGCGCCGACGCAGTTGAAAATCTTGTTGCGATCCGGATGCGCGGCGACCGCTTCCTCGCGGATGCGGCCCTGATCCACCAGCATCTGCACGCGCGAATGGTCCTTGGTCTGGGCGTGGATGCGTCCGTCGCGCACATGATAGAGGCGCGAATCGCCCACGTGCGCCCAGTGTGCGACCGAGTCCTGCACGATGCAGGCGACGCAGGTGGTGCGCGGGGTCTCCTGCAGCCCGCGCGCGCGGGCGTAATCGACCAGCGTGTGGTGCGCGTCGATGATGTTCTTCTGCAGGAACTGGAGCGGATCGGCGAGCTTCGGCCTGGCCTCCCGCTGGAAAGCCTCGGTGAGGAACTGCACGGCGATCTGCGAAGCCACTTCACCGTGCAGGTGTCCGCCCATGCCGTCGGCGATCACCATGAGGAGCGCGTCGCGGCTGTAGCAGTAGCCGACGCGGTCCTGGTTCTCCGTGCGCGCGCCCTTGCGGCTGTCCTGGAAGATGGAGAATCTCATCGGCGGGCGAGCTTCATCAATCTGCCGCGCAGGAATCGAAGGAACGTGCCTTTGCGGCGCACCTCGGGATCTTTTTCACGCAACAGCACTTTCTGCAGCGCGAATACGCTCTGGGGCCGGTGCATATGGTCGAGCTCGAGGCACCAGTCGATGGTCTCCAGCAAGTGGCGCGAGTACTTGCCCGCCCACAGCTTGGTCGCCGAGACGTAGCGGTCGCGCACGGCGCGCTCGTCGGCCGGCTGCGGCGCCGCGCCGGCCATGCATGCGAAGATGGTCGCGCCGACCGCGTAGCAGTCGCTCCAGGGCCCGAGCAGCTCGCGATCCTTGTACTGCTCCGGCGGGGCGAATCCGGGCGTGTACATCGGGTTCAGGCGGAATCCTTCCTGCGTCAGGGTCTGGCGCGCGGCGCCGAAGTCGATCAGCACCGGGGTGCCGTCATTTCGGATGTAGATGTTGGCCGGCTTGATGTCAAGATGAAGCAGCTTGTTCGAATGCACCTCGCGCAGGCCGTTCAGCAGCTGCGTGAACACGCGGCGGATAAAGCTCTCCCTGATCGCCCCGCGGCGCGCCTGGATGTGCTCCTGCAGCGTCCTGCCGCGCTCGTAGCGCATTACCATGTAGACCGTCTCGTTGGCGCGGAAGAAGTTCAGCACCCGCACCACGTTCGGGTGGGACAGGAGCGCAAGCGACCGCCCCTCCTCGAAAAAGCATTTCATGCCGTAGCGAAAGGTGGCGAGGTTCTCGTCGGTGATCGAAGGCAGCGCATCGCCCTCCTGCCTCAGGGCGAGCACGCTCGGCAGGTATTCCTTGATCGCGACCGGCTGGTCGTTCTCGTCGTAGGCGAGGTAGACGATGGAAAAACCGCCGCACGAAAGCACGTTCGCGATGCGGTAATTCTGAAGCTGATAGCCATCCGGCAAAGGCTGGTTGGCTTGCTGGGGCATGAAGGCAGTAGCCGCGCGGTGTTTGTAACCGCTATGATAGGGGCATTTTCGCTGTTGCCGTCGGCATTATTGGGGCCGTGGCCGTTAAAGACATCACATTTCATGATTCATAGCATGACCGGCTACGCGGCCGCGACGCGGGAATTGCCGGCGGCATCGCTGTCGGCCGAGCTGAAGAGCGTCAACGGCCGCTTTCTCGACGTCCAGTTCCGGCTGCCCGACGATCTGCGCCCGGTCGAGCCGGCGTTGCGCGAGTTGATCGTTGCGCGCATCGGCCGCGGCAAGGTGGAATGCCGCGTCGCCGTCACGCCGGCCGCCGAATCCGCGCCCCAGATCAACGTCAATGAAGCCCTGCTCGCGGCGCTTGCCGCGGCCTCGCGGCGGGTGCGCGCGGCGATTCCGGACGCGCAGCCGCTTCGTGTCGGCGAAGTGCTGCACTGGCCGGGCGTGCTCGGCGACGACAAGTCAGCGCTGCTGCGCGAGGCCTGCGTCGCCCTGGTGAAGGACCTGCTCGAGGAATTCACCGCGACCCGCGCGCGCGAGGGCGAGAAGCTGGCGCAGATGCTGCTCGAGCGCGTCGAGCGCATGGCGGCGCTCCTCGCCGCCATCCAGCCGCGCCTGCCCGAGGCGATCGCCGCGTACCAGGAAAAGCTCGCGGCGCGGCTGCGCGAGGCGCTCGGCGCCTCCGACGAGGAGCGCGTGCGCCAGGAGATCGCGCTGTTCGGCGTGAAGGTGGACGTGGCCGAGGAGATGAACCGCCTCGGCGCCCACATCGGGGAGGTGCGCCGGGTGCTCGCCGCCGGCGGCGCGGTGGGCAAGCGTCTCGATTTTCTCATGCAGGAGCTGAACCGCGAGGCCAACACGCTGGGATCGAAATCGGTGTCGAAGGAGCTGTCCGAGGCGAGCCTCGAATTCAAGCTGCTGATCGAGCAGATGCGCGAGCAGATACAGAACATCGAGTGAATCGTGAATCGGAAATCGGAAATCGTCAAAGACGGACGGAAGCGCGTTATCATCGGTTCACGCTTCCGGATTCACGCCTTACGATTCCCGATTCCAGATTTCCGATTCACGCCTCACCTTTCACCCCGATGAGCGGCAACCTTTTCATCGTCGCGGCGCCCTCCGGCGCGGGAAAGTCCTCGCTGGTGAACACGCTGCTCGCCGAGGACAAGCAGCTCGCCTTGTCGATCTCCTACACCACGCGGCCGCCGCGACCCGGGGAGCAGAACGGGCGCGACTACCACTTCGTCGAGCGCGCGACTTTCGAGGCGATGCTCGATCGCGGCGAATTCCTCGAATCGGCCGAAGTGCACGGCAACCGTTACGGCACCTCGCAAAAATGGATCCGCGAGGCGCGCGCAAAGGGCCTCGACCTCGTGCTCGAAATCGACTGGCAGGGCGCGCAGCAGGTGCGGCGCATTTTTCCCGAAGCGGTCGGCATTTTCATCCTGCCGCCGTCGATGACGGAGCTCGAGCGCCGCCTGCGCTCGCGGGGCAAGGATTCGGAGGATTCCATCCGCACCCGGCTGGCGAACGCCCGGGAGGAGATCAGCCACGTGGCGGAGTTCGATTATGTTATTATTAACAATAACTTCGAAGAAGCGCGGCAGGATCTCGCCGCCATCGTGCGCGCCTTCAGGCTCAAGCTTTCGCACCGGAGTGCGCGTATTCCGGAAATTTTTGCGTCGTTTCGCTAGACTGAAAGAGGAACCATGGCCCGCATCACCGTTGATGATTGTCTGAAGAAAATCCCGAACCGCTTCCAATTGACGCTGGCGGCGACTTACCGCGCGCGCCAGCTGGCGCAGGGCGGTACCCCGCTGATCGAGACCAATCGCGACAAACCGACCGTGATCGCCCTGCGCGAGATCGCGGGCGGCAAGATCGGCGTCGAATACCTGAGCCGCGTCCATACCGGGTGAATGAAAACCAGTGACCCGCTGAAATCCAGAGTTCCTCGTGCCGCATCCCCGGCGGCGCGCCGTTACCCCGCGGCCTGCGGCCACCGCGTAATCCGCCACGAACCCTTCTATCGCCTCCCGGCCTGATCATGGCGGCGGTCGCGATCACCGAGCTCAGACCTCACCTCGGCTACCTCAAGCCGGGCGACGTCGGCCGCATCGAAGAGGCCTACCAGTTCAGCGACACCGCTCACCAGGGGCAGCTGCGCAAGAGCGGCGACCCCTATATCTCGCACCCGCTCGCCGTGGCCGGGATCGTCGCCGACTGGCAGCTCGACGCCCAGGCGATCATGGCGGCCCTGCTCCATGACGTGATGGAGGACGCCGCCGTCTCCAAGCAGGAGATCATCGAGCGCTTCGGCAGGCCCGTGGCGGAGCTGGTGGACGGCCTCTCCAAGCTCGACCGCGTCGAATTCCAGTCGCAGCAGGACGCGCAGGCGGAGAACTTCCGCAAGATGCTGCTTGCCATGGCGCGCGACGTGCGCGTCATGCTGATCAAGCTCGCCGACCGGCTGCACAACATGAGGACGCTCGAGGCGGTGGGCCCCGAGCAGCGGCGCCGCGTGGCGCGCGAGACGCTCGAGATTTACGCGCCGATCGCCAACCGCCTCGGCCTTGACGGCCTCTACCGCGAGATGCAGGAGCTGGCGTTCCGGCATCTTTATCCGCTGCGCTACAAAGTGCTCGCCAAGGCGCTGAAAGCCGCGCGCGGGAACCGCCGCGAGGTGGTGGACAAGATCCTGAAGGCGATCAAGGAGCGCCTTCCCGCCGCCGGGATCGAGGCGGCCGTGGGCGGCCGCGAGAAACAGATCTACTCGATCTACAAGAAGATGCACGAGAAGCACCTGTCGTTCTCGCAGGTGCTCGACATCTACGGCTTTCGCGTCATCGTCAAGGACGTTCCCGCGTGTTATCTCGCGCTCGGCGCGCTGCACAGCCTGTACAAGCCGGTGCCGGGCAAGTTCAAGGACTACATCGCCATCCCGAAAGTGAACGGCTACCAGTCTCTGCATACCACGCTCATCGGCCCCTACGGAATGCCGGCGGAGATCCAGATCCGCACTCAAGCCATGCACCGCATCGCCGAGACCGGCATCGCTTCGCACTGGCTCTACAAGAGCACCGACATTGAATTCAACGAAGCGCAGCAGCGTACGCACAAGTGGCTGCAGTCGCTGCTCGACATCCAGAACACTTCCGGCGATGCAGTGGAGTTCCTCGAGCACATCAAGGTGGACCTCTTCCCCGACGAGGTCTACGTGTTCACGCCCAAGGGCAAGATCATGGCGATGCCGCGCGGCGCGACCGCGGTGGACTTCGCCTACGCGGTGCATACCGACATCGGCGACCGCTGCATCGCCGCGAAGATCAACTACGAGCTCGCGCCCCTGCGCACGGAGCTGAAGAACGGCGACCGCGTCGAAATCATCACCGCCGCGCACGCACACCCCAACCCGGCGTGGCTCGCCTACGTGAGGACCGCCAAGGCGCGCGCGCAGATCCGGCATTTCCTCAAGACCATGCAGTCGGAGGAGGCGGCGGCACTCGGCGAGCGCCTGCTCAACCAGGCGGTGCGCGCGCTCGGCGCAAAACCTGCGGAGGCGACCCCGGAGCGCTGGGTAAAGCTGGTGCGCGATGTCGGCGCCAGGTCGCGCCAGGAAATCGTCGCCGACATCGGTCTCGGCAAGCGGCTCGCCGCCATCGTCGCAAGAAAGCTGCTGTCACTCGCCGAGCACCACCCGGCCGAAGGCAAGGCCCCGGCCGGTTCGATCGTGATTCACGGCTCGGAAGGCATGGCGGTGCAGTTCGCCAAATGCTGCAACCCGATCCCCGGCGACCCCATCATCGGCTTCATCAAGAAGGGCCAGGGCCTCGTCATCCACACCCACGACTGCCCCTCGGCGGCGAAGCTGCGCGGCGATCCGGACAAATGGCTCAATGTCGAGTGGGATCCGGAGGCCGACAAGATGTTCGAAGTCGCGATCCGCGTCGTGGTGGCGAATCAGCGCGGCGTCCTGGCGAAGGTCGCTTCCGCGATCGCGGAGGCCGGCTCCAACATCGACAATGTCGGCATGGACGAAGAGCGCAGCGTCTACACCACCATGCACTTCACCCTGCAGGTCGCCAACCGCCTGCACCTCGCCAAGGTGATGCGCGCGCTGCGGCGCATTCAGGAAGTGGTGCGAATTGCACGCGCCAAGGACTAGCGGCGGCCCGGGAAATCCCCGGGGCGGATTTCAAACCGGTACCGGGAACGAAATGAAGATCAAGACCAACGGCATCGAACTGCATTGCACGGTCGAGGGCAACGGCCCCTGGGTGGTGATGAGCCACTCGCTCGCCTGCGCTTCGGCGATGTGGGACGAGCAGGCCGCCCTCCTCGCCCGCGACTACAAGGTGCTGCGTTTCGACACGCGCGGGCATGGGGAGAGCGACGCGCCCGCGGGCGAATATACGCTCGACATGCTCGCCGACGACGTGCGCGGACTTTTCCTGGCGCTCGGCATCGAGCGCTGCCACTGGGCCGGCCTGTCGATGGGCGGCATGATCGGCCAGACTTTCGCGCTTAAATTTCCGGGCGTGTTTGCAAGCATGGTGCTCGCCGATACCGCCAGCCGCTATCCTCCCGAGGCCGCGCCGATGTGGCAGGAGCGCATCAAGCTCGCGCGGGACAAAGGCATGGAGCCGCTCGTGGAGGCCACGCTCGCGCGCTGGTTCACCGAGCCTTTCCGCAAGAGCCATCCCGACGTGATGGCGCGGATCGGCTCGCAGATCCGCAGGACGCCCGTCTCCGGCTACATCGGCTGCTGCCACGCCATACCCGGGATCAACCTCACCGCGAAGCTGAACACGATCTCCTGCCCGGTGCTCGTCATCGTCGGCGAGCAGGACGCCGGCACGCCGGTCGCAATGGCGCGCGAGATCCACGCAGCGATCCCCGGATCGGAGCTCGTGGTCATCCCTTCGGCGTCGCATCTTTCCAATATCGAGCAGCCGGCGGCGTTCAACCGCGCGCTGGGCGCTTTCCTGGAGCGGCATCGATCGGCCTGAGCATTCGCAGGAGGCGAAAAAATGGACCACCGATGACCTACACATCCCACGTCGACACTTTTGCGCGGGACAATCTGCCGCCGAAGCATCAGTGGCCGGAGCTGATCTTCGAGCTGCCGCAACTGAAGTACCCGGCACGCATGAACTGCGCGGCCGAACTCCTCGACAAGGCAATTACGGCCGGCCACGGCGAGCGGCCGGTGATTCATACCGAGATCGACGGCGGTCGCTATGCCTGCACTTACCGGCAGTTGCTCACGCGCGCCAACCAGATCGCGCACGTCCTGCAAAAGGACATGGGCCTGGTGCCGGGTTCGCGCGTGCTGCTGCGCGGGCCGAACAATCCCATGATGGCTGCGTGCTGGTTCGCCGTGATCAAGGCCGGCTGCATCGCGGTGACGACCATGCCGCTGCTGCGCGCAAGAGAGCTGAAGCCGATAATCGACAAGGCGCAAATCGGCGCGGCACTGTGCGACATCCGGCTGAAGGAAGAACTGGAGATCGCAAGATCGCAGTGCCCCACCCTGAAACAGGTGCTGTACTTCAACGACCCGCGGCGCGGGGCGCTCGAGGACCTGCTCGAGTTCCATCCGGAGGACTTCAGCAACGTCGACACCGCCGTGGACGATGTGTGCATGATCGCGTTCACTTCCGGCACCACCGGCCAGCCGAAGGCCGCGCTGCACTTTCACCGCGACGTCATGACGGTCTGCGAGTGCTTCCCGCGCTCCTGCCTGAAGCCGGGCAAGGACGACATTTTCTGCGGCACGCCGCCGCTCGCGTTTACCTTCGGCCTCGGCGGAATGTTGTGCTTCCCGGTGCGCTACGGCGCCTCCACTGTGCTGATCGAGAGGCTCACGCCGGAGTCGATGCTGAAGACGGTCCAGGACTTCAAGACGACGATTCTCTTCACCGCGCCGACCTACTATCGCCAGATGGCGGCGCTGGTTCGGGAGGGCGCGAACCGCTTCGACCTGTCGAGCCTGAAGAAATGCGTCTCGGCGGGCGAGGCGCTGCCCGATACCACGCGCCAGGCGTTCAAGCAGGCCACGGGCATCGAGATCATCGACGGCATCGGCTCGACGGAGATGTTCCACACGTTCATCTCGCACACCCCTGAGCGCGTGCGTCGCGGCGCCACCGGCTACGCCGTTCCCGGCTACAAAGCGGCGGTGCTGGATGACGACGGCAGGCCGGTTCCGTCCGGGACCGTCGGACGCCTCGCGGTGAAAGGTCCGATCGGCTGCCGCTACCTCGCCGACGAACGCCAGAAGACCTACGTGCAGGGCGGCTGGAACATCACCGGCGACGCCTACAGGATGGATGCCGACGGCTACTTTTTCTATCAGGCGCGCACCGACGACATGATCGTTTCCGCCGGCTACAACATCGCCGGCCCGGAAATCGAATCGGCGCTGATCGAGCACGAGGCGGTGGCCGAGTGCGGCGTGGTCGGCGTGCCCGACGAGGCGCGCGGCCAGATCGTCAAGGCCTTCGTTGTGCTGAAGCCCGGGTTCGGCGGCGGCGTGGACATGGTGAAGAAGCTGCAGGAATTCGTGAAGGCGTCGATCGCCCCGTACAAATATCCGCGCGCAATCGAATTCATGCAGTCGCTGCCGCGCACCGAAACCGGCAAGCTGCAGCGCTTCAAGCTGCGCCAGCAGGGCTAGCAGTCGGCGTCGGCCTCGTCGGGGGAAGAGGCGGCGCGGTTCTCGCGATCAAGGGAAACCGGTGAAGAAAATTATCTTCGTCATTGTTCTGGGACTCTCGGTCTCGGCAGGCGCGTGGGCGCAGACCTGGCCATCCAGGCCCATCCGCATGATCGTGCCGTTCCCCCCGGGGAGCTCGCCCGATCTCATCGCCCGCATGCTGACCGACAAGCTCGCGCACTCGCTCGGGCAGCCGGTCATCGTCGAGAACCGGCCCGGCGCCGGCGGCAACCTCGGCACCGGGCTGGTAGCGAAAGCTGCGCCTGACGGCTACACCATCGGCCTGTCGATCCCCGGGCCGCTCGCGGTGAACACGGTGCTGTACAGGAAGATGGACTACGATCCGTTCAAGGATCTCGAGCCGGTGACGCTGGTGGCGGCAAGCCCCAATCTCCTGGTGGTGGACCCGAAGCTCGGCGTCGATTCGTTGAAGGCGTTCGTCGCGCTGGTGAAATCGCAGCCGGGCAAGCTCAACTACGGCTCGGTCGGCAGCGGCAGCGCCTCGCACCTGACGATGGAGCTGTTCAAGGAAGAAGCCGGCATGGACATCGTGCACGTGCCTTACCCCGGCAGCCCGCAGGTAAACATCGCCATCCTCAACGGCCAGATTGCGGCGGGTTTCGTGGTTCCCGCGACCGCGATGCCGCTGGTGCAGTCCGGGCGGCTGAAGGCGCTCGCGGTCACCACCAGCGTGAGGAGCATCGTGCTGCCGGAATATCCCACTCTCGCCGAGGCCGGTTTCCCCGCAGTCGTCTCGACGGCGTGGAACGCGATCGTCGCTCCGGCGGGAACGCCGCGTGCGATCGTCGAGCGCCTGAGCCGCGAACTGGTGGCGATCATCCGCAGCCAGGACGTGCGCGAGAAAATGGTCCGGATCTACTTCGAGCCGGCCGGCACCGCTCCGGGGGACCTGTCCAGCCTGATGCGCTCGGAGGTCGAGCGCTGGGGCAAGGTGATCAGGCGGACGGGCGCGAGCGCGGACTGATGCGCCGTCAGGCGAGCTGCTTCTTCAGGAACGCCAGCGTCCGGCTGTTGGCGAGATCCGCGGCCTTGTTGTCGAAGTGATCGCCCTCGATGCGCGCAAAGGCGTGGTCGACGCCCGGATAGCTGTGGATCTCGACGCCGGCGATGCCGGCGAGGCCTGACTTCACTTTCGCCTGCGCTTCGGGCGGAACGAACTGGTCCTTCTCGGCGAGGTGCAGCAGCAACGGCTTTTTGATCCTGCCCTTTTCGCCGAGGCTCGCTTCGATGCCGACGCCGTAGTAGCCGACGCTCGCGTCGACGTCGGTGCGCGTGGCGGTGAGATAGGCGAGCTTGCCACCGAGGCAGTAGCCGATCGCGCCGACCTTCCCGGAGCACTCTTTCATCCCGTGGAGGTGGTTGATGGCCGCGTCGATGTCCTGCACGCCCTTGTCGATGTCGAAGCGCTTGAAGAAATCGAACGCACGCTGCCAGTCGGCCTCGGTGTAGCCGAGGTCGACATTGGGCTCCATGCGCCAGAACAGGTCGGGCGCGAGCGTGACAAAGCCGTTCTTCGCGTAGTTCTCGCACACCGCGCGCACATTGGCGTTGATGCCGAAGATCTCCTGTTCGACCACCAGGCCCGGCCCCTTTCCCGAGGGCGGAAGACACAGATAGCCGCGGAACTTGCCGCCGTCCGCGGCGGAAATGTCGATGTATTGGCCTGCCATGGTCGCTCCTCCTAGTGATAAACCTGAACCGCCCTATAGTGGCCGCTACGCGACGCCGCGGTCAAGTGCCCGGCCGGTAAGCGGACACCGGGAGCACCTCCCGCGCGGCCGCCCCTCACCCGGGTTGTTTTCGGGCAAGGATCGGCGGCAGAGCAGGCATGGATAGTGCACACACCGTGCGCTGCGTCAATAAGCGCCCGTAGCGCCCCATGCTGGGGATCGGCGGGGGTGGTGCGTAAAGAAGCGGCCGCTGCCGGTCCGGGGCCGCAGACATCGCCCCGATCAGCGCGAATAAGCGATGTTGCCGGCAAATTTGATTATTTCCTGGGCGAGCTTGATCCGCGCCGAGGGCGGCGCCGTGATTCCCCACTGATCGGTACGACCCGGCTGGAATCCCCAGTCCCCGGGCCCGCCCACCTTGTAGTTATCGTCCACCTCCTCGACTTCCGAGGTGTACTCGATCACCGCGCCGTCAGGCGCGATGAAATAGGCGAACACGTTGTTGCCCGGGCCGTGCCGGCCGACGCCCCACTCGATCGGATAGCCGTTGTCCTTCATCCGGCCCGTACCCCGCATCACCGAGTCGAGGTCGGATACGAGATAGGCAACGTGGTGCAATGTGCTCTCGCCCGATCGGGCGAAGGCGACGTTGTGATGGTCGCGGTTGCAGCGGAGGAAATCCATCATGCGCGTCCGGTCGGAGATCTTGAAGCCGAGCGCGTCGACGGCGAATTTCGTTGCCGCCGATGCGTCCGCCGAGTTGAGCACGACGTGGGCGAGCCGCTCGGGCCGATCGGGGACGCGCGCTGCGTCGGAGTGGCGCGCGTCATCGGCGATGATGCGGAAGATCCGCCCCTCGGGATCCTTGAACGCGAAAGCGTAGCCGCCGCCCGGCTCGCTCACCGGCGCCGGCAATGTCGCCGACCTGGCGCCTGTTGCCGTTACCGCGGCGTGCAGCGCATCGACATCCGCCCTGGAGCGCGCAGCCAGGGTGATGCCGAGCAGCTCCGTTTTCGGCCGCGGGTGCAGCGCAAGAATGTATTGATACGCTCCCGTCCCGCGCAAATACACCGCCCCGCGATGTTCCGCGACCCTCGCAAGCCCCCAGATTTCGGTGTAGAACTTCGCGTCCGCCGCGACATCCGGCACGCCGAGCTCCACGCTCCTCAACCCCGTCAATTTCGATTCCGGCATCGATTTTCTCTCGTCATTTCCGGTGTCGCGCCGCATGCGCCGGTTCCGCCGGCCGCGCCTACTCCAGCAGGTAGCCGAACTTCGACCGGGCCAGTCGCGCCTTCTCCGGCGTGGGCATGTTGACCTTGGCGAATTTGTCGCGCCAGTGGAACGGCCGGCAGGCGTCGATGATCGCGCGCGAATTGGTGTTGTTCCCCTTCTCCTTGTCCTCAGGGGAAATGCGGGGATCGAGCGGCGTGCTCCAGGCGTTGGTGATGATGTCGATGGAGGTGGCCGGATCGGAGCGGGTCAGCATGGCCCAGATCAGCTCCTCCAGGTCCGAGACGTCGATGTCGTCGTCCACCACGATCACGTACTTGCCGGAATAGGCGCCGGCGTGGCACTGCGAAGCGACGTGCCCGGCCTGCTTCGAATGTCCGCCATAACGCTGGGTAATGGAGACTCCCAGGAGCAGGCGCGAGCCGCCCACTTCATGCGCCCACACCGCCTTCACGTCGGGCACTCCCGCCTTCTCCATGTACTGCCGCACCAGGGCCGAGCGCGTGACCGCGCGGTAACGCGCCTGTTCCTCCGGCGGGCGCTGGGGCGGGCAGCCCAGAATGATCGGGTTGTTGCGGTGGTAGATGGCCTTCACGTCCATCACCGGTTCTTCGCGAACATCGCTGCCGTAGTATCCGGTCCACTCGCCGAAAGGCCCTTCGAGCCTGCGCTTGCGGGGATCGACAAAGCCTTCCAGCACCATCTCGGCGTTGGCGGGAATGGGAAGGCCGGTCAGTTTTCCGCGTACCACCTGCAACGGCTTGCCGCGCAACCCGCCCACGATGTCGAATTCGCACACTCCGTACGGCATCTCGCTGCAGGCGACGAGAAAAGTCAGAGGATCGCCGCCGATGACGATGACGACCGGCATGGGTTCGTTGCGCGCCTGGTACTTGTCGCGGTGGATGCGGCCGTGCTTGCCCGGGGACATGTAGAAACCGAGCGTGTTCCGGTCGTGGATCATGACCCGATAGGTGCCCACGTTGACCCACTTCTCCTCCGGGTCCACCGTGACGTTGAAACTGCCCGTTCCGATGTAGCGTCCGCCATCGCCCGGGTGCCAGACCGGTACCGGGAACTTCGTCACGTCCACGTCGTCTCCCGTCAGGACGTTCTCGAACACCGGCCCGTCATCGACGAACTGGTACGGAATGGTCTTCAGCTCCCTGAGATAATTTTCGAGGAACGCTTCCGACAATTCCAATTTGCTGTAATTGAGCGGAAAACCGAGCGTCATGTTCTTGCGCTTGCCGCCGAAGAAGTTGGTGAGGACGCGGTGACCCTTCTTGCACCCCGGCACTTCGTCAAAGATCACGCACGGCGCGGCGTCCGAGTGCTGGACGATTTCCGCCGCCATGCCGATCTCTTCCTGCCAGGACGCCCCTTTCACGTGCCGGATTTCGCCGAGTTTTTCCGCCTCGGCGATCCATTCCCGCAGATCTTCGTAAGCGAACCGGAAGCGCACGCCCTGGCTCTTTGCCGGGGATTCGCGCCTGACCTCGCCCATGGGGGTGCTCATTGCATCGTTCATGCCGCTCTCCTTGTTTTTTTCGGAATCCTCAACGCGAAAACCATCGACTTTTCTGGTCCATGACAGCGTCACCGTACGTCTCCCGGGCAGGAAAAAGTTTGATCTAGCGCAAAGTCCCTGCGAGGGGAAAACCGGGGCCGGGGCCCCGCGTGCCGGCTCCGGCCGGCGGCACGAAATCGCCCGGGCGTTGTCCATTTTCGCGATCCGCTTTTCCGGGGCCACGCCGATGTAGGTATCATATTCGCCCGGATCCTTTTGCGGAAGACAAAAACATGAAGCTACTGCGCTTTGCGATGTTGGTGTTGCTTGCGCTGGGCAGCGGTACAGCACTCGCCGCCGAGATCAGGGTGCTGAGCGCAGGTGCGGTCGAGCCGGGCCTCGTCAAGCTCGCCGAGCAGTTCCAGCGCGACACCGGAAACAAGGTGAAAATCCAGTTCGGCACGGCCCCGGAGCTCGCCAGGCGGCTCGTGGCAGGCGAGGCAGCCGACGTTTTGATCGCGCCGCCGGGTGTCGTGAATGAACAGGTGAGAAACGGCAAGGTCGACGCCGACAGCCGAATCACCGTCGGCCGCATCGGCGTCGGCGTCGCGGTGCGCTTCGACGCTCCGGATCCCGACATTGCCACGCTCGACGCATTCAAACGCTCGCTGCTAAGCACCGATTCCGTCGTCTACAACCGGGCTTCGACCGGACTCTATCTCGAGAGACTGTTCGAGCTGATGGGGATCGACGAGCAACTGAAGGCGAAGACGACGCGCTACGCCAGCGGCGCGCAAGTGCTCGAGCACGTGATCCAGGGCAAGGGCAACGAGATCGGCTTCGGCGCGATCACCGAGATCAAGCTGTTCGAGCAGAAGGGACTGAAACTCGTCGGACCGCTGCCCGCGCAAGTCCAGAACCAGACCCCCTACGCCGCCGGCGTGATGACCGACGCGCGCTCTGCCGACGAGGCCGCGAATTTCATCCGCTTCCTCGGCACGCCGGCTGCGAAGGCGATATTTTCGGCCACCGGAGTCGATTAGCCGAAAAATGCGCACCCCCCACTTCGCGGGCACACTTCCGCCGGACCACCTGATTGAAGTAACCCATATCAGTTTTCGCCGAAGCGGCTGAGCCGGGTCCTGCCTTGGCCATCGACCTTGAACGAGTAGATGAAGATCGGCTGGCCGCCGTTGTTCGCCGTGCGGCGCCGCGGCAGACGCAAGGCGGGATGCGCAGCGACGGCGTCCAATAACACGTAGCGAGGTGCAAGATGATTTTCAGAGAACTTTTGCGCGCGCTTCGCAGTCTGCCGTTCGCGGCGGGCGTTGTGCTCGCATCCGGCCCCGTGCTGGCGCAGGTGCCGGATGTTTACCCCGGCAAGCCGATCCGGTTCATCCTGCCGTTTCCGCCCGGAGGCGGCACCGACATCCTGGGCCGCCTGATCTCGGAACGCCTGGCGGCAGACCTCGGCCAGCCGGTAGTGATCGAGAATCGCGGCGGAGCGGGCGGCAACGTCGGTGCCGAAGCCGCGGCGAAATCCGCGCCGGACGGCTACACCATCGTTCTCGTCGCGCCCTCGCTCGCGATCAGCCCGAGCCTTTACTCGAAGCTCAACTACGATCCGGTAAGGGACTTTTCCCCGATCAGCCTGGTGGCGACCGTGCCCAATGTGATGGTCACCTACCCATCAGTGCCGGCGCAGACGCTTGCCGAGTTCATCGCGCTCGCCAGGACCAGGCCGGGCGGGATGAACTTCGGCTCGGGCGGCAGCGGCACCTCGAACCATCTCGCCGGCGAGCTGTTCAATATCGTCGCCGGAGTAAAGCTGGTGCACGTGCCCTACAAGGGCGTGAATCTGGCGATGAACGACGTGCTCGGCGGCCAGGTGCAGCTCGTGGTGATCGGTATCCCCGCGGCCGCGCCGCACATCAAAGCCGGCAGGCTGCGCGCACTGGCCGTGGTCGCGCCGCAGCGTTCGCCGGCGCTGCCCGAGGTGCCGACGGTCGCCGAGGCGGGGCTGCCGAATTTCGAGGTGACAACCTGGTACGGCGTCCTCGCTCCGGCAGGCACGCCGCGGCCGATCATCAACCGACTGAACGCCGAGCTGGTGAAAATCATGCACGCGCCGGAGCTGAAAGAACGGCTTGCGGCGATGGCGACCGATCCGGTGACGAGCACGCCGGAGGAGTTCGCCGATTTGATCAAGCAGGAAATCGCGAAGTGGGGCAAGGTCGTGCGCGAGGCCGGACTGAAAGCGGACTGACGCTCCCGGCGCATCCGCGCGACGCCCCTTGCAAGCCGGGGGGCAAAATGAGACAGGAAACGGACTGCGCACGCGCACTGCCCTTCCGGCAGCGCCTCGCGACGGTCGCCGCTTCTGCGACCCTATGGCCGGTTAAGGGCCAGATCAAACCTGTGGAAAATCAGGGTATTAAAAAAGGCGCTTGACAGCCTACGGGGGGGTTGCTTCATGCTTGCGGTGGCAATCTCTCTTCTGTGCCCGAATGCCTGCGGATCAACCCAAGCTTTAAGCCTCTCGGGCTGTCCGCAGTCCATTCGTAACCCACCTGGGCCTCGACCCGGTTTTGGCCGGTTCGAGGCCCTTTTTATTGTCGCGCTTCTTCTTGGCCGCCTTGCTCCCGGCGGATTTCTTCTTGGCTGCTTCTGGCGGGTTTTCTAACCGTTCTCTACTACTCTACTTCTTTTTCTTCGCTGCTTTTTTCTTGGTGGCTTTTTTCTTCGCCATGGCAATCTCCTTCAAGAGTTATTGAAACAAACACACCCAACCCGCTCATGTTGACGCGGGCTATTCAAACGCCAGAGCAAGCCCGGGCGCATTGAATTCCTTATTGCCTTGCCCCGACCGGGCAAGCAGCGTGGATAGAGGCGATGGTTCCTGTTCTTGCGGGATGGGGCCGGACCGTCGGCTTCGCGCGACGTCGAAAGTCCGAGCCCGAGGCTGGCACCACCCGGAGTGCGGGCGACGCGACTGCAGGCGTTACTCAAAAAAATCGGAGGCGAGAAAAAAACATGGAAGCAATTAAACTACATTGAAGAGCACAACGCAAGGGCTATGATGCATCACGCCGGCCCGAGCGCATCGCACTTCCGTTGGCGCGTCGAGGCTGAAGTCGCGCCCGGACAGGTTCGCGGAAGTTGCCGCAGGGGGAGCGCGGTCGTTGCGGGCGGAGAAAAAGCTTCTTGCATCCTGCTGCCGATCGCTCTCGCGGTGGAAAAGCTGAATGTCGATGAGGAGGAGACCGATGCGATTCATCACACGTGCCGCTCTACTGCTTGCAGCCGCGATCGGACTGAGCTCTGGCGCCGCCCCCGCGCAGGAATACCCGGCCAGGCCCCTCCGGTTCATCATTCCGTTCCCGTCCGGCGGCAGCACCGATGCGCTGGGAAGAACGCTCGGCCAGAAGCTCGCGGAACGCTGGGGCCAGCAGGTCGTCATCGAAAACAGGCCGGGAGGCAACACGTTGATCGGCGCCGGGCTGGCGGCAAAATCGGCGCCGGACGGGGTACACGCTGTTCATGCCGATCGACTTCACGCTGACGACGAACCAGGCGCTGTATTCGAAGCTGCCCTGCGATCCGGCGAAAAGCTTCGCGCCGGTGACCCTGTTGACGCGGCAGTCCCTGCTTATCGCGGTGAACCCGCGTTTCCGGTGAAATCGCTCGAGGAGCGGGTGGATTACGCCAGGGCCAACCCCGGAAAGGTCAACTACGGCACCGGCGCGATCACCAGCCAAGTCGCCGGAGAACTCTTCAAATCCATGGCCGGGATCGACATCGTCAACGTGCGCTACAAGGGCAGCGCATCCACACAACAGGCGGTGCTCACCGGAGATGTCGAGCTGGCAATCGGCGACATCGGACCCTGCCTTCCGCATCTGAAAGCGGGAAAGCGGAAGGCGCTCGCCGCGACCGCCGGGAATCGCGCGCAATCGCTGCCCGATGTGCCGACGGTGGATGAGCAGGGCTATCCCGGCTACGAGGTGCCGTTCTGGTATGGCTTGGTGGTAGCCGCGGTCACCCCAAAGCCGATCGTGGACAAGCTGAGCGCCGAAGTCGGAGCGGTTCTGAACCGTCCGGACATCGAGGTGCGGTTGGCTACGTTCGGGCTGGAGGTCAATCCCACGACGCCGGAAGAATTTGCCGCCGTGGTGAAGCGCGAAAGCGAAAAATGGGGCAAGGCGATCCACGCGGCGGGCATCCATCCGGATTGATGCTCCTGCGCCGCACCGCTCGCTCCGGGACCGAGAATTTCGTGCGACAAAGAATCAAGTCGTTTAATATAATGATCAGGCGATTGCATGCATAGGCGCGCGAAAGACGCCTAAAGTTTGAACCGGCAAATTGTGCGACGCGCGTCTCGCGCGAACGCTGGAGCCGTGGTGCAAGGCTCCCGCTCTCGAAGCAGGTTCGTGGCGCACAGCCGGCACGGAAAACGATAACAATTTTTCACTCTATGGAGGAGGTTCGCATGGAAGCCGCGCAGACGCCGACAAAAGGGGGGGCGGAAGCCCCTGCCCCGAAAATGGGGTGGAAGGACTTGTATCTGCAGGAGGACTGGTGGGCAATTTGGCTGGGGGTCGGGATCATGGTCATCGCCATCGTCCTGTTTAGCAACGGCAGCACCGCCCTCAAGTCGCTCGCAATCAACCCGGGCGGACTGAAATGGTCGTCTCTTGGCCAGTTAACCGATCATTTCGCGCAAAATGCCCACCTGTATTTTTACCAGTTCATCGCCTGGCTGGTGATCTTCGGTCTCAGCTGCCGCATCATGGGCATCAAGCTTTCAGAGTTCATTCCTGCCTTTGTCTTTCTCTACATTCTGTCGGTGATCATGTTTGCGATTGCAGGATGGGCGAATGCCGCGAAATTCAACCTGGAAGCGCCTCTGGTCGCATTGGTCGTCGGCCTGATCCTTGCCAACCTGATCAGGCTGCCGAAGTGGATGGACTCGGGTTTCAGGGTGGAATATTTCGTCAAGCTCGGCGTCATCCTGTTGGGGGCAACTTTTCCGATCACGCTGGTCTTGACTGCCGGGCCGGTGGCCATTGGACAGGCCACGATTATCTCTTTGGTAACCTGTCTGGTGATTTATTTCACCGCGACCAGGGTGTTCAACCTGGACCGCAGGCTGGCCGCCGTAATGGGGGTGGGCGGGTCCGTTTGCGGGGTGTCGGCTTCGATGGCGATAGCCGCATCGGTGGGTGCAAAGAAGGAACATCTCTATACGTCGGTAACCCTGGTCGTCGGCTGGGCGCTGGTGATGATTCTTGTCCTGCCCTTTGCCTCGCGCGCATTGGGTCTTGCCGCCGGAGTTGGCGGCGCCTGGATCGGCACCTCGGAATTTGCCGATGCGGCCGGGTTTGCGGCGGCAAGCACCTACGGCAAGATGGCCGGCAACGAAGATGCGGCGATCAAGGCTTTCACTCTGATGAAGGTGATTGGCAGAGACTTGTGGATCGGCATCTGGTCGCTCGTCTGGGCGCTCATTGCCACCATGGTATGGGAAAAGCAGGAAACCGGCGCCAGGCCCAACGCCATGGAAATCTGGTGGCGCTTCCCCAAGTTTGTGATCGGCTTTTTTGTCGCATCCATCCTCATGACGATGGTGACAAGCAGCTATTCCACAGCCGATTTCAATAAGACGGTAAGACCCGACCTGATCCTCCCGCTCGTGTCGCTGCGCACTTGGGCGTTTATCTTCTGCTTCTTGAGCATCGGATTGACAACCCGGTTCCGCGACCTCAAACCAGTGGGCTGGAAAGCTTTTTCCGCATTCACCATAGGCGTCGCGGTGAATGTCCTGCTCGGATATTACCTGTCAGTCCACGTTTTCGGCAGCTATTGGTCGAGCCTGTAAGCGCCCGGGCGCATGGCCGGCATTCTCGGCCATGCGCCGCGCCGCCGATCCGGGGATGGATAGCTAATGACAATACGCACTTGCAGGGAATGCCGCTTTCTCACCAGCGAGCCTGGAGACCTGGAACGAGCGGTTCCAGGGATCAATATATTGAGTTCCGCATTTGGCTCGGTGCGCGCCGATACCGCGATTTGCGAGCATCGTGGCATTTTTGTCACGCCAGCACCGGCCTGCCCCGACTTCCTCGGTAAAACGGCGCCCCCTGTAAGCGGAGTTTGTCCGCCAGGAACAATTCCGACGGCGTCCGGACTCGATGCAGTGGTTTGAGGCCAAGTGACGTTGGCGAGGAATTTCAGACGCTCTGCGTTTCGCATGCAATCGATCACACATTCTTCCAGTGCATTACGGTAACGCCGTTCGGCTTTACCGAAATCGCCTTCCCAGCTTCGAAGTTGAAGGTCTTTTACTAACTTGTTGATCTAAAGGCCCGCCCTCACTCGCACAGGTCCGTCAACAGCCGCCAGCGTCCTACGTTTTCTCTACGTTTTCTTGGCTCCGCAACCCGGGAAAATTTAGGCACTGGTGCGAGGTCATTTCTTTGGCCTGAACGGCTGGAAACGACCCATCGCAGTCACACGATCCACCCGGAAGCGGACAGTCGCGTATTGTCGCGCCAGCGAGGTGCCGATCGTCTGAGCGCGGGCGCAACATGCTTCCCGGCGCAATGCCCGCGAGCGCTGAATCAGCGCAAAACCGTCGCCATCGGCCAGGCGCGCGAAAAGTTCAGGATTGAACTTCCTATCGGTTGGAACCTGCTCAACATCGGGACCGTCGTGCTGCCGCTCTACCGCGCGAGGCGCGGGTTTCGTCGCGTCCAAGAGGCAGCGCTTATGCGATTTTCTGCCAGAAGATGCCTATTCCATCGATGTCGCAGATCGCGTCCTGAATGCCTTCTCTTGACCTGTAATCCGTCACTGCCGCGCGGCAAGCAGGGACATCACCGTAGTCGTCGATGATCGCGAATCCGCCCGGCGAGAGTTTGCGATAAAGAGCATCGAGCGCAACGATGGTGGACTCGTACATATCTCCATCCAATCGGAGCAGCGCCAGCCTGTCGATCGGCGCGGCGGGCAGCGTGTCCTTGAACCACCCCGGAAGGAATGCGACCTGGCTGTCGAGCAGGTTGTACTTCGCAAAGTTCGCCTTGACCTGCTCCGCCGTGACAGCCAGTTCCGTATGGATATGGAAATTCAGACCTTTGTCCGCGGGGTAATGCTCGGCATCGGGGGGCGGCAAGCCCTGAAACGAATCGGCGACCCATATCTTCCGATCGGTGACGCCGTAGGCCTTGAGGATTGCCCTCATGAAAATGCACGCGCCGCCGCGCCATACGCCGGTTTCGATAAAATCGCCCGGCACGCCGTGCTTCACCACGTGCTCTGCAAGCACACGCAGGTTGTTCAGGCGCTGGTTCCCGATCATGGTGTGTGCATGGCTGGGCATGTCACGGCCGAGATCGCGCTTTGTCGGATTAAACTCCTCCATAGTCCCGTAAGGGGACATCGAAGGGTCTTCGTAGATCCGGCCCTGAAGACATGCCTGCATCAGGTCAAGGTAAAGCGAGCGGCACACATCGATGTCCATGCCGATGCGGGCTGTATGATCCGGTCGCGGAACATCGCCGGCCAGCAGTTTTTTCAGGAAGAATCCGAGCATCGGGGCATCATAGCTTGCGGCATCCGGCATGCGCAATAAATTAGCCGTTCCTGCACGCGGTCGGGGCCGGAAATATATCAGTATCGATATACAAACCGTCTACGGACGCGGGTCTGATTGACCTGGAACGCAGGACAGCCTGGCTAGACCAGACCAAATGGAACGCCGAGAGGCGTACCGTTGAATGCTGACGCGGTGGCCGTGCTGGAGGATCAGCAAGGCAAGCATCCGCAGTACTGCTTCACTTATCGGGGAAAGCCGATACGCTGGGAAATGACCAACAGCGCTTGGCATACCGCGCTAGGAAAGGCAGAGCTTAAGAATTTCAGGTTTCACGATCTCAGGCGCACTTGGGCATCGCGGCATCGGCAGGCGGGAACGTCCGCCGATGAGCTGAAGGACTTGGGCGGCTGGAAGTCCCGCGTCATGGTTGACCGCTATGCAAAGTTTGCTACAGAACACTTAGCGGTCGCGGCTGCCCGGATTGAGTCCGGGCGTGGGGGAAACGTGGTGCAATTCCCTACGTTTTCCCTACGTCCTGAAAAACGAAGGGCTAGCACGCAGCTAGCCCTTTGAATTTTGGTAGGCCGTGCTGGATTCGAACCAGCGACCAACGGATTAAAAGTCGCCCCTGCTATATAGGGTATTTTGCGAATCAATCACTTGCAATGCTTGCCATTCCTATTTCCAGCGTCACACACAGCACAACCGATGCGTTGCGAAACCTAGTGCGTCACAAATAGGACACAGGCTAAGGTCGAGTACCAGACCCCAAGAAAATGCACACTTCTTAGGTCGCTGGCAACGGTCTAAATGCGGATTTGCCTGCAAGCTTGAGCGCCTGGAGCCGCGGCGCGGTGCTCGCCGGGTCCCAACCGATGATGTCGGCATGAAGTGGGTGTGGTTCAGGGACCGACTGGACGCTCAACCCAGCGTCATAGACCCAGAAGGAACTCAGATCGGCCCGTCCGTGTATCGGCTTGCCGAGAGGCTCGGCCACATACGTCTTTCCGATCGACCAGATCTCGGCCTCGGAAACGCCGGAAATCTTGTACACGGAGAGGCGCCAAGTCTTGGTGGACGGCATGAACGGCGTGTGCTTCACCGTGTTGTCGGGACGCACATAATTTTTCTGGGTGATGAAGCGGGCGAGAGGCTCGCCGCTGGCAGAGTCAAAAGGCATTGGCCGCTGGCCTTCCTCTACACCTTCGCGTAGGCGTCGAGCAGGTCCTGGATAGCCCGCGGCAGCGACCCCGCGAAGTTCACCTTGCCGTGCGTTTCGTTTCCATCGCCGAGAAGCCCCGCGTATTGAATCGAACGCGTTCCGTTCACGCTCAAGAGAAGTACACGTTTCGGATCCTTGTACCACTCGAGCGCGATCGCCCCGGCTGGCTCGGGCTGGAAGGTCGGATTCTGTATGCTAGGGGGCAGCAAGAAAAGGAGCGTCACTGCATCGTCCAGCACTGACTCCGTAACGGCGGATGCCCCTTCGCCATCCCAGTTCTCGCTGGAGCAGTCACGGTAAACGTCCATGAGCTCTTGGATTGGCTGACTGTACCGATGGTATCCGGCTGAGGTCTTCCAGGCGTCGCGCGCGATGCTGCCGAAGAAGGCGGCGAGCTTCTCGGCGTCTTCGCTCACACCCCACGTTGCGCCGCTCGTGCGAAATAAACCCCAGCCGGCGTACCGGTTGTCCAGCGTCGCTGTTGTCATTTGTAGAGCTCCACGGCCTTGTCCGTAATACTGCCAAAAAACGCCTTGTTCTTCAACACCCGCAGGGTCTCGAGCGTTTCCCAGTAGCCACCTTGTGCCACGTCGAGCACCTGCTCGAGGAAGACGTCAATGTCTAGGATGATCGGGCTTTTCATTGTCTCCGGTATGAACGGCTCAAGTGCCTGGGTGATTACCATCTGGATCCCGCCTTCCTCATAAGGCACGACGACCCGGCTGACAAAGCCGGCGTATAACTGGGGTAGCTTTACCGGGATCCTGGGTGCGCACGTCAGATATTCGTCAAAATCGCAGGGAACTGTGATTTCGAGCCGGTTGATGTAGCGCACAGCCGTGCGCAGCACGCTCGACGGCTTGACGACCTCCACGTACGCGTCCCACAACCACTTTGCCTCTTCTCGCAGCACGGCCCACGTTTCATACGGTCGTAGCCGACTCACGGTAAAACCATCGACATGAGCCTGCAAGACGTACCGTTTGTCTAGCGACTCGCAGCGAAACCCGATCAGGGTATGCGAGGCGTTCGGCGGTACGAAAACCCCTTCCTTGATCCCGATCTCGGCCTTGAGTACCCGCGCTTGGGTGAAGGTGGTATACCTCGATTGGATGCGCCGGCGCAGAGGCTCCAGGTCGGCGAAGGTCAGTCCTTCGCGGGGCTTGATGCGAAAATCGATCAGCGCCTCAACGATAGGCGCCTTGTCCAGATGCTGGGCGTCGTCCACGAGGTCTGTCACAAAAATGAGTATACGCCAACCACGAGTGGCGCAAGAGTAGTCGCATCGGCTTTGCCTCTCGGACTTTGAATCTCCCTGCAGCTCTCAGCTGCGTCTTTAGTCCGTTTTGGCTTGTTGGAGGAGGGACCCGCCGCCGAGACCGATGAGGCTTGGGCGGCGAGAGATGCCTTTGGAATTGCGCCGTAAGGGTTGCTGATATTCCCTTTCCCGGCTAAGCTATGTCCCTTACCCTCCAGGAGGTACCGTGGCTCTGTTCAAGATTCCAAAGAAATCCAAGGAGGAAAAGCTCGCTAAGATCTCCCCTTCCCTGCGTGCCGAGCTCGATCGGATCGAAGCCGACGCCATCGCCAATTTCGAGGGCCAGGTTGATGAGATGGAATCCGCCCTCGGGATGCTGCGGCTCGGCCATCATGTGGGCTGGAAGGTGCTTTACCTTATCCATAGCAAGGCAACTATCAGGAAGTACGAAGCGATTTTGGGCATCAAGGTCCGCGAGCTGTTCCCCGAGGAGGGTCCGAGCAGCTATCGCTTCAACGTCTACCGGCTGGCGGAAACCGCAAGCAATTTCTGGAAGGTCGTGAGCGGGGCCGTCAAGCTCCCTGACCATGGAGACCGCCGGGAGGTCAAGCGGTAGGGCAATTTGACATTCCCTTAGGAGGAGTCTATCCTGAGGGAATATGGTATTCCTTCCCTCTTATTCGTCTAGCGGTATCAGGGTTGCTGCCAAGGCGGAGAGCGGCGCTGTAGCCGCGCCGCAGGCGCGGCTCGGCGACGCCGACGCCTCCGCCCCCCGTACGGTAATACGGGGGGAAAGTCCCGTTCCAGCAGGGAAGAACAGCTCCTCAGGGGCATTCGTCGATTACCTCAATGCTTCATTTCCCATCGGTAGACTCGGGAAAGATCCGGCTCATGCGTTCTTTGTCGAGCTCATTAAAGTAGTTGGGGATCGGTTCGGGGGGATGGTTTCTAGGGGCCGGGGGCTGCATGGCTATCTGCAATCGTTCCAATTCGAGCGAGGCGGCGTGCAGTTTGCGTACGGTGGGCAACGGGGAACCGGCCTGCTTTCTATCCCTGGGGAAGGCTGTGCGCTGATTCCGGATTGGCCCGCATTGGTGGGCGTGCTTCGGGATGGGCTTATCGGCCGGGTTACACGTTGGGATGGCGCTATAGACAACTTTGAGGGGCACTACAGCGTTGATCGGGCGGTATCCCTCTACCTGTCCGGGGCATTTAACGCCGGGGGCCGCCCTCCCCGTTGCAACCAGCAGGGCAATTGGCTGGAGCCGGACGGTAATGGGCGCACCTTGTACCTGGGTCGCCGCCGAAACGGAAAGCTCCTGCGGGTCTACGAGAAGGGCAAGCAGCTAGGCGTACCGGATAGCCCTTGGACGCGATGGGAGGTCGAGCTCCATAACCGCGACCGGGTTATCCCTTGGGAAGCGGTGTTGAATCCTGCTCCCTACATAGCGGGCTCGTTTCCGGCTTTGGAGTGGGTCAGCGAAAACGGTATCCGCATTGAAACCTTGCGGCGTACCGACTCGGCAAGTTACCAGCACCTAATCAAGCATGGGCGGCTCACCTACGGGCCGCTTATCAACGTCATGCTCGAGCGCGAGGGATGCGCTGAGCGTGTCGTAGAGAAATTGCGGCGAGGCGGCGCACCCAAGCGGCTAGCTCTCACACAGTTCCTAGGAGTGCATGAGGAGGACAAGTGAGGGGGTTCGGGTCCTGGGTATATCAGAGCGACCTGTATGAGGCTCGGCGAGCGCTGCGCCGGCTGGCGCAAAGGGCGCGTGCGGAGGCGAAGCCGTTGGCGGAGGTTGACGAATATAAAGGGTGGATGCGCTTGATTGAGTCATTGCCCTGCGATATGCGCGAGAGCTGTCTCGGGTTGAGGGATGAGTTGGAGGCAGAACTGCGAGGAGAGAAATAGCTGTCATGCGCTCCCTTGATCTCATCGAGGCGGCTAGGTTTCTCAAGATGCACCCGGAGGAGGTTCGGCGGCGTGTTCGCCTTGGAATTATCCCCGGCGCAAAGGCGGGAAAGCGGTGGGCGTTCCTCGAAGATGATCTTGCCGACTATCTGCGGAGTCTCTATGCTCTCCCTCGGCAAGCGTTGCGAGTGACCCCGAGAAAGGAGGTCACAGAATGTCACTTCGCAAACGTGGAAGGACGTGGTGGGTTGATCTCACCACTCCAAGCGGCGAACGAGTTAGACGCTCTGCTCGCACAGAAGTTAGAGCCCAGGCTCAAGAGCTCCACGATAAGCTGAAAGCGGAAGCGTGGCGGGTTGAGCAGTTGGGTGCAAAGCCTCAGCGCACTTGGGACGAGGCAGCTTACAAGTGGTTGACTGAAACGGATCACAAGGCGACCCACAAAGAGGACGCCCGGAAGATTCGGTGGCTGCAACAGTTCCTGCGCGGGAAGCTTTTGGCGTCGATCAATCGGGAGTTAATTGGGGAGATTGGTAACACTAAGGCTCAAGAGGCTAGCCCCGCTACGGCAAACCGCTTTCTTGCGCTGATTCGCGCGATTTTGCGCAAGGCGGCGTACGAGTGGGAGTGGATTGACCGGGCTCCAAGAGTAAAGCTATATCCGGAAGCAAAGCGGCGGGTACGTTGGCTCACGCCGGAGCAGGTGCAGGCGCTCTTGCGAGAGTTACCGCAGCATCAGGTGGACGTGGTGAAGTTTGCTTTATCTACCGGTCTGCGGCAGTCGAATATCGTCGAGCTGGAATGGTCTCAGGTGGATTTAGAGCGAAACGTTGCTTGGATTCACGGGGATCAGGCGAAGGCTAGGCGACCGATCCATGTGCCGCTTAATTCGGTTGCGCTGGAGGTGCTGACTCGGCAACTTGGTAAGCACCCTGTTCGGGTATTCACGTACAAGGGCAAGCCGCTTGCGTGGGCCAACACCAAAGCATGGCGGGAAGCATTAAAGCGGGTGGGAATCGAGGATTTCCGCTGGCATGACCTCCGGCATACCTGGGCGAGCTGGCACGTCCAGAATGGCACGCCGCTAAACGTATTGCAGGAGATGGGAGCTTGGGAAACGGCGAGCATGGTTCGTCGCTATGCTCACCTTGGCCCGGCTCACCTTCGAGAGCATGCGGAAACGGTTGCAGGGCTGCTGGGCGGCACGATTTCGGCACAGCCACAGAAAAAGAAAGAGCCTAGCAGCCGCTAAGCTCTTGATGTTCTGGTAGGCCGTGCTGGATTCGAACCAGCGACCAACGGATTAAAAGTCCGCTGCTCTACCAACTGAGCTAACGACCCGAAAAGAGCGCGAATTTTATTATGCTGCGCGCGGCAGCGTCAATTAAAAGCATGCTTTTCCGGCGGTATTCCGGTTGAAAAAGCGCACCCGGCTCCGCTGGCCGCACTCAAGTCTCCCGCATCAGCCGCCAGTACTGGACCTTCATCGTCAAGGCGGCGCCGGCGATAATGGCGAAGAACGCGAGAAAGGAACCGGCTGCGAGAGTGGAAATACCCGAGAGTCCCTGGCCGACGGTGCAGCCAAGCGCAAGCACGCCGCCGAAGCCCATCAGCGCGCCGCCGATCAGATGGCTGATCAGGTCCTCGGCGTCGCGGAAGCTCTCCAGGCGGAACGTCTTCGTCGCCAGCGCCCAGGCGAGCGAGCCCGCAAACGTGCCGAGCACCGAGGCGATGCCGAAAGTCATCACCCGGCTCTTGTCGCTCCAAAGCAAAAGCAGCTCGAGCAGATAGGCCTGCGGCGCAACGAACGAAAACGACTCCATGCGGCCCGAGTTGGTGGCGACGAACTTCTCCTCGAGTGTAGCCGGATCCTCGGCGAGGTACCCGATGTGCCCGGACAGATACCAGCCGCCGACGATCACCAGGCCCACCACCACGCCGCCGAGGACGTTGTCGAAGCTGCGGAATTCGCGTGCCTTGAACACGAACACGAGCAGCCCGCCGGCGATGGCGAGCGCGAGCAGCGCGAGCACCAGCCGCTTGTCGGCCCCGAGCGCGCCGGCCACGAGCGACGGCAGATCCTGCCCGGTGGAAAGCGTCGCACCGACAGGATCGATCGCCGCCACGCGGAATACGCCGAAGAGCCCCTTTAGCGTCATGTAGGCGGCGATCGCAAGCATGATCGCGACGACGAGCGACTTCAGGTTGCCCGCGCCGATGCGGATCAGCGTTTTGCTGCCGCAACCCGAGCCGAGCGTCATGCCGACACCGAACAGGAACCCGCCGACGAGGTAGGAAAACCAGGTGAAGTTGGGCGTTGTATAGATTGTCTTCGACAGGTCGATCAGCCCGGCGAGCTGCAGGCCGCTCGCTCCGAGCACAGCCACGGCGATCGCCAGCAGCCACATGCGCATGCGGTTCCAGTCATCCATGTTGACGACATCGGACACCGCGCCCATGGTGCAAAAGTTGGTCTTGTTGCCGACCGCGCCGAAAATGAAGGCGAGCGCGAAAGCGCCCCACACGACGACGGAGGCAAGCATTGCGGGGTTGGGTTCATTCATCGAAAACCGAACTCCTGCCTTCACAGCAGTGACGGCGGGTGTCGCCCTCGCGTCAGCATGCTACTTGCGCGTGAGGCGCTGCCTGGCCTTCTCGGCGGCGGGGCTCGTCGGATACTTCTTGATCAGCTCACTCAGCGTTTCTCGCGCGCTCTTGCTGTCGCCCATCTCGGCCTGGTAGCTCGCGATGTCAAGCATCGCGTCGGGAGCCTTGGGATTGTCCGGCCAGACGCTGATCACCCTCTGCTGCGCGGCAATCGCCGCCTTGTAATCGCGCATCTGGAAGTGCGCGTTGCCGGTCCAGTACTGCGCGTTCGGGGCGAGCTGGCTGTTCGGAAAATTGGCCATGAAGCTCTGGAAGCCGGTAATCGCCATCTGGTAGTTGCCGAGCTTGAACTGGTTGAGAGCCGCCTCGTACGCCTGCTTCTCGGCTGCCGCGTCGCGCTCGCCCTGACCGAGCTTGTCCTGGATCTGCGACTGCGCCTGCTCGAGCTTTCTCAGACGGTTGTCCAGATCGACGTAAAGGTCTTTCTGGCGGCGATCGAGGTTCTCCGCCTGATTCACCAGCACCTCGATCTGCCCGCGCAGCTTGGTCATGTCCTGCTTCAGCGCGTCGATCAGTTGCGCGAGATCGACGGCACGGTCGCGTCCCGCCGCTTCGATCTGCGACAGGCGCTCCTCGACCGCCTTCTGGCCGCTTTCGATCTGGGTCTTGAGTTGGCTGATCTGCCGGCGCGCCTCGTTGTCGTCGAACAGGGCCGCGCGGGCGGGAAATGAAAGCAGGAATGCGGCAAATAGCAAAATCCCCCCGCGGATTGCGCCGCCGCCCCCTTTGACAAGGGGGCTACTCCCCCCTTGATAAAGGGGGGCTGGGGGGACCTTCTCGCCGGCCAATTTCACCCTCGTTTAGTACTCGCCGCTATAAAGCATATCGCTGCGGCGGTTTTGCGCCCAGCAACTCTCGGCATGCTCGGCGCAGCGCGGCTTCTCTTCGCCCAGGCTGATCGACTCGATCTGCGGTTCCGCCCCTCCCATCAGCATGAGCGTCCTCTTCACGCCGTCGGCGCGCCGCTGGCCGAGCGCGACGTTGTACTCGCGACTGCCGCGCTCGTCGCAGTTGCCCTGCACCAGCATCTTCGCGGTGCGGTGATCGGCCAGATATTTCCCGTGGGCTTGCAGCATCGGCCGGTACTCGTCCTTGACGTCGGACTTGTCGTACTCGTAAAACACCGAGCGTTTCGAAAGGATGTTGTTCGGATCCTTCAGCGGATTGACCTCGACCGCGGAAGGCATTGCCGGACGCGTGGTGACCGGCGGTGTCTGCGCCGTCGGCACCGGCATGCGTTCCTCGACGCCGGCTTTGCCTTCGACTTTGGCTGGTTCACTGGCACAGCCGTAGAGCAGCGCCAAGGCGAGTACTGCGATCAGTTCCTTCTGCACTTCAACCTCCTTTTTAATTGCCCAAAAACGGTCCCCAGGACGGCTCGCGCACATCCGCCGCCTGGACTGTCAGCCGCTGCTTCACGCGGCCGTCGCTCGATACCGCCGCGAGCACACCGTGGCTGTCGACATCGGTTGCGTACAGGATCATCCGTCCGTTCGGCGCGAAACTCGGCGATTCATCGTTCTGGCCGTCCGTCAGCGCCTGTGTCTGCCTGCTTTCGAGGTCCATGACCATCAGTTGGAAACGCCCGTCGTTACGCGAGATGAAAGCCAGGGTCTTGCCGTCCGGGCTGATTCTCGGGGATACATTGTAATCGCCATTGAATGTCATGCGCACCGGCTCTCCGCCGGAAACGGGCATCCGGTAGACCTGCGGGCTGCCTCCCCGATCCGAGGTGAAGTAAAGCCATTGACCGTCCGGGGCGAAAAATGGTTCCGTATCGATGGCCTCGGAGTGGGTAAGCCGCCGCACGTTGGTGCCGTCGGCGTTCATCAGGAAAATCTGCGAGCCCCCGTCCTTGGAGAGCACCACGGCGAGCTGCCTTCCGTCCGGTGACCAGGCGGGCGCGCTGTTGGAACCCTTGTAGTTGGCCACCGGCGCCGGCTGCCGGCCCGCGCTCAGGCTCTGCACGTAGATCACCGCCTTCTTCTGCTGGAACGAGACGTAGGCGAGCCGCGTGCCGTCGGGCGACCACGTCGGCGAGATGATCGGCTCCGGCGAGATCAGGATCGACTGCGCGCCCTGCCCGTCGGCATCGGCGATGCGCAGCTCATAGCGCGAGCCCTGCTTGACCACGTACGCGATCTTGGTGCTGAACACGCCGCGCTCGCCGGTGAGCTTCTCGTAGATGAAATCGGCAATCATGTGCGCCGTCAGCCGGATCTGCGCTGCCGAAAGGGTGAAGGCGATGCCGCCGATCTGCGATTGTTTGAGTACATCGAGAAGGCGAAAGCGCACTTCGAACCTTCCGTCGGCGAGCCGCTGTGCCTGCCCGATCACTATGGCATCGGCGGAGCGATTTTTCCAATCGGCGAAGTCGACCTGAGCCGGCTCCACCGGCAGCGGGCTCATTCCGCCGACAAACAGCGTGCGGAAACGGCCGCTCCGGGTGAGGTCGTGCTCCACGATTTCGGTGAGCGACTGCGGCAGCGCGGACTCCCCGGCGAAGGGCAGCACCGCGATCGGGATCTGATTCGCGCCGCCGCCGGTGATCTCGATGATGAGCTGGGCGTGGGCGGCGCAGGCAAACAACGCCAGGCAGGCGGCAAGGAATTTCGCAAGTCGTTTCATATGGCGGCGAAGTATATCGTCATTATCATCTTCTCATTCCTGCGGCCGGAACTTGAGCTGCAGGTCGCGGCTGAACTGCTCTGGCCGGTCCGGCCGCGGCAGGGGCGAGCTCTTCAGGATCGCCCTCTCGACCGCCTCGTCGTAGGCTTTGTGGCCGCTTGATTTCCTCAGCCGCGCCGACAGCACCTCGCCGGTGGGCAACTGGACCACATCGAAAATCGCCTCCGGATTGTCCTTGATATCGAGCGGCAGCACGATATTCAACTTGATTTTGGAGCGGATCTTCTCGATGTACCCGGCATCGACTGCGGGCGGCGCAGACGACGCGGGCGGCGGCGAGAACGCCTTCAGCGCATCCTGCCGGTCCAGCGCCTGCTGCTCCTGCGCAAACTGCTCCTTGATGCGCTTGACCATGTCGAACTTGAGCGGGGGCTCTTCCTTCTTCGGCCGTTCCTTCTTCGGCCGTTTCTTCTCGCGTTCGACGGCGATGTCGGGCTTCTGCGGCTTGGGCTCGACTTTCGGCTCGGGCCTGGGTTCGATCTTGAGCTCGGGCTTGGGCACGGGCTTGGGTTCGACTTTGGGCTCGGGCTTCGGCTCCGGCACGGGTTCGACCTTGGGCACCGGCTGCGGCTGTTCGATAACGGGCAACTGGTTCCAGATTTCAACCACTACCGCATCCGCATGCCTGGACTGCCAGCGCACGCCGAAATAGAGAAACACGAAAAACAGCAGGTGCACGAAGGCAGACAAGACGGCCGGGGCCATGCCGCCGGGTTCGTCACGCGGGATGGCGTGGCTCATCGTCCTTCGGGTTTGACCAGCAACCCGACGCGCCGGATGTTCTGGCGCTGCAGTTCATCCATGACTTTCAGTACCGCCTCGTAGCGCACGTTCTTGTCGGCGGAGATCACCACCGGCTGATCGGGATTGTTTTTCCGCCTTTCCCGCAGCGCCGCCACCAGCTCGGCGGCGGATACTGCGCGTTCGTCCGACTTCCCCTTGTCGCGCTCGCGCAGCATGAGCGATGCATCGGCGCGGACGATCACCTCGAGCGGTGCCGGCGGCGGCTGCGAAGACTTGCCCACGCTGGGCAGATCGATCACACCCGGGTTCACCAGCGGCGCCGTCACCATGAAGATGACGAGCAGCACCAGCATCACATCCACGTAGGGGACGATGTTGATCTGGTTCATGAGGCGTCGCGGTCTCATGAGCGGGTGAAGCGTGAAGCATGAAGCATGAATGGCAAGGACGGTGCCCGTACCGCAGTCTTGCCCGGCCCGGAGCGAACCGGTGTCACGATTTCCGATTCACGATTCACGATTTATCTCGCCGGCGCCTGCCGCTGGAGAATGTTGGAGAACTCCTCCATGAAGCTCTCGAAGCGCACCGCAAGCCGATCGACGTCGTGCGAAAAGCGGTTGTAGGCGACCACCGCGGGAATGGCGGCGAACAGGCCGATTGCGGTCGCGACCAGCGCTTCGGCTATGCCGGGTGCCACGGCGGCCAGGGTGGCCTGCACGACGTTCGCAAGCCCGCGAAATGCGTGCATGATGCCCCAGACGGTGCCGAGCAGTCCGATATACGGACTCACCGAGCCGACCGAGGCAAGAAAAGCGAGATGCGATTCTAGCCGGTCCATTTCGCGCTGATAGGTGGCGCGCATGGCGCGCCGCGCGCCGTCGACCATCGCGCTCGGGTCGGCGGCGCCGCGCTGGGTCTTCAGCTTCACGAATTCGCGGAAGCCGGCTTCGAAGACGCGCTCGAGGCTGCCCGTGGAGTGGCGGTGGTTGACTGCGCTCTGATACAGCGCGTTCAGGTCCGATCCGCCCCAGAAATCGCGCTCGAACCGCTCGGTCTGCTGTCCCGCGCGGCGAATGGTGAAGACCTTGCCGAAGATGAAATACCAGGACATGAACGAAACCACGAGCAACAGCAGCATGACCAGCTGCACGATGACGCTCGCATTCGCTATGAGCGTAAGAATCGAGAGGTCTTGGGTGACGGTCATCGCCTTCCTTCCAGCTTTTTACGAATCGCCTCGGGCACCGCGATGGGCCTGTAGCTGCGGGCGCTGACGCAAGCGAGCGTCAGCGCCGCACTCGCGAGCAGTTCTTCCGCGCGCTTCACCGCTTGTTCGAACTCGAGCCGAGCACGGCCGACCCGCGCAACCCGCGCCGTGACGGTCAGGAGGTCATTCAGCAACGCCGGCCTATGGTAGGCGATTTGCGCCGAATGCACTACAAAAAGGACATGATCGCGGCGCGCAAGTTCCCCGAGATCGAAGCCGAGCGATTGCAGCAACTCGGTGCGCGCGCACTCCATGAAGTCGAAGTAATTCGCATGGAACACCATACCGCCCGCGTCCGTATGCTGATAGTAAACGCGGATCGGCCACGAAAAGGGTTTGTGCCCGCCTTGCCCGATCATTCTCCGAACAACTCCCCGGGGCCGGCGGGCTTCGGCGCCGCCAGCCCGAGATGGCGGTACGCCGAAACGGTCGCCACCCGACCGCGAGAGGTGCGCTGCAGATAGCCCTGCTGGATCAGGAACGGCTCGATCACATCCTCGATCGTATCGGATTCTTCGCCGATTGCGTGCGCGAGATTGTCCAGCCCGACCGGGCCGCCCGAGAATTTTTCGATCACCGCGAGCAGGAGCTTGCGGTCCATCACGTCCAGCCCGAGCACGTCCACGTCGAGCATCGCGAGCGCGGCATCCGCAACCTCCCGCGAGATGTCGCCCTTGGCCCGCACCTGGGCGAAATCGCGCACCCGGCGCAGGAGCCGGTTGGCCACGCGCGGGGTGCCGCGCGCGCGCCTGGCAATCTCGAGCGCGCCCTCGGGGGAAATCTCCACCTCGAGCAGGCCCGCCGAGCGGTCGACGATGCGGCGCAGTTCGGCGCCGGTGTAGAACTCCAGCCGCGCAACGATGCCGAAGCGATCGCGCAGCGGATTGGTGAGCATGCCGGCGCGGGTGGTGGCGCCGACCAGGGTGAACGGCGGCAGATCCAGCTTCACCGAGCGCGCCGCCGGGCCCTCGCCGATCATGATGTCGATCTGGAAATCCTCGAGCGCGGGATAGAGGATCTCCTCGACCACGGGCGAGAGCCGATGGATCTCGTCGATGAAGAGCACGTCGTTCGGCTCGAGGTTGGTGAGGATCGCGGCGAGATCGCCGGGACGCTCGAGCACCGGGCCCGAGGTCTGGCGCAGGTTCACGCCCATCTCGCGCGCGATGATGTGCGCGAGCGTCGTCTTGCCCAGTCCCGGCGGCCCGAACAAAAGCACGTGGTCGAGCGCTTCCTTGCGGTTCCGCGCCGCCTCGACGAAGATCGACAACTGCCCGCGGATCTTTTCCTGGCCGACGTACTCGGCAAGTGATTTCGGCCGCAGCGCGCGCTCGAACGCCTCTTCCTGCGGCGAAGCGGGTGCGACGGAGATCAGGCGGTCGGTTTCAATGGCCATGCGCTATCTTACAGCCCGATGCTCGACGCTTCATGCTTTCGAGAGCGATCTCAGCGCCTGGCGGATGCCCTCGGAGACAGACAAACCATCCGGCAACTGCCTGACCGCCGCCATCGCCTCCTTGTCGCTGTAGCCGAGCGCGAGCAGCGCGTGCATGACATCGCTGGTCGCCGGCCTCGGGCGATTGACCGCAACCCCGCCGACGAACTCGGCGCCGAGTTTGCCCTTCAGCTCGAGCAACAGGCGCTCGGCGGTCTTGCGGCCGATGCCGGGAATTTTCACCAGACGGCCGGATTCCTGCGCCGCGACCACCTCGACGAGCTCGGCCACGCTCATCCCCGAGAGCACCGCGAGCGCGGTGCGCGCGCCGACGCCGGAAATCTTCAGCAACTGCCGGAACGCGCGCCGCTCGGGCTCGGTGGCAAAGCCGTAGAGCAGATGCGCGTCCTCGCGCACCGCGAGGTGCGTGAGCAGTGTCACCCGTTCTCCTGTGGCGGGCAAATTGTAGAAGGTGCTCATCGGCACTTCGACCTCGTAGCCGACGCCGCCCGCGTCCACCAGAATCTGCGGCGGATTTTTCTCGAGCAACACGCCGGCGAGCCGGCCGATCATGTTGCGCACGACGCGAGGGGATACCTCCCCTCGCGCTCCCCTGTCTCGGGGCCGGGACGGCCGCTCATGTTGCGCACGACGCGAGGGGATACCCCCCCTCGCGCTCCCCTGTCTCCGGGCCGGGACGGCCGTTCATACGAGCCTGCCTCTCTTCACGCGCAAGCCGCGCGTGACGATGGCGCCCAGCCCCTGCCCGCCGTGGGCGTGGCAGATGGCGCAGGCGAGCGCGTCGGCGGCGTCGGCCGAGGGCGCACCGGTAAGCCTGAGCAGGCGCTTCACCATTTCCTGCACCTGCTCCTTTTTTGCGTGGCCGTTGCCGACCACGGCCTGTTTCACCTGCAGCGCGGTGTATTCCGCGACCGGGAGACCGGCGTCAACCGCGGCGCAGATGGCGGTGCCGCGGGCCTGGCCGAGCGCGAGTGTCGATTGCGGGTTGACGTTGACGAAGACCTTCTCCACGGCAACCTGTTGCGGCTGATGTGTCGCGATCACTTCGCGCAGGCCCTCGAGGATGGCTTTGAGGCGATCGGGCAGTTCGGTGTGCTGCGATTTGATGCAGCCGCTGGTGACATAGGCAAGCTTGTGGCCGTTTTTTTCGACGATGCCGAATCCGGTGACGCGCAAACCCGGGTCAATGCCAAGAATCCTGAGCGCGGAACCGGCCATTGCCGGATTATACGACCCGCTGCGCTTGAATCTCGCGCCGCCTGCATTAAAGCTCCTGGACTGCCGCCCGCGGCGGCCCACCCGCCAAGAGTGCCGCGACCTCGGACCGGCAGCAATGAGATTATTGGTCGATCACCGCGGTGGTGTAGACGTCCTGCACGTCGTCGAGCGATTCGAGCGCATCCAGCAGCTTCTGCATCCGCACGCCTTCCTCGCCCTTCAGCGCGTTCTCGGCCACAGGCTTCATGGTGATTTCGGCGAACTCGGGCTTGAGCCCCGCCTTCGCCAGCTTTTCCCTCACGGCGACGAAATCCGCTGGCGCGCAGACGACCTCCACCGAGCCGTCATCGTTGGCTATCACGTCCTCGGCGCCGGCCTCGAGCGCGGCTTCCATGACCTTGTTCTCGCTCGTCCCCGGAGCGAAGACAAACTGGCCGCAGTGGCTGAAAAGGTAGGCAACCGAGCCGTCAGTGCCGAGATTGCCGCCGTGCTTGGTGAAAGCGTGGCGCACGTCGGCGACGGTGCGGATGCGGTTGTCGGTGAGGCAGTCCACCATCACCGCGGCGCCGCCGACGCCGTAGCCTTCGTAGCGGATTTCCTCGTAATTGACGCCCTCGAGATCGCCGCTGCCGCGCTTGATCGCGCGCTCGACGTTGTCCTTGGGCATATTGGCCTCGGCGGCCTTTTCGATCGCCAGGCGCAGCCGCGGGTTCATTGCCGGATCGGCCCCGCCCATGCGCGCGGCGACGGTGATCTCCTTGATCAGCCGCGTGAAAACCTTGCCCTTTTTCGAATCCGCCGCGGCCTTGCGGTGCTTGATGTTGGCCCACTTGGAATGTCCTGCCATGATGCGAGCGTGCCGTGTCCGTGTGAGAGCGTGCCGAAAGATTATAATTTTATCATTCGATCCCCACCTCAAGCGACACCCATCCTCGCCATGGCCGAACCGCTCCTCGCCGCCGCATTGCATCTGCCGCCCGCGTCCGCAGGCCGGTCCGGGTCGGTGCGGCGATAACCGGCAGTGCCGATCTCTGCCGACACGCGCTACCGCGCCTTGGGGATCGCGTTTGCGATCGCCGGGGTCGTGTGCTTCTCGCTGCGGCCGATCCTGATCAAGTTCGCCTATGCCTACGTCGTCGATCCGATCACCCTGCTCGCCCTGCGGATGACCTTCTCGCTGCCGTTCTTCCTCGTCGCGGCCGCATGGGCGGGACGCGATGGGAGGCGCGCGCCGGTCGCCCGCCGGGACGCCTGGGCGATCGTATTCCTCGGTTTCATCGGCTACTACTTCGCCAGCTTCGTCGATTTCCTCGGGCTGCAATACATTTCCGCCGGACTCGGGCGCCTGATCCTGTTTCTGTACCCGACGCTAGTGGTGGTGCTTTCGCTGGCGTTTTTGGGCAAGCGGGCAGGCGGACGCGAAGTGCTCGCGCTCGCCGTCACCTACTCGGGGATCGCGCTGGTGATGTCGCACGCGCTCGGCACCGGCAATGTCAACCTGCCCATCGGCGCCGGCCTGTGTTTTGCCAGCGCGGTCGGCTATGCCATCTACCTCGTCGCCGGAAGCCAGGTCGTTCAGCGGGTCGGCTCGGTCCGCTTCACCGCCTATGCCATGATCGTCGCGAGCGGCTTCTGCATCGCGCAGTTCTTCCTGCTGCGGCCGCTCTCTGCGTTGCAGATGCCGCCCCAGGTGTACGGCCTGGCGATCGCGATGGCGCTGGTTTCCACCGTGTTGCCGGTGTTCATCACCGCGGAGGCGTTGCGGCGCGTCGGCGCCAACCAAGTGGCGTTCGTGGGAGCGCTCGGGCCCGTCACCACGATATTTTTCGGCTGGCTCGGGCTGGACGAAGTCATGACGCCGGTACAATTGGCGGGCGCCGCACTGGTGCTCGCCGGCGTGATGCTGGTGACGCTGCAGCGGGCAAATCGACTATTATAGGGAGCGCAGAGTGGATCTTGGAATTCGGGGCAGGGCCGCGCTGGTGTGCGGCGCGAGCAAGGGGCTGGGACGAGGGTGCGCGTGGTCGCTCGCGCGCGAGGGCTGCCGCGTGACCATCGTCGCGCGCGATCGGCAGCAACTCGAGAAGACTGCCGCGGAGATGCGCACCGCGACCGGTGCGGAGGTCCTCGTCGTTGCCGCCGATATCACCACCGACGCAGGCCGGGCTGCCGTACTCGCCGCCTGCCCGCAGCCGGACATTCTGGTCACCAACGCCGGCGGCCCGCCGCCGGGCGACTTCAGGCAGTTCACCCGCGAAGACTGGCTCAAGGCGATCAACGCCAACATGCTGACGCCGATCGAGCTCGTCAAGGCCACCGTCGACGGCATGATCTCGCGGCGTTTCGGGCGCGTCGTCAACATCACCTCCGGGGCGGTCAAGGCGCCGATCGACAGTCTCGGCCTGTCGAACGGGGCGCGTTCGGGTCTGACGGGCTTTATCGCGGGAGTCGCGCGCTCGACGGTGAAACACAACGTCACCATCAACAATCTGCTGCCAGGGCTGTTCGACACCGATCGCGTGCGCACCGTCGCCGCCGCAACGGCGAGGGAGCGCGGCATCACGCCAGAGCAGTACGTCGCCGACCGGATCAAGACCATCCCGGCGGGACGCACGGGCGATCCCGCGGAATTCGGCGACGCCTGCGCCTACCTGTGCAGCGCCCAGGCGGGCTTCATCACCGGCCAGAATCTGCTCATCGACGGCGGCGCTTACCCCGGCACCTTCTAGATTCCGCTTCGAGACGGCCGCGCCCGCAACCGGCCCTGCCGGCAGGCTTCATTCGCGAAGATCAACCCCTCGTCTGCATTCATGGCTCTTTACGCTGCCACCATATTCCTGAGCGCGTTCCTGCTGTTCCAGGTGCAACCGCTCATCGCCAGGATGATCCTGCCGTGGTTCGGCGGCACCGCGGCGGTGTGGACCCTCTGCATGCTGTTCTTCCAGGTGCTGCTGCTGCTCGGCTACCTGTACACGCACGGCGCCGTCCGCGTGCGGCCCGCCGTGCAACGCCTCATTCACGTCGCGTTGCTCGTGGCGGCAGTCGCGGCGTTGCCGCTTGCGCCGAGCGCGGCGTGGAAGCCCGCCGGTGGAGGTGATCCCACCTGGCTGATACTGGGTTTGCTGGCGAGCAGCATCGGGTTGCCCTACTTCGTGCTGTCCACCACCGGTCCGCTGCTGCAGTTCTGGTACACGCGCGCGCATCGCGGCGCCACGCCGTACCGCCTGTTCGCACTCTCGAATCTGGGCTCGATGCTCGCGTTGCTCGCCTACCCGCTGCTGATCGAGCCGTTCCTCGCTCTGCGCTCGCAAGCCGCATCCTGGTCGGCCGGTTTCACCGTGTTCGCGCTGCTGTGTGCGATCCCTGCCTGGCGCAGCAAAGGCGCGGCGGCAGCGATGACGCCCTCCGGGGAACTCCCGCACAGACCCGGGCCGGGCCTGCAGGCGCTGTGGGCAGCACTTGCGTGCTGCGCCTCGTTGCTGTTGCTCGCCTTCACCAGCCACATGTCGCTGAACATCGCCGCGATTCCCTTCCTCTGGGTGCTGCCGCTCGCTCTTTACCTGCTCAGCTTCATTCTGTGCTTCGAGGCTTCGGGCTGGTACCGGCGCGGGCTGTATCTGCCGCTGCTCGGGGCGGGCCTCGCCGCTGTGTGCCTCAGCCTGGCGAGCACCAATCCGAGCATCTGGCTGCTGATTCCGCTCTACTCGGCCACCCTGTTCGCGGCGTGCATGGTCTGCCATGGAGAGCTTGCACGCACCAAGCCGCATCCGCGCCATCTCACCGGCTTCTACCTGATGCTTGCGCTGGGCGGCGCCCTCGGCGGCGTGCTGGTGGGCCTGATCGCACCGCGTGCATTCGACGATCTCTACGAGCTGCCGATGGGCATGTTCGCGCTGTGCCTGCTCGTCTTCGCGGCGCTTTACCGGGACCGCGCGAGCATCCTGCACGGACGCGGCGCTTTGCCGGCGCGCGTCGTCTTTGCGGCATTTGCCATCGCGCTCGGCGCGGGGCTTGTCTACGTGTACAGGTCAAACGCGCAGGACGCCCGCGTCACACTGCGCAATTTCTACGGAGTGCTCAAAGTGCGGGACTCCGGAGAAGGACCCGAAGCGATGCGCATTCTTTCGCACGGCACCATCATTCACGGCAAACAGTTTATCGATGAACAACGGCGTGGCTGGCCCACTACCTATTACAGCAGGGATTCGGGCATCGGCCTCGCGATCCTGGACGCGGGCCGGCAGGGGCCGCTGCGGGTGGGCGTGGTCGGACTGGGCGCGGGCACGCTGGCGAGCTACGGCCGGCCGGGCGATGTCTACCGTTTCTACGATATCAATCCCCAGGTGGTCGCGCTGGCCCATTCGGAATTCAGCTTCCTGAAGGACAGTCGCGCTCGCGTGGAGCTGGCGCTCGGCGACGCGCGTCTCTCTCTGGAGCGGGAAGCAAAGCAGAACTTCGATATCCTCGCGCTGGACGCGTTTTCCAGCGATGCGATTCCGGTGCACCTGCTCACCAGCGAGGCTTTCGACGCCTACCTGCGCCACCTCAAACCCGGCGGCGTCCTCGCCGTGCATATCTCCAACCGCTACCTTGACCTCGCCCCGGTGGTACAGCAGGCGGCCCGGCGTCACTCGCTGCAAGCCCGGCTGGTGACCAGCGAGGATGACGATGACGCCGGCGTTTACAGCTCCAGTTGGGTATTGCTCAGCGCCTCGTCGGCGGCGTTCGAAAGAGAGCCGCTGACGGAGGCAGCAGAGGAAATCGAGACCGAGCGACAGGTCTCGCTCTGGACCGACGACTACAGCGACTTGTACCGGATCCTGAAGTAGCGTCTGCCGGTTTGCGGTAAGATTCCCCGGTTTCCGGCCGCTTCGGCCCGCCATCCAAGCCTTCTATCGGAGCTCCCATGAACGACCCCAAGATATCCGGCATCGCCGCGCTGAATCTCAAGGACCCCTCGTTGTTCCGCCAACAGTGCTACGTCGACGGCAAATGGGTCGACGCCGACAACGGCAAGACCATTGCCGTCAACAATCCGGCCAGCGGCGAGATACTCGGCACCGTGCCCAACATGGGCGCGGCCGAGACCCGCCGCGCCATCGAGGCGGCAAACGCGGCCATGCCCGCCTGGCGCGCCAGGACCGCCAGGGAGCGATCGGTCATATTGCGCCGCTGGTTCGACCTGATGATGGCGAACCAGGAAGACCTCGCGAAGCTCCTCACCGCCGAGCAGGGCAAGCCGCTCGCGGAGGCGCGCGGCGAGATCGCCTACGGCGCATCGTTCATCGAGTGGTTCGCCGAGGAAGCCAAGCGCATCTACGGCGACACCATCCCGCAGCACCAGGCCGACAAGAGAATCGTGGTGCTGAAGGAGCCGATCGGAGTATGCGCGGCGATCACGCCGTGGAATTTTCCCAACGCCATGATCACGAGAAAGTCGGGCCCGGCGCTCGCGGCCGGCTGCCCCATGGTGCTCAAGCCCGCGACCGCGACGCCCTATTCGGCGCTGGCGATGGCGGAGCTGGGCGAGCGCGCCGGCATCCCCAAGGGCGTGTTCAGCGTCGTCACCGGAAGCTCGTCCGCCATCGGCGGCGAGATGACGTCCAATCCGATAGTGCGCAAGATCACCTTCACCGGCTCGACCGAGGTCGGGAAGCTCCTGCTGCGGCAGTGCGCCGGAACGGTGAAAAAGGCTTCGATGGAGCTGGGCGGAAACGCCCCCTTCATCGTGTTCGACGACGCCGATCTCGACGCCGCTGTTGAGGGGGCCATCACTTCCAAGTACCGCAACACCGGCCAGACCTGCGTCTGTGCCAACCGGCTGCTGGTGCAGGACAAGGTTTACGACGTTTTCGCCGCCAAGCTCGCCGAAAAAGTGAAAGCGATGAAGGTCGGCAACGGCATGGAGCCGGGCGTGGTACAGGGGCCGCTGATCGACCCCGCCGCCGTGGCCAAGGTCGAGGAGCACATCAGCGACGCGGTATCCAAGGGCGCCAAAGTTCTGGTCGGCGGCAAGCGCCACGCGCTGGGCGGCACGTTCTTCGAACCGACCGTGCTCACCGGCGTCAACACGACGATGAAGGTGGCGAAAGAGGAAACCTTCGGCCCGGTCGCGCCGCTGTTTCGCTTCAAGGACGAGAAGGAGGCGATCCGGCTTGCCAACGACACCGAGTTCGGACTCGCGTCGTATTTCTACGGACGCGACATCGGCCGCATCTGGCGCGTCGCCGAAGCACTCGAGTACGGCATCGTCGGCATCAACACCGGCCTCATCTCCACCGAGGTTGCGCCCTTCGGCGGCGTGAAGGAATCGGGCATCGGCCGTGAAGGCTCGAAGTACGGCATCGAGGATTACCTCGTCATCAAGTACCTGTGCATTGGCGGCGTTGACCGCTAAGCTCTGAGCGCCGGGACTGAAACAGTTTTTCAGCAGCCTCGGCTTCGGACGACCCAGGCAGCGGCGAAGCGCACTACCAGCGTCAATCCAGTGGAGAGCAATGGCGGCGGCAAGATAGACGACGCGGAGGCGCTGTATCAACGCGCGGCGACGGAGTGGAGAGCCGGCAACTGGTCTCAGGCCGCGCTCGTGGCAGAGCAGGGGATCGCAGCCGAGCCCGACCTTCCGGCCCTGCATTATCTGCTCGGCGGCTGCCGCATGGAGCAACAGCAGCATGACGCGGCCGCGGAAGCCTTCGCCCGCTGCATGGAACTCAATCCCGATTATCCCCTCTCCGCGCACGCCAGGGCACAGCATGCACTCTGCTGCGCGCGATCCGAACTTCAGCAAGGCGCCGCACCGCGTGTTCTGCTTCTGTCGCCCAACGAAACGCGTCCGGTTTCCGTCATCATCTGCAGCATCGATTCCGTGCGCTTCGCACGTGTCACCGCGATGTACGAGCGTCTGCTTGCCGGGGTGCCGCACGAGATCATCGGCATCCACGACGCACGCTCGCTGTCCGAGGGCTACAACCGCGGGCTGCGCCTGGCGCGTAACGACATATTGGTGTTCTCGCACGACGACATCGACATCATCTCCACCGATTTCGCTGCGCGACTACTGCAATCCCTGGCCGGTCATGACGTGATCGGCGTAGCGGGAACACGCAAATTGATGGGCGAAGCCTGGCACCTGGCTGACCATCCGCACCTGCAGGGACAAGTCGGAGCGCCAGCGGAGGATAGCGGTTATCTTGTGTCCATTTACGGCGTCACACAGCCGGAAAGCGGGGACCTGCAGGCGCTCGATGGCCTGTTTCTCGCCGCACGTCGTGACATAGCCCAGCGGCTCGGCTTTGACGAGGCCATGTTCGACGGCTGGCACTTCTACGACCTCGATTTCAGCTTCCGTGCCTGGCTCGAAGGGCTTGACTGCGCCACCTGCAACCATCTTCTGATCGTGCACCCGTCACGGGGACGCTACGATGAGAGATGGCACCAGTACTCGCTCCGTTTTCTGGACAAGCACAAGGGGCGTTTGGAGCCGGCCCTCAGCCGCTCGCCTGAGTTCGTGTCGGTGCCGGTAAGCTCGGCCGCCGAATGGCAGCTCATGACCGAACACCTGATCGTCGGCGACCGGGCCGCGCGCTGAGCGGCGGCTCTGTCAGACGTTGAACCTGAAGTGCATCACGTCGCCGTCCCGGACAACGTAGTCTTTTCCCTCGAGCCTGAGCTTCCCCGCCTCGCGCGCACCCTGCTCGCCGTTGCAGGCAACGTAGTCGGCGAATGACGCGACCTCGGCGCGAATGAAGCCGCGCTCGAAATCGGTGTGGATCACGCCCGCGGCTTGCGGCGCGGTCGCGCCGACCGGCACGGTCCAGGCGCGCACCTCCTTCGGCCCTGCCGTGAAATAGGTCTGCAGGCCCAGGAGCGCGTAGCCGGCGCGGATGAGCCGCTCGAGGCCGGGTTCCTTCATTCCCATGTCGGCGAGAAAAACCTGCTTGTCCTCATCCGAAAGATCGGCGATCTGCGCCTCAATCGCCGCGCAAATGGGCACCACCGGCGCTCCCTCCTGCCTTGCATACTCCTCGACCCGCGCGAACAGTGGATTGTTCTCGAAGCCGTGCTCGGCGACGTTGGCGACGAACATCGCCGGCTTTGCCGTCATCAGAAACAAGGGCTTCAGCACCGCCTGCTCTTCCTTCGACAACGGCACGCTGCGTGCCGGGCGCGCCTGATCGAGTGTCGCGCGCACCTTCTCGAGCACGGCGACGATGCGCTGCGCTTCCTTGTCGGCGCCCGCCTTGGCTGCCTTGGCGTAGCGCGCATGGGTTTTTTCCACCGTTGCCAGATCGGCGAGCGCGAGTTCGGTATTGATGGTCTCTATGTCGGAGACGGGATCGACCTTGCCGGCGACATGCACCACGTTCGGATCCTCGAAGCAGCGCACCACGTGCGCGATGGCGTCGCACTCGCGGATGTTGGCGAGGAACTGATTGCCCAGGCCTTCGCCCTTCGACGCGCCGGCGACGAGTCCCGCAATGTCGACGAATTCGACCACCGCGGCGATGACCTTCTGCGGCTTGGCAATCGCCGCGAGCTGCCCGAGCCGCGCATCCGGCACCTCGACAATGCCGACGTTAGGCTCGATGGTGCAGAACGGATAGTTCTCGGCCGCGATCCCCGCCTTGGTAAGCGCGTTGAAGAGCGTGGATTTGCCTACATTGGGCAAACCGACAATGCCGCATTTGAGGGACATTTCCGGTGAATCGGGAATCGTGAACGGGAAATCGTGAGGGGTAGCGGGTTCCGCACCCCGGTTCACGATTTACGATTCACCATTCACGCCTTTGTAGTATGAAGTTTGAGCATCGCCGCCTGCATGTCGCCGTCGAGCAGCAGCCCGGCGACGTCAAGGCAGCGCGCAAGCGTTGCTTCGATCAGCTCGCGCTCGGACTTCGGCGGAGCGGCCAGAACATAGTCTGCGACGACATCCCTGTCGCCTGGATGGCCGATTCCGATCCGCAACCGCCAGAATCCCTGCGTGCCAAGCTGCGCCGCAATGTCCTTCAGGCCGTTGTGGCCGGCGACGCCGCCGCCAAGCTTGAGCTTCGCTACGCCCGGAACGAAATCGAGCTCATCATGGACGACCAGCACCTCGTCCGGCAGGATTTTGTAGAAGCGCGCCAGCGCGCCCACGGATTTGCCCGAGAGATTCATGTAGGTCTGCGGCATGAGGAGCCAAGTTTCACCGGAGGGCCGCATGAGCTTCCCGACCACCCCGTGATACTTCGCCACGGATTTCAACTCGACACGCCGCGCCTCCGCGAGGAGCGACACATACCGGAATCCGACATTGTGCCGGTCCTTCTCGTGCTTCCTGCCCGGATTGCCGAGCCCGGCGATGAGTTTGATCGAGGCCATATACAGGAAAAAGGGCGCGGCATCCGCCGCGCCCTCTCCCGAGGCGACACGAAGCGCTATTTCTTGTCGCCCTTGCCGCCCTTGCCGCCCTTCTCTTCGGCAGCCGGCGCAGCCTCCGGCGCCTTCTGCTTGACGGTCGGCACATCGGCGGCGGCAGGTACGGCCTCGGCCGGAGCGGCACCTTCGGCGCCCGCTGCGGCAGCCGCAGCGGCTTCCTCCTCGGCAAGAGCAGCCTTCGGAATCTGTGCCGTCGCCACCGGCGGGTTTTCGCCGGCGCGCAACACCACCTCGACTCCCTTGGGCAGCTTCATCTCGCGCAGGTGAACCGAATGGCCGATGTCGATCTGTGACAGATCGACATCGATGAATTCCGGCAGATCGGCAGGCAGGCAGCGGATATCCAGTTCATTCATGACGTGGCTGACGATGCCGCCGGAGACCTTCACCGCCGGCGACATTTCCGCATTGACGAAGTGCAGCGGCACCTTCATGTGAATCTTCTCGTCGGCCGATACCCGCTGGAAATCGATGTGCTGCACCTGCAGCTTGAACGGATGCATGTTGACCGCGCGCAGCAGCACCTGCTCCTTCACGCCATCGAGCGCGAGCGTCAGGATCGACGCGTGGAATTTCTCGTTGCGCAGATGATGGAACAGCGCGTTGTGGTCGAACTCGATGGTAAGCGCCGACTTCTTGCCCCCGTAGAGAATTCCCGGGACTTTCCCGCCTAGGCGCAGGCGGCGGCTCGCACCCGTTCCCTGCAGTTTGCGCGTTTGCGCGACGACTTCGATTGCCATGATGGCCTCCATAATGACCCCGCGTCATTCCGACTTGGGGAATTTACAAGGGGGTGTTCCCCCTTGTTCCCTTCACGGCGTCTTCCGCGACCAGAGGACGCCGTCAAAAAACTTTCCGCCTCACTCCATGAAAAGCGAACTCACCGAATCCTCGTTGCTGATGCGGAGTATCGTCTCCGCCAGCAGCCCCGCGACCGACAGCACGCGGATCTTCTTGCAGCCTTGAGCGGCCTTGGACAGCGGGATGGTGTCGGTCACCACCAGCTCGTCCATCGCCGACTCGGCGATGCGCTCCACCGCGCCGCCCGAGAGCACCGGATGCGTGCAGTACGCGACCACGCGCGTCGCGCCTTCTTCCTTCAATGCCTGCGCCGCCTTGCATAGCGTGTTGGCGGTATCGACGATGTCGTCCATGATCACGCAACTGCGCCCCTTCACGTCGCCGATGACGTTCATTACCTCCGAGACGTTCGGCTGCGGCCGGCGCTTGTCGATGATGGCAAGGTCCGATTCCAGCCGTTTCGCCATTGCGCGCGCCCGCACCACCCCGCCGACGTCCGGCGACACCACCAGCAGGTTCTCGTAGTTGTGCTTCCACACGTCCCCGAGCAGCACCGGCGTGGCATAAATGTTGTCCACCGGCACGTCGAAAAAACCCTGGATCTGGTCGGCGTGCAGATCCATCGTCATCATGCGGTCCACGCCCACCGCCTGCAGCATGTTTGCCACCACCTTGGCGCTGATCGCCACCCGCGCCGAGCGCGGCCGGCGGTCCTGGCGCGCGTAGCCCAGATACGGGATCGCCGCCGTCACCTTGGCCGCGGATGCACGCTTCAGCGCGTCCACCATCAGCAACACTTCCATCAGGCTGTCGTTCGCCGGCGCGCAGGTCGACTGCAGCACGAAGCAGTCCTTGCCGCGCACGTTCTCCAGCAGCTCCACCATCACCTCGCCGTCGGAGAATTTTCCCGCCGTAGCGTGGCCGAGTGGAATGTTCAGCCTGCGCACTACCGCGTGCGCGAGCAGCGGGTTGGCGCTTCCGGTGAACACCATCAGGCTTTCGTAAGCCATGCTCTCCTCAATCCTGCTGCCGGCCGAGCCGCCCCAGCTCAAAAAAACGAACAGCCGCAATGGCTGCGGCTGCGGGGCGGCACCCGTAACTGGCTGGGGAGGAAGGATTCGAACCTTCGCATGTCGGAATCAAAATCCGATGCCTTAACCAGCTTGGCGACTCCCCAAGCGCTAACCTTCATCCAGGAGCGCCGCCAGCGGATGGCGATCCAGCCCCCGAACGACGCAGCCACGCATGTCAGCGGGCATCCTGGATTTAACCGCGCGCGCCTCGCGCTCGGTTGCAAATTCGGCAAAAACGCAGGCGCCCGACCCGCTCATGCGCGCATCGCCGTGCTGCCCCAGCCACGCCAGATGCGCCGCGACCACTGCATTGCGCCCGCATACGACCGGCTCCAGATCATTGCGTCCGAAGCCGGCCGAAAAGCTTGATATTGTGATTCTTTTCGTATTTCGTGTCAATTCGGGCGCGGCGAAAACCTCCGCGGTAGGGATGCTGACTGGAGGCAACAGGACCACGTACCACGCCGGGGGCAGTTCGAGCGGCGTGAGCAGTTCGCCGACGCCCTCGGCAAAGGCATTGCCGCCAAACAGGAAAAACGGCACGTCGGCGCCGAGCCTAAGGGCAAGCGCTGCAAGACGCGCCTGCGGCAGCCCGAGGTTCCACAAACGATTGAGCACTGCGAGCGCGGTGGCGCAGTCGGAACTGCCCCCGCCCAGGCCGCCGCCCACGGGAATGTGCTTCTCGATCACGATATCCACACCCTGGGTGCAGCCGGTCTCGGTCTGCAGCAGGCACGCCGCGCGCACGGCGAGTTCGTCGCTTTCCGCGACGCCCGGCAATGGCAGCGCGAGCTTCACTTCGGAATCGATCCGCGGTGAAAAATGCAGCCAGTCGCAGCAATCGATCAGCCGGAAGGCGGTCTGCAGCAGGTGGTAGCCATCGGCGCGCCTGCCGACGACGTGCAAAAACAGATTGAGTTTCGCCGGCGCCGGATAGCGGCGGTCCCAAGGACTCACGTGGCTCATCAATCGATCACCAGACGGATTTCCAGGTTCTCGCGCGACAGCCGCAGCCGCGAAGGCCGCTCGCCTTCGTATTCCTGGAATTCGATCCTCCAGTCGTCCTGGCGCAGATCGACGAGCCGGCCGGCGCCGTCACGACGCAGTTCCGCAGGCCGGCCGGGGCTCGCGCGTCCCTGCACCCAATCGGGCAGGCCGGCGAGCGGCAGGCGCCAACCGAGCACGCGTTCGGTCAGGCTCTCTGCGTCCGCAGCGCGGTATTCCGCACCCTCGCCGGTGACAAGCCGCGCCTCGCCGCCAGAACGGCTGATGCGCGCCACGCCCTGGCCGAGTGGCGAAGTGATAAGAAGATCGTCGCTGTCGTTCGAGTGGCGCCAGAATATCCGGCCGGACACGCCCTCGTTGCCATAGTGCACCGCCACGCGGCCGGTGAGTTCGAAGCCGCTCGCAGAAAAAAGCGTGGTGGCGGGCAGCACGGCGCAGGCGCCCACGAGCGCCGCCACGACGAGGACAAGCGCGAAGCGGAACACGACGTGCAGGGATCAGCGCTTCAGGCGCTTGATGGTGTTGACGAGCGTTTCGTTGTCGGGACTCTTCCGCGCCGCGTCGCGCCAGACTTTCTCGGCTTCGTCTCGCTCGCCGAGCGCCCATAGCACTTCGCCCAAGTGGGCGGCGATTTCGGGATCCGGTCGCCCGTCGAAGGCGCGGCGCAGATAGCCGAGCGCATCCTTCAGGTCGCCCATGCGGTACAGCACCCAGCCCATGCTGTCGACGATGAAGGCATCGTCCGGAGCAAGCTTCAGCGCTTTCTCGATCAGATCGCGGGCCTCGGGCAAGCGCTGGTTGCGGTCAGCGAGCGAATAGCCGAGGGCGTTGTAGGCGTGAGCATGTTCGGGGCGGAGTTCGATCAGTTTGCGCAGGCTCGACTCGAGAATGTCCATGCGCTCGACTTTCTCCGCAAGCATGGCATAGTCGTAGAGCAGGTCGGGGTTGTTCGGTAGCCGATCCAGGGCCTGCTGGATCAGGTCGAATGCCGCCTGCGACTGATTGGCCTCGCGCAACAGTTGCGCCTCGGCGAGAACCAGCTGCACCCGCTGCTCGCCATCGCGCGCGTTCACCTGATGCAGATGCGCGCGCGCGGCCTCCAGTTTGCCCTGCTTCGACAACACCTGGGCGTAGCGGATCTGCGCCGGCAGGTATTGGTCGCCACTGTCGATCTCGCCGTACCAGCGCAGCGCTTCGGGAAAATTCTTCTGCTCCTCGGCGATCTGGCCCAGGTACAACCGTACGCTGCTCTTGTCGCGATAATTGCTGTCAAGGAGGCGCCTCAGGTTCGACTCGGCGACCGCATAGTCGTCTAATTGCAGCGACAACAGCGCCACCGCGAATGTCACGTCGGTGTTGTCGGGGTAGTCGGCGAGCAGTTTCTGGAATTCGCCGCGCGCATCGGCAAAACGTTTCTGCGTGACCAGCATGCGGGCGTAGTTGAGGCGCACTTCGCGCGCTTCGGGGTGCTTCTGCAGATAGCGCGTGAGCAGCGCCAAGGCGTCGTCTGCGGATTTCCTGAGCAGGAGCTGTGCTTCGAGCAGCACCGCCGCTTCCCAGTCGGGACGCAGTTGCGAAGCCTTGCGGATTTCCGCCAGCGCCAGCGGGTCCTCGCCGGCGCTCGCCGCGGCCTGCGCCACTGCGAACCGCGCCTGCGGCAGTTGCGGATAGTCTTCGGCAAGCCCCTGCACGAATTTCAGCGCCGCCTTCTTGTCCTGGGCGCCGCCCAGCGTGCGGTTCAGCTGGGAGAAGCCGTCACCGGGTCCGCTCGGCGAGGCTGCCAGCAGCTTCTTCAGCAAAGGCAGCGCCTCGTCATAGCGGCCGGCGTTGACGAGCAACCCCGCGAGCGCCTGCAGCGGACGTTGCGAGTCGGGCTCGGCTTCATACCAGATTCTTGCCGCTTCGATCGCGGCACCGCTCATGCCGACGTAGAGTGCGATTTCGGTGGCGCGGCGGGCGATGCGCGGATCGCGGGTGCGCTTGGCCAGATCGACGTAGGCTTGCGCGGCGAGGCCGGTATTGCCGCGCTGGCCGGCGATCTCGGCAAGCAGAAACTCGTACAGGATGGTCTCGGTGAGATCCTGCTTGGGAAGATTGGAACGATCTTCCGCCTCCGGAGCGGCCGCCTGCAGCTCGCCGGGCACCATCGTTTCCGGCTCGTTCTGCGGACTCTCGATTGCTTCCGGCTTTGGCTGCCCGCCGGCACAGCCGGCAAGCAGCGCGCAGGCAATCGCCAGGATGACTAGCTCCCGCAGCGGACGGACGGGACTCGGCAACGGGATATTGAAGGAGGGCATGTTGAACGGCTTGCTGTCAGACGAACCACAGTTTAGGTATATTTCCGGGGCGCGACAAGAACAAAAAATTCCCGACTTTCCAGCCCGCTTCCATGCCTGAATTACCCGAAGTCGAAATCACCCGCCGCGGCATCGAGCCTTTCGTACTCGGCCGGACCATCACCGGAGTCGCCGTGCGCAACCCAAAGCTGCGCTGGCGCGTGCCGCGGGACTTCGCCCGCCGCGTGGTCGGGCAGGAAGTGAAGCGGGTGCTGCGGCGTGGAAAATATCTGCTGCTCGAATGCGCCGGCGGCTGGCTCATCGTGCACCTCGGCATGTCGGGAAGCTTGCGGGTGATCGACGCACGCACGCCGCCGCGCGAGCACGACCATCTCGACCTCGTATTCGGCGACACTGCGCTGCGACTGCGCGACCCGCGTCGCTTCGGCGCCGTGCTGTGGCAACGCGGCAACATCGAAGCGCATCCTCTGCTCACCGGGCTCGGCGTCGAGCCGCTCGGCGACGCGTTTACGCCGGAGTTTCTCTACCGCGCGACGCGCGGTCGCCGCGCCGGCGTCAAGCAGGTGCTGATGAACGCCAGGATCGTGGTCGGCGTCGGCAACATCTACGCCAACGAGAGCCTGTTCCGCGCCGGCATCCGCCCGGGCACACGCTCCGGCGGCCTCAGCCGGGCCCGCTGCGCGCGGTTAGTCGAGGCCGTGCGCGACACATTGCGCGCGGCGCTCGCCGCGGGCGGCAGCAGCCTGCGCGATTTCGTGCACTCCGATGGCGCCTCGGGCTACTTCCAGCAGCAGTACTGCGTCTACGGCCGCGCCGGATTGCCCTGCCGCGCCTGCGGCGCTCCGATCAGGATGGCGCGGCTCGGCCAGCGTTCCAGTTTCTACTGCGCGAAATGTCAGCAATGACCTGGGGCGGGCGTTGCGGACTTTCGTATCGGGGCCGAAAACATTTCGCTATTTCCTTCGCGCCGCGACCCTGGCGGCGAGTGAGCGCGCGACGCGCGGTTGCACGAACATGCTCACGTCACCGCCCAGGGAAGCGATTTCCCTCACGATGGTGGCGGAGATGAACATGTATTGCTCGGCCGGCGTCAGGAACAGGGTCTCGACGTCGGGATAGAGGTTTCGATTCATGCCCGCCATCTGGAACTCGTATTCGAAATCCGACATCGCCCTCAAGCCCCGCAGAATGACGCGTGCCTTTTGCCCACGGACAAAGTCCATGAGCAGGCCCTTGAAGCGCTCGACGGTCACGTTGCGATAGGGACGGAGCGCTTCGCGCGCCAGACGCACGCGCTCCTCCAGCGGAAAGAACGGGCGCTTCGTCTGACTGTCGGCGACACCGACCACGACCTGGTCGAACAGCGCGGAGGCGCGCCGCACCAGATCCTCATGGCCGCGCGTGATCGGATCAAACGTTCCCGGATACACCACCTTGATCATCGGATTCCCTTCCCAGCAGATGAAAATACACGTTGCCGGCGCGTCCGCGCTTCAGCATGACCCAGCCAGCCGGCGCCTCGAAGGCGGCATCGCTCTCGAGATACACCCGCGCCCCCTGGGACAACAGCTTCGGCAGGAGAGCGAGCGCTTGCGCTTGCAGGCCGAGGGCGTATGGCGGGTCGAGGAAGACAAGATCGAAGCGGGAACGCGCATCGCGGGCGAATTCTAGCGCATCGGCCCGCACCAGATGCAGGTTGGTTGCGCCGAGGCGGCGCGCGTTTTCCTTGAGCGCGCGCAGCGCCGCGGGATGCTTCTCCACCATGACTACCGAATCCGCGCCGCGCGACAGCGCCTCGAAACCGAGCGCGCCGCTGCCGGCGAACAGGTCGAGGCAATGCCTGCCGCCCAGATTCTGGCCGAGCCAGTTGAACAGTGTTTCACGCACCCGGTCCGGCGTGGGCCTCAGGCCGGCAATATCCGGAAACTCGAGCAGACGGCTGCGCCAGCGGCCACCGATGATCCGAACCGTGTTGGCCCTACGGCGCGGCATCGACAACAAACCCTGCCGGCGTGAAGGGATCGATGCGCAGCGTAGACTCACCGCGGCGCCGCGCGTCGTTAAACGGCAAATGCAAGTGCGCAACGCGGGCAAAGACAGTGCATGAAAGCGGCATGGCAGCGGGGTGCTAAAATAGTGAAGTTATAATAGTGAAGTTATCTTAGCTTAGCGGTTTTTCCGGCGCGCTCACTTCCCATGCTCGGCCTGTTCAAGAAAAGCGATTCGGAGCAGAAAACCGTGGCGTGGTTCGAGCGCCTCAAGCTGGGGCTGAAGAAGACGCGCTCGCAGCTCGCAGGGCTGTTCGCCGGCGGGATCGACGAATCGCTGTTCGAACAACTGGAGACGGCGCTGCTCGCGAGCGACACCGGGGTCGAGGCGACGCAGTACCTGCTTTCAGGCTTGCGCAGGCGCGCCCTCCGCGCCGAGAACGCGGAACAGCTGAAAGCCGAGCTGCAGGCGATGCTCGTCGAACTGCTCGAGCCGCTCGAACAGCCGTTCGATGTCACCAGGGCGAAGCCCTTTATCATCATGCTGGCGGGCGTCAACGGCGCCGGCAAGACCACTTCGATCGGCAAGCTCGCCAGGTATTTTCAAAACCGGGGGCTTTCCGTGCTGCTGGCCGCCGGCGACACGTTCCGCGCCGCGGCGCGCGAGCAGCTCGTGGCTTGGGGAGAAAGGAGCGGCGTCGCCGTCATCTCGCAGGCGGGCGGCGACCCGGGCGCAGTCGTGTTCGATGCGGTGCAGGCAGCGCGTGCGCGCTCGATCGACGTAGTGCTCGCCGACACCGCCGGCAGGTTGCAGACGCAGCTGCACCTCATGGAGGAGGCGAAGAAGATCAAGCGCGTGATCGCGAAGGCTGAGGCCGGTGCGCCACACGAGATATGGCTGGTCCTGGACGCCAACACCGGCCAGAATGCACTCAACCAGGTCAAGGTGTTCGACGAGGCGCTTGGGCTCACCGGGCTGGTGCTCACCAAGCTCGACGGCACCGCCAAGGGCGGCGTGGTCTGCGCCATAGCGCGGGCGCGATCCAAGGATCCGCGGCAGCGCCCCGTGCCACTGCGTTTCATCGGCGTGGGCGAGGGCATCGACGACCTGCGCCCGTTCGTTGCCCGCGAGTTCGTTGCGGCGCTGCTCAGCTGATACTGCGCGACGTGGCGATCATCTCGTTCAGCCGGGTCAGCAAGCGTTACCCGGGCGGCTTCGAAGCGCTCAAGGACATCAGCTTCGCGGTCGAACCGGGCGAAATGGTGTTTCTTACCGGCCACTCGGGCGCCGGCAAGACCACGCTGCTGAAACTCATCGCCGCGATCGAGCGCGCCAACGGCGGTACGGTGCTCGTCAACGGCCAGAACGTCTCCGCCATGCGGCCGGCGGCGATCCCGTTTCTCCGCCGCAAACTCGGCCTCATATTCCAGGGGCAGAAGCTGCTCCATGACAGGAGTGTGTTCGATAACGTCATGCTGCCGCTGATCGTCACCGGGCACCCATACCGGGAAGCCGTGCGCAGGGCGCGTGCCGCGCTCGACAAGGTCGGTCTGCTCGATCGCGAGAAAGCCAATCCGGTCACGCTCTCAGGCGGCGAACAGCAGCGCCTGTGCATTGCGCGCGCCGTCGTCAACCGGCCCGGCATCCTGCTCGCCGATGAGCCTACCGCGAGCCTCGACGCCGGCTATGCCGACGAGATCATGGAAATGTTCAATGCCTTCAATCAAGTCGGCGTCACGGTGCTCGTCGCCACCCACGACCGGCAGCTGATCGGGAAACGGCAACGGCGCGCTTTGACCCTCGATCACGGGAGGCTCATCTGAGAGCTTGGCTGCAGCATCACCGCCTGAGCCTGGTGCAGACGCTCGCGCGTATGTCGCAAGCTCCGCTTGCGACGCTGTTCAACGTGTTGGTAATCGGGGTGGCATTGGCGTTGCCCCTGGGCGGCTACGCCGTGCTGTCAAACCTCGAGTCGTTCTCACGCAACCTCTCGACCGAGCCGCAATTGAGCGTATTTCTCGCTCGCGACGCCGGCAAAAACGAGGCCACCGCCGTCGAGACGCAACTCAAGCAGGCGGACGGCGTGCGCTCAGTGCGCTTCGTCAGCCGCGACGCGGCGCTCGCGGGGCTGAAGCGCACACCCGGGATGACGGAAGTGATCGCCACGCTGCGCGACAATCCGCTGCCCGACGCTTTCGTGGTCACGCTCGCCGCGAATGATGCCGAGCTTGCGGACCGCCTCGAGCGCCAGTTCAAGTCACTTCCGAAGGTGGCCCACGTCCAGGCGGACTCGGCCTGGGTGAGGCGCATGGACACGCTGCTGCATCTGGGGCGAACTACGATAGCCCTGCTAGGCTTGCTCCTCTCCTTTGCGCTCGTCGCGGTGACGTTCAACACCATCCGCCTGCAGATTCTCACCCAGCGCGACGAGATCGAGGTGAGTCGCCTGATCGGGGCAACCCGCGCCTACATCCGCCGGCCGTTTTTTTATCTTGGATCGCTGCTGGGCCTGCTCGGCGGTGCCGCCGCCTTGGCGATTGTTTTCAGCTCGCTCGCGGTGCTCAACCGCGACCTTGCGCAGCTCGGGATGCTTTACAGCGCGGACTTCCGCCTGCGCTTTCCGGCCCCTGCCGACGCAGCCATCATCCTCGCCTTTTCCGCCCTTCTCGGCTGGCTGGGTGTTTTCTTGTCAGTGAGCAGACACTTGCGTGAAATTGAACAGAGCTAGCGGTGAATTAGCGTTCGGCCCATGATCTCTGCTTGAGAATTCTTTCGCAGCCGAGGAACTGGACCTCGCCTTAGCACTCCAATTGCAAGAGTGCTAAAATTCTTTCACCCAGAAGTGAAACTTGACTGGACTAGGGATCGCCCTGAAGCGGGCGAAAGGAGCAACAGAAAATGAGCAACATAATGGCTTTGCCGGAAACGGCAGGAAGTCTGGAAAGTTATATTCAAACGGTTAAACGTTTTCCGATTCTGTCGAAAGAACAAGAGTTGCGGTTTGCGCGCAAATTCAAAACCGAAAATGACATTGAGGCAGCGCAACAATTGGTACTGTCGCATCTGCGCGTAGTAGTCGCGGTTGCACGTGGTTACATGGGCTACGGCCTGCCGCAGGCCGACCTGATCCAGGAAGGTAACATCGGTCTGATGAAGGCGGTGAAGCACTTCGATCCGGAGCGCGGCGTGCGGCTGGTATCATTTGCGATCCACTGGATCCGGGCCGAGATTCACGAATTCGTCCTGCGTAACTGGCGGCTGGTGAAAATCGCCACCACCAAGGCGCAGCGCAAGTTGTTCTTCAACCTGCGCAGCATGAAGCCCTCGCTTGGCCCGTTGTCGCAAGCGGAGATCGGTAACATGGCGAAGCAGCTTCGAGTAAAACCCGAGGAAGTCTCCGAAATGGAGGTTCGCCTCGCCGGGCAGGAGGTCGCGCTCGATCCTTCAGAGGACGAAGAAGATGCCTACGCGCCGATCGCCTACCTTGCCGACAACTCCGCCGGGCCGCTGCAATTGATTGAAGCCGAGCAGAACGAGAGGCTTCGCAAGCGCGGCCTCGAGGCCGCGCTTGCGAGCCTGGATGATCGCAGCCGCCGCATCATCGAAGCGCGCTGGTTGCGCGAAAAGGACCGGGCGACGCTGCATGACCTGGCGGCGGAGTTCAAGGTCTCGGCCGAGCGCATCCGTCAGATCGAGGCAACTGCGCTGCAGAAGATGAAAGGCTCGATAGCGACGGCCTAGCTGAAGAGCCGGGCATCTGGCAAGCGAGTCAGAGGGCCACGGAAGAACCGTGGCCTTTTTATTTTTGTGACCGGCGACCGCTCCGATCGCTACTTGACTGAATCCGGCCCGAAAGCCACGTATCGGCTCCGGCCTTGCTGTTTGGCCTGATAGAGTGCGCGATCGGCTCGCTCGATCAGTTGCTCGGGCAGCGTCTCATGGTCCGGGATCAGCGAAACAATTCCCTGACTAAGCGTGACGCTCGGGCCGATGTCCGAATGCGGGTGAGGTATGGCCAGTTGCGCGATCAGGCGAGCCACGGATTTCGCCACTTCCACAGCGCCCTCCAGTGCCGTCCCCGGCAATATCATGGCGAATTCCTCGCCCCCGTAGCGTGCAGCGAGATCGGCCGGACGGCGACCGGCCGCGCTGAACGCCGTTGCCACCTGCCGCAGGCAATCGTCACCTGCCTGATGGCCATTCCAATCATTGAAAGCCTTGAAGTAGTCGATGTCCGCAAGGATCAGCGACAACGGCTGGCGCTCGCGCGCGGCGCGCCGCGCTTCCGCCAGCAGATAACTGTCGAAATAGCGCCGGTTGGGGATCCCGGTGAGGCCGTCGTACAGGGACAGTTTCTCCAGCTCACGGTTGGCCGTCGCCAGCTCGCGCGACAGTTCGAGTAACTTGCGCCGCATGGTCTCCATGCGATGCAGGGCGCGGATTTTGGCGTTGAGCACCACGGAACTCACGGGCTTGATCAGGTAATCGTCGCCGCCCGATTCGATGGCGCGATCCAGATCCTGGTCGGCCTCTTTTGAACTCAAGAAAATGATCGGCACCCAATTGTCCGGGCTGCATTCACGCATGCGCTGAGCCGCTTCGTACCCGTCCATGACCGGCATCATGATATCGATGAGGACCAGATACGGGCGCTCGTCCCGGTAAATCTGCAGAGCCTTCGCTCCATCATTGGCTTCAATGACAGTGTGGCCCATGCGATGGACCATGAGCGAGATCGCCGCGCGCACGGTAGGAGAATCGTCGACGATCAGGATTTTCATTGAGCCTGCGATCCCCCAGCCCCTGGCGATCGGATCAGGCGTACGGCGGTTTTAAATCAGCTTTTCTCATCCTGATGTACGCAGCAGCGTCTGGATGTCGGCGACGAGGTTCGCGGAATTGCCCTCGCGCGCAAACAGCCGCAGCCGGCCCTGCGGGTCGAACACGTAGCTGCCGGCGGTGTGGTCCATGGTGTAGCTGTCCGGTGTCGTGCCCGGCACCTTCTGGTAGAACACCCTGAAATCCTTCGCCACCCTGGCGACGGCCGCCGGATCCCCGTACAGCCCGAGAAAGTCCGGATCGAACGCAGGCACGTAGTGGGCGAGCAGCTTGGGCGTGTCGCGCTCCGGGTCGATGGTGACGAACAGAACCTGCATGCGCTTGCCGTCCTCGCCCAGCCGGCCCTTTACCGCTTTCAGCTCAGCAAGGGTCGTGGGACACACATCGGGACAGTGCGTGTAGCCGAAGAACATCACCACCACCTTGCCGCGGAAGTCCGCAAGCGTGCGCACCTTGCCATCATGGCCGGTAAGCGTGAAATCCTTGCCATAGTCGGCGCCGGTGATATCGGTGTTCTTGAAAGTGGGGCCGGAAATGCCGCAACCGGACAATGCAAGCGCGGTGATCAGCAGCGCCGCAGGAAGTCGCACGATATCGCGCTCAACCGGAAACGTAATGATCGACCAGCAGCGCCGCGAACAACGCCGCCAGGTACACGATCGAGTAGCGGAAGGTGCGCCGCGCGAGCGCGTCGCTGTAGCTGGCGTACAGCCGCGCCGCGTAGATCACGAACGCGCCGTTCAGCGCCAGCGCCGCGGCGAGATAGAGCCAGCCGCTCATGCCGTAGGCAAAAGGCAGCAGCGCGCACGCGAACAGGATCAGCGTGTAGAGCAGCACGTACAAGCGCGTGAAGCGATGACCGTGCGTGACGGGCAGCATCGGCAGTCCGGCTTTGGCGTAGTCCTCGGTGCGGTACAGCGCCAGCGCCCAGAAATGCGGCGGTGTCCAGGCGAAGATGATGAGGAACAGGAGCAGCGCCTCGGGGGCAACCTGGCCGGTGACCGCAGTCCAGCCCAGCACCGGCGGCATTGCACCCGATGCTCCGCCGATGACGATGTTCTGCGGCGTCATCGGCTTCAGCAGCACGGTATAGATGACGGCATAGCCGACGAAGGTGCCGAAAGTAAGCCACATCGTCAGCGGATTGACGAGGTAGTACAGCACCCACAACCCGGTGCCGCCGACCGCACCCGCGAACGCGAGCGTCTGCGCCGAGGTCAGCTCGCCGCGCGGCAACGGCCGGCCGCGAGTGCGTGTCATGACGGCGTCGATTTTCTGCTCGACCAGGCAGTTCACCGCGGCGGCGGCGCCCGCGACCAGCCAGATGCCGACCGTCGCGGCAAACAACAGCTTCGGCGGCACCATGCCCGGCGTCGCCAGGAACATGCCGATCACCGCGCAGAACACGACCAGCGACACCACACGCGGCTTGGTGAGGCTCAAGAACCGGCGCAGGCGAAAGCTGGCGGCGGTGGAACTGAGTTGCATGAAAAAAACCTTTGACGGGAAGCGTTTATTTTATCACGCCCGCCGCGGCCGACCGCGCTAGCCGATGCGCGATACCTTGAGCAGGCGAGCGAGATCCTGCAGCATCCGCCCCGGCTCGGGGTCTTTGGGAAAGCGCAACATCAGGTTGCCCAGAGGATCGACAATATAGATATGATCGCTCGCGCTCCGTGCGGCCGGAAACTCGGCAACAATCGGGCTTCCCGCTGCGCGCACCACGTACGCGCCGTCATAGTCGTGCAGCAGCGAAATATCGGGCGCGGCCCGGTCGGTCACCAGCCAGACGCGCTCGATGCGTTCCATCTCCCCGCCCTGCGCCAGGCGCAGCTGGCGCATGTAGAGGAGCTTGCGCCGGCAGGCATCGGCGCAGGCGCCCGAATCGAGCTGCAACAGCACCCACTTGCCGCGCAACTGCGACAGCCGGAAAGGCGCGCCGTCGAGTCGGTGCAACTCCGGGTCGATAAGTGGACGGGTTTCAATCAGCTCGCCGTAGTTCATGCGCGACTGCGGTTGCCACACGAAGTAGGCGAACCACGCGGCGACGAAGGGTGCCGCGCATACGGCGAGGATCGCCAGAGCAAGCCGCCGGCCGCGCCGGCGCCCGGGGTCAGTCGCGCCCGCCACCGGCGTCGATTCGTTCGAGGTTGAGGACGACATAGAGAATGGCGGCAAGGAGCGCGAGCGAATACCATTGCAAGGCGTAGCTGCGGTGCCGCTCCACGCCGGTGTCGGGCCGCTCCCAGACCCGGGCGAGCCCGTCTTTGGCGTCGCTGGTCTGCTCGACGACGAAAGGCTGCAACGAGAGTCCGAGCCGTTTTTCTTCGCGCTCGAGCACCAGGTTCTGCCGCAAGGAGCCGGTGCCCGTGTCCGGAGCGAGCTCGATGAAGCGACCGCTCGGCACCGCGGCGATGCCTTCGACGGTCTGCACGCCCTCAGGGGTCGGAACGACCGGCAGCCTGCTGCGGTCCCCGGCTGCGATCCAGCCGCGGTCGATGAGAACGTGCATGCCGCCGCCTTCGATGTTCATCGGCGTCAGCACATGATAGCCGGCGGCGCCGTGCAGTACCTGGTTATCGAGAAAGAGCGTGGCGCGCGCGACGAACCGGCCGCGCACGCTGACGCGGTGGCGCGCGAAGC
>JBARMB010000072.1:0-26629 GCA_049802235.1 Burkholderiales bacterium | reverse complement strand
GCGCAGCGCGGCGCGAAGCGGCAGCCCAAGGGCGGATCGATGAGGCCCGGCGGCAGTCCGTCGATGGTTTCGAGCTTTGCCCCGCGCGGCCGGTCGAGGCGCGGCACCGAGCGCAGCAGCCCCGCCGTGTAGGGATGCAACGGCTGGGCAAAGAGGTTTTCAGTCGCGGCCTGTTCTGCGAGCCGCGCCGCGTACATGACATTCACGCGGTCGGCGTAGCGCGCGACGATGCCGAGGTTGTGGGTGATCACTATCATGGCGACGCCGAGCTCGCGCGACAGCGTCTGCATCAACTCGAGAATCTGCGCCTGGATGGTGACGTCGAGCGCGGTGGTGGGCTCGTCGGCGATGATGAGCTTCGGATTGCAGGCGAGCGCGATGGCGATCATGACACGCTGGCGCATGCCGCCCGAGAACTGGTGCGGGTATTGCCCGAGGCGCCGCTCGGGATCGGGGATGCCGACCCGTTGCAGCAACTCGAGCGCGCGCTCGCGCGCCGCCTGCCCGCCCACGTGCCTGTGGATGACGAGCGGTTCCATGATCTGCAGGCCGATGGTGAGCACCGGGTTGAGCGAGGTCATCGGCTCCTGGAAGATCATGGCGATGTCGCGGCCGCGGATCGCGCGCATCTCCTCCTCCGAAAGCGCCAGCAGGTCGCGGCCCTGGAACAAGATGCGGCCGGCGACGATGCGGCCGGCAGGCTTCGGGAGCAGCCGCATCAACGCCAGCGCGGACACCGACTTGCCGCAGCCGGACTCGCCGACAATCGCGACCATTTCGCCCCGGCGCACCGCGTAGCCGATGCCCTCGACTGCGCGCACCGTGCCGCGCGCGGTGACGAAATGCACGTGGAGATTGTCGACCGAAAGAAGCGCTTGATCTCCCTCGAAGATTTCGGTGCGGGCTGATGCGGCGTAATCCGATTGGCTCATGAAGGCATCCGCGGCATGTTAGGAAGCTGGCGGCATGGCTGTCAAGGACAGCTGCGCCACGCCCGCGAATAGCGACCGAATTCATTTGCAATTCACGGCCGGAATTGATTACACTTTCCGGCCGTGAATGATTTGCGAGGGAGGAACCATGCCGCTGGTCGCTATGACGAGGGAAATGGGATCGCTGGGAATGGACGTTGCCCGGATCCTGGAGTCCGAGCTGAAAGTGCCGGTCGTATATCACGAGATGATCGGTCACGTCGCCGACAAGATGCGGCTCCGGAAGAGTCACGTCATCCGGCTTCTCGACGGCAAAGTCAGTCTGTTGGAGAAATTGACCTCTGACAAGACCAGCCTCTCGATTTTCACCGCCGACGAGATGCTGCAAGTGGCGAGCAAAGGGGCGGTGCTTCGCGGCTGGGGTGCGGCCCAGCTGCTGCGGCCGGTGAAGCACGCGATCTGCGTTCGGGTCTGCGCGCCTCTCGAGATACGCACAAAACGCATGATGAACCGGCTCGATACCGATGACAATGAAGCCGTTACCACGGAAATCAAGAACAGCGACGAGGCCCAGGGCGCGATCGTGAAACGCCATTTCGGCGTCGACTGGCACCAACCCGAGTTCTACGATATTTCATGGAACACGGAGCGAACGAGCGTGGAGCAATGCGCCGAGGAGATTCTGCGGTTGGCGAGAGAGCCGAGGTTCGCCGAGACCGAGGAATCCCGAGCCCTGCTTGCGGACCTTTCGCTGCAGGCGAAGATCCGGTCGGCGCTGCGTGCCGATCCGGAAACACGAGACCTGAGCTTCGTCGTCAAGGCCGAAAATGGAACGGCCCGCCTGATTGGACTCGTTGGAACCCGCGAAGAGTGGAAAGGCGTCGGCCGCGTGGTGGCATCGGTTCCTGGGGTCATGACGGTGGAGAACGAGCTCCGGTGCACGAGCGAAATCCGCGCGTCCCGGGCCTAGCGTGCGGGGCTGCGGTAGCGATCGCCGGAGTGTCCTCGCTGCCCATCCTGGGGCAGCGGGTCTGCGGCAAATCTACAGCAGCACCTCCTCGAGCGGACGCCGCGGCGTTGCACGCGCAGAATCGGCGTACCCCAGCCGAAATGGCATCAGCGGCACGCCGCCTACGCGGAAGAGCCTGGAGAACGGGGCCTTCACTTCCTCGATCTCGAGCAGCTGGCTGACCGGCTGCAGGCACAAGCCGAGCGAGGTCGCGGTGAGATAGAGCCGCTCGAGCAGCGCCCCGGCTTGAAGCTGCTCTTCGCTGTTTACGATCTGTCCGCTGATCAGCCCGAACACCGGCGAGCTCATCAGGGCCGCGTGATCGCCCTTGGCGACGGTCTTCCTGACGCCGAGGTGGGCAATCGCAAACTGCTGCGCGACCGAAAGCAGCCACGGGCCGCCGAAATTGCCGCCGCCGATGCACTCGATGAGCTCGTCGCGGTATTTCGGGTTCGAGAATGCGATCGCGTCGGCCTTGAGCAGCAGCTTGTCGACGGCCTGCTTGATCTCGATGTCCTGGGTGAGGAGCAGCGTCAGGTTCCAGTCCGTCTGGCAGTCCATCAGCTTGCGAATCACGCTCGTCGTGACGGAGCGCTTCAGGTAGCGCCCGTGATTGGTGTGCCGCTGCGTGATCGCCTTGAACAGGTGCGCCGGGCGGAACGACGAGACCGAGGGCGTATCGAGGATCGCGATCTGTGCGGCGACGGAGTCGTCATCGGGGCGGGGAAAATAGGCTACGAGGTGGCCGAAGCCGAAGTGCTCCAGCGCGATCAGCAGGTTTTCGAGCGCGCAGCCGAGGCTGATGTACAAATCGCGCTTGTGCGGATCTGCGACCGGCTGCCAGCGCGACATGTCGGCGTGAAGGATGATCTGGTCGTGCTCGACGCCGAATTGCCACGGCTGCGTGTTGCGCGAGGAAGGCGCGAGGATCGCGTAACGCACCACGAACTTCAGTTGCTCGGCACGCGCGCCGCGCGCGGGAAAATCGGTGTCGCGGAGCGACCATGGATCGCTGGAAAGACGGGCCATGGGGCGACAGGTTGCCGTTTCTAGAATGAGCGCGGCAGGCCGAGCACGTGCTCGGCGATGTAGGACAGCACCAGATTGGTCGAGATCGGCGCGATCTGGTACAGGCGCGTCTCGCGGAACTTGCGCTCGATGTCGTATTCCTCGGCGAAGCCGAAACCGCCGTGGGTCTGCAGACACATGTCCGCCGCCTGCCACGAAGCCTCGGCGGCGAGCTGCTTCGCCATGTTCGCTTCCTTGCCGCAGGGCTTGCCCTGCTCGTAGAGGGCGGCGGCGCGCTCGACCATGAGCGCCGCGGCCTCGGTCGCCATGTAGGCGCGCGCGATCGGAAACTGGATGCCCTGATTCTGGCCGATGGGCCGGGCGAATACCTTGCGCTCGTTGGCGTAGGCGGTCGCCTTGGCGATGAACCACTTTGAGTCGCCGACGCACTCCGCGCCGATGAGGATGCGCTCGGCGTTCATGCCGTCGAGGATGTAGCGGAAGCCCCTGCCTTCCGCGCCGACCAGGTTCTCCGCCGGTACTTCGAGGTTGTCGAAGAACACCTCGGTGGTGGCGTGATTGATCATGGTGCGGATCGGGCGGATCGTCAGCCCCTTGCCCAGCGCCTGCTTCATCTCGACCATGAACACCGACAGCCCGTCGGTCTTCTTCACCGCCTGCTCGCGCGGCGCGGTGCGGGCGAGCAGCAGCATCAGATCGGAGTGCTCGGCGCGCGAGGTCCACACCTTCTGGCCGTTGATGACGTAGCGCTCGCCTTGCCTGGTCGCGGTGGTGCGGATCGATGAAGTGTCGGTGCCGGCGGTGGGTTCGGTGACGCCGAACGCCTGCAGCCGCAACTCGCCGCGCGCGATCTTCGGCAGGTATTTACTCTTCTGCGCCGCGCTGCCGTGCCGCAGCAGCGTGCCCATGATGTACATCTGCGCGTGGCAGGCGGCGCCGTTGGCGCCGCTCCGCTGCACCTCCTCGAGGATCGCCGCCGCGGCGGTCAAGCCCAGCCCCGAGCCGCCGTACTCCTCGGGGATGAGGCAGGAGAGCCAGCCCGCCGCGGTGAGCGCGCGCACGAAATCGGTCGGGTAGCGCCGCTCGCGGTCGAGCTCGCGCCAGTACTCCATCGGGAACGTCGCGCACAGCTTCGTAACCGCATCGCGAATTTCGCCCAAGTCATGCTCACGCACTGACATTTCGTCTCCGGAGGGTTCAACGGGTTATTATAGTAGGCCCTTCGACCCGCCCGCATTCCCGCCGCCATGCCGCATGTTCCCGCCTCCACCGCCCTGTCGCGATTCCGCGTCCTCGACCTCTCGCGCGTGCGTGCCGGGCCCACCTGCGTGCGCCAGCTCGCCGATTTTGGCGCCGACGTGATCAAGATCGAAACACCCCCGAGCATCGAGAGCGAAACCATGGGTGGGCCGCGGCACGGACCGGATTTCCAGAACCTGCACCGCAACAAGCGCTCGATAACGCTTAACCTCAAGGACAAGGAAGGCGTAGCGATCTTCATGAAGCTCGTGAAGACGGCCGACGTCGTGGTCGAGAACTATCGCCCCGACGTGAAGTTTCGGCTGGGCATCGACTACGAGTCGCTGAAGAAGGTCAACCCGCGCGTCATCCTCGCGAGCATTTCGGGCTTCGGCCAGGACGGACCGTACCGCGACCGACCGGGCTTCGATCAGATCGCGCAAGGCATGGGTGGTTTCATGTCGATCACGGGATTGCCCGGGCAGGGGCCGGTGCGCGCGGGAACGGCGATCGCGGATATCTCGGCGGGCCTTTTCGCGGCGCTCGGGATCATGACGGCGCTCCTGGAACGCGAGCGATCGGGCGAGGGGCAGTGGGTGCAATCGAATCTGCTGATGTCGCAGATCGCGCTGCTCGACTTCCAGGCGGCGCGCTATTTGATGACGGGCGTGCCTCCCGGGCAGGCGGGCAACGACCATCCGACCAGCATGCCGACCTCCGCCTACAAGACCAAGGACGGCTACATGAACATCGCCGCCACTGGCGAGCCCATGTGGCGCCGCGTCTGCGAAGCGATCGGCCGCCAGGACATGCTGGAGAATCCTGGCTTCAAAGGCGAGCAGAATCGCTCAAAGAACCGCGTCGCGCTCAACGCCGAAATCAATGCGGCGCTCGCCTTGCGCACGACGGCGGAGTGGATCGAGGCGCTCAGCGCAGCGAGTGTCCCCTGCGGCCCGATCTACACCATAGACAAGATGTTCGAGGACCCGCAGGTGCGCCACATCGGCGCTGCGGTGAGCGCGAAGAGCGCGAAGCTCGGCGAAATCCGCATCGTCAACCAGGCGGTGACGCTCTCGCGCACTCCGGCGCGCATTGCGACCGCGCCGCCGGAGCTGGGCGAGCACACCGCCGAAGTGCTCGAAGAGCTGGGTTACAACGAAATCCAGATCGAGGAGCTGCGGAAGAAGAAGGTTTTATAGTCGGGTTCCGCCCCGGAGGGCGTGCAACTTTTCCTGCGTCGCCAACAAAAGTAACCAAAAGAAAACGACCCCACGGAATACCGCCAGCCTCGACGTCGCTATATAGCGGCATATGGTTTTACGATGGCCCCTGCAGGGGAACGCTCCTACGTCGCGCCCCAGCTGAGCTTGGTTCGTTAAAGTTTGGTAACGCCCCAGATCATTTCTAGCTAGGCGCCTTTTCGTGGCGTCACAGAACCCCCTTCGGCGCCCTCAGGAGAAACGGGTTATTACTTCCCTTTGAACTCCGGTTTCTGCTTGGCGAGGAATGCCTTGAAGCCGATGCGGTAGTCCTCGGTATCGAAGCAGGCGTAACCCTCGTCGCGCTCGGCCGCAGTGAGCGGGCGCGGATCGGCCAGCCGCCGCGCGAACTGCTTGTGCCAGCGTGCGACGAGCGGCGCGCCCGCGGCGATGCGCTGCGCCGCCGCAATGGATTCCTCGGCGACCTTGTCGTCGGCGACGACGCGGTTGACGAGACCTTTCTCTCTTGCCTCGTCGGCGCCGAACACGCGGCCTTCGAGCAGGATCTCGAGCGCCGTGCTACGGCCGATGAGGTCGATGAGCGCCTTCATCTCGCCGTAGCCGACCACCAGGCCGAGCTTGTTGATGGGGATGCCGAAGCGGCTCGAAGCCCCGCAGATGCGCAGGTCGCACTGCGAGGCGATTTCGAGCCCGCCGCCGACGCACACGCCGTGGATCATCGCCACGGTCGGGTGCCGGCACTCGGCGATGGCGCGCATCGTAGCCTCGATTTTTTCGCCGTACTCCTTCGCCACTTTCGCGTTGGTGCGCACTTTCTCGAACTCGGAGATGTCGGCGCCGGCGGCGAATGCGTTTTCGCCCGCGCCGCGCAGCACGATGCAGCGCAGCGACTCGATCGCGTTCAGCTCGCGCATGACCTCGCCCAATCGCATCCACATGCCGAGGCTGAGCGCGTTGAGCTTCTCCGGATTGTTCAGCGTCACGGTGGCGACGGCGCCGTCGCGGGCGACAAGGATGGGTTCCTTCATGGGGCGTTCCTTTTCACAGGGTCTATACTGAATACAACACTTGGGGTTACGTCAAACATAATATCCGCCCGGCAAAGGACGATCATGCGCAAAGAGATACGTGTATCTTTCCGGGTGCCCGTGGAGGTCCGGCAGGAGAACGGCCGTTTTATTGCGACCTGCTTTCTGCTCGATTCCCGTCAGGAGGCGACGAGCAAGCACGATGCGATAGAAAACATGGCGAACGCGATTCAATTGCAGATGTTTTCGCGTTTCAGGGACCGGGCCATCGATACGTTTCTGCATGATCATGGCCTCGATGCGCACGATGAGTCGAGCGGAATCGAGGGCGGTCCCTACGTCGACGTCTCGATCATGCTGAAAGCCGACGCGCAACCGGCTTGATCGCGTTCCCGGGGATGTTCCGGTCAGGCGGATTCCCCGCATTTCGCGCTACGCTCCGCCGCCGGTTTCGCCGATTTCCTAGCGGTAGAAATACTCGACCAGCCCCATGCCGGTGACGGGGAGGTAGGTGACCATGAGCAGCACCGCCAGCAGCACGGCGATGAAATAGATGTTGACCTTGGTCACCTCCCACATGTCGGCCTTGGCGATCGCGCAGGCGGTCATGAGCACGCTTGCCACCGGCGGGGTCTGCTGGCCGATGCCGAGGTTGACGGTCACGATCAGGCCGAAGTGCACCGGATCGATGCCCACCGATTTCACCAGCGGCATCACGATCGGCACGGTGAGAATGATCGCCGCTGCCGAGTGCAGGAAAAGCCCCAAGACCAGAAACAGCACGTTGAGGATCGCCAGCACCACCCACTTGTTGGTGGTGATCTCGGCGATGCCCGCGGCGAGCCGCTGCGGCACCTGCGACTCGGTGAGATAGACGCCGAGCAGCGCGCTGGTGGCCACCAGCAGCATCACCACTGCGGTCTGCACGCCGCCCTCGATGACCGCCTGTTTCAGGTGCGCGAGGTCGAGCTCGCGGTACACGAACACGCCGATGAACAGCGCCGCGACCACCGCCATCGCCGCGCCCTCGGTCGCCGTGACCACGCCGCCGAAGATGGTGCCGAGGATGATCACCGGCATCAGGAACGCCCACAGCGATCCCTTGAACGCCTTCCACACCTTGCCCCAGCGGAACGATTCCTCCACCGGAAAGTTGTAGCGCCGCGCGAACCAGTACGCCATGCCCATCAGGCCGAGGCCGCCGATGATGCCCGGAACGATGCCGGCGACGAACAACTGCACCACCGAAGTCTCGGCCATCACGGCGTAGAGCACCATCGGGATCGAGGGCGGAATGATGACGGCGAGCGTCGCCGCCGAGGACATCACCGCGGCGGCGAACTCCTTCGAATAGCCGCGGCTTTTCATCGCCGGGATCAGCACCGATCCGAGCGCCGCGACGTCGGCGACCGCCGAGCCGGAAATCTCGGCGAAAAAGAGCGAAGTCCCGATCGAAACGATCGCCAGGCCGCCCCTGACCCAGCCGAGCACGCTCGAGGCAAACGCAATCAGCCGCCGCGAGATGCCGGAGGCATTCATGATCGAGCCGGCGAGGATGAAAAGCGGGATCGCGATCAGCGGGAAATTGGTGGCGCCGTTGTAGATGACGAGGGGAAGGTTGGGCAGGCTGCCCGGCCCTTGAGTCACCAGCAGCGCGGTGACCGCGACGACGCCGAGCGCCACCGCGATCGGGATGTTGAGCAGCACCAGCGCCAGGACACAGCCGAACAGCAGAAGAATCGTCATGTTAATGCAGCCTCTCGGCGAGATCGCTCACCGTGACCGTGCCGCGGCCGCGCGCCGCCGCGAGCGTGGCGGGAAAGTTGAGCGCTTCGGCGAGGACGAACAGCGCCGCGCCAATCGGGATGACGGATTGCGTCCAGGAGACCGGAATTGACGGCAGGCTCACCAGATGATCGGTTGCTAGCACCGCGAGTATCGAATACCCCATCCAGCCGAGCAGGATGAAAAACCCGATCACGCACAGCTCGGCGAAAAGCACCGCCGGCACGCGCCAGAGCGGCGCGAGCGAGTCGACGAACCCGGGAAAGCCGATATGCGCGCGCTTGAGCGCCGCCAGGGCCGAGCCGTAGAACGTCAGCCAGGCGAGCAGGATCGCAGCGACCTCGTCGTACCATACCAGCGACTGCCCGATGGTGCGGTAGACGACGCCGAGGACCACCTCGGCCGACAGCGCGACCATCAGAACGATGACCACGGCTTCGAGAAAGCGCTCGAACGCCGAGCGCACGCTGGCGACGTTCATGAGGCGTGAATCGGAAATCGGAAACCGTGAATCGGAAGAACCACTGTAGCTCCGCAGTTACGATTCACGATTCACCATTCACGATTCACCGGGGTTTACTTGCCGAGCGCGATGGCGCGGTCGATGATCTCCTTCGCGCCGGGCACTTCCCTGGCGTATTCGTCGTACACGGGCTTCGAGGCGGCGATGAAGGCGTCCTTGTTCGGCGTGTTCACCTGGATGCCGGCGGCCTTCATCTTCACCAGCAGCTCCTCGTCGTCGCGCGCCGCCTTCTCATAGACAAAAGGCTGCGTCTCCTTCGCCGTGTCCTCGAGGACCTTGCGCACGTCGGCGGGCAGCGTCACCCATTTTTTCAGGCCGACGGCGACGTAGGAAGGCGTGTAGACGTGGCCGGTGAGCGAGAGGTACTTCTGCACTTCGTAGAATTTGGCGCTGTAGATCTGCGCGAAGGGGTTCTCCTGGCCGTCCATCACGCCGGTCTGAAGCGCGGTGAACACTTCGGAGTATTTCATCGGGCTGGGATTGGCGCCGTAGGCCTGGAACATCTTCACCCGCCACTTGCCCTCCGGCACGCGCAGCTTGATGCCTTTCAGGTCGGCCGGCGTGTCGATCGGGTGCTTGTTGTTGGTGATGTGCCGGAAGCCGTTCTCCCACACCGCGAGGATCTTGAGTCCCTTCTTTTCCACCTCGGGCTCGAATTTCGACCAGAACAGCTCCTTCTCGATGCGCTGCATGTGCTTGCGGTCCTTGACCAGGTACGGCATTTCGAACACGCCGAAGATGTCCGCTTCCGATGACATCACGGTGGACGGCTCCACCAGGTCAAGGGTGCCGAGCTTGAGTTTCTGCAGCATCTCCTTGTCGCCGCCGAGCTGGCTCGAGCCGTAGACCACCACCTTGTACCTGCCGGCGAGCCTGGCGTTGACGCGCCGGGCGAATTCGTCGGCGGACGCGCCTATGAGCGAGCCGGGCTCGCCGACGTGGCCGAACTTGAGCTCGACCTGCGCCGCGGCGTTGCCGCACAGGCCGGCGGCGACCAAAGCAAGAAACGCGAATTTCGTCGTTCTCATGATGCCTCCTCGAAAAAAAGCCCCGCGTGTGTCCGCAGATGCGGAAATAATCAGGCTGCCTTGCGCGGCGCAGCGGCCTGCTTCGCGCACTCGGACAGATGCTCGAGTGCGGCCAGCACGCCGCCCTTCCGGTGCGGCACGCCGGCCAACTCAAGCCCCATCTCGACGCCGGCGAGCACGCCGGCGAGCGTCAGGTCGTTGAAGTCGCCGAGATGGCCGATGCGGAAAATCTTTCCCGCAAGTTTTCCCAGTCCCGTGCCGAGCGACATGTCGTAGGCATCGAGGATGATTTTTCTCAGCGCATCGGCGTCGTGGCCGGCGGGCAGCATCACCGCGGTGAGCGAATTGCTGTATTCCTCGGGGACGGCGCACAGGATTTCCAGGCCCCAGGCGCGCACCGCGCGCCGCGTCGCCTCGGCATGGCGCGCATGCCGCGCAAACACGTTCGGCAGCCCCTCCTCCATCAGCATCTTCAGCGCCTCGCGCAGGCCGTAGAGCAGGTTGGTCGCCGGCGTGTAGGGAAAGTAGCCGGTCTTGTTGGCGGCGAGTATTTCCTCCCAGCTCCAGTAGGAGCGCGGCAGCTTCGCCGACTGCGAGGCCTTGCGCGCCTTTTCGCTCAGCGCATTGAACGACAATCCCGGCGGCAGCATCAGTCCTTTCTGCGAGCCGGCGACGGTGACGTCCACGCGCCACTCGTCGTGGCGGTAATCGATCGAGGCGAGCGAGGAGATCGTGTCCACCAGGTAGAGCGCCGGGTGCCGGGCGGCATCGATCGCGCGCCGGATGGCGCCGATGCGGCTCGCCACCCCGGTCGAGGTTTCGTTGTGCACCACGCACACCGCCCTGATCCGGTGCTGGCCGTCTTCCCTCAGCTTTGCCTCGACGGTGGCGGGATCGACGCCGCGGCGCCAGTCGGTGGGAACCAGCTCGACATCAAGGCCCAGGCGTGTTGCCATCTTGTTCCACAGGCCGGCGAAATGTCCGGTTTCGAACATGAGCACGCGGTCGCCCGGCGAGAGCGTGTTGACGAGCGCCGCCTCCCAGGCGCCGGTGCCGGAGGCCGGGTAGATCACCACCGGCTGCGTCGTCTGGAACACGGCCCTGAGGCCCTCGAGTATCTCCAGCCCCATGCGGCCGAACTCCGGGCCGCGGTGGTCGATGGTGGCGCTGTCGATCGCGCGCAGCACCCGCTCGGGGACGTTGGTCGGGCCGGGGATTTGCAAGAAATGGCGTCCGCTGCGGTGGGGCATGGCCGGCTCGCTGCGTGGGGAAGCCAGTAAGTTAATCGAAAAGCGCGGCGGCCACAATTGATTTACGTCAGGTTGCCGCCACGGCGCCGCTTCCCGGGGGCTGGGGTATGATTTGCCACTTCGTTGCCTGCGTCCCGTCCCCCGCAAAGGAATTCCGCCATGCCCCTTGCCATCGACATCGTCTCCGACGTGGTCTGCCCGTGGTGCTTCATCGGCAAGCGGCGCCTCGAAGCGGCGCTCGAGTTGTATCGCGGGCGCAATCCGGATGTGTCGGCACCGACGGTCGCGTGGCATCCATTCCAGCTCAACCCGGATATGCCCGCGGAAGGCATCGCCCGGGACGAGTACGTGAGGCGCAAGTTCGGGCCGGAGCGCGCGAAGAACGTCTATGACCGCGTCGCCGCGGTGGGCGGGCAGGTCGGCATCCCGTTCGCCTTCGACAAGGTGGTGCGGCAGCCGAACACGCTTGCCGCGCACAGCCTGATCGCGCTCGCCGCTGACTCGGGCAGGCAGGACGCCGCCGTCGAAGCGTTCTTCCGCGCCTATTTCCTCGACGGCAGGGACCTGACCTCCGCGGACACGCTCGCTGAAATCGCGCTCGCTGCGGGGCTCGATGCCGATGACATCCAAGCCGTGCTCGCCAGCGGCGAGGCGAAGGCGCACATCGAAGCCGAGGACAAGCAGGCGCGCGAGATGGGCGTCGAGGGCGTGCCGTTCTTCATCTTCAACCACCGGATCGCCGTGTCCGGCGCGCAGGAACCCGAGGCGCTGCTCGAGGCGCTGCTCGAAGCCGAGAAGCAGGCCGCGGCGGCTTGAGACAGCGGATTTCGCATTACGTGACACTTTCAGTGGCCGGGTCGTCATTCCCGCGCAAGCGGGAATCCAGAGTCGTTGCGCAAAAGTCGCCGGGTCCCCGCTCCCCGATCAGAGAATCCGGGGACAGGTTCCGCGGGGACGACGGGAAATTAAAAGCGAGTCTCTTGCGGTTGGATAAGTTGCTTCCGTAATGGACCGCCCGCCCTCGAACGTTTTCACGGTCGCCTTCCATCCGCGCGTCGGCGACAGCGCGCTCGCCGCGCGCCTGAAGCGCGAGATCGAGGGCGAAGTGCTGTTCGACGCGGCGAGCCGCGGCCGCTACTCCACCGATGCCTCGATCTACCAGATCGAGCCGGTCGGCGTGGTGGTGCCGAAGACCGAGCGCGATGCCCAGATCGCGCTGCAGATCGCGATCGAGGAAGGCATTCCGGTGCTGCCGCGCGGCGCCGGCACCTCGCAGTGCGGCCAGACCGTCGGCGCCGCGCTGGTCATCGACAACGGCAAATACCTGAACCGGATCGTCTCGTTCGACCAGGACCGCGCCGTCGCGGAGGTGCAACCCGGCGTGGTGCTCGACCGCCTCAACGTTCACCTGAAGCCGCACGGGCTGTGGTTTCCGGTGGACGTCTCGACCAGCGCGCAGGCGACGCTCGGCGGCATGGCCGGCAACAATTCCTGCGGCTCGCGCTCGATCCGCTACGGCAACATGGTGCACAACGTGCTCGGCATCGACGCGCTGCTCGCCGACGGCACCGAATTCCACTTCGGCCCGGTGAGCGGGAGCCTCGATCGTCTCAACGCTCCTGCGGGTTACGTCGAGCTGGCGCGGAAAATTCTTCGCATCGCCGAGCGCGAGGCGGACGAGATCGAAGCGCGCTGGCCGAAGGTCCTGCGGCACGTGCAGGGCTACAACCTCGATCGGGTGAAGCCGGCGGGCGCATGGAATTTCGCGCAGCTGCTGGTGGGCTCCGAGGGCACGCTCGCGTATTCGAAGCGCATCCATCTCAAGCTGTCGCCGCTGCCGCGCCAGCGCACGCTCGGGGTGTGCCACTTCGCCGCGTTCCGCCGCGCCATGGAAGCGCCGCAGCACATCGTCAAGCTGGCGCCGACCGCGGTGGAGCTGGTGGACCGCACCATGATCGGCCTCGCGCGCGGCAATGCCGCGTTCCGCGCCACGGTCGAGCAGTTCATCCGCGGCGATCCCGATGCGATCCTGCTGGTGGAGTTCGCCGGCGAGGAGCGCGACGAGCAGGTGGGAAAGCTGAAGCAGCTCACCGAGCTCATGGCCGATCTCGGCCATCCGGGGAGCGTGGTCGGGATCACCGACGCGACGCTGCAGCGCCAGGTGTGGGAAGTGAGGAAGGCCGGCCTCAACATCATGATGTCGATGAAGGGCGACGGCAAGCCGGTGTCCTTCATCGAGGACTGCGCCGTGCCGCTGGAGCACCTCGCTGAGTACACCGACGCGCTCACTCAGGTTTTTCACAAGCACGGCACCGAAGGCACCTGGTATGCGCACGCCTCGGTCGGCACGCTGCACGTGCGGCCGATCCTCAACATGAAGGCGGACGGCGCGATCAAGATGCGCGCGATCGCCGAAGAAGCCTGCGCGCTGGTGAAGCGCTACAAGGGCGCGGCGTACTCCGGCGAGCATGGCGACGGCCTGGTGCGCTCGGAGTGGATCGAGCCCATCATCGGCGCACGGCTCACCGCGGCGCTCGCCGAGATCAAGGACCTGTTCGATCCGAAGGGCCTGATGAATCCCGGCAAGATCGTGCGCCCGCCGCAGCAGGACGACCGCTCGCTGTTTCGCTTCAAGCCGGGTTACGCGGCGCAGAAGATCGAGACCGCGCTCGACTGGGGCGAGTGGACAGTCCCGGGTGCGGCGAGCACCGGGATCGCCGCGGCGGTGGAGATGTGCAACAACAACGGCCACTGCCGCAAGTTCGACGCCGGCACCATGTGCCCGTCGTTCCGCGCCACCGGCGACGAGAAGCATTTGACCCGCGGTCGCGCCAACACGCTGCGGCTCGCGCTCAGCGGCCAATTGGGAGCGGATGCATTCACCTCGGATGAAATGTTCGCGACGCTCGACCTGTGCGTGTCGTGCAAAGGCTGCAAGAGCGAATGTCCGACCGGCGTCGACATGGCGAAGATGAAAATAGAATTTCTTCACCATTACCACCGCCGCCACGGCTGGTCGCCGAAGGACCGGCTGGTTGCCTATCTGCCGCGCTACGCGCCCTGGGCGGCGCGGCTGCCGTGGCTGTTCAATCTGCGCGACACGCTGCCCGGGCTTGCGGCGCTGAGCCAAATCCTGCTCGGGTTTTCGGCCAGGCGAGCGCTGCCGAAATGGCGCAGCGATGCATTCCTTCAAACCCCCTTGTCAAAGGGGGTCGCGCGCGGGGGGATTTCTCCGTCGCCTGCTGCCGGTGAGGTGGTATTGCTCGTCGACACCTTCAACAATTACTTCGAGCCGGAAAACGCGCATGCCGCGCTCGCAGTGCTTGAGGCCGCCGGGTATCAGGTCCACATCGCCCGTGCCGCCGACGGCGGGCGGCCGCTCTGCTGCGGCCGGACCTTCCTTGCCGCTGGCATGGTGGAGGAAGCGCGGAACGAAGCGCGGCGCATGCTTGCGGCACTGCAGCCATTCGTCGAGCGCGGCATCCCGGTGGTGGGGCTGGAGCCTTCGTGCCTGTTGACGCTACGCGATGAATTCAGGTCGATGCTCCCGGGCGCGGAGACCGAAGCGCTATCGGAACGGGCGCTGTTGTTCGAGGAATTCCTCGCGCGCGAGCAGGCGGCGGGCCGCCTGTCGCTCAAGCTCAAGCCGCTCGCCGAAAAAAAAGCGCTGCTCCACGGCCATTGTCATCAGAAAGCCTTTGGCGCCATGCCGGCGGTGCTGCAGGTGCTGAAGCTCGTGCCCGGGCTGGAGATCGAGGCGATCGAATCTTCCTGCTGCGGCATGGCGGGCAGCTTCGGCTACGAAGCCGCGCACTACGACGTCTCGATGAAGATGGCCGAGCTGTCCCTGCTGCCGAAAGTGCGCGCCGCCGGCGAGGACGCGCTCATCGTCGCCGACGGCACCAGTTGCCGCCACCAGATTGCCGATGGTCTGAGGATGGGGAGGGACCCATCCGCATCCAATCAGCCCCGGGACGCGGTCCACGTCGCGCGGCTGCTGCAGCGGGCGCTCGCAGATTTCTGATCAGGCCAGGATGTCGGGATCGAGCTGGCGCTCGACCCAGGAGATCTGGTCCTTCAGCAGCAGCTTGCGCTTTTTCAGGCGGCGCAGTTGCAGCTGGTTGTGCAGGGGATCCTCGACGAGGCGGTGAATCGCGATGTCGAGGTCGCGGTGCTCGATCTGCATCTCGAGCAGCCGCTGCTCCAACTGCGGGCGTAAGGCTTCGTCGCCGACCTCGGACATGGTTTCATTCTAGACCTTTCCCGGCCGGCGCAAGGCCCAGGCGAGCATGCCGATTCCCGCCAGGACCATGGGCAGGGACAGCCATTGGCCCATCGACAGGCCGAACGCCAGCAGCCCGAGAAAATCATCGGGCTCACGGAAATATTCGGCGATGAAACGGAACACTCCGTAGCCGAGCAGAAACGCGCCCGATACCGCGCCCGTCGGCCGCGGCTTCGATGAATACAGCCACAGGATCACGAACAGGAGCACGCCTTCGAGCGCGAACTGGTAGAGCTGCGACGGGTGGCGCGGCAGCGGCCCCGCGCCGGGCGAATGAAACAGCATACCCCAGGGAACATCGGTGACGCGGCCGTAGAGTTCGCCATTGATGAAATTGCCTATCCTGCCGGTGGCGAGCCCGAGCGGAATGAGCGGCGCGAGGAAATCGGTGAGCTCGAGCCAGCGCAGCCGGTGCCTGCGCGCCACGTACCAGACGGCGAGCAGCACGCCGAGAAACCCGCCGTGGAACGACATTCCTCCGTGCCATACCGCAAAGATCTCCAGCGGATTGGCGAAATAGAAGGCGGGCTTGTAGAACAGCACGTAGCCGAGCCTGCCGCCCAGCACCACGCCGAGCACGCCGAAAAACAGCAGGTCGTCGAGCACCGTGGTGGTCACGCGCCCGGCGATGGCGCGCGCGATGCGCAGCCGCCCCAGGCCGAAGAACGCCGCGAAGCCGACGAGATACATGAGCCCGTACCAGCGGATGGCGACCGGGCCGATGGCGATCGCGATGGGATCGAAGTTCGGATGGACGAGCATGGCAGGTGGGGCGCAGGGAGGTTTCGAGTAAAATGACCTCGAAGCGTATCCGATTCGCAACCTTTTCGCATCCGGAGTCTTTTCATGGCCGACAACTGGAGAAGCAGAACCATTACCCAAGGCCCGGCGCGCTCGCCCAATCGCGCCATGTTGCGCGCGGTCGGCTTCGGCGACGGCGATTTTGAAAAGGCGATCGTCGGCGTGGCCAACGGCCACTCGACCATGAATCCCTGCAATGCCGGCATCCAGCCGCTGGTGGACCGTGCTGTGGCGGCGGTGAAGGCCGCGGGCGCGATGCCGCAGGTGTTCGGCTTTCCCACCGTCACCGACGGCATCGGCATGGGCACCGAGGGGATGAAATATTCGCTGGTATCGCGCGAGGTGATCGCCGACTCGATCGAGACCGCGGTGAACGGCCAGCTCATGGACGGGGTGATCTGCGTCGGCGGTTGCGACAAGAACATGCCCGGCAGCATGATGGCGATGGCGCGCATCAATGTGCCCGGGATCTTCGTCTACGCCGGCACCATCAGGCCGGGGTTCTGGAAAGGGCAGAAGCTCACCATCGTGAGCCCGTTCGAGGCGGTGGGGGCGTTCGCTGCGGGCAAGATGTCGAAGGAAGATTTCGACGGCATCGAGAAGAATGCCTGTCCTTCGGTCGGCGCCTGCGGCGGCCAGTACACCGCCAACACCATGTCATCCTCGTTCGAGGCGCTCGGCATGAGCCTGCTCGGATCGAGCCAGATGGCCTCGCCCGATCCGGAGAAGGCCGACTCGGCCGCGGCATCGGCGAAAGTGCTGGTGAACGCCATCCGCAACAACATCCGCCCGCGCGACATCATCACGCGCAAGTCGATCGAGAATGCGGTCGCCATGGTGATGGCCACCGGCGGCTCGACCAACGCGGTGCTGCATTACCTCGCGATCGCGTCGGCGGCCGGCGTGAAGTGGAGCATCGACGACTTCGAACGCGTGCGCCGCAAAGTGCCGGTGCTGTGCGACTTGAAGCCCTCGGGGCGCTACGTCGCGACCGATTTCCACGCCGCCGGCGGCGTGCCGCAGGTGCTGAAAATCCTGCTGGTGCACGGCGTGCTGCACGGCGACTGCATGACCGTCACCGGACGCACCCTCGCCGAGGAGCTCGCCGGCGTGCCCGACGCGCCGCGCCGGGACCAGGACGTGATCCGGCCCTGGGACAAGCCGATGTATGCGCACGGCCACCTCGCGATCCTGAAAGGCAACCTCGCCACCGAGGGCTGCGTGGCGAAAATCACCGGCCTCAAAAGCACCTCGATCACGGGGCCGGCGCGCGTATTCGACTCCGAGCCCGCCGCGCTGAAGGCGATTCTCGCAAAGAAGATCAAGCCGGGCGACGTGATCGTGATCCGCTACGAAGGGCCGAAAGGCGGCCCGGGAATGCAGGAGATGCTGGCGCCAACCTCGGCCCTCGTCGGCCAGGGCCTGGGCGAGTCGGTCGGCCTTATCACCGACGGACGTTTCTCCGGCGGCACCTGGGGCATGGTGGTCGGCCACGTCGCGCCTGAAGCTTACGTCGGCGGCACCATCGCGCTGGTGAAAGAGGGCGATTCGATCACCATCGACGCCAAAAAGCACCTTCTTCAGCTGAACGTCCCGGCGAAGGAGCTCGCGCAGCGGCGCAAGAAGTGGAAGCCGCCCAAGCCGCGCTACACCCGCGGCGTGATGGCGAAGTACATGAAGCTCGTCTCCACCGCGAGCAAGGGCGCGATCACCGACGAGACCTGATGTCATTCCCGCGAAAGCGGGAATCCAGCGCCTTTTTGCGCCGAAAGACCCTGGATTCCGGCTCGCGCTGCGCGCGTCCGGAATGACGAATCTATGTGGATGTTGTCGTCCGGTCAGGTAAAGCTCAACATCTATGCCCAACCGTCTCAAAGGGGAAACCAGCCCCTATCTGCAGCAGCACGCGGACAACCCGGTCGACTGGAATCCGTGGGGCGAGGAGGCGCTCAGCCGCGCGCGCAAGGAGGACAAACCGATCCTGCTCTCGGTCGGCTATTCCGCCTGCCATTGGTGCCACGTGATGGCGCACGAGTCGTTCGAGGATGCGGGCGTGGCGGAGGTGATGAATCGCCTGTTCGTCAACATCAAGGTCGACCGCGAGGAGCGGCCGGACCTCGATCAGATTTATCAACTCGCGCACCAGATGCTGGCGCAGCGGCCCGGCGGCTGGCCGCTCACCCTGTTCCTCGCGCCCGACGGCACGCCGTTTTACGGCGGCACCTATTTTCCCAAGGAGGCGCGCTACGGCCTGCCGGGCTTTCCGCAGCTCATCGAGCGCGTGGCGCAGCTCTATCGCGAGCGCCGCGCGGAAATCGGCGCGCAGAACGCCTCGTTGCTCGCTGCGCTGCAGGGCACGCAGCCGGGCGCGCCGGCACACCACTCGGAGCTCTCGACCGCCCCCATCGAAGATGCGCTGCGGAGCCTCAAATCGGGCTTCGATTCGCGCTACGGTGGCTTCGGCTCGGCGCCGAAGTTTCCGCACCCGGCCGAGATCGAGTTCTGCCTGCGGCGCTTTGCCGCCACCGGCGACGCGGAGGCGCTGCGCGCAGCGACGTTCACGCTTGAGCGCATGGTGCTCGGCGGCATCTACGATCAGCTCGGCGGCGGCTTCTGCCGCTACAGCGTGGACGAGCAGTGGATGATCCCGCATTTCGAGAAGATGCTCTATGACAACGGCCCGCTGCTGCGCCTCTGCGCCGATGCCTGGACCGCGACCGGGAATCCGCTGTTCGCGCGCGCGGTGGAAGAGACCGCGGCGTGGGTGATGCGCGAGATGCAGTCCCAGGGTGACGAAAATGGGGGCGGCTATTACTCGTCGCTCGACGCCGATTCGGAGCACGAGGAAGGCAAGTTCTACGTCTGGACGCCCGAGGAAGCGCAGCAACACGTCGCGGCGGAAGAGTACGCCGTGCTCGCACCGTATTACGGCCTCGACGGACCTCCCAATTTCGAAGGCCAGCACTGGCACCTGCACGTCACGCGCACGCTTGCCGCGGTGGCGCAGCGGCTCGACCGGAGTGAAGACGACTGCGCGCGGCTCCTCGACTCGGGCAGGAAAAAACTTTTCGCAGTACGCGAGGCGCGCGTGCGCCCGGGACGCGACGAGAAGATCCTCACCAGCTGGAACGCGCTCATGATCGCCGGCATGGCGCGCGCGGCGGTCGTGTTCGGCCGCGAAGACTGGCTCGCCTCGGCGAAACGCGCGCTCGCTTTCATCCGTGGCACGATGTGGAAAAATGAACGGCTCTTCGCCACCTTCAAGGACGGCCGCGCGCATCTCAACGCCTACCTGGACGACTACGCCTACCTGCTCGCCGCGCTGATCGAGCTGCTGCAGGCGGAATTCGACCGCGACACGCTCGCCTTCGCCGAAGACCTCGCCGGGGTGCTGATCGAGCAGTTCGAGGACAGCGGGAAGGGCGGATTTTTCTTCACCAGTCACGACCACGAGCGGCTGATCCACCGCCCCAAGCCCGGCCACGACAACGCCGCGCCCTCGGGGAACGGCGTCGCCGCGTTCGCGTTGCAACGACTGCACGCTCTCACCGGCGAGCCACGCTACGCAACCGCTGCGGAGCGCACGCTGGCGCAGTTCCATGCCGCGATGACGCAGCAGCCGGGCGGGCATGCGACATTGTCCATGGCCCTGGAGGAGCATCAGGCGCCGGTGCGCACCGTGATCCTGCGCGGGCCCGCGGCGCAGCTGTCGCCCTGGCGCAACGCCCTGGCGCAACGCTACCTGCCGCATACGATGGTGGTGGCGATCGGCGAAGAGCGCGGGGACCTGCCGCCGGTGCTCGCCAAACCCGCGGGGGGGCGCGTCAACGCCTGGGTATGTGAAGGCGTTACTTGCCTTGCGCCCCTCGACCGGCTGGAAGATTTGATCGAACAGGTTTCCAAGCCGGCCAAAATCCAGTAGCATGGCGCGGAATTTTCGCCCTTCTCTTCTCTCTAGGAGATCTCATGAAGTCAGTAGTGATGTTTTCGGCAGCGGCCCTCGCCCTCGCGAGCGGCGCCGCGTTCGCCGCCGATGCGCAGCAGCTGCTCAAGGACAAGTTCTGCCTGAGCTGCCATACGATCGACAAGAAGCTGGTCGGCCCGGCATACAAGGACGTGGCGGCCAAATACAAATCGAGAAAGGACGCCGAGGCTTATCTGGTGAAGAAGATCATGGGAGGCTCGAGCGGCGTCTGGGGCCAGATACCGATGCCGGCCAATACGACCGTGAAGGAAGACGAGGCGAAGACCCTCGCAAAGTACATTCTGGGTCTGAAGTAAGGCCCGAATGACGCCCGAAAAAGCCGGCCTTGCGCCGGCTTTTTTGTTGTCACGGCGGCCGATTTTCGCGCCGGCGGTGGTTTGACAACCCCAAGGGCGCTCAGCATAATCAGCCGAGTTTCGCTCAGGAGATCGCAATGACCCGCACCCGAGTTGGCATTGCCGCGCTTGCGACCCTGGTGGCCCTGGGCCTCGCGGGCTGCGGCGAAGAGAAGAAGCCCCAATCGGCGCCGCAGGCACAGGCGCCTGCGGCGGCTCCGTCTTCGATGGAGATCAGGATCGGCCACGTTGCCCCGCTCACCGGCGGCATCGCCCACCTCGGCAAGGACAACGAGAACGGCGCGCGGCTCGCCATCGAGGAAGCCAACGCGGCGAGAATCAAGATCGACGGCAAGGTGGCGAACTTCATGCTCGTCGCCGAAGACGACCAGGCCGATCCCAAGGTGGGCACCACCGTCGCGCAGAAACTGGTGGACGCGAAAGTCGCCGGCGTGGTCGGGCATCTCAACTCCGGCACTACCATTCCGGCTTCGGCGATTTACAACGGCGCCAGTCCCCCGATTCCGATGATCACCGGTTCGGCCACCAATCCGCAGCTCACCGAACAGGGCTTCAAGAACGTGTTCCGCGTGGTCGGCCGCGACGATCAGCAGGGCCCCGCGATCGCAAATTACCTCGCCGCGACGGCGAAGCCCAAGGTGGTGGCGGTGATCGATGACGCCACGGCTTACGGCGAGGGTCTTGCCAACGAAGTGGAGAAGACGCTCAAGGCGGCGAAGATCAAGGTGCTGCCGCGCGAGAAGGGCGACGACAAGAAGGTCGACTGGAAGGCCGTGCTCACGAAGATCAAGGGCCGCCGCCCGGATGCGGTGTTCTACGGCGGCATGGACGCGACCGGCGGGCCGCTGCTCAAGCAGGGCCGCGAGCTCGGCATCAAGGCGGTGTTCGCCTTCGGCGACGGCGCCTGTACCGAGAACATGAAAGAGCTGGCCGGCGATGCCGCCGATGGGCTGTTCTGCTCGCAGGCAGGCATCCCGCCGCAGGCGGCGTCGAAGCCGTTCCTCGACGCCTACAGGAAGCGGTTCAACGTCGATCCGATACTGTACGCGCCGTTTACCTATGACTCCGCCAATCTGCTGATCGAGGCGATGAAGAAGGCCGACTCGGCCGATCCGGCGAAGTATCTGCCCGAGCTGCAGAAGATCGACTACAACGGCGCGACGGGCAAGATCCGGTTCGATGGCAAGGGCGACCGCAAGGATGCCGAGATGACGATCTTCACCATGAAAGGCGGCAAGCTCGAGCCGATCGCCATCATCCAGCGCGGCCAGACGGTCAAGTACGCAGACTTCATCGCGCAGGCTGCGGCGGCTGCGCCTCAGGCCGGCGAAGCCGCGAAGAAATAAGCGCCCGCCGGCACGATGACGACGAACGGCACCCGCAGGGTGCCGTTTTTTTTGATTCCTTCCGGGCTTGCCAACTGATGGACATTTTCATCCAGCAGGTCATCAACGGCTTGACCCTCGGCGCGGTGTATGCCGTGGTCGCGCTCGGCTACACCATGGTCTACGGGATCATCCAGCTCATCAACTTCGCCCACGGTGAAGTGGTGATGTTCGGCGCGATGGTCGCGTTCTCGGTGATCAGCGCGCTCGCACCAACCGGTCTGCCGCCGCTTCTCATCGTGCTGGTGGCGACGGCATGCGCGATTCCCGTGTGCATGCTGCTCGGCTACGCCATGGAGCGGCTGGCGTACCGCCCGCTGCGCGGCGCGCCGCGCCTCGCTCCGCTCATCACCGCCATCGGCGTCTCGATGATTCTGCAGCATACGGCGATGATGATCTGGAGCCGCAACCCGCTCGCGTTCCCGCAGATCATCAAGCCGCGGACCTACGCCATCGCGGGCGCCGCCATCACCGACGTTCAGATCGCGATCCTCGTCATATCGGTCGTCATGATGGCGGGCCTCGCCGTGCTGGTGTACCGCACGCGACTCGGCGCCGCCATGCGCGCCACCGCGCAGAATCCACAGGTCGCCGCCCTCATGGGCATCGACGCCGATCGCGTCATCGCGTTCACCTTTGTCGTCGGCGCCGGGCTCGCCGCGGTGGCCGGCGTGATGGTGGCGAGCTACTACGGCATTGCGCACTACACCATGGGCTCGCAGCTCGGCCTGAAGGCATTCTGCGCCGCGGTGCTAGGCGGAATCGGCAACGTCCCGGGCGCCATGCTGGGAGGCGTGCTGCTGGGCCTGGTGGAGGCGCTCGGCGCGGGCTACATCGGCGATCTCACCGGCGACGTGTTCGGCTCCAACTACCAGGACGTGTTCGCGTTCATCGTGCTAATCGGGGTGCTCGTGTTCCGGCCTTCCGGACTGCTCGGCGAGCGTGTTGGCGACAGGTCGTAAATGAGTGAAGACGTGACCGGGTGGAAGCGGCATCCCGCAGTCGTGAAGGCCGGCGTGGCGGTGGTTGCGCTCGCGCTGCTCGCCCTGCCGTTCGCGCTGGCCGGCATCGGCACCACCTGGGTGCGGATCGCCAATCTCGCCATCCTGTATGTGTTCCTGTCGCTCGGCCTCAATATCGTGGTCGGCTTCGCCGGGCTGCTCGATCTCGGCTACATCGCCTTCTACGCGGTCGGCGCCTACGTCTACGCGCTGCTCGCCTCGCCGCACTTCAACATCCACTGGCCGTTCTGGGCTGTCCTGCCGATCGGCGCCGCCGTGGCGGGGCTGTTCGGTGTGCTGCTCGGCGCGCCGACGCTGAAGCTGCGCGGCGACTACCTCGCGATCGTGACCCTCGGCTTCGGCGAAATCGTGCGCATCTTCCTCAACAATCTGTCGCGACCCGTCAATATCACCAACGGCCCGCAGGGCATCGCGCGCATCGATCCGTTCCGCATCGGCAGTTTCGACTTCTCCCGCAGTGAAACGCTTCTGGGGCTCGGCTTCAGCGGGCCGGTCAAGTACTACTATTTCCTGCTCGCGGTGCTGCTTGCGGTGATTTTCGTCAACGTGCGGCTGCAGAATTCGCGCATCGGCCGCGCCTGGGAGGCGATCCGCGAGGACGAGATCGCGGCGCGCGCCATGGGCATCGACACCACCCGCATAAAACTGCTCGCGTTTGCGATGGGCGCTTCTTTTGGCGGGGTTGCAGGCGGCATGTTCTCGGCGATCCAGGGATTCGTCTCGCCCGAGAGCTTCGTGCTGGTCGAGTCGATCATGGTGCTGTCGATGGTGGTCCTCGGGGGCATGGGCAACATCCGGGGCGTGATCCTCGGCGCAGTGCTGCTGTCTTTCGTTCCGGAGATCCTGCGCTTCACCGTCGAGCCGGCGCAGCAGCAGCTGTTCGGCCGCACGCTCGTCGACCCCGAGGTGATCCGCATGCTCATCTTCGGCTTCGCACTGGTGCTGGTCATGATTCTGCGGCCCGGGGGGCTGTGGCCCTCCGCGGTGAGAAAGAGGGAGCTTGCGGAGCGCAGGCAATGAATACGCTGCTCGAAGCATCCGGTGTTTCCAGGCGTTTTGGCGGCGTCCAGGCGCTCACCGGAGTCAGTTTCGCGATCGGTCGCGGCGAAATCTACGGCCTCATCGGCCCGAACGGCGCCGGCAAGACCACGTTGTTCAATCTGCTCACCGGCATTTACGCGCCCGACGGCGGCCGCTTCGTATTCGACGGTGAAGGACTCGCCGGCCTGAAGCCGCACCAAGTTGCTGCGCGCGGCATCGCCCGCACGTTCCAGAACACCCGCCTGTTCGCCAATCTGTCCGTGCTCGAGAACGTGATGATCGGCCGCCACGTCCGCACCCGCGCCGGAGTGATCGGGGCGGTGCTGCGCGATCGCGCCACGCGCGCGGAGGAAGCCGCGATCGAGCAACGGGCGCTCGAGCTGCTCGAGTATGTCGGCATCCGCTCCCATGCCAACGATCCGGCGGGAAGCCTCGCCTACGGCGACCAGCGGCGTCTCGAGATCGCGCGCTCGCTCGCGACCGATCCGAAGCTGCTCGCGCTCGACGAGCCGGCTGCCGGCATGAACGCATCGGAAACGCTTGCGTTGCGAGGCTTGCTCGAACGCATCCGCAAGGACGGCATGACGCTGCTGCTGATCGAGCATGACATGCGCCTGGTCATGAACGTGTGTGACCGGGTGCTGGTGCTCGATCACGGCGAGCGCATCGCCGAGGGGCCTCCGGCCGGGATTCAGCGCGACCCGAGGGTGATCGAAGCGTACTTGGGCGGCGCCATCGCAAGCGGCGATTCGGCCGGGACGGCGGCTGCATGAGCCTGCTCGAGATCCGCGGCCTGGAAGTCCGCTACGGCGGGATACGCGCGGTGCGCGGAATCGACTTCGAGGTCGATGGCGGCGAGCTCGTCTGCCTCATCGGCGCGAACGGCGCCGGCAAGTCCTCGACGCTGCGCGCCATCTCGGGGCTCGCGCCGACTGCGCCGGGGACAGTGCGCTTCGGCGGGCGCGATATTTCGGACACGCCCGCGTTCGCGCGCGCGCGCTCCGGGCTCGTCATGGTGCCCGAAGGCCGCGGCGTGTTTCCGCAGCTGACGGTCGAGGAAAACCTCGCCCTGGGCGCCTATTCGCGCACCGATGGGGACATTGCTTCCGACCGACGGCGGGTGTTCGAGCTGTTTCCGCGGCTGGCGGAACGCCGCCGCCAGAGCGCCGGCACGCTCTCCGGCGGCGAGCAGCAGATGCTTGCCATCGGCCGCGCCCTGATGAGCCGGCCGAAGCTGCTGATGCTGGACGAGCCGAGCATGGGGCTCGCCCCGATCGCGGTAAGGAGGATTTTCGAGGTCATCCGGGATATCGGCCGCGCCGGCGTCACGGTGTTGCTGGTGGAGCAGAATGCGCGCCTCGCGCTGGAACTGGCGAGCCGCGCCTACGTCATGGAGAGCGGCGCCATCACGCTCTCCGGACCGGCGCGCGCGATGCTGCACGATCCGAAAGTGCGCGCCGCCTATCTGGGGGAGGCCGCGACTTGAGCTGTGCTAGGCGGCCTTGTCCGCGGCGGTGGTGAAGGAGTCGGCGAAGAATTCGTTTTCGGGGAGGCGGCACTGCGCGATGAAATCGCGCCGCGCCGAATTGACCATCACCGGCACGCCGCAGGCATAGACCTGGTGGCCGGAGAGATCGGGCAGGTCCTCCATCACCGCGCGGTGCACGAAGCCCGTTCGTCCCCGCCACCCGTCCTCGGTCAGCGCCTCCGAGATCACCGGGATGTAGCGGAATCCGGGATGCTCGGCGGCCCAGCGTTGCGGCAGCTCGTTCAGGTACAGGTCCTTCGGCCGGCGCGCGCCCCAGTAGAGCGTCATCGGCCGCGCCACGCCTTTCTTGAACGCCGCCTCGATGATGGCCTTGATCGGCGCGAAGCCGGTGCCGCTGGCGACGAACACGATCGGCTTGTCGGACTCCTCGCGCAGGAAGAAGGTGCCGAGCGGCCCCTCGAGGCGCAGGATGTCGCGCTCCTTCATGGCCGTGAACACGTGGTCGGTGAAGGAGCCGCCGGGAACGCGGCGGATGTGCAGCTGCACGAACTCATCGTCGTGCGGCGGGTTGGCCATGGAAAAGCTGCGCCGCGTGCCGTCCTTGAGCAGGATGTCGAGGTATTGCCCGGCGAGGAACAGCAGCCGCTCGTTCGCGGGCAGCCGCAGGTAAACGATCATCACGTCGTCGGCGACGCGCTCCAGTTTCTGCACCCGGGCGGGGAGCTTCCTTATCTGGATGTCGCCTGCCTTGCGCACCTCGCGCGCTTCGATCACGATGTCGGTGAGCGGTTTCGACTGACAGAACAGCGCGAACCCCTGCGCGCGTTCCGCGGCGGTGAGCGCCTTTTCCGAGTAACGACCATAGTCGACCGAGCCGTCGATGAGCTTGCCTTTGCAGCTGCCGCAGGCGCCGTCGCGGCAGCCGTAGGGCAGCACCAGGCCGGCGTTGAGCGCCGCCTGCAGGATGCTCTCGCCGTCCTGCGCCTGGAACAGGTGGCCGGTGTTGCGGATGGTGACCTGATGCGTCATCGGGGTGCGGAGTAAAATTCGTCCGTGGAAAGGCTTCTCATCATCGGTTGCGGCGACATCGCGCGGCGGGCGCTGCCCGAACTGCAACAGCGCTACCGCGTGTCCGCGCTCGCGCGCTCGCGCGATCCGGCGCTCGAAGCGGCCGGCGTCGAGCTCATCGAAGGCGATCTCGATGCGCCCGACTCCCTCGCCG
>JBARMB010000071.1:0-19342 GCA_049802235.1 Burkholderiales bacterium | reverse complement strand
GGCTTACACGGTGACCGCGCGCGGCTACGCGGCGCTCGATGCCCAAGGGGGTAGTGCCGGCAGCCTCAGCGCGCCCTCGCAGTCGCTCATCGTGAACGTGCCCTGACACAAGCAGGAGACTCCCATGAAAACCCTGCTACGCTCGAATTTCATAGCCGCGCTCGTCGGTGCTGTCCTGACGCTGAACGCTCAGGTTTCCGCCGCTCCTTTTGCGCAGCCCAACTTGGCCGGCGCGGTCGCGTCGCAGTACGTGCAGGACGAGGTGCTGGTGAAGTTCAAACCCTCGGCCATCGCGCAGGAGCGCACGGCGAGCGTGGCGGCCCAGGGACACTCCCTCCTCGCCAACCTGAATCAGCCGGGGTGGGTGCACGTCAAGCTCGGTGCCGGTCAGTCGGTGACGGAAGCGCTCGTCGTCTACCAGAACGACCCGAACGTCGAATACGTCCAGCCCAACTACATCTACCATGCCGCTGCGGCGCCCAACGACACGCAATACGGTCAGCTCTGGGCGTTCAAGAACACCGGACAAACTGTAGCAACCGTGAGTGGCATGGCAGGCGATGACATGAACATCGAGCCAGCCTGGGGTCACATCACCGATTGCAGCAGCGTCGTGGTGGCGGTGGTCGATTCCGGCGTCAACTACAACCAGGAAGACCTCGCCGCCAACATGTGGAACGGCGGAGTGAATTTTCCAAACCACGGCTATGACTACGTCGATAACGACAACGACCCCATGGACCTCGACGGCCACGGCACGCATGTCGCCGGCATCATCGGGGCTGCGGGTAATAACGCCAAGGGCACGACGGGGATATGCTGGAAGGCCAGCATCATGGCGGTGCGCGTGCTGGATGCCATGGGTAGCGGGACGACAGCGACCACTATCCAAGGTGTCAACTTCGCAGTGACCAACGGCGCTAAGGTGATCAATATGAGCATCGGCGGCGGGGCCTTCGACCAGATCTTCAGCGACGCCATTACCAACGCGCAAAATAGCGGCGTGGTGGTGGTGGTGGCGGCCGGCAACGGCGGCCCCGACCAGATAGGCGACAACAACGATGCGAGCGGCAATGCCTTCTACCCCTGTAACTTCACTCAACCGAACCTGATCTGTGTCGCCGCGCTCGACCAGAACTATGCGCTAGCAAGCTTCTCGAACTGGGGAGCGGCCAGCGTCGATGTCGGCGCGCCGGGGACAAACATCTTAAGCACCTATGCGGGGGCGGGTGTGACGACAACCGATCCTCTGACGGCCTGGACGATCAATCAAGGCTGGACTCATGTACTTCAAGGCAGCAACAATATTCTGGTCGATCCCGGAAATTTTCTTATTACCAAGTATGGGCCCAACCTGAACGACACGGCGACCAAGGGGTTCAATACCTCCGCAGTCAACGCCGTGATCTTGAATTTTTTTGCCGCGGTCAATCTTGCCAATAGCGGGGACAGTTTTGTCGTGGGGGTGGATCCGAACGGCGTTGACCCTTTCGGCGCAGGCGCCTTAACGAGAAGTGTTCCCGGTCCTGTCGATACCGGTGGCTCGGTATCCCCCGTTTCCCTGGACATCAGCGGCTGCGCGGGGAAAATCAGTTGCCTGATCGGCTTCAAGCTCGCGACCGGCCCGACCACGCCTGGCGATTTCGGTATTGGCATCGACGGTTTCTCGATCGACACCTTGACACTCACGACCAACACCTATCAAATCGAAAACGGTACCTCCATGGCCTCGCCCGAGGTCGCGGGACTCGCCGCGATGCTGCGCGCCTACAACCCGCAGTACAACTACGCCGATACAGTCAACGCTATCAAAAACGGCGGCAGATCCGTCCCCGCCCTCGCCGGCAAAACTACCACCGGCAAGGCGGTTGATGTCATGTCGTCGCTGGCGTACATCAACCCGCCCGCGGGCCTGACGGCCACGGTGCATTAGAAGGCGGCATGCAATACGGGAGCGCGCGGCGCATCGGGCTTGTGCTGGCGATGACGGGTCTGGCCGTGGGGTCTGCCTGCAGCCAGACGCCGCGCGACCCTGCGCCGACGCCTATGGACTTTCCGTCGCGTCAGACCCGCGTGCCGGGGGAGTATCTCGTCACGCTCGCCGCGGGAGCCGATGTAAAGGCCGTTGCCGATCTCTACGGGCGTTTCGGGATCAAAAACACTCAAAGTTTGGGGCGTAATATTTTCCTCGTGACACTCACCGAAGATCCCGGACCCGCTAGGATGGAGGAACTGCGCGGACAGAATGCGCAGATCAAGGCCGTTCAGCCGAACTTTGTATACCGGATCGACGGACGCGGGAACATTCAGTAGACGAGAACCTATCCACACCTAATTGTGGCAGTGCCGAGAGAGAAACGCCAACCCACAGCCTCGGGGCAGCGGCGACCTGGAGAAGTGGAGGAAGTCACGTTTTTTGTCAGGAGAAGACGGATTGCACGCGGAGGCGCCGCCTTATCGGCGAGGCTGATACTCAAGACTGCGCGAACAGCGTAGAGTACCTACAGCAGTAGGGTCAAAGTCTTCGGGAGGGGAGATGAGCGCCTGGTGGTTCAAGCGGATTCTTGCGGCGGGTTCGCTCGCGCAGCTGAAGGCATCCGTCGAGGCAATCATCGAGCAGATCGGCTTCCGCTATTTCATTTATCGCGGCCGCTTTCCCCGTCTGCGCAGCGGCGCCCACGATATTTGCCTCGACAACTGCCCGCGGGCCTGGTCCGACTATTACCGTGAGCGCGGACTGGATGCCGGGTCCGATCCCCTGCTGCAGCGCGCGTTTCGGGAAGTTACGCCCATACTCTGGCGCGAAGTCGCTCCGCGCCATCCTGAGCTGTTTGCCAAGGCGCGCGAATTCGGCCTCGCCACCGGCGTCACGCACCCGGTGCACGGGCCCGACGGCCAGTGGAGCTCGGTCAGCTTCGTCAAGAACCGCGGCGGTCCGCAGGCCGAGCGCGAAATCCAGCTCGCGCTGGCGAACTGCCAGTTGCTGACCGTTTACTTCCATGACACGGTGGCCCGCATCATCAAGCGCCGGCTCGATGCGACGATCCCGGTGCAGCAGCCGGGGCTCCCGGATTCGGGCCTGAGCGATCGCGAGCGCGAATGCCTCGTCTGGTCCGCCGCCGGGAAAACCACTTCGGAGATCGCGGCGCTCCTGGCGGTCTCGGAGCGGACGGTGATCTTTCACCTTGCCAATGCGAGGCACAAGCTCGGCGCCGCCAACTCGCGCCACGCGATCACGAAAGCGATTTCGCTGGGCCTGATCGCGGCGGGTTGACGGACTGGAACCGGCGGCAGTTCCGGCGCCATGCAAACTGAAAAAGACCGATGCCTGACACCCTCTCCGCAACCCACATAAAGTCTTTGACGCCCGAACCGGTTTCACGGCGGCGGTTGCAGCATGACTGCAAGCGCCGCAAATTCAGGGGAGGCATTGCCTCATTTCGTAGCGCACTTTCAGGGAGATATCCATAATGTTCTCGATTCGCCGCGCCGCTGTCCTGCTGCTGACCTGCCTGATCCTGTTCCCGCTCAATGTCGCCGCGTGGGACCGCGGTGACGTCGAGAGGTTCGCCACGCTTCCCGCCGGATTCGCCAATCCCGAGGGCCTCACCGTCGACAACTACGGCAACGTCTACGCCACGACCTTCGCCGTCACCGCCGGAGGGCAGCCCGGGCAGCTGTTCGTGTTCGACCCGAACGGACGCCTCCTGCGCCAGAAGAGCGTTGCCGGATCGAGCAACCTGCTCCTCGGCCTCGCGTTCCATCCGCAAACCGGCGAGCTGCTGGTGCTCGACTTCGGCAATCCCCGGGTGCTGAGTGTGAATCCGTTCACCGGCGCCGCCACGGTTTTCGCCACCATTCCGGGCGGAGGCGCGGCCGGCCCGAACGCCTTGACCTTCGACAAGCAGGGGAATGTCTACATCTCCGACTCGTTCCAGGGCGTCATCTGGCGCACCGACCCGAACGGCGGCAATCTGGTTCGATGGGTCGACGACGACCTGCTTCGCACCAGCGGCACGCCGCCCTTCGGCGCCAACGGCCTCGGGTTCAACAAGGATTCGAGCGCGCTCTTCGTCGCCAACACCGGTAACGACCAGATCATCCGCATCCCGGTCGCCGGCGGGAAGCCGGGCACGCCCGAAGTGTTTACCAACAGCGTCAATGGCGCCGACGGCCTGATCATCGACCGCGACGACAACCTGTGGGTGGCCGCCAACCAGGCCGACGAGATCGCGGTGATCGACAAGACCGGAAAGGTGATCGCCAAACTGGGCGACTTCGGCGGCATCGACAGGCACGGGGCGCCGATCGGGTTCATGTTCCCGGCCAGCCCGGCTCGCCACGGCGACTGGATCTACGTGACCAATCTTGCGCTGGATATCCGGCTGATCCCTTTGCCGCAGGCGGTCGACAGCCAGTGGGCGGCCAAAGTGACCTCGCACACCATCGCCCGCATCCGCGCCCGCATCCCCCGCCTGCCCGAGTAATACGGGAGGATCGGAGCTTCGCTTGGAGGCGGTTACAAAATGAGGGGAGCCATCCCCTCATGCTCCCCTGTATTGGAAGCCGTATAGCGCACGGCACCCGCTACGCAGCAATCGCAGCCAGCCGCGCCTTCGCCGCCGCGTACTCGGCTTTGAGCTTTGCCGCCGCTTCCGCGGTCGATTCGATGCTGTCGATTTGCCCCACGCCCTGACCCACGCCCCAGATGTCCTTCCACGCCTTGGCGGCGGACTTGCGGTCCGAGCCGAAGTTCATTTTCGACGCGTCGGACGACGGCAGGTTGTCCGGATCGAGCCCGGCGTTGACGATCGACTTGCGCAGGTAATTGCCGTGCACGCCGGTAAAGACGTTGGTGTAGATCACGTCCGCGGCGGCGGATTCGACAATCGCTTCCTTGTAGGCCCGGCTGGTGTTCGCCTCGTGGCAGACCAGCCAGCGCGTGCCCATGTAGGCGAGGTCGGCGCCCATCGCCTGCGCGGCCAGCACGTGCTCGCCCCGGGTGATCGAGCCGGCGAGCACGATGATGCCGCCGAAGAAGCGGCGCACCTCGCCGAGGAGCGCAAACGGCGACAGCGCGCCCGCATGCCCGCCCGCGCCGGCGCAGACCAGAATCAGCCCGTCGACGCCTGACTCGATCGCTTTTTTCGCATGGCGGATGTTGATCACGTCGTGCAGCACCACGCCGCCATAGCCGTGCACCGCGTCGAGCAGTTCCTTCGGCGGCGCCCTGAGGCTGGTGATCCACACCGGCACCTTGTGCTTCAAGCACACCTCGACGTCGTGCTGCAGCCGGTCGTTGGACTGATGCACGATCTGGTTCACGGCGAAGGGCGCGACCCTGGCGCCGGGATTCGCCGCCTTCCAGGCCGCGAGCCCGGTCTCGATCCTGGTCAGCCACACGTCGAGCTGGTCGGCGGGCCGGGCATTGAGCGCGGGGAACGCGCCGACGATGCCGGCCTTGCATTGCTCGATGACGAGATCGGGGGTGCTGGCGATGAACAGCGGCGCGCCGATCACCGGAAGGGCGAGATGGTCCGCGAGAAGTCTGGGCAGGCTCATTTTTCCTGGGGTGCGGAATCCCGCAGTGCAGCGGGATTCGGAAGGATCAGGATTGCGTTGAAGCTGTCGGCGTCGGGCCCTTTTTCCGCCTTCCCGCAGCGTGCGCGGGGGGTAACCCCGCGGGATTTCCGGGATCGCCCCGTGGATCTCTTTCGGACCTGCCGGCCGCTACGTCACTGCACGGTAAATTCCATTTCCTTCAACGCCGCTCCCGAGGAGCTGGTCACAGCCACGCCCCATTTTCCGGCAGTGTGCAGTGTCTTGTTCGCCCACACGCGCCAGGGGCTGCCGCCGATGGACAACTGGGTCGGATAGGTCTTGTCTTCGAATTTCCATGTGACCGTCACCGTCTGCCCGGCTCCGCCCTCGACCTTGAGCCACAGATAGGCCTTGTCGCCGACGGCAAAGGTGCTGGTCTCGTCCACAATGGCGCGGTTCTCGACGCCCTTGCCGAGCTTGGCGTCGGCGACCTGAACGGTGGTCTGCGCTGCGGCGCCAAGCGCGAAGAAAAGCCCTGCGACCAGTAGTGAAAACCTGCTCAGCATTCTCATAAAAACCTCCTTAAACGAACATCGTCGAATGGAACCCGGTTTGCCGCATTGTTCAAAAACGAACCCACAGTGTCCGCCCACCCGGAATCCTGGAAATCTCGCCCAGGCGGGAAGCGCTCATCGCGCCTTCTCGATTGGCATTGCATGGTACGCCCGCCCCTTTTTAGCGTCAAACGAACCGGCTCCGCACCGGACATCGGCCGGCGACAATTCTCCCCCGGGATGCGCCCTGTGCGTCCCCATGAATGCGACGCCGGGCAATCTGCCATATTGGAAGCAATCCGGCCGGTGCATTCTTCGGCATGATCTGCTATATATATCGGCGTGTCCGCGGGAGAACAACAACTCTGAACTCTGAAGGGAGAATGTCATGAGGGTTTCCACATTATCCGCGTCGGCGCTGGTCATCGGGTTGCTCGCCGGAACCCCCGCTCAGGCGCAGAAGGTCGACCAGCTCTCGAGCATCACCCAATCGGAGTTCCGCCTGCTGTCGGAAGACCTGGGCGCGGTGCTGAGCTATCGCGGCCAGACGCCGACCACGCCGCTTGGCACCACCGGCTTCGACGTCGGGGTCGCGGTCACGTCCTCGAAAATCCAGAACGTCGCAGTCCTGGACAAGGCCTCCTCGAACAATAACGCGAGCGCAACGATTTACCTTCCGACGCTGCGGGCGCACAAGGGCCTGCCCCTCGGATTCGATGTCGGCGTCATGTACGCCTCGGTTCCCGACAGCAACATGAAGTACTACGGCGGGGAAGTGCGTTATGCGATCGTGGAGGGCGGCGTCACCTCTCCGGCGGTCGGAGTGCGCGGGAGCATGACGAAGCTGACCGGCGTGGACCAGCTCAGCGTCAACACGCGCGGCATCGACCTGTCCATTTCCAAAGGGTTCACCGTCTTGACGCCTTACGCGGGGATCGGGAAGGTGTGGGTCAACAGCGATCCCCACGGCGTCCCGGCTCTGAACAACGAGGAGTTCTCGCTCACCAAGACTTTCGTCGGCATCGGCGCCCAATTCATACTGTTCAATCTCAACTTTGAAGGCGACAAGACCGGGGACGTGAAGTCCTACAGCATCAAAGTGGGAATGCGGTTCTGACGGATTCCGCCCGGCGCGGCGAACACGCCGCGGAACATCCTCGTGCGGGCGGGAAACCCGGGCGGCTGTTGCAGAATAATCTGCAACAGCCGCAGCATGCGGGGAGGTATCCCCTCGTTCTGTAGCGCACGCTAGTGTGGTGTTTCAAAAGTAGGTGGCATAATTCTCACGTCATTCCGGCCACGCCCGCGCAGCGGGCACGAGCCGGAATCCAGAGACTTTTAAAGACGCTGGATTCCCCCTCCGCTTTCGCGGAGGCTAAAGGGGGCCGCGGGAATGACGGAGCGGAAAATCTGTCCGCGAATTGACGACTCGGGACACTAGCGGGACGCGGGCTTCTCGCCGAGAGCGTCGACGAGCGCGCGGGCCTCGGCAGCGCCTTGCGTGTCGCGGTCCGCCTCGCTCACGGTGAGCGCGCGCTCGTAGAAAGTCCGCGCCGCGCTGCTCTCGCCGCGCAGCGCCCTGGCGCGGCCCAGCCCGATGAGATCCAGGTAGATCTTGCGCGGCGCCGCGAGTTCGCGGTCGATGGCGAGCGCTTCGTCGAAAAACGCAAGCGCGGCAGCCGCGTCGCCGGCGCGGATCGCGGCGATGCCGAGCACGCGCAGCGCATTGGCGGCCTCGGCACGGTCGCCCGATCCCCGGCTCGCAGCGAGCGCAGCTCTCGCACTCGCTGCCGCGGCATCGGCGTTCCCCGCTTCGAGCGCGAGCTGCGCCTTCACATTTTGAATCGCGCCCGACAGCGCGCAATCCCGCCCGCTGCAGTAGGACGCCGCCCGGTCAATCCAGTCGGTTGCGCTCGCATAGCGCCGTTCGTCCAGGTCCAGGATCGCGCGGCGCAGCGCCGCTTGCGCAAGACGCCCCGGCGGGAACGTCAGCTTTGCCTGATCGAACATCGGCGCAAGGCTGGCGCGGGCTTCGGCGTGCTTGCCGATGCGCTGGTATACGATCGAAAGGTTGATCGCGTTGGAAGCGATGCCATCGATGTCTTCGATCGATTGCGCCAGACGCAGCGCCTCGCCGTAATATCGCGCCGCGCTCTCGAAATTTCCGCTGCGAACCTGCGCCTCGGCCCTGCGGTTCGCCTCGATGACCGCAGCCTCGCGCGCGGGCAGGGGCGTCGCGGGCTGCTGTGCGCAGGCCGCGAGGAAAAAACAACCCAGCATGGCCGCAAGGACCCGGCACGCCCGGTATTCAGGAAGAGCCGCGTGGCGCATGGATCAGCGCTGCGCCGGGTCGGCCACGGGCCGGCCGGCTCCGGACCATTCGAAGCTGTCCACCGGCAGCGTGCGCATGGCCGGTGCCTCGACAAGATCGCGGATCGGCCACGCGTTACGGGTCGCGCCGACGATTTCCTGCCCGTCGCGCACCAGATCCCCGCCGTCGCGAAGCAGCGCCGGAACCTGCGTCAGCACCTCGTGCAGGGCATCGCCGTTCTTGCGGGCCGCGTCGCGGATCTGCACCGCGGCCTCGGAAAGAGTATCGAGCGTCGTCGAGAGCTTTCCCGACAGCACCGGCAACTGCTGCTCGGCCTGCGCGCCGACGCGCGCCGCCGAGCCTAATGCCGTCCCTGCATCGCGACCCACGGCGAGCATGGTGGTATCCGCATCGCGCAGCAATTTGCCCGCGTCGCGTCCGGTATCGGGCAACTTCTCGAGTGTCGCGCGCGCCGCGGCCATGGACTTGCGGAAATCGCTGTCCGGGCGGTTCATCTCCGCAATGGTCCGGCTCACGTCATTGAACATGGGGGTGACCTGCTTCTTCAAATCATCGAACAGTTCGGCCACGTCGCGGCTGCGGACGAACTCGATCACTTCTTTTTCCGCGACCGGCGCGGTGCCGCGATTTGAATCGACGCCGGGAATGATCTGGATATTTGCCGCGCCGATGTAGCCCTCGCGCACCAGTCTGGCCTGCGAGCCCTTGGGAATGCGCGGGATGTAGTCGCTGACGATCGAGAGTTCGACCTTCACGCCCCGGTCCGAAATGTCCATGCTCGTCACGCTGCCGACCGGCAGCCCGAACAGCTTCACCGCCATGCCCTTGTTGATGCCGAAAACATCGGCGGCATAGAAGTAGATCGAAGTGTGCCTCACGAACGCACCCTGCTTGTAGCTCACGAGAAGAATGACCCCGGCCACGCCCAGTACCGCCGTAATGAAAAACAGGCTCACTTTTCTTCCGATTCCCGCGAAGCGCCTGGGTCGTGAGTGTTCGTCTTGCATGGTGTCCTCCTTGGCGAAGATGATGCCTCTCCCGGGCGCCCCAGGGCGCGCAACGGGCCCCGCCCCAATCTACGCGTCCGGCGCGGTTTCCAGTTGCACGAAAGTGCCCTCCGGGCAGACGGCGTGATATGCGGCAAAGAATCCTGCCGTGCTTTCGCGCTCGGCGGCGTTGAGGCCCCGGGTGAGGTCTTCGACCAGGACCAGATCAGGCGCCTCGAGCAGTATCCTGACATAGCCGGCGAGTTTCTTCTCGTAAAGCGTCATCTTCTCGGGAAGCTTGTCAAGCAGCCCGCGCTGTTCCGCGCCGAGCCCCGCAAGCAGGCCGTGCACCCGCGTGGCGATGCCCTTCAGGCGTTCCGGGTGGTGATACCCGAGCGGCAGCACGATGTTTTCCCACGCGTTGAGCTGGCTGAGCAGACCGCCGGCCGCCGGCAGGAACGCTATGCGCGCGCGCAGCGCCGCGCGTTCGGCGCGACGCAGTCCGCCCACCTCGACGCCAAGGAGCACCAGCCTCCCGCCTTTTTCCGGCTTCAGTTCGAGTGCGGCCGCAACCAGCTTCGCCTTGCCGGCGTCATCGAGATCCGGTATGCGGTGGCTTCCCCCGCAAGGAACCCATATTCGACCGTATCCGCCCTCGCCCGGAGGCGGCTCGTATCCGAGCGCCACTCCCGCGCAGCCCGCTGCAGCCGGCACGGTGACATTCGATTCTGAGGTCCGCTCCGCGGACTTCATACCTTGGCCGTCACCAGTCCGAAGAACATCTGGCCGAATACCAGGTAGGCGAAAACCACGTTCAGCAGCATCACGAACAGCATGCTCTGCGTCACCGCGCTGATCGCCGCCTTGGGAACGGCGTTGATCGAGTTTCCCGGCGGGTGCAGGCCGTGATAGCAGCAGATCAGCGCGATCGTCGCGCCGAACAATACGCTCTTGATCATCGAATAAACGATGTCCAACGGGCTCGCCAGGAGGAAGAATTCGCCCGCGAGCTCTCCAACCGGCGCATTGATCAGCAGCGCGCTGAGCAGCATGCCGCCCCCCACGGCGATCACCTGCACATAAAAGGTCAGCGCGGCGGTAGACAATGCAAATCCGACGACGCGAGGTACGACCAGATAGTCGTTCGGGTCGATACGCATTTGGCGCAGGCTCGTCGTTTCGCCCGAGATATGCATCAAGGCAAGCTCGATGGCGACGGCGGTGCCGCTGCGCTGGATCACCAGCACCGCGGCGATGAGCGGCCCGATCTCCCTCAGCACGACCCAGAGCAGGATCTTCACCGCGAGCGCCGCGTTGGCATCGAGCACGTCGATGACGTAGGCGATGATGAGGGTGCCGATGAACGCGCCGCGCAGCACGATGACCGCAGTGGCGCTGGCGCCGGTGAAGTAGATCTGGCGCGTCAGAGATTCCGCGACCGGCGGCAGCCTGAGCACCGACAGCCGGCCCAATACATGCGCAGCAAGCCGCATGTAGCCCTCAAAATCGCGGTAGACGCCGATCACAGCAACCTTATAGCCGTCCGGACGCGTGAAGCGCAAGCGCGTCCGCGCGAGCCTTGCCGAGGCCGTTCGTCGGCGCGCTCAGCATAGCCGTGGCGAGTTCGAGCAGACGGAAAAGGGGCTGTCTTACGCCCTTCCCTTGAAAATCGGCGCGCCCGGCAGGATTTGAATCCACGACTCCCCTGGCTCGTAGCCGGACATTCTATCCAAACGGGCTACGGGTGCGAAATGAGGCGGGAATGATAGCAAATGCGGTGATAAATCGGCGTCGGGCAAGCGGCCAGGAGAAAAAATGGCCGCCAGACAAGAATGCCGCTCATTGTTTGCGCCGTGACAATCTGTGAGCTAGCGGGCAACGGCCGCGGTGCCGTAGTGGGTTGCAACCATTACGCCGATGTCCTTGAGCATCGGCGTCGGCAGCTCGCCCCCGGCGCAGACAATCACGGCGTCGTTGGGGAGCATCAGAGGCGTTCCGCGATGCGCGATTTGCACCCGCTCGTGCTCGATCGCGGTTACCGTCGATTCCATGAGCGTGCGCAGGCGAGCGGCGGCGAGCGCCTCGTCGAAGCGCTTCCGGTTCTTCGGCTTCACACGCGAGAACGCCTTGCCGCGGTAGGAAAGCACGACTTCCGCGCCCTCCTCGGCACAGACTGCGAGCGCGGCCTCGATCGCGCTGTCGCCGCCGCCCACCACCAGCACGCGCCGGCGACGGTACTGCTGCGGATCCATCAGCCGGTAGACCACCTTTTCCTGCGTCTCGCCGGGAACACCGAGCTTGCGCGGCGTGCCGCGCCTGCCGATCGACAGCAGGACGCTTGCGGCGCTGTAGGCCCCGCGCGGCGTAATCACTCTGAAGCCGGCGGTCTCCGGCTTCAGCGTCTCCATGCGCTCGCCGAAACGGATGTTCAGGCCGGTCCTGCGCACCACGTCGCTCCAGAATTCGAGCAGCGATTCCTTGCTGATCTCCCGCCAGACCACCTTGCCGACAATGGGCAGATCCATCGGCACGGTCATGGCGAGCTTTTGCCGCGGGTAGTGAAGGATCGAGCCGCCGAGCGCACTCTCCTGCTCGATCGTCACGTATTTGAGGCCCTTCTGCTTGGCGGCGAGCGAGGCCGAGAGGCCCGCCGGGCCGGCGCCGACAATCACCAGGTCGAGCTCCGCGCCGCGCCTGCGACCATCGCCGGTGCGCCGGCTGATCGTCTCGATCGCCCGGCGGCCCTGTTCCGTCGCCTTGTGGATGAGGCCCATGCCGCCCAGCTCGCCCGCGATGAAAATGCCCGGCACGTTGGTCTCGAACGCCGGGGACACCTGAGGGATGTCGACGCCGCGCGCCTCGGTGCCGAACACCAGGTGTATCGCTTCGAACGGGCAGGCCGCGGCGCAGGCGCCATGGCCGATGCAGGCGCTCGCGTCAATCAGCTGCGCCTTGCCGTCGATGATTCCGAGGGCCTGCTCCGGGCACGCGGCCACGCAGGCTCCCGACCCCATGCAGCGGACCGGGTCGACCACCGGGTGCAGCGACACGGGCTCGCCCAGCCCTGCCTCGACCGATTCCGAGAGCGTTGTCCGGTGACGCGATTCGACGTTATGCATGCGGCGGACGTACAGGTACATCAGCGCCAGCGTCGGCAGGAGATATAGCGCAATCTGCCAGGTTTCCATTGGCGGTTCCTATCCCGGCATGCCGACGCGCGGCTTGATCGCGCGCCAGTTGTCCATCTGGTGACAGCGCTGGCACTGATTGCCGAACTGGCCGTTGTGCACGTCATCGTGCAGGTGGCAGCCGCCGCAGGCGGCGTCGAGCCGGATCCTGTCCGGCACCGGCTGCCGGTGGCAGGCCAGGCACTCGACCTTCAGGTGCGCGCCTTCGAGACGGAATCGCGTCTTGTTGTGGTCGAAGTCCCAGATCTTCCAGTCCCGTGCGTTATGGCATGACTCGCACCGTGGGCCGAGCCGGCGCTTGTGGGCATCGTCCTTCGCGTGGCAGGCGACGCATTCGGTTTTGGCGTCGCGATAGCGCGGGCCCGCGTGGCAAGCCTTGCACTCGACCTTCGCGTGACGGCCAAGCAGCGGAAAGCGGCTGCGGTTGTGATCGAACGAGGTCCGCTTCCAGTCGGTTTCAGCATGGCAGCTCTCGCAACTCCGGCCAAGCTGTCCATTGTGCTTGTCGTCGCGCTCGTGGCAGGCGACGCAATCCGTCGGCAGCTTGTCGCGGTACAGGTCTCCCCGGTGGCAGCTGTCGCATTTCACCTTGGCGTGCTTTCCGCGCAGGGGATAGCGCGTATCGCGTCCATGGTCGAAGGTGATCGCGGCCCAGGACTTTTCGGTGTGGCAGGTTTGGCATTTCTCGCCGAAGCGTCCCTTGTGGCCTTTCTCCTCGTCGTCCTTGCGGTGGCAGCCGATGCAGGTCTTCGGCAGCTTCTGTTTGAACGCGTTGTCCTTGTGGCAGGTCTCGCAACGCGCTGCGCGGTGCTCCCCGCGCAGCGGGAAATCGGCGTCGGTGTCGTGATTGAATGACGACGTCTTCCAGCTGCGCTCGTTGTGGCACGACTCGCACTTGGGGCCGAGATTTCCTTTGTGGGTGTCGTCGTTGCGGTGGCAGGCGATGCAGGCCGAGGGCAATTTTTCGCGGTAAAGCGGCGCGCGGTGACAGCTCTCGCAACGCACCGCGCCGTGCTTGCCGCGCAACGCGAAATGGGTGTCGCGGTCGTGGTTGAACGTGGAATGCTTCCAGTCACGGTCGTTATGGCAGGTTTCGCACTTGGCGCCGAATCGACCCTTGTGGGTGTCGTCCTTGCGGTGGCAGGCGATGCACTCCCGGGGCGCATCGCGGAAGCGTTCGCCGGCATGGCAGTCGCGGCATGCCACGGCAGCGTGCTTGTTCCTGAGCGGGAACCGGGTAGGGTCGTGATCGAAGCGCACCTCTTTCCATTTCGACTCGATGTGACAGTCGGCGCATTTCGGCCCGAGCGTGCCCTTGTGCTTGTCGTCCTTGCGGTGACAGTCGACACAGGCGAGCGGCGCATCGCGGTGCTTCTTGCCCGGCACGTGGCACGCCTTGCAGGCCGTTTGCGCGTGAGCCCCGCGCAGCGCGAAGTCGGACTGGCTGTGATCAAAAGTTCTCTCGTCGAGCACGACGACTTTCGCTTGCCGGCCCTTGTGATCGGCGTGGCAGGCCCGACACTCCCGCTGCGGGATCCGGCCGTGGTACCCGGTCTTCGCCCGCACGTCGGCGGCGATCTCCTTGTGGCAATCGAGGCACAATGCGGCCTGTCCCGCCTTGTTGAAAGGGATGTGGCATTGGGTGCACTGCGCCTCGATCTTGGCGTGGCCCTCGATGACCTTGCCCGGCATGATGACCGACTCGAGCGATTGCGCGAGTGCCGGCATCGGCAGGCCGGAGATCAGTAAGAGCACCGGCGCGGCGAACAGCCGCGTCGCAATCCGGGAGCACCTCACGTCTCAATACATGTGCACGGCGACGACGTGGACGACGGCGCTCGCCGCGAGCATGTAGACGAAGGGAATGTGGGCCACGTGCCACAGAGAGAACAGCCGCTCGTAGCTGCGGAACTGCGCGACGCGCTTGGACAGCGCAAGATATCTCCAGATCTTCCCGCGCGCCTCCTGGTAGCGCCGCACTGCCTCTTCACGCCGCCAGCGGCCGCTGCGAAGGTTGGCCCTGACGACGATCTTCAGCTCCTTCCTGCACTTTCGCCAGGCGCGCTCGTTGCGCCAGCCGAACGTCGCGAAGCGCCACGCACGTGCAAGCGGATTGGCGGGCGCCGATTGCGCCAGCTCGAAAAACTGCTTCAGGATCGGTTCGATTTTCGGGGCAAGGTCAAGCAGGTCCCGCACGCTGCTTTCGCTGTGCGACAGCTCGGCCTGCAGCTTTTCCACCAAGTCGATGCTGCCGTACAAGCCGTGGTGAATGCGGGTGTAGATGAAGCGGCCGATGAGCCCGCTTGCCACGACGAGCAGCATCGAGCCGAGCGCGACAGCGGCATTGAGCGAGGCGACCCGGAACGTCGAGTGGAACACCACCAGCAGCGGGCCGACCACGCCGAGGACCATGTGCCCCCGGAACCAGTACCGGAGCGGTCCGAAGGCGCGCAGCCGGCTCCAGTGCTTGCGCAACGGGTAGGCAAGCAGCATGAGCATCATCAGTGCGCCAGCGAGGCCCATCGCATAGCCGACGTCGGACCCGGGTTCATAGGGCGGGCTTATCGCGACAATGGCGGTGGCGGCTGCGAGCGCGAGCACCCCGGCAATCGCCGTCGCCCGGCCCGCAGGCGCCGGGGGTTTGGCGATCCTCGCCTGCTGCATTCGCGCCGCGGTTGTCATATCGTCCCTAGAAGCTGTGGCCGAGCATGGCGCCGGCGTCCCACTCGGGGCTCGCCCGGGAAAGGCCGCGCGATGCGTAAACGCTGAGCTTGAGCTGCTCGCCCAAAGCGCGGCTCAGATAGGCCGTAATTTCCCGCGGTGCGGCGGCGCCGTCGCGAGAAGGCTGGCGCGCATCGAACATCACGCCCATGCTGGTTACGGCGCTCGTCCTGTAGGCAGCGCCGGCCGACCCGAACCAGACGTTGTTGAGCGCGATGCCGGTGGGGCTGCCGACGACCTTGTAGCCGATAGTGCCGAGCAATGCCACCGTGCCGAGCCACTTGTAAATGTCTGCCTGGGCCGAATAGTCGTTCTTTCCGGTACCCAGGCTGCGGGTTTCGTCCGCGGTGCCGAACTTTACTCTGCCCACGATATCGAGAAACACCCCGTTGGTGCCGTTGATCAGTGCGTAGCCGGTGCTCGCCAGCACATCGCCCTGGCCGGAGGCGGTGGTGCGCGAGGTGACGGCCGAATTTGCGTTCACCACCACCGGGTCCGTGCCGCCAATCACCGCGCCGGGGCCGGTGATCTGCACCCAGGGCAGAGTGAGCTTCAGCGTCCAGGGACGGGTCTCGACCTTTGCCGTGAACGGAACATAGAGGATGTCGGTCGAAGCGGCGCCGCCGTATTTGCCGGTGCTGTAATCGAATCCGGTGGCCAGGGTGACACGGGATCTCTCCTGCGCCACCGCCTGGGGCCAAGGCGCGGCAAGCAGGGCGAGCGGAAGGATCGCAGCTAACACGGTATTTCGGGTTGTCATGGTTTTCTTGTCATGTCGCGCGCGGGCCAGGCCATCAGCGTGGCTTCTCCTATCTTTCAGGGGTCTCCGGCCTTTCAGGTTTCTCCGGTCTTTCGGGCCTCTCCGGTCTTTCGGGCCTCTCCGGTCTTTCGGGCTTCTCCATCTTCTCCGGTCTCGCGGCCCTTTCCGCTGTCTCCGGCTTCCCGGTCGTTTCGGCACGTGACCGCGCTTCATTGCGCTTGCCGCTCTCGTCAAGGTCGTGCCGCTCGATCGCTTCCCCACGCTGAACTGCCTGGCCACCCGGGCCCTGCCCGGGTGCCTGCGTTCCCCCGGCGGATGGACGCTTCCCCGGCGTACCCGCATCGGAACGCGGCGGCCCGGCCCGGTAGATCCGCACCTCGGTAGCCTCGATCACGCGGTCCGCAGACACCCAGCCCGTAACCACCGCAACCGCGCCTGGTCGAAGGTCCTCAAGTGATCCACGCAGGAGGCGGGTCGCCGGCAGCAGCCGCACCCGCATGCCGGCGATGCGCAACTCGCCGGTCGCATTCGAGAGGATGCCCTGCAATTCCACGCGGGTGACGCGTGGGAGCAGCTCGACGGCCGGATCCGGCAGCGCCCGCTGCACCCGGATCTCGCTCCCGTCCCAGCGACCGCTCACGAGCACGGCCGAACCCGGAGTGACGGGGCCAGAGAGGGCATCGACGCGGATGCGCACGCCGCCGACCGCAAGGCCGCCGTCGGGAGTCGTCGTCAGCGTTCCCCGCACGCTTGCGCTGCCCGGGCCGGCGCCCTGATCGCGCTCCACCAGCGTCGCAGCAACGCCGTTCGGACCGCGCAGGCCGCTCACCCGCACCGACTCGCCGGGCTTGAACGCACCCAGGCCGCGGCCCGGACCCGAGCCCGGCAGCCGTGTCGTGATGTCGATTTGCACCGCCTGCCCCAGGACGTGCAGCACATTGCGCAGGGCGTCGACAAAGGTCACTGCGCCCACCAGTTCGTCCACGATGGCGATGCTGCGGGCGCGCAATTCCTTGCCGCTGCCACTGGCGCGGACCACGACCATCTGGCCGATTCTGAGCGTCCTCGTGCTCGCCGGATCACCGTTCGACTCCACCGGCGTGCGATCGTCATAGTGGATTTCAATGCTGTTGACGCAGATGCTGCCGAATCCGGTGATGACGCCGACCACGCCGGTGCCGCCGAAGCCGTCGCCATCGGACGGCTGCGGGCCACCCGCTCTTGCGCCCGAATTCTGCGCCACGTCGATGCCGGTACCGCCGCTGCCGTCCCCCGGATCCGAGCAGGGGTTGGCGAGGAGCGCGAGCGGTGCGAGCGCGAACGCCACCGCAAGCAGCCGCACTGCCGACCGGAGCAGTGCGAGGAGCCTGTCAGCGCCCGGTGTCATCGTTATCCCTGCGTCTGCGTCCCCGGGTTTCTCCGGCAGGCTGGTCCGGCGCGGCGTGGAAATACACGCCAAAGGTAATACTCCGGTTGCCTTTGCCTTTCTTCCGGTCGCGCTGTTTCAGTTCGCTTGCGCGACGGTTGATCGCCTTCAGCGCGCCCATGCCGGCGGCCTCGGCAAGCTGCACCAGGCGTTTCACCGACTCCTCCGAAAGCGCCACGTAATGAACGCTTCGCTCCAGCTGCGGCGTCTCGCCCCGCAAGTTGCCGGCCGCAGCGGCGAGGTGATCGTGCAGGTTCTTGCCGAAGTAGTAGGCCTTTTCCTCCAGACCTTGGCGAGGGACGAAGGCCGAGGTCTCGAGGCAGACGTGGTCGCGCAGGTCGATGCGTACGATGCCAAGGCGCAGCAGCTCTTCGAGGATCGCGCGCGGGCCAACGTCGGTGCTCACCGATTCGGCCAACGCCTCGAATGAACGCGCGCCGCCGTTGCGGCGCAGCCGCGGCAGGCGCCGAGGCCGGCTGCGGGAGTCGAGGAATTCGGGGCGGGCGGTCCATTTCGCGATGATCTGTCCTCCGACTGAAACGCTCATCGGGGGCGCGCTTTCAGGCGGCGGCGCGTCCCTCAGGCGTTTCACGTCCTTGCGGTGCATTCCGGTGAGAACGCTCGCGCGGCTGTCGTTTAGCTCACGGCCGGCGTCGCGGAAGTCTTCCCGCGCCACCCGCATATACGTGGCCTTGAGCATTTCCACCAGCGTCGGCAGCGTGATGCCATGATCGAGCAGCAGCCTGACCAGCGGGCGCAGCACGCGACCGACCGCGCGCGTAACCGCCGGATCGGCCATGGCGGAAGTGTCGGCTATCGATCGATTCCAGTCCATGTCTGTTTATCCCGATGTGTGGAATATTACATGCAAACACCACGTGTTTGGGAAAAATTCCCGAATTTTAAAATTTTATTTGCTTGGGAAATTTTCCCAAGTTATGCTATCGGCATGATGAACCTGGAATGCGGCCCGAAGTCGAGACCGTGCGCTGCCCCGATACAGGAGACACCCATGCTGCGATCGATCACTCCAGGAACGCTGTTGAGCTTCTTGCGCGCAGCGGCGCCGCCGCCGGCGGTGTTCGTGTGCTTGTGCGCGGCGATGATGTTTCTTGTTCATGCGGCGATGGCGCAGCCGGGACCGAGCGGGCGCTTCAATCACACCCTGACGGGATTCCCGCTCACCGGCGGCCACGCGCAAGCTCCATGCGAGAGTTGCCACGTGAAGGGGGTCTTCCGGGGAACGCCCACCGCATGCGCAGCCTGCCATTCGCCGGGAAGCCTGCGCGCGGCGAGCGTGAAACCCAGGAACCATATCCCCACCACCGCGGCCTGTGACACCTGCCACGGCACCAGCGCGTGGGTTCCGGCACGCTTCAGCCACGCGGGCGTTGCGCCTCGCTCCTGCGCGACTTGCCACAACGGAACGATGGCGAGCGGCAAGCCGGCCAACCATACTCCGACCGCGCAGTCGTGTGACACCTGCCACCGGACGACCGCTTGGACACCGGCGAGCTTCGATCACGCCGGCGTCGCTCCGGGAACCTGCGCCACCTGCCACAACGGCACCACGGCCATGGGCAAGCCATCCAATCATGTCGTGACCACAGCCTCCTGTGATACCTGTCACGCGGGGACCACGACCTTCGCCAACGGAGCGTTCAGCCACGCCGGCGTCGCTCCGGGAACCTGCGCCACCTGCCACAACGGCACTGCGGCCATGGGCAAGCCGGCCAATCATGTCGTGACCGCGGCCTCCTGCGACCAGTGCCACGCGGGGACTACGACCTTCGCCAATGGAATGTTCAGCCACGCCGGCGTCGCCCCGGGAACC
>JBARMB010000070.1:0-28269 GCA_049802235.1 Burkholderiales bacterium | reverse complement strand
GTACAACACCACCCAGTCGCTCGGGCTGTTCGTCGGCGGGGGGGCGGGAGGGTGGCTCGCCGGGCACTTCGGCGACACCTCGGTCTTTGTATTCGGAATCGCGCTGGTTGCGTTATGGTTAGGGGTGGCGGTGGGAATGCGGGTGCCCGGCAAAGCCGCGAGCCGGACTTTCCCGCTGGGCGGCGGGGCCGATCCGTTCGCCCTGCGCGAGCGGCTGGTGCGCGTGCGCGGGGTGCGCGACGCGGTGGTCGTCCCCGAGGAAGGCGTGGCGCGCCTGACCGTGTACCCGGAGATTTTCGACGAACGGGCGGTGAGAATATTACTTGAAGGAGAGGCGTGATGGCTTCAGTAAACAAAGTGATTCTGGTCGGAAATCTGGGGCGCGATCCCGAGACGCGCTACATGCCGGACGGCGCGGCGCTCACCAACGCGTCGGTCGCGACGACGTTCGCCTGGAACGATAAAGCGAGCGGCGAGAAGAAAGAAGAAACCGAGTGGCACCGCGTCACTTTTCGCGGGCGGCTCGCCGAGGTCGCCGGCGAATACCTGAAGAAAGGCTCGCAGGTGTACATCGAGGGACGGCTGCGCACGCGCAAATGGCAGGACAAGGAAGGGCAGGAGCGCTACACCACCGAGATTGTGGCGGAACGGATGCAGATGCTCGGCAGCCGGCAGGGCGCGGGCGATGCCGGCGCGCGCGAGCGGGGCGGCGAAGTCAAGGAGCCGGCTGCCGCGGGCGAGGGCAAGCCGGCGAAGAAACCTGCCGGGAAATTCGACGACCTCGACGACGATATTCCGTTTTAAGGTTCCGTCCCCGGCCCGGGGTGGCGTCGCGCATACCGCGGGGTGAATCGGGCTATTCGGTCGTTCTATGGTATTGACAGCGAGGAACCCGCGACGACAGAATTGGCCCGATAGTCTTAAGAGGCCGTTTCAGAATGACCGAAACGTGCCCTGATCCAGGGGAGCATGAGGGGAGGTATCCCCTCATTTTGTAATGAGCCCTGACTGGTCGTAGGTCGTATATACGGAATATTCGGAGGGGAATATGGACAACATGCGACGGGAAATTCTGAAAGCCGGCGGCGGGCTGCTGGCACTCGCCGTTGCCGCCGGGATCATCAAGCCGGAAGAGGCGCTCGCGCAGGAATGGAACCGGGCGGCGTTCGACAGCAGGAGCTTGGCCGACACGGTGAAGGCGCTCGGCGGCAGCGGCTCGACCGAGAGCAACGACATCCAGTTCACCGCCCCCGATATCGCGGAAAATGGCGCCGTGGTTCCGATTTCGGTCGAGAGCAAGCTGCCGAAGACGCAAACCATTGCGATCCTGATCGAGAAAAACCCGAACGCGCTGTCTGCGAACTTCGAAATCCCGGAGGGTACCGATCCGTTCATCACCACGCGCGTGAAAATGGCCGAGACCTCGAAGGTCTATGCGCTGGTCAAGGCCGACGGCAAATACTTCCACGCGGTGAAGGAAATCAAAGTCACGATCGGCGGCTGCGGCGGTTGACCCGGCGCGCTTCCGGCCCGATCAAAGTTTCAGGAGAAAGACATGGCAGACCCGATGCGCATCCGCGCCAACATGGTGGGCGACAAGGTCGAGGTGAAGGTGCTGATGGCCCACGAGATGGAGACCGGCCAGCGCAAGGACGCGAAGGGCGTCGCCATTCCGGCGCACTTCATCCAGAACGTCACGGTGACGCACAACGGCAAGACGGTGCTCTCGGCCCAGTGGGGAACGTCCATCTCGAAGAACCCGTTCCTGCACTTCCGCTTCCGGGGAGGCAAGCCGGGCGAGAAGGTGACCGTCACCTGGGTCGATAACAAGGGCGACAAGCGCACCGACGAAGCGACCATCAGCGGCGGCTGAAAAGTTGCAGAGCCCGGACTTCCGCGGCTCTGCATTGCGGAGTTTTCCCGCAGGAACCGGCCCGGAGAGGACGGCGGAATAACGGCAGCGATGCTTTGGCGTCGCCCAAAGCGGTTCTAGGAGGAGAGGATGCGCGTACACTGCCTGTTTGCAGGTCTGCTGCTGTCGACGCTGCCGTTTGTCGCGCCGGCCCAGGACAATACCCGGAAGGAAATCGAGCGCTACCGGCAACTGCTTGCCGAAGGCAATCCCGCGGATCTGTGGGAAGCGCGGGGCGAGGAGCTGTGGAAGAAGAAGCGCGGGCCGAAGAGCGCCTCGCTCGAGCAGTGCGATCTCGGCCTCGGACCCGGCGTGGTGAAAGGCGCCTTCGCCCGACTGCCGCGCTACTTCAAGGATACCGATCGGGTACAGGACGTCGAATCGCGGCTGGCGACCTGCATGGTGACGCTGCAAGGATTTTCGCCCGAGGCGGCGATGAAAGACCACTTCTCCAGGCCCGGTACGCACTCCGACATGGAAGCGCTGGCGAGCTACATCGCCGCCGAGTCGAAGGGCATGAAGCTCGACGTGCCGATCCGCCACCCGAAGGAGATGGAGGCGTTCCAGATCGGCGAGCAGCTGTTCTACCGCCGCGCCGGTCCTCACGATTTCGCCTGCGTCAGCTGCCACGGCGACAGCGGCAAGCGCATCCGGCTGCAGGACCTGCCGAAGCTCACCGAACCGCAGGAAGCGCAGAAGATCTTCACCACCTGGCCGGCGTACCGCGTCTCTCAGGGCACCGTTCGCACCATGGAGCACCGGTTGTACGATTGCTACTGGCAGATGCGCCATCCGCAGCTTGACTTCACCTCCGATGACGCAATCGCGCTGATGGTGTTCATGGCGAAATATGCGAACGGCGGCGTGATCGACGCGCCCGGCCTGAAACGCTGAGGGAGAAGACGATGAAGATGATGCCGATGCTCGCTGCAGCCGTGGCGCTCGTCGCCGGCTGCGCGGCGCCGCTGTCGGAGGACGAAGCGCAGCAGCGCGCCGAACGGGTTTTTCACCAGGCATTCACCCACGGCAACCAGCAGATGGCCGCACAGGTGTTCCAGCAGGACGAAGTGCAACTGCTGTGCAGCAAGTACCGCAACCAGCCGCCCGGGGAGATCGCCGAGCGGATCGAGAAGTCTCAGGCAGCGACGATCCAGTATCCGTCTTCCGGCAGGCTGATGGGCGACTGGCACCAGGGCGAGACGATCGCCCAGGACGGCTATGGATTGCGCTTCACCGACGCCAACCCGCGGCGCCCGAATGGCGGCAACTGCTACGCCTGCCATCAGCTCGCGCCGCAGGAGCTGTCCTACGGCACCTTGGGCCCGAGCCTGTACCAGTACGGCAAGCAGCGCGGAAACGGCGAGGCGATGCAGAAGTACGCTTACGCCAAGATCTACAATTCCGAAGCGTCTGCGGCCTGCTCCAGCATGCCGCGCTTCGGCCACAACAAGGTGCTGACACCCGAGCAGATCGCGCACGTCGTGGCGCTGCTGCTCGACCCGGAATCGCCGGTGAACAAGTGACGAAGCGGCGTTTCCGCCGCTTCGTCATCCCCGCGCAAGCGGGGATCCAGTGGCCTTGAAAGTCGCTGGATTCCCCCCCGCTTTCGCGGGGGCTGAAGGCCGCGGGGATGACGGAATATGACTCTCTCCCGCCGCGAGTTCCTGAATGTGCTTGCCGCCGCCGCGGCGTGCGGCCTTCCGTTCGAGGCGCGTCCGGCGCCGCGCGCTTCGGCGTTCTACGACGCGCCGCGTTTCGGCAACGTCTCGCTGCTGCACTTCACCGATTGCCATGCGCAGCTTCTGCCCGTTTATTTCCGCGAGCCCAACGTCAATCTCGGCGTCGGCGACGGTGCCGATCGCCCGCCGCATCTCGTCGGCGAGGCCCTGCTGAAGTACTTCGGCATCCGGCCGGGAAGCCGCGAAGCGCATGCATTCACGCAGCTCGATTTCACGCGCGCGGCGAGGCGCTACGGCAAGGTCGGCGGATTTGCGCACCTCGCGACGCTGGTGAAAATGCTGCGCGCCGAGCGCCCGGCGAGCCTGCTGCTCGATGGCGGCGACACCTGGCAGGGCTCGGCGACCTCGCTGTGGACGCGCGGCCAAGACATGATCGAGGCGCAGAAGCAGCTCGGCGTGGACATCATGACGGCGCACTGGGAGTTCACCTACGGCGCCGAGCGCGTCAAGGAAGTGGTGGAAAAGGGCTTCGCCGGAAAAATCGAATTTCTGGCGCAGAACATCGAGACCAGTGATTTCGGCGACCCGGTGTTCAAGCCCTACGCCATCCGCGAGCTCGCCGGCGTCCCGGTCGGCGTCATCGGCCAGGCGTTTCCCTACACGCCGATCGCTCATCCGCGCTATTTCGTTCCTGACTGGACGTTCGGCATCCGGGAGGAACGCCTGCAGAAAATGGTGGACGAGGTGCGCGCGGGCAAAGGCGGCAAAGCAGGCGCGCAAGTGGTGGTGCTGCTCTCGCACAACGGCATGGACGTGGACGTGAAGCTCGCCTCGCGCGTCACCGGCATCGACGTCATCCTCGGCGGCCATACCCACGACGGCGTGCCGGCACCGCTCACGGTATCGAACGCGAAGGGCAGGACGCTGGTCACCAACGCCGGCTCGAACGGCAAGTTTCTCGCCGTGCTCGATCTCGACGTGAAAGACGGCCGCATCCGCGACTACCGCTACCGTCTGCTGCCGGTGTTCGCCAACCTGCTGCCGGCGGATCCCGACATGGCGCGGCTCATCGAGCAGCAGCGGGCGCCGTTCAAGAGCAGGCTCTCGCAGAAGCTCGCCGTAAGCGAATCGCTGCTTTATCGCCGCGGCAATTTCAACGGCACCATCGACCAGGTGATCCTCGATGCGCTGATGCAGGTGAAGGGCGCCGAGATCGCGTTCTCGCCCGGTTTTCGCTGGGGCACCACCATTCTTCCCGGCGAGGCGATCACGCTCGAGCGCGTCATGGATCAGACCGCGATCACCTATCCGTATACCACGGTGACGGACATGACGGGCGAAACCATCAAGACCATACTCGAGGACGTCGCCGACAACCTGTTCAACCCCGATCCGTACTACCAGCAGGGCGGCGACATGGTGCGCGTCGGCGGCATGGCCTACAGCTGCGATCCGGGCGCGAAAATGGGCCGGCGCATCGCCGACATGCGCCTCGGCGATCGCCCCATCGAAGCGGGCAAGACCTACAGGGTGGCCGGCTGGGCGCCGGTCGCCGAAGGAGCGCAGGGAGAACCGGTGTGGGAGGTGGTAACGCAGTATCTGCGTGACAAGAAGGTGGTCAAGCCGCGCAAGCTCAATCTGCCGCGGCTGATCGGTGTCTCCGGCAATCGCGGCATTGCCTGACGGACTGAATTCGCCCCGACGCGCAGGCGCGAACCGGTGTCGAGACTTTCGTCGCCGTCGCCCCCGGGGCGGCGTGCCGGGGCTTGAAAGCCCCGTGGAAGCCCTCACCTAAGAGGGGAGTTCAAGCCGTTTCGGGTATAATTTCATGCTTCGTTTTCTTGGAGGGCCCATGCCGATCTACGAATATCGTTGCTCGTCCTGCGGGTTCCAGAAAGAGTACCTTCGCAAGCTGACCGACCCGGTGCTGAAGGTGTGCCCCGAGTGCGGCCGGGAGTCGTTCTCCAAGATGCTGACCGCCGCGGGCTTCCAGCTGAAAGGCAGCGGCTGGTATGCGACCGATTTCAAGAATTCGAAATCGGCGGCCAAGTCTGAAAGCACCGGCAAGGGCGACACGAAGTCCGACACGAAGTCCGACACGAAGTCCGACACGAAACCCGACACGAAACCCGATGCCGCGAGCTGCGGCGCCGGCGCCTGCTCGGCCTGCTCGTGAGCTGAATCCGGAATTCGGCACGGGGTCAGGGACGACTCTCGATCGCAACGGCGGGCGGTATCGCGTCAGGGCGCGTCCAGGGGTGCGCGCACGTTCACCGCTCGAAGTGCGAAACGGCTTTGATCCGTTTCAGTCCGCGCGAATCCGTACTCGACCATGCCAATGAAAAAATATCTCATCACCGGGTTGCTGATCTGGATCCCGCTCGCGATCACCCTCTGGGTGCTGGACCTGATCGTAAGCGCGATGAGCCAGTCGCTGCTGCTGCTGCCGCCGCAGTACCAGCCGCAGGCGCTGCTCGGTTACCAGATCCCCGGCCTGGGGGCGGTGCTGACCGTGGTCATCGTGTTTGTGACCGGCGTGCTTGCCTCGAACATCCTCGGCCAGCGGCTGCTGCGGCTGTGGGAAAATATTCTCGGCCGCATCCCGGTGGTGAAGACCATCTACCACGGGATCAAGCAGGTCAGCGACACGCTGTTCGCGCCCGGCGGCCAGGCATTTCGCAAGGCCCTGCTGGTGCAGTACCCGCGCTCGGGAAGCTGGACCATCGCTTTTCTCACCGGGCAGCCCGGCGGCGACGTCGTCAACCACCTCAAGGGCGAATACGTGAGCGTGTACCTCCCGACCACGCCGAACCCCACGTCCGGGTTCTTTCTGATGATGCCGAAAGCCGACGTGGTCGAGCTCGACATGAGCGTCGACGAGGCCCTGAAGTACGTGATCTCGATGGGCGTGGTCGCGCCCGGCCAGGGCGAGAACGTCGGAAGAAAACCATGACCTGCGAAAAAAGGCGCGTCGGATAACGTGCCGTCGCGTCCACGGGCGTCGCGGCGTGCCCTGGGTATTCTGCTGTTGTGCGCCTATCCGCTTCTCGCCCATGCAGAAGTCTCAACGGGGCTGGTCTGCCTGGTCTGGCTTGCCTGGCTGTGCCTCGCGGCACTGGTGTATATGGCCACTCGCGGAAAGTGGCGTGCCGCCGCATGCGCGCTGATGGTCGGTGCGTTGCTGCTGACGGACGTGGACGCGCTGCTGAGGATTCCGCCCGTGGTCATCAATCTCGTCCTGGCCGCGTGGTTCGGCAGGTCATTGTTGTCCGGCGAGGAACCCGTCATCAACTGGTTTGCGCGCCTTGAACGGGGAGAGTTGCCTCCCGACCTTGCCCGCTATGCGCGGCGCCTGACCGTGATCTGGACGGTGTTTTTCGTCGCCACGGCGGCGGTGGCCGCTGCGCTCGCGGCGTTTGCCACGGCCGAGGCATGGTCGTTGTTCGCCAACGGCATCAACTACGTACTGGTGGGCCTGCTGTTTGTCGGCGAGTACGCATACCGGCGGGTGCGCTACCGGCATTACACGCACGCTTCCCTGGCGCAATTTGTGCGCATCATTTTTGCCTCCAGCGGTGTGGCCGGGCGCCGGGTCGGACGCAGGTGAGCGCGATCCCATGGCTGCGGCACGATGATCTCGCCGGCCTGTTTCCGCCGTGCCTGCGGGCCCCCGGAAGAACGGGCCGGTTTGCTATACTCTGCCGCCTGTCGATCGCGTCAATCCCGCCGCACTTGAAACTCTTCTACCGTACCTGCTTTGTCTCTCGTGGCGCCGCTGCCGGTGATGCCGGCCGCGTTTCCAGGCAAATCATTTCGATAAACGGAGCGATGCCGTGAGCCCCGCGGAAGAGCCGAATTTCGCCATAGTGATACCGGCTTACAACGAGGCTGCCACCATTCGCTCGGTGGCCGAGGAGGCTCTGCGCCGCGGACCGCTGGTGATCGTGGTTGACGATGGTTCCAGGGATGGGACCGCCGCGGCGCTTGAAGGGCTGCCGCTGACATTGATACGGAACCCGTCCAACCAGGGAAAGGCCGCGAGCCTGTGGCGCGGAATGCAGTACGCGCTCGCGCAGGGAGCGGAGGCGGTCGTTACCCTGGACGGCGACGGGCAGCACAATCCGGGAGACATCGTCCGGCTGGTCACAGCCAGCCGCGAATCACCCGGAAAGATTGTCATCGGCTCCCGGCTTGCCGACCGGAGCAACATTCCCGCGCGGCGGTATCGCGCGAACCGGTTTGCCAATTTCTGGATTGCCTGGGCCGTGGGATATCCGATCGAGGACAGCCAATCGGGCTTCCGTCTGTATCCGGCGGCGCTGTTGCGCCAGGTGCGGGTGTCGCACGACCGGCGCCACGGTTTTGTGTTCGAAAGCGAGATCCTGATCGAGGCAAGCCGCCTGGGCTTCGCGAGCATCGCCGTGCCGGTCGCGGCGATCTATCCGCGCTTCGCCCGGCGCAGCCATTTCCATCCGGTCGCGGACATTCTGCGCATCACCCGCATGGTCGCGTGGAAGCTCCTCTCCCGCGGCCTGTGCCTGCCAGGACTCGTCAACAGCCTGAAGAGCCGGGTCGTGGAAAGCCATAAAGTCGAGGTCGACACGTCCTATAAATCCTGACACGGCTACGCTCCCCCGATTCCGGAGCGGCTCCGCTCCTCCCTTAAGAAGATAGGCCTATGCGCACCCGTTATTGCGGCCATGTCGACGCCGCCCTGCTCGGCCAGTCCGTCACCCTGTGCGGCTGGGCGCACCGCCGCCGCGACCACGGCGGGATCATCTTCATCGATCTGCGCGACCGGGAAGGCCTGCTGCAGGTGGTGTGCGACCCGGACCGCGCCGCCACCTTCGCCACGGCGGAAAAAATCCGCCACGAGTACGTGCTCAGGGTGACCGGTACGGTACGCCGCCGGCCCGAGGGCACGGTCAATCCCAACATCGCCTCGGGCGAAGTGGAGGTGCTCGCGCACGAGATCGAGATCCTCAATGCCTCGCTCACCCCGCCGTTCCAGCTCGACGACGACAACCTCTCCGAGACGGTGCGCCTCACCCACCGCGTGCTCGACCTGCGCCGCGAGCCGATGCAGAAGAACCTGATGCTGCGCTACCGCGTGGCGATGGCGGTGCGCAAGCATCTCGATGAGCACGGCTTCGTCGACATCGAGACGCCGATGCTCACCAAATCGACGCCGGAGGGCGCGCGCGATTACCTCGTGCCCTCGCGCGTGCACGCGGGGCAGTTCTTCGCCCTGCCGCAGTCGCCGCAGTTGTTCAAGCAGTTGCTGATGATCGCGGGCTTCGACCGCTACTACCAGATCACCAAGTGCTTCCGCGACGAGGATCTGCGCGCCGACCGCCAGCCCGAGTTCACCCAGATCGACTGCGAGACCTCGTTCATGACCGAGGGCGAGATCCGCGCAACGTTCGAGGACATGATCCGCGCGGTGTTCAAGCAAGCGATCGGAGTCGCGCTGCCCGATCCTTTTCCCGTCATGAGCCACGCCGAGGCGATGCGCGACTACGGCTCGGACAAGCCCGACCTGCGCGTGCCGCTCAAGTTAACCGAGCTCACCGAGGTGATGAAGAACGTCGAGTTCAAGGTGTTTTCCGGCCCGGCGAACATGCCGGGCCATCGCGTGGCCGGGCTGCTGGTGCCCGGGAGCAGCGGGCTCACGCGCGGCGAGATCGACGCCTATACCGAGTTCGTCGGCATCTACGGCGCGAAAGGGCTTGCCTGGATCAAGTTCAATGACATTGCGCCTTTTCTGCAAAACGGCCGACGCGACGGCATGCAGTCGCCGATCGTGAAGAATCTTTCCGACGCGGCGTTGAAGGCGATCATCGATCTCTCCGGCGCCAGGAACGGCGACCTGATGTTCTTCGGCGCCGGCAGGAACAAGGTCGTCAACGACGCGCTCGGCGCGCTGCGGGCGAAAATCGGCCACGAGAAGGGTTTCGCTTCGAAAGAGTGGAAGCCGCTGTGGGTGGTGGACTTCCCCATGTTCGAGTACGACGAGGAGGAAAAGCGCTGGGTCGCGCTGCACCATCCCTTCACCTCGCCCAAGGACGGGCACGAGAACTACATCGAGTCCGATCCGTCGCGGGCGATTGCCAAGGCCTACGACATGGTGCTGAACGGCTGGGAGCTCGGCGGCGGCTCGGTGCGCATCCACCGCGAGGAAATTCAGTCCCGGGTGTTCCGCGCGCTCTCCATCGGCGCCGAGGAGGCGCGGCAGAAATTCGGCTTCCTGCTCGATGCGCTGCAGTACGGCGCGCCGCCGCACGGCGGCATCGCCTTCGGCCTCGACCGCATCGTCGCCATGATGACGGGCGCGGAATCGATCCGCGACGTGATCGCCTTCCCGAAGACGCAGCGCGCCCAGTGCCTGCTCACCCAGGCGCCCTCTCCCGTGGACGAGAAACAGTTGCGCGAGCTGCATATCCGGCTGCGGCAGTCGGAACCGGCGAAGCCGTGAAGACGACGCGAACGGATCGTAAGATGGGTCGTTTGCCCACTGCGGAAAAGACGTAGCCGCGGTCCCGAGCGGATCCCGCCGCAGCGCCGAGACGAAAAGCTCGAACCATGGACGCTCTCGCAAACGTGCTTGCCGACCCGGCCAGGTCCGGCATCTACCATCTCACGCGCGAGCCGCAGGAGATCGAGAAGTCCGCGGCTGCCGCCGGACTCGCGGCCTGGCGCATCGACATCGGCCACATCCACGGCAAGCAGGACTTTCTGCAGAAGCTCGCCGCGGCGCTGGAATTTCCCGAGCGCTCCGGTGAAGGCTGGAATGCGCTCACCGACCTGTCCTGGCGGCCCGGCGCCGGCTGGGTGCTGGTGCTCGAGAAGAGCAAGCATTTCGCCGCCGGCCATCGCCACGAGTTCGACGACGCCATGGCCGTGCTTGCCGATGCCGCGAACTTCTGGCGCGGGAAAGGCAAGGCGTTCTGGGTGCTGGTGGGCGGAGCCGAAGGCTGGAGCTCCGGGTTTCCGCCGCTGCCGCAGCGATGACATCCGCGCCGCGCTACAAGATCCCGCGCTCGGTTCTCGTCGTCATCCATACCCCGGATCTGCAGGTGCTGCTGCTCGAGCGCGCCGACTGGCCCGGCTTCTGGCAGTCGGTCACGGGCAGCCTCGAGCGCGAGGACGAGCCGCTCCTCGAGACCGCGGTGCGCGAGGTGCACGAGGAGACCGGGCTCGACGCCGGCCGCCATCGCCTCGTGGACTGGGAAATCGAGAACCGCTTCGAGATCTTCAAGCGGCGGCTCCCCCTTTACGCGCCGGGCGTGACGCACAACACCGAGCACGTGTTCGGCCTCACCGTGCCGGCGCCGCTGCCGGTGACGCTCGCCCCGAGGGAGCATGTGCGGCAACTGTGGCTGCCGTGGCGGGAGGCCGCCGGGAAGTGCTACTCCTGGAGCAACCGCGATGCGATCCTGTTGCTGCCGCAAAAACATGGCGTCAGCGCGTAGTCAACGCCATGGTCAGCGCAACGGGCTTGCGCTCGGGCGCGGCGATGCGGCATCCTGACGGCATGTCCCTTTCGTGCCTTGCCCGGCCGGGCGCGACGATCCTGCTCCTGGCCGGCGCGCTTTGCGCCCCGGCGGCGGCGCCGGCGCAGCAGATCAGCATCGAGACCTCCGGCCACGGCGACCTCGTCACGGTGACGGCGTCGGCCGAGCTGCGGGTCGACGCGCGCACGGCATGGAACGTCATCTCCGACTACGACCACCTCGCCGAATTCATTCCCGACATGCGCAGCTCGCGCGTGGTGCTGCGCAATGGCGACGGCCTGATCGTCGAGCAGAAGGGGGAATTCGGCTTCCTGTTCTTCCGCCAGCCGGTCGAAGTGAAGCTGGCGGTGGTCGAGTACCCGCCGCAGCGAATCGTCGCCCGCGCCGTCGGCGGCAATCTCAGGGAAATGGAAGGCCGCTACGAACTGGAGAATCTGCCCTCGGGTGTGCGGCTGTCCTATTTCGGGCGCCTGGTACCGGAATTCTCGCTGCCGCCCATCATCGGCAGGATGGTGGTGCGCAGCGTGCTGGCGAAGCAGTTCACCGCGATGGTGAAGGAAATCCTCCGTCGCGACGCGCTCGCTCCGGGTGCGCCCCAGCCCCGGTAACGCGTATGCTTGCATACCGGCCGCGGCGGTTTCTTGCCGGCATGCGGCATTTCGATGATCCGACCTGTTCGACAAGTACTTCAGACCGAACGAATGAACCTGCACATCGCCACCTATAACATCCACAAGGGCTTCTCGCACTTCAACCGCCGCATGATGGTGCACGAGCTGCGCGCCGGCCTGCGGCAGCTCGATGCGGACATCATTTTCCTGCAGGAAGTGCAGGGGCAGCACGAGCGTCACGCTTCGCGCTTCGAGGATTGGCCGGCCGCGCCGCAGTACGAGTTCCTCGCCGACCAGGTATGGAGCGATTTCGCCTACGGCCGCAACGCCGTGTACGACCACGGCCATCACGGCAACGCCATCCTCAGCCGCTACCCCATCCTCAGCGCCGAGAACGAGGACATCTCGGCGCACGGCCTCGAGCGCCGCGGGCTGCTGCACTGCCGGATCGCGCTGCCGCAATCGGAGCTGCCGCTGCATTGCATCTGCCTGCATCTGGCGCTCAACGAACGCGGCCGCAGGCACCAGGTCGGCGCGCTGATCGAGCGGCTGCGCCGCGAGGTGCCGGAGGACGCCGCGCTGATCGTCGCCGGCGATTTCAACGACTGGCGCAACCTCGCCGGCCACCGTCTTGCCGAGCAGCTCGGGCTCGAGGAGGCGTTCCGCGACAATCGCGGCAGGCCGGCGCGCAGCTTCCCGAGCGCTTTTCCCTTCCTGCGGCTTGACCGCATTTATGTGCGCGGCTTCAGCGTGCGCCACACCGAGGTGCACCACGGCCCGCCGTGGTCGCGCATTTCCGATCACGCCGCGCTGTCGGCCCACCTGCAGCTCGCATGAGCGTCAGGCTCCTTTCCCACAACCGCCTGACGCTGCTGCGCTCGGGCAGGGAATATTTCCCCGCTCTGGAGGCGGCGATCCGCGAAGCGCGGCGCGAGATCTTTCTCGAGACCTACATCTACGAAGACGACGGCACCGGCCGGCGCTTCGCCGCGGCGCTGTGCGAGGCCGCTGCGCGCGGAGTCGCGGTGCACCTGATCGTGGACGGCTTCGGCTCGAAGGACATGCCGGAGAAGCTCTCGCGGCGTCTGCGCGATGCCGGCGTTGAGCTGCTCGTGTACCGCCCCAAGATCTCGCCCTGGACCCTTCGCCGCCACCGGCTGCGGCGCATGCACCGCAAGGTCGCGGTAGTGGACGCGCGCGTCGCCTTCGTCGGCGGCATCAACATCGTCGACGACATGCATACGCCGCGCCAGGTCCCGCCGCGCTACGACTACGCGGTGCGGATCGAGGGGCCGCTGCTGCGCCCGCTCCAGGCGGCGGTGGAGCGGCTCTGGAACCGGGTCGCGCGGGTCGGCGGCGAGCGCCGCCGGCAGGTCGAGGGCCGCGCCGACGTCGATGTCGCGCCGAAAGGCTCGCAGCGCGCCGCGCTGGTGGTGCGCGACAACTTCCGCCACCGCGACGACATCGAGCGCGCTTATCTCAAGGCGATCGAATCGGCGCGGGAGGAGATCGTCCTTGCCAACGCCTATTTCTTTCCCGGCATCCGCTTTCGCCGCGCGCTCCTGCGCGCGGCCGGACGCGGCGTGCGCGTGGTGCTGCTGCTGCAGGGGCGCGTCGAATACGCGCTGCTGCACTATGCCTCGCACGCGCTCTACGGCACGCTGCTCGAGGCGGGCGTCGAGATCTACGAGTATCACCGCAGCTTCATGCATGCCAAGGTCGCGGTCGTCGACGGGCACTGGGCGACGGTGGGCTCGTCCAACATCGATCCCTTCAGCCTGTCGCTCGCGCGCGAGGCGAACGTGGTGGTCGAGGACCGCGGCTTTGCCGCCGAGCTGCACCACTCTCTTCGCGCGGCCATGAAGAAGGGGGCGCGGGTGGTGGCGAAGACGCGCTGGTTCAGGCAGCCGGTATGGAAGCGCATTCCCATCTGGCTCGCGTACGCGCTGGTGCGCTTCATCACCGGCATGGTCGGCTACGGCGGGAAGTTCTGAGCCGGCCGGCGGCGACGGGCGTGGTAGAGTAAATAGGCCGGATGTCCAGCACCGGGAGGAGCTTCAGCGTGCCGAAATACTCAACCGAAGCCATCCGCACCATCGCGCTCGTCGGCCACGGCGGGGCCGGAAAAACGACGCTGGCGGAAGCGCTGCTGGCGAAGGCCGGCGCGATTCCCGCCGCGGGCAGCGTCGAGCGCGGCAACAGCGTCTGCGATTTCGATCCGCTCGAACGCGCCTACCGGCACTCGCTCAACTCCGCCATCGTCAACTTCGCCTGGAAGGGCGCGCACATCCACCTGATCGACACGCCCGGCTATCCCGACTTCATGGGCCAGGCGATCAGCGCGCTCGCCGCGGTCGAGACCGCCGCCATCGTCATCAACGCCGAGACCGGCATCCAACTCGCCACCGACCGCATGCTGAAATGGGCGGCGAAGCGCGGCCTGTGCCGCATGATCGTCGTCAACCGCATCGACGGCGGGAACGCCGACCTGCCGGCGCTGCTTTCCCGCGTGCGGCAGGCGGTGGGCAAGGAATGCCTGCCGATCAACCTTCCCGCCAAAGGCGGCACGGACGTGGTCGATTGCTTCTTCAATCCCGACGGCGAGGCGGATTTCTCCTCGGTGAAGGAAGCGCACGCGGCGCTGGTCGATCAGGTGGTGGAGGTCGACGAGGCGCTGATGGCGAAATACCTCGAGCAGGGCAGTATCAGCCCGGAGCAGCTCCACGCGCCTTTCGAAAAGGCGCTGCGCGAAGGCCACCTGATCCCGGTGTGCTTCACCTCGGCGAAGAACGGCGCCGGCATCGAAGCGCTGCTCGACGTCTTCACCAGGCTCGCGCCCAGCGCCACCGAGGGCAACCCGCCGCCGTTCCTGAAAGGCGAGGGCGCGGACGCGCAGGAGTTCTGGTCCGTGCCCGGCCCCAGGGCGCACGTGCTCGCCCACGTGTTCAAGGTGATCGTCGATCCCTTCGTCGGCAAGGTCGGCGTTTTCCGGGTGCACCAGGGCACGATCACGCCGAACTCGCAGCTCTTCGTCGGCAGCGCGAAACGCGCATTCAAGGTCGGCCACCTGTTCAGCGTCCAGGGAAAAGATTACGTCGAGACCGACGCCCTGGTGCCGGGGGACATCGGCGCGGTGACCAAGGTCGAGGAGATCGAGTTCGACTGCGTGCTGCACGACTCGCACGACGAGGACCACATCCACCTGCGCCCGCTGGAATTTCCCGAGCCCATGTACGGCATCGCGGTGGAGACGAAAAAGAAAGGCGACGAGCAGCGCCTGTTCGAGGTGCTGCACAAGCTGGAGACGGAAGACCCGTGCTTTCGCGTCGAGCGCCACGCGACCACCAACGAAACCGTGATCCGCGGCCTGGGCGAGCTGCACATCCGCACCAAGCTGGAGAAGCTCGCGCAGCAGTACAAACTGGAATTGAGCACCAAGCCGCCCAAGATCCCCTATCGCGAGACGGTCACGCGCAAGGCCGAGGGGCACAGCCGGCACAAGAAGCAGACCGGCGGCGCCGGCCAGTTCGGCGAAGTGTTTCTGAGGATCGAACCGCTCGCGCGCGGCGCCGGCTACGAATTCGTCGACCAGGTGAAAGGCGGCGTCATCCCGAGCGTGTTCATCCCGGCGGTGGAGAAGGGCGTGAGGATGGCTTTGGATTCGGGCGTGATCGCCGGCTACCCGGTGCACGACATCCGCGTCACCGTCTACGACGGCAAGCACCACCCGGTGGACTCGAAGGAAGTGGCGTTCGTCTCGGCGGGCCGCAAGGCGATCATCGACGCCTTCGCCAAGGCCGTTCCCATCGTGCTCGAGCCCATCGTCAACATCGAGGTCGCCGCGCCCGACAAATTCATCGGCGATCTCACCTCGGACCTCTCCGGCAAGCGCGGGCACGTGACGGGCACCGACTCGGCCGCAGGCGACATGACCCTCATCAAGGGGAAGGTGCCGCTCTCGGAGCTGTCGGATTACCAGACGCGGTTGAAGTCGGTCACCGGCGGGCAGGGGTCGTATTCGATCGATTTTTCGCATTACGCGCCGGTGCCGGGGCATACGCAGGCGCAGCTTGTGTCGAGGCACAAGGCGCCGGTGGAGGAAGAGCAGTAGAAATTTCGCCGATATAAACGGGTCGACTAGCGTATGGAATACCGTCTCAGCGTAGGATTGAAGGAGTTTCGACTCGCGCTTGGTCGATTTAAGACGCGCAAAAAGGTGCGTGTACGAGAGCGTGCGATGCTTGGTTTCGACGGTAGTTTTCTCAGCATTGAAGCAATCGGCTTGGTTGCCGCCATGCATGCTGAAGGCCAGTGGCCTGGCGTGGCAGTCATTCCCGCTGAATACATTACGACGCTTGCGAGGGTTCCGCCAAAGCTGGACCCTGTCGTTTTGACATGCGACGGCGCAAGGGTAAAGATCGAGACAATCTCGTTTCCTTGTACTTGGCAGCCCGTAAGCAACATTCTCCTTGAAATGGACGGCGCGCCAGAATGGGTTCAGGCACTTCTTCTAAAATATCGCCGCACTCGTGGCGAAATTCTCGCAAACAAGCTGCAACCGAAAATTGACGATGCCGAGAGGCAGCTGGAAAAGTTACTTCGGCGCACGGCAAAGCACTTGGCCCCGCTCGGAGTTACCATTGACGACCTGAGGAAATTGATAGAACTCAGGCTTCAGAAGCACTAAATAAGAACTAAGAAGATGGCCTCATGCCGCTTTCCCTGAATGACATCCGCGACCGCGCGCTCGCCTTCTCGCGTGAGTGGGCACACGCGGAATCCGAGGATGCCGAGGCGCAATCGTTCTGGAACGATTTCTTCGAGGTGTTCGGCGTGTCGCGCCGCCGCGTCGCGACCTTCGAGAAGCGTGTCAAGAAGATCGACGGCAAGGACGGCTACATCGACCTGCTGTGGAAGCGTACGCTGCTCATTGAGCACAAGTCGCGCGGCAAGGACCTTGAGCGCGCCTACAAGCAGGCGACTGAGTACTTCCCCGGCCTCAAGGACTCCGAGATTCCGCACTACGTGCTGGTCTCGGATTTCTCGCGCTTCAAGCTCTATGACCTTGACGAGAACAAGGCCTACCAATTCACGCTGAAGGAACTGCACAAAAAGATCGACCTGTTCAGCTTCATCTCCGGCTATAAGAAACAGGTTATTCGCGAGCAAGACCCGGTCAACGTCGAGGCGGTGCAGAAGATGGGCGATCTGCACGACCTGCTCAAGAAAGACGGGTACAGCGGCCATCAACTGGAAGTTTTTCTGGTGCGACTGTTGTTCTGCCTGTTCGCAGACGACACCGGCATCTTCCAGCCCAAGCAGATCTTCCTCGATCTGATCGAGAGCTTCACTTCCGAGGACGGCGCCAATCTCGGCGATACGCTTGAGCGCCTGTTCCTGACACTGAATACGCCGGTTGACCAGCGCCAGAAGGCACTGCCCGAGCACTTCGCGAAATTCCCCTACGTCAACGGCCGACTGTTCGAGGAGCATCTCGACGCGCCCGTGTTTAACCGCAAGATGCGCGAGTTGCTTCTGGAACTCCGCGGGCTCGCCTGGGGCGCGATTTCGCCCGCCATCTTCGGCGCGATGTTCCAGTCGGTGATCGAGCTCGACGCGAAGAAGCTTCGCCGCCAGCTCGGCGCGCACTACACCAGCGAGACCAACATACTTAAGCTCATCCGGCCGCTGTTTTTGGATGAGTTGCGCGTTGAATTCGAGCGGGCAAAGCGCAGCAGGGACAAGCTATTCGAGTTTCACAAGAAACTCAACCGCCTCACCTTTCTCGACCCGGCGTGCGGCTGCGGCAATTTCCTCGTCATTTCGTACCGCGAGCTGCGCCGGCTGGAAGTGGAGGTGCTGCAGGCGTCGGAGGAGTTCGGACACCGCCTCGGCAGCCTGACTCAGACGCTTAAGGTGGACGTCGACCAGTTCTACGGCATCGAGATCGAGGAGTTCCCGGCCCAGGTCGCGCAGGTGGCAATGTGGCTCACCGACCACCAAATGAACGTCGAGGCGGGCGAAGTGTTCGGCGAGCAAGTGCTGCGAATCCCTTTGGAGAAAAGTGCCAACATCCGGCTCGGCAATGCGTTGCAGATTGATTGGGCCGAATTCGTGCCACCCAACAGGCTGAACTACATTCTTGGCAATCCACCCTTCGTCGGCGCAAAGTTCATGGAGCCTGCACAGCGCGCGGATATGGAAACCGTGTGCGCCGGTATCAACAACTACGGCTTGCTCGACTACGTTGCGGGCTGGTATGTCAAGGCAGCGCGCTACCTAACGGCGACGCAAGGGTTTTCAGACGTAGTCGCCAAGGCGGCGGGCGGGCGCAAACGCTTTCAGGACGTGCGCTTCGGCAAGGGCGAGCACGCGGTTGCCGATCTATTCGGCGACGCGGATGATGTCGAGGCACGAGCGCGCCGCGCAGTGAAGTGCGCTTTCGTCTCGACTAACAGCATCACGCAAGGCGAGCAGGTCGGCGTCCTGTGGGGGTGGATGCTCGCGCAAGGCATTCGTATCCACTTCGCTCACCGCACCTTCCAGTGGATGAACGAAGCACCCGGCAAGGCAGCCGTGCATTGCGTGGTCATCGGCTTCGCTGCTTTCGAGCCGGAAAAGAAGCGCCTGTTCGACTATGCCGACATCAAGGGCGAACCGCATGAAGTAATGGTCAAGAACATCAACCCTTACCTCGTTGATGCGGACGATGTCTTAATCGATCGGCGCGAGCATCCGATCTGCCCAGTGCCCGAAATCGGAATCGGCAACAAGCCAATCGACGACGGGCAATACCTGTTTACGTCGAGGGAGAAAGAAACGTTCTTGAAACAGGAACCTCGAGCGAAGCAGTTATTTAGGCGTTGGTACGGGGCGACCGAATTCTTGAACAACATCGAACGGTGGTTCTTGCTTGTGGCTAACTGTCCTGTATCAAAGCTGCAAGACATGGCACTTGTGCTGCAGCGAGTCGAGGCGGTGCGTAAATTTCGCGAGAATAGCAAGAGTGCTCCGACGCGAGAGCTCGCTAAGACACCAACTCGTTTTCACGTTGAAAATATTCCAGAATCAGATTACTTGATTATTCCACGGCACTTTTCAGAAGACCGGAGCTACATGGTCTTCGGCTTTGTTCCCCCAACTACTCTTGCTGGAGATGCATGCTTGGTCATGCGCGACGCCACCCCGATGCATTTCGGTGTAATGGTGAGTTCCATGCACTCGGCTTGGGTCAGATATGTTTGTGGGAGAATCAAAAGCGATTACCGTTACTCAAAGGAGATTGTGTATAACAACTTCCCCTGGCCTTCGCTCGTTGACGAAAAAAAGCACGCCGACGACAAATCAAAACATTTACGCGGCGCGATTGAAACAGCCGCGCAAGGCGTGCTGGATGCACGCGAGGCAGAGATGAAGCGCGATCCAGAGGCGACGCTCGCCGTACTTTACAACCCGGAGACCATGCCGCCCGCGCTGGTGAAAGCGCATCAGGCGCTCGACCGCGCAGTGGACGCGGCTTACATTCCCGACAGCGGCAAGCGGACGTGGACGAACGACGCCGAGCGCGTCGCGTTTCTGTTCAAACTGTACCAGCGCTATACCTCGCTACCACTGGACACCCGGCCAGCCGCCAAGAAGCCCAAACGGATGAAACGGAACTGAGACTGCAGGGGCAAAGAAGCATTGCTCGTGGGGTACTGGACGTTTATACAGTACTGCTGCTATGATGTCGTTTTGGCCCGCGTCGCTGCTTTCTCGCGGGCCAAGGAGGGGCACCATGGCGAAGCACCACTTCGGAGGTTCATGGACCGAGCGCAAACTGGAGGCGCTGCGCGAATACCTCATCCAGTATCAGATCATCTTCACGAAGAATCCTAACGCGAGCAAGCTGAGAACGATCTACGTCGACGCCTTCGCCGGAACAGGAGAGCGCGATGTAAATGAACAGGCAGAGCAACCTCAGCTTTTCGGATACGACGAGGAAATCCGCAGTTACCAAGACGGCAGCGTGCGGAAAGCGCTTTCTCTTGAGAACAAGTTCCACCAGTACGTCTTTATCGACAACAAGCCGAAGCACGCAAGTGCGCTGCAGAAGCTCATCCGAACAGAATTTGCCGCCCTTGCTGACCGCTGCGTGATTAAGCAAGAGGACGCGAACCGTTGGCTGCAGGAGTGGTGCCGTACTCAGGACTGGAAAGCGCAACGCGCGGTGGTCTTTCTCGACCCTTACGGAATGAGCGTCGAGTGGGAGACGATCGAAGCGATCGCTCGAACCAAAGCGATCGATCTGTGGGTGCTGTTTCCATTCGCGATAGGCGCCAATCGTATGATGCCCAAGGACGCACTACCTGACAGCATCTGGTCAGAAAGACTCACCGCGATATTCGGGACTGAAGAATGGAAGCGACGCTGCTATCGCGAGGACAGGGAACTTGATCTTCTCGGCGATACGCCCGGCTCGGTCGTGAAGATTGCTGGGATGGACGACATACTCGCATTTTTTCTTGAGCGGCTCGGGTCCGTGTTTGAAAAGGTCGTCGAACGGCCACTCATTCTCGAAAATTCGAAGCACACGCCGATGTACGCTTTGTGCTTCGCCGCAGGCAATCCGCGCGGCGCTCCGACCGCGGTAAGGATTGCGTCATATCTGACTCGTGCGTAAACGCGCCGAGCTATACTCCGAACTATCATGTCAACGCGTTCGAACATCGAATGGACTGAAATGACCTGGAATCCCGTCACGGGATGCACCAAGGTCAGCCAAGGCTGCAAGCATTGTTACGCCGAGCGCATGGCTAAACGCCTCACGGCCATGGGCAGCGACCGCTACCGCGACGGCTTCCGCGTGACGCTGCATCCCGATCTGTTGGATGTTCCGCGAGGCTGGCGTCAGCCTCGGGTTGTGTTCGTGAACTCGATGAGCGATCTGTTTCACGACGATATTCCGCTTGCCTACATTCAACGCGTGTTCGCCACGATGCGCGACTGTCCGCACCACACTTTTCAGGTGCTCACGAAGCGCAGCGAGCGGCTCGCAAGACTTGCGCCGCAACTTCCGTGGCCGGAAAACGTCTGGATGGGCGTAAGCGTGGAGGATGCTCGCGTCCTCCACCGTGTACGCGATCTTCAGGGCGTGCCGGCGGCAGTCCGGTTTCTATCGCTCGAACCTTTGATCGGGCCTTTGGATGCGCTGCCGCTCGAGGGAATTCACTGGGCCATCGTCGGCGGCGAATCCGGGCCGAAGGCGCGTCCGATGCGCAAGGAATGGGTGACCTCTATCTTCCGCCAGTGCCGCGCCGCTCGCGTGCCGTTCTTCTTCAAGCAGTGGGGTGGAGTTCGCAAGGATCTGACCGGGCGCGAACTCAATGGGCGGACCTACGACGAAATGCCGGGAGTTCTGCAACCGATGCTCGCCGGTGTGCCCGGCTGATCGTTGCGAATTCAAGGTGTCGTGGTGACGAATCCGTCCGTCGAGCCGCTGATTCGGAATGTCCGAGGCCACAAAGTCATGCTGGATGCCGATCTCGCCCGGCTGTATGGCGTCCCGACCAGGGTCTTGAACCAGGCGGTGAAGCATAACGATGACCGGTTCCCTGAGGATTTCCGCTTTCGGCTGACTGCGGCCGAGTTCGCCGACTTGAGGTCGCAATTTGCGACTTCAAACCTTAAAGGCACTGGCGTCAAAGAAGTTCCTCTGAACCGATCACAAACTGCGACCGGTTCCTAGAAGCACCGCGACCCCCGATTTCGCCCATGGGTATGCAAAGGAGATCGGCTGGTGCTATGTGTTGCGCGCCGAGGTGCGCGCCCGTCCTTTCTACTCCGGCGAACTTGAATATGCCCAAAATGGGCATTAAGATGCCCAATATGGGCATGAAGGCCAAACGCAGCAAGACCAGGACATCGCCGCCTCCGTCGCGCACGAGCCTGGCGGACGCGTTGTTTTCCACGACTCGGCAGCGCGTGCTGGCTTATCTGTTCGGCCAGCCGGAGCGCAGTTTCTTCGCCACCGAGTTGATCAAGCTCGCCGGAGGCGGCTCCGGCGCGGTGCAGCGCGAGCTCGCGCGGCTCGCGGACAGCGGTCTCGTGACCGTCAGGCGCGTCGGCACGCAGAAGCACTATCAGGCCAATCCGAAGTCGCCGCTCTTTGCCGAGCTCTGTTCCATCGCGCGGAAGACCGTGGGTCTGGCCGAGCCGCTGCGGGAGGCGCTGGCCCCGCTGGCCAAGCGCATCACGGCGGCGTTCGTGTACGGCTCGGTGGCCAAGCGCAGCGACACCGCGGCGAGCGACATCGATCTGATGGTGGTGAGCGACAGCCTCACCTATGCCGATCTCTATGCCGCGATGGAGCAGGCGACCGCGCGCCTGGGCCGGGAGGTGAATCCGACGGTGTATTCGCGGAAGGAATGGGCCAAGCGCGTGAAGCAGAAGAATGCCTTCGTCACGCGGGTGATGGCGCAACCCAAGGTCTGGCTGATCGGTGCGGAAAGTGACCTCGGCGCTTGATAACCTGTGCGGTCCCGGCAAGTCGCTGCGCGCGGAGCCGCCGGACAAGAAGGAGTTTGCCGGACTGAAACGTTCGGGGCGCAAGCGACTCGCGGATGCGCAAAACGCCTCGAATTCGCTGGAGGGCCGCTTCGATCTGGCGTACAACGCCGCTCACGCCTTGTGCCTCGCGGCGCTGCGCCGGCTCGGGTATCGCGCTGAGAACCGGTACATCGTCTTCCAGGTGTTGCCGCACACGCTCGGGCTCGGGCCGGAAGTCTGGCGCGTGCTCGCCAAGTGCCACGACGTCCGGAATCTCGGTGAATACGAGGGCGATCTGAACGTGGACGAGCGCTTGCTCGCGGATCTGATTGGGGCGTGCAGGGCGGTGGGCGCCGCGCTCGACAAGCTGCCGTCGCCCGCCTGACGAGGGACAACGTGCCCGCTCCCGGCGAACACAAGACCGTCCAGGCGCGCAACCGAGGCAACAAGGAACGGGTATTATTGGTGTTCGTCACCGGCAGCTGAGAGGACCTATGTCGAGTCAACTCGAGACTCTGGAAGCCCAGGCGCTCAAGCTTTCCCTGGAGGAGCGCGCGCAGCTCGCGGAGCGCTTGATTGCCAGCCTTTTTCAGGACACCGAGGTCGAGGAGGCTTGGGCCGTGGAGGTCGAGCGGCGCATCAGGGAGATCGAAGGCGGTCGCGCGCAGCTCGTTCCTGCTGCTGACGCGATTGCCCGCGCCCGTGCCGCGGTGAAATGATCCCGTCGGTTGGCCCGGACGCTGACCGGGAGCTGACCGACGGAGCGATCTACTATGCGCGGGAAGCCGACGCAGACTTGGGCTTCGCGTTCATCGAAGAGTTTGAGCGCGCCCTGGAGCTTCTTTGCGCGTACCCGCAACTTGGCGCGCCGTGGAGAGGCAGGCGCCGCTTCCCGCTGCGACGATTCCCCTACAGCATCATCTACTACGTCATGGACGAGAATTTGCGCGTCATTGCAATCGCCCATCACCGGCGCAGACCGGGCTATTGGACCGGCCGCGAATAGAACCAGAACGTGCCCGCAATGATCGCGGTGATCTTCGAAGTCCAGGGGACCATGAGGGTCAGAGTCGAATTGTTCTGGTGACAATCCTGCCGGCTACGGAAAATAACTTGACTCTGACCTCGTAGACAGACAAATCCGTAAAACGACGCGACACGGAGCCCACCTTGTTCAAGAAAATAGACCACGTCGAGATCGTCACCAATCAGCCGGACAAGACCGTCGAGTTCTACACCGGCGTTCTCGGCTTCAGGCTGAAATTCCGCGACCGGGTCCCGCTCCCGGGCGGAGGCGGCTCGCTCGATATCGTTTACCTCGACCTCGGCGGCACGGCGGTCGAGCTTCTGACTTACTCGGGCGTGCCGGTCGAGCCGCCGGTGCAGAAGGTGCAACTCGGGTACCGCATGATCGCGCTCGAAGTGGACGACATGCGCAAGACGCTCGAAGAGCTGAAGGCGAAGGGAATCGAGCCCGTCTGGGGCCCGATCTTCAGGGAGCGATACGCGCGCGCCGAGATCCGCGACCCCAACGGTTATCACATCGAGCTGAGGCAGTGGATGAATTGATCGATGCGGAGAGGACAGACGCCCCCGATCTTTTCCAGCGACGTAGCGGCGGGAAACGCCGAAGGAGGAAACATGAAACGGATATTGCTTGCATTCCTTTGCTGTCTCATCGCAGGGGCGTCCGCTGCACAGACCGCCGGCACGCAGGAACCACGGCCCATGAAGACGCTCGTCGTGTACTACTCGCTGACGGAAAAAACGCATGTCGTGGCGCAGGCGCTGGCCAGGGAGCTCGGCGCGGACGTGCGGCGCGTGGAAGACGTCGAGAAGCCTTCGGTCACCTGGTGGTTCATCGTCACCGGCGCAATGTCCGCGATGCGCGGCGTGGAATCCGAAATCAAGCCCATCGACACGAACTTTCAGGGATACGACCGCGTCTTCGTCGGTTCTCCGGTATGGGGAGGGAGTCCTTCGACGCCGATCAACGCCTTCATCGCCAAGGCCGACTTCACCGGAAAGGAAGTGATTGCCTTCATGACGATGGGAGGCGACGACGCTTCCGATGCCCTCAAGAAGATGAGCGAGCGCATCGAAAAGAAGGGTGGAAAAATCGCCGGCTCGTTCGCCTTCTCCTCGAAAAACGCGACGAACGAAGAGCTGGCCGCAAAGGCGCGCGAGGCGGCGCAGCGTTACCGCTAGGGCCGGGCGGGTTGCCGCCCGGGATGGGGCCCGCCCGCGGATAGCGCCGCCCGAAAGTTCTAGCGCTGCCCGCCGGAAAGGATGACGGACTTCTTCTCCTCGTACTCCTGCTTCTGGATCTCGCCCTTGGCGAAGCGCTCGTTCAGAATCTGCAGCGCCGAATGAGTCGGATCGTCCCAGGCGCGGCCCGGCCCCCACGTTCTGTCCATCATGTGCCGCGGCGGCCCCCAATGATGGTGCCCGCCGCCCGATCGGTGACCCAGCACGAACATGGCGACGCAGACGATGATGATGAACATCATGAACAACGGAAACATCCCCCAGAACCCCCAGCCGCCGCCCCCCATGTGCCAGGGACCGGGCCAGTACCACTGTGGCTGCGGACCCGTGGGTTGTTGAGCCTGCTGCGCCAATGCAAGCAACGGGTAAAGCAGAGCGAAGAGGGATACGCTCAGGAACGCCGTAAGCCTGGTTTTCATTTCGGTGCCTCCATTCTCATGAATCGATGTTCGCCGTTTCGGGACACTGCCCGATCGCCCATTATTTGCGCTCGACGTCTTCGATGGTTGATGCAGATCAAATTGACGTGCGGACCGAACAGGTGCAGGAAACAGTCGATTTCTCCCGTGCGCGGCGCGCCCGCCGATCGGAGACGATTGCGCCGAGGGCCGCTTGCCTGCGCAGCTCGGGCAACTTCACCGGCCAGAGCACGCCACCGCTGTAGAATATTCCAGCGACCCGAGTCGACCTTCCTGCTCGTTCCCAAGGGAATTCGACTCCGCCCCCCTTGAGTTCTGAATGGAGAAAGCCATGACCCAACCCGAAGCATCGATGAGCGTGATGGACGCGATCCGCGAGCGGCGCTCCGTGCGCGCCTACGCGCCCAGGAGACTCGACCCGGCCACCATCCGCACCCTGCTCGCAGCCGCGGTGCGGGCGCCTACGGCCGTCCACGAGGAGCCGTGGGCGTTCGCCGTCCTCCAGGACGCGGGCGCGCTGAAGCGCCTCTCGGATCGCGCCAAGGGGCCCTTCTTGGAGGAGGCGCACCGCGCGCACCTCGACCGCGGGGGCCACTCGCTCGACAAGTTCGCGCGCCCGGACTTCAACATCTTCTACGACGCCGGCACGCTGATCGTCATCTGCGGCAAGCCCATGGGGCCGTTCGTCGCCGCGGACTGCTGGCTGGCCGCGGAAAATTTGATGCTCGCGGCCCGTTCCATGGGGCTCGGCACCTGCGTCATCGGCTCCGCGCTCCCGGCCCTGAACACCGCGGAGGGGAAGGCCGAGCTCGGCATCCCCGCCGAGATGTTGGCCGTCGCCCCGATCATCGTCGGCGTGCCGAGCGGCGATACGCCCCTCACGCCCCGGAAGGAGCCGCAGGTGCTCGCCTGGAAGTGACGTTGACGGCGCGCACGCCGTGATCGTCAAGAAGAAAACGTCCGGCGTCCCGTCGAGTCCGGCGCCACGGTCGAGGGAGCGCTTGCCAGCGGCCGGCGCAACCGTACACAATGGCTCAAACTGCTTGACAGGGGAGGAGGCGTCCGGTGACCTCGCCGCGGACCCACGAGCATCGCAAGTCGGCGGCCCGCGCCGGGCTCCGCTACGTCACCGACGGCGCCGCCGGAATCAGCCGGCGGCGTTCCGGAAAGGGATGGATCTACTTCGCCGCGAACGGCGCGCGCATCACGGACCCGGTCACGCGCAAGCGGCTCAACTCGCTGGCGATCCCGCCGGCGTGGACCGACGTATGGATTTGCCCGGATCCCGACGGCCATATACAGGCGACGGCGCGCGACGCCCGCGGCCGCAAGCAGTATCGCTACCATTCCTCGTACCGCGAAGCGCGCGACCAGTCGAAGTTTCGCCGCATGCTCGAATTCAGCGAGATCCTGCCGGTCCTGCGGGAGCGGGTGGAGCGCGATCTGCGCGCCGGCGACCTGAGCCGGCGTCAACTCCTCGCCACGGTGGTGCAGCTTCTGGACCGGACGCTCATCCGCGTCGGCAACGACGAATACGCGCGCGAGAACCGCTCCTACGGGCTGACGACGTTGCGCCGGAAGCATGTGCAGGTCAAGGGGGCGATGTTGCGCTTCACCTTCCGCGGCAAGAGCGGCGTCGAGCACTCCGTGGCCGTCAACGACCCGCGGCTCGCCCGCATCGTCCAGCGCTGCCGCGACCTGCCCGGGCAGGAAATGTTCCAGTACCTCGATTCGTTCCGCAAGCGCCAGACCGTTTCATCCGACGACGTGAACGCCTATCTGCGTGAAATCACCGGCCGCGACATCACGGCAAAGGATTTTCGAACCTGGGGAGGCACGATGGTGGCCGCGATGGAGCTGCGGGCGATGGGGCCTGCGTCGAGCCGCCGCGAGGCGGACCGGAACATCGTGCAGGCGATCGACGCGGTGGCGGAGCGGCTCGGCAACACGCGCGCCGTGTGCCGCAAGTACTACGTTCACCCCGCGCTGCTGCATGCCTATCACCTGGGCCTCACTGCGCCGCTTTCCGTCGCGGCGCCGCCGCGCCGCGGCCGCAGCGAGCCGCCTGCGGCGGCGCTGCGACGCGACGAGGTCGTGGTGCTGCAGTTTCTCCAGGAGAAGGTGCAGACTGCTTAAAGACCGGCAGGATGCATCGGCCCGCTTTCGCGTCGGCCCGGCGCGAGAGATGGAAATCGAAGCGGAAACCGGATGGTAGACTTCCGAATTCTCGAACGCGAGGCCCCGGAAGCGGACGTTGCCCGTGGGGTTACCGGTGAAAGAGAGACGACGATGACCGCAGCGGCTTTCCACGGCGTTTTCCCCTATCTCGTTTCCCCCGTCGATGCCGCTTCCGGCGAGGTCGGGACCGAGGTGCTGGCGCGGCTCTGCGACGACCTCATCGACGCCGGCGTGCACGGACTCACGCCGCTGGGCTCGACCGGCGAATTCGCCTATCTCTCATGGCCGCAGCGGCGGCGCATCGTCGAGGTCGTCGTGGATGCGGCGAGGAGCCGCGTCCCGGTGGTGGCCGGAGTGGCCGCTACCACCATCGCCGATGCCGTGTCGCAGTCGCGCGAGTTCGAGCGCCTGGGCTGCAGCGGCATCCTCGCCATCCTCGAGGCCTATTTCCCGATTTCCGATGAAGGCGTGTTCGCGTATTTCAAGGCGATCGCGGAAGCGGTCTCGATTCCGGTGGTGCTGTATACCAACCCGAATTTCCAGCGCTCGGACCTGAGCCTGCCTGTCATCGACAAGCTGAGCCATATCCCGAACATCCGCTACATCAAGGACGCCTCCTTCAACACCGGACGCCTGCTCTCGATCATCAATCGGGTGGAAGGACGGATGCAGGTGTTCGCCGCTTCCTCGCATATCCCGGCCTGCGTGATGCTCATCGGCGGCGTCGGATGGATGGCAGGCCCGGCTTGCGTTGCGCCGCGCCAGAGCGTCGAGCTGTATGACCTCTGCCGTCGCGGCGCCTGGGACGCAGCGATGGAGCGTCAGCGGCGCCTGTGGAATCTGAACCAGGCCTTCGCCAAGTACAACCTCGCCGCCTGCATCAAGGGCGGGCTGGAGCTTCAGGGCTATGCCGTGGGCGCTCCGCTGCCGCCGCAGACGCCGTTGCCGCCCGAAGGCGTCGAGGAAGTCAGACGCGCACTGGTCGCGATCGGAGCGTTGTAGCCGCGGCCTTGTCCAAGGGGGCGGCCCGGATCGGGATTTTTTTGAATCCGGGTAATCGAGCTCCCGTTGATGCCGGATCGCGAGCACGCGGACGGCCGACGGGAAAAAAGGCGGAGGGTCGCGGCGCTGCTCAGGCGGGGAGCTTCACCGGCCTGAGCG
>JBARMB010000069.1:0-6566 GCA_049802235.1 Burkholderiales bacterium | reverse complement strand
GGCTCATCACCGGCAATCAGGCCGCGGGCTACGGCGCCGTGCGCGGCGGGGTGCGATTCGTCGCGGCGTATCCGATCACGCCGGCCACCGAAGTGCTCGAATGGCTCGCGCCCGCGCTCTCGCAGGTCGGCGGCACGCTGGTTCAGGCCGAGGATGAGCTCGCCTCGATCAACATGATCATCGGCGCCTCCTATGGCGGCGTACCGGCGCTCACCGCGACCTCGGGGCCGGGACTTTCGCTCATGACCGAAGCGCTCGGGCTCGCGGTCGCGGCCGAGGTGCCGATCGTCGTCATCGACGTGATGCGCGGCGGACCCTCGACCGGCATCCCGGCGAAAAGCGAGCAGAGCGACGTCAACATCGCCGTGAGCGGTCTGCATGGCGACGCGCCGCGCGTGGTGATCGCGCCCAACTCGGTCGCCGATTGCCTCACCGCGACGCAGTGGGCGGTGCATCTCGCCGAAGCGATGCAGGTGCCGGCGATCGTGCTCTCGGACCAGTATTTCGGCCAGACGCGCGCGGTCGTGGACCGTCCCGCCGACGTGAGCTTCATCGGCGAGCGCGCGACGGCCGCCGCGCGCACCGAAGGCTACAAGCGCTACGCGCTCACCGAATCCGGCGTGTCGCCGATGGCGATCCCCGGCACGCCCGGGGTCGTCTACACCGCCGACGGCCTGGAGCACAACGAGCGCGGCATTCCCTCGAGCCAGTCGACGGACCACGTGGCGCAGCTCGCCAAGCGCGAGCGGAAGCTCATGCAGCACGACTACGGCGAGCATTGGGCCGAGGTCGAAGGCGAGGGCGAGACCGCCGTTATCACCTTCGGCTCGTGCACCGGCCCGGTACGCGAGGGGCTGGCGCGCGCCGCGGCCGATGGCGTCAAGGCGCGGCTGGTTTCCATGCGGCTGCTGAGTCCTCCCCAGCCCGAGCGCCTCGCCAAAGCCCTGCGCGGCGTGAAGCGGGTGCTGGTAGTGGAGCAGAACCACGGCGGACAGTTCCACCGCTATCTGCGCGCCGATTTCGACCTGCCGGGCGAGGTGCGCAGCTTCCGCCATCCCGGCCCGCTGCCGATGCGCCCCGACGAGGTCTGCCGGCAACTCACCGAATGGAGCCGCGCATGAGCATCGCCACCGCCGCCGCGCCGATCACGGCGCAGGCATTCAAATCCGATTACAAGCCGATCTGGTGCCCGGGCTGCGGCGACTACTCGGTGCTGTCGTCGTTCACCAAGGCGTTCGCGATGCTCGACCTGCGCCCGGAAAACATCGCCGTCGTCTCCGGCATCGGCTGCTCGTCGAGGATTCCGGCGTACACTACCTGCTACGGCTTTCACGGCGTGCACGGGCGCTCGCTCGCCGCGGCGACCGGCCTGAAGATCGCGCGGCCCGATCTTACGGTGCTGGTCGCAAGCGGCGACGGCGACGGCTACTCGATCGGCGGCAACCATTTCCTGCACGCCTGCCGCCGCAACGTCGACCTCACCTACGTCGTCATGGACAACCATGTCTACGGCATGACCAAGGGCCAGCCCTCGCCGACGACCGAGCCCGACTGGGATTCGAAGCTTTCCCCGGGCGGCACCGGGCTGCGCACCTTTCATCCGCTGGTGATCGCGCTCGCGGCGGGGGCCAATTTCATTGCGCGCGCGTTCTCGGGCGATCCGAACGGCACCGCCGATATCATTGCGCAGGCAATCCGCACGCCGGGATTTTCCTTCGTCGAGATTCTCAGTCCCTGCGTGACTTTCCGGCCCGAGCAGCGCGAATGGAAAACGCAGGTGCGGCCGGCGCCGGTGGCGACCACCGACGATCCGGCGCGCGCGGCGCGGCGCATCATGACCGACGACGGTTTCAACATCGGCGTCCTCTACAAGGGCGAGCGCCGGCCGTACCAGCCGCCGGTCGGCAAGGGCTCCAAGGGTCCGGCGGATCTGGAAGCGGGGTTTGCGATATGAGCGCGAAAAAAGTGAAAAAAACGCTCAGCCGCGGGGGCGCGGCCGGCAAGGCCGCCGGCGCCGGTCGCCGCAAAAAAACGGTGACGAAACCCATCGACCATGCGGAATTGCTCGCGCGCGCCTGGGCGATGGAGGTCGAGGCCACCGAACGTTACGCCACGTTCGCCGATGCCATGGATGAGCACAACAACCGCGAGGTCGCGGAATTGTTCCGCAAGCTCTCGCGCATCGAGCAGCGGCACGCAGACCAGATCCTGGAGGAGAACCTCTCCATGCATCCGCCGGTGGTGCCGCGCGGCGGCATGCGCTGGGTGGGCGCGGAGGGGCCGGAGACCGCGGACCCGGGCGACCTGCATTACCGCATGCAGCCTTATCATGCGCTGCAGATTGCGTTCGGCTGCGAGAAGCACGCCTGGGAATTTTTCACCGAGCTTGCGCGCAGTGCGACCTCGGCCAAGGTCCGCAAGGCGGCGCTCGAGATGGCCGAGGAAGAGGCAGAGCACATGCGCCTGATCGAGGACTGGCTCAAGCGCACGCCGCCGCCCGCCCCGGACTGGGAACATGATCCCGATCCGCCGGTTCTGTCCGACTGAGAGGAGCGACGATGGAAGTACTGCTGCCTGAGGGCTGGGCGCCGCCGGTCGGCTATGCGAACGGCATCGCCGCGAAGCCGGGCCGCATCGTGTTCATCGCCGGGCAGGTGGGATGGGACGAGCAGCAGCGCTTCCGCTCCGAGGATATCGCGCCGCAGTTCGAGCAGGCGCTGAAGAACGTGCTCGCCGTGCTCGCCGCGGCGGAAGGGCGTCCCGAGCATATCTGCCGCATCACCGCATTTTGCAACGACAAGCCGGCGTACCTCGCCGCGCGGGCGCAGCTCGGCGCAATCTGGAAGCGCCAAATGGGACGGCACTACCCGGCGATGAGCATGATCTTTGTCGCCGATCTGCTCGACCACCCGGCGAAGATCGAGCTCGAAGCGACCGCGGTCGTTCCGGAGCGTTGAGCGCATCCGTTGCGCGGCGAGCGCACGCGGCGCAGCGGAAGAATCGGCGTCGATTTCGCGCGGATTCCGCCGAACGCTCAGTCGAACTTCGCCCCGGACTCGCGGATCACCCGCGCCGTGAGCTTCGCCTCTTCGCGCACGAACGCAGCGAAGTCCCCGGGCGAGCGCGAGCCCGGCGTCTCGGTGCCGTCGCGCGCCATCGCCTGCTTGAATTGCGGGTTCTGCAGCGCCTGCGCGGTCGCCTCGAACAGCCGCATGACGATTTCCCGCGGCGTCGCGGCGGGCGCGAAAAATCCGTACCAGATCGAAATGTTGTAGCCGGCGAGGCCGGCTTCCTCCATGCCCGGGAGGTCCGGGACGAGGGGCGAGCGCGCCCGCGTCGTGACCGCAAGGCCGCGCAGCCGCCCGGCCTGCACCAGCGGCATCACCGAAGGCGCGGTCGCGAACGTGACCTGGGTGTCGCCCGCGAGCACCGACTGCACCGACAGCCCGCCGCTCTTGTACGGCACGTGGACCATTTCGACGCCGGCAAGAGAGTCGAACAGCACCGCGGCGAGGTGCGGCAGCGAGCCGTTTCCGGAGGAAGCGAAATTGAGCTTGCCCGGCGCTTTTTTCGCCTCGGCAATGAGCCCGGAAATCGAACGCACCGGCAGCGCCGGGTTGACCGCGACCACCAGAGGCGAGCTCGTGACCTGGCTGATCGCGGCGAAGTCCCGGTCGGTGTTATAGCCGACGTTCTTGTTGATCAAGGGGTTCACGATCATGCCGCTCTGGCTCGCGATCAGGATGGTGTAGCCGTCGGGATTCGCCCTGGCGACGAATTCCGCGGCGATGCTCGATCCGGCGCCGGGCTTGTTGTCGACGATGATGCTCTGACCGAGCGCGCGGCCGAGCGGGTCGCTGATCGCACGCGAAACGATGTCGGCGGCGCCGCCCGGCGCGAAACCGACGATCAGGCGTATCGGCTTGCTCGGGTAGGTTTGCGCCACAGCGGCCGTGCATCCAAGCAGGAAAACAAACAGCGCGGGGATTATTCTCACTTTTCACCTCGTTGAGGATCGGGCCGATCCGGCTTGTGAAGCGGGATTCTGCGCCTCGCTTCCGGAGCGGGCAACCCGGCCGGAACTCTTGCCACCCGCCCCATCTGCCGCTAACCTCCTTGGGTGCTGTCGATCCGAAACCTGAGCAAGTCCTTTTCCGGCCCGCGGGCGAAGACGGTGTTGCGCCGGATCGATCTCGATCTTGGCGCCGGCGAGTACGTCGCCGTCATGGGCGAGTCGGGAATCGGCAAGTCCACGCTGCTCAATCTCGTTGCCGGGCTCGACAAACCGGACTCGGGCGAGGTGCTGTTCGACGGTGCGAATCTTGCCGCGCTCGATGACGACGCGCTCACGCTGCTCCGGCGCACGCAGATGGGTTTCGTGTTCCAGGCGTTTCACCTGCTGCCTTATCTTACCGTGGCGCAGAATGTCGGATTGCCGCTGGTGCTGAACGGGGTCGCCGATGGCGATATGCAGCCGCGCATCGCGGCGATGCTCGCGGCGGTGGGCCTGGGCGATCGGAGCGAGAGCCTGCCGCGCGAGCTCTCCGGCGGGGAGATGCAGCGCGTCGCCATCGCGCGCGCGCTGGTGCATCGCCCGCGCCTGGTGCTCGCCGACGAGCCGACCGGCAATCTCGATCCGGAGAGCGCCGCGCAGGTGCTGCGCCTGCTGCGCGAGTGCGTGAAGGGCGGGGACGCCGCGGGGATTCTCGTCACCCACTCCGCGGCCGCGGCGAAGACGGCCGACCGCATCCATGTCCTGACGCAGGACGGATTGCGGACGGATTGAACTGCAAGTGCTTTTCATGCAATCTTGCCGACAGCCGGCTGTAAGATGGGATGTTCTTTCACTGCATGGAGGAAGTCATGAGCCTGAGAGAGAAGAAGTACCCGTACTCTGCGTTGCTGGCCGCGATCACGAGCGCGCTGGTGCTGAGCCTGGCCGCGTGTGGGGAAAAGCCGCCGGCTCAGCCGGCCGTCAAACCCGTCGAACCGGCAATCGGCAAGGCTGAATCCAAGACTCCTCCGCCCGTCGTCGTCGTGGAACAGAATGCCGAAAAGAGCGCCGAAATCGCCAAGGCAAATGAAAACGCCGCGCTGGCCGCCAAAGTCAGGTCTGCATTCGCCGATGATCGGGCGCTGAAGCGGCTGGCGATCGACGCCACGGCGTCGGACGGCATGGTCACGCTGGTCGGGACGGCCGACACTCTCGCGCATCGCAACAAAGCCGCGAAGATCGCCGCGGCTGTGGCGGGCGTCAAATCGGTCAAGAACGACCTGGTGATCCTCAGCGGATCGTAGGCGCCGGGCGGCGGCGGGCACATCCGCCTGACATCGTCTGACATCTCGGCATGACCGGCGCGGCGATCCGGCGCGAGCTTCTGCTTGCGCCTCTCTATCAGCACAAGGGGCGGCTCGCGCTTTCCACACTCGCGATCGCGCTGGGCGTCGCGCTCGGCTACGCGGTGCAGCTCGTCAATCATGCGGCAATCAACGAATTCTCGACGGCGGTGCAGACGCTCTCGGGCGAGGCCGATCTCGAGATCCGCGGGTCGGATTTCGACGCGGCGCTCTATCCGCGCCTGGCGAGGATGCCCGAGGTCGCGGTGGCGAGCCCGCTGCTCGAAGTGGACGCGAAACTTCCCGGCCGGCGCGAGCCGCTGCAGGTCCTCGGGCTCGACATCTTCCGCGCCGCGCGTATCCATCCGCTGCTCGTCGGCGGCGAAATCGGCCGCATGTCCGACGGCGGGCTCGACTTCCTGCGCCCCGACCGGGTCTTCCTCTCCGCCGCCGCGGCCGACTGGCTGGAATTGAAGCCGGGCGGCACGCTCTCGATCCAGGTGGGCTTGAGCGTGCTGCCGCTGAAAGTCGCCGGTATCCTCGGCGACAGCCGCAGCCGGCGCTTCGCGGTGGTGGACATCGCCGCGGCGCAGGCGGCGTTCGGTCGCGAGGGATGGCTCAATCGCATCGACCTGCGGCTGCGTCCGGGGGCCGATCCCGTGCGCTTCGCGGACGAGCTTCGCGCCGGGCTGCCCGCGGGCACGGTGATCGAACGCCCGCAGGCCGACATCGAGCGCGGCGAAAGCGTCTCGCGCGCCTACCGTGTCAATCTGAACGTGCTCGCGCTGGTGGCGCTGTTTACCGGCGGGCTGCTGGTGTTCTCCACCCAGGCGCTTGCGGTGGTGCGGCGCCGCGCACAGCTTGCGCTGCTGCGTGTGCTGGGAATGACGCGCCGCGAGCTGGTCGCGATGCTGCTCGCGGAAGCCCTGGCGATCGGCGCCGCAGGCGCGCTCGCCGGCATTGCGCTCGGCCACGTGACCGCCGGACTGGTGCTGCGCCGCTTCGGCGCGGGGTTTGGCGAGGGTGTCGGCGCGGGATATTTCCGCGGCCTGCAGCCGACCCTCACGCTCGACTGGATCGCGCTGGCATTGTTCTTCGTGCTCGGTGTGGGGGTGGCGGTGCTGGGCAGCCTCGCGCCGGCGCTCGAAGCGGCGCGTGCGCAGCCGGCGTCGGCGCTGAAGGCGGGCGACGAGCAGCGCGTGTTCGAGCACCTGCGGCCGGCGTGGCCC
>JBARMB010000068.1:0-15747 GCA_049802235.1 Burkholderiales bacterium | reverse complement strand
AACTCCCCCCTCGCCCCCCTTTTTCAAAGGGGGGAACCCATGACGAGTCCGACGTAGCCGGGGGTCAGCGGTCTGCCCGCGCGGGGCCGGCTTCGCGCATGAGCAGGCCCGTGGTGGAGACGCGCAGCTCGAGCTCGGCGGGCTGCGTCACCGGCACGAACGTCGCCGAGCCGTACTCGGCATCGAGCAGCGGCGCGAGGAACGCATGGCTCCGGCGCAGCCCGAAGAGGTCCACCGGCCTGTCCTGGGCGAGCGAGTGCACGGTCCGGGCAGCGGAGCGCTCCTGCCCGATGTCGTGATAGCGTCCGGCGACGCGGTCCAGCTCATAGGCGGTGCGCAAGCCCAGCACGTTCGCGAGCGGCTTCCACTTGAGGATGTGCGCGTCCACGTAGATCTCGTCCCCGGCGAGCGCGAACGTGGCTTCGCGGCCGTTTGGATAGCGGAACGTCGCCGCGAATCTCTGCGGGCCGGCAGGCCGCACCGAAAGGCGCGCGGCGAGTTCTTCATGCGTGAGCGCCCGGTAACCCTGGAGGCCGGCGGCGATCGTGCCCGCGAGCCCGCCGAGGGAAAGCACCAGCAGGCCGGTGAGCGTCCGAAGAGCAAATCGCAGCGGTCGCAGCCGAAGGAGCGACGCGATCCCGGCGAGGATCAGGATCGCGCCTAACGCCCCGAGCGCGACGGCGGCGATGAAGAACGGCGAGCCTGCAAGCTGGGGTGACATGGCCGGGTCGGTCCGCGATGGCTCTCAGGCGCGCAGCACCGCGGCGACGAACAGCGCCCAGGCGGCGAGGAAGGCGGCGCCGCCGACGGGCGTGACGGCGCCGAGCCACCGCGTCCCGGTCGCCGCGAGAAGATAGAGGCTTCCCGAGAACAACGCGATTCCCGCGAACATCAGCCAGCCCGACCATTTCAGCAGCGCCGAACCCGGCAATTGCGCGGCGAGCAGGCCGACCGCGATCAGCCCGAGCGCGTGATAGAAGTGATACTCGACGCCGGTGCGCCACACGGCGAGCATCTCCAGCGGCAGGCGGTCTTTCAGCGCATGCGCGCCGAAGGCGCCGAGGGCGACCGCGGCGAGGGCCGTGAGCCCGCCCAGGGACAGAAACAACCTTGTATTTGTCGTCATGGCGTTTCGGGATATTGCACCGGTTCGTGAACCGGTTCGCGGTAATATTACGCCAGCTTACCAAACTCGATGACAACAACCATGGCCCAGGTCGTCATTGCCGGCATCGCCGGCCTGAAGCAGCTCGTCGGCACGGAGGTCGCCGTCAGCGACTGGCTCAGCGTGAGCCAGGAGCGGATCGACGAATTCGCCGAGGCCACCGACGACCGCCAGTGGATCCACGTCGATCGGGCGCGCGCCGCGAAGGAGTCGCCGTACCGCGCCACGGTCGCGCACGGCTTTCTCACGCTGTCGCTGCTGCCGCACCTGCTGCAGCAGGCGATCGAGATGCAGGGGGTGCGCATGGGCATCAACTACGGCCTGAACCGCGTGCGCTTCACCGGGCCGGTGCCGGCGGGCGCGCGCGTGCGGGCGCGCTTCCGGCTCGCGGCGGTCGAGGACATTGCCGAAGCGGGGCGCGCGGACACCCCTCAGTCTGCGGGCGTGCAGATCAACTGGGTGGTCACGCTGGAGCGCGAGGGCGAAGCGAAGCCGGTGCTCGTGGCCGAGTGGCTGACGCGCCGCTACGAGTAGCGCGGCCGTGTTCGAGCGCCATTTTCGAGTCTGGCCGAAGGGACTGCCGCGCGAGCTGACGCTGCCCGCGACCAGCCTGTACTTCAATCTCGAAGTTTCGGCGGCGCGCTATCCCGACAAGCCGTTCCTGATTTTCTACGGCGCGCCGCTGACGTACCGCGAGTTCAAGCGCCAGGCCGATGCGCTCGCGGGTTTTCTGCAGCGCGACTGCGGCGTGAACAAGGGCGACCGCGTGCTGCTCTATCTGCAGAACAGCCCGCAATTCATGATTGCCTTCTACGCCGTCCTGCGCGCCGACGCGGTGGCGGTGCCGGTGAGCCCGCTCAACCTCACCGGGGAGCTGCGCCGTTTCGCCGCCGACAGCGGCGCGCGCATCGCGATCACCGGGCAGGAACTGCTCGAGCGCGCCGCGCCGCTTCTGCTCGACGCGGGGCCCGACGGGAAACTCGAGCGCGTCATCGTCGCGGCGTACTGCGATTATGCGGACGGGGCGGCCGATCCCGCGCTGCCGCAGGCGGTGAGCGCGCCGCGGGCGAAAATCGATCTCCCCGGTGCGATCGCCTGGAGCGAGGCGCTCGCCGCCGGCCGCGTGCCCGGCCCGCACACCGCGGCGCCGGACGACCTGTGCGTCATGCCCTACACTTCGGGAACGACCGGCCGCCCGAAGGGCTGCATGCACACCCACCGAACGGTGATGAGCACGGTGCTGGCGGGCCAGCTCTGGGCTTTTTCCGGCGCCTCCGCGGACAGCGTGGTGCTGTGCAGCCTGCCGCTGTTTCACGTCACGGCGATGCAGTCGGGCATGAACGGGCCGATGTACATGGGCCAGACGGTGGTGCTGATGCAGCGCTGGGAGCGCGACGCCGCGGCGCGGCTGATCGAGCGCCACCGGGTGACGGCGTGGACCAATATCGCCACCATGGCGGTCGATTTTCTCGCCAATCCGCAGATCGGGAAATACGACCTCTCCAGCCTCAGGCGCATCGGCGGCGGCGGCGCCGCCATGCCGGCAGCGGTGGCGAAGAAACTCTTCGAGCTGACCGGGCTGGAATACATCGAAGGCTACGGCTTGAGCGAAACCATGGCGCCCTCGCATGCGAATCCGCCCGAGGCGCCCAAGCGCCAGTGCCTTGGCGTCCCGATCTTCGGCGTCGATTGCCGCGTCATCGATCCGGATACGCTCACCGAGCTCGGTCCGGGCGAAACAGGGGAGATCGTCATCCGCGGCCCGCAGGTGTTCCTCGGCTACTGGAACAATCCCGAGGCGACCGAGGCAGCGTTCATCGAGATCGAGGGCGAGCGCTTCTTTCGCAGCGGCGACCTCGGCCGCTACGACGAGGACGGCTACTTCTTCATGGTCGACCGCCTGAAGCGCATGATCAACGCCTCGGGGATGAAGGTCTGGCCCGCCGAAGTGGAGAGCGTCATGTACTCGCACCCCGGCATCCAGGAGGCCTGCGTCATCGCCGCGCGCGACGGCTACCGCGGCGAGACGGTGAAAGCGCTGGTGGTGCTGAAGCCGGAAGCGCGCGGCAAGATCGCGCCGGAGGAGATCATCGGCTGGTGCCGGCAGCACATGGCGGCGTACAAGTATCCGCGCATCGTCGAGCTCGCCGACAGCCTGCCGCACTCGGCGACCGGCAAGGTGCAGTGGCGGCTGCTGCAGGAGCGGGAATCCGGCGCGCCGTCAAAAGAGTGAGCGGTGGGGCGGGCGCTCCCGGCCCACCCTGGCTGAACCTCCCCCATTGCGGCCCCCGCTTTAGAACTGCATGCGCAGGTCAGGCGGTGCGCGCTGGGGGTTCGCCCGGATCTTCGAGCACCAGAATACTGCCCGCAGGCAACGCGCGCTGGAGATCGCGAAGGTGTGGAGAATCCCGGAACACCAGGCCGACGGCAGGACCGCCTGCCTGCACCGAGGATAAGCGTTCGACCGCGCTCACCTCCAGGCGCCGCTCCGCTGCATGGCCCAGCACGAGGGGTATCGTCACCTGACCGATGCGTGCCGTGCCGGCCCGTACCAAGCCGATGAGCACCGTCCCGTGGCCAACGATGTTGATCGCGTTGCGAATCTCGATCTTGGCGCCCATTCCTGCGTCTGCCGCGATACGGGCGCATCCGGTGGCGTGGTCAGGCCGCGTACCGCAGCACCGCGATGAAATGACACGCGGTGCCCGCGACGACGAACAGGTGCCACACAAAGTGAAAGTACCTGATTCGTTCCGCCAGAAAAAACGCCGTGCCCGCGGTGTAAGCGATACCGCCCGCCAGCAGCCAGAAAAGCCCCAACTTTGGCACCAGAGTCCACGCCGGCTCGACCGCGATGAGGATCAACCAGCCCATCGCAAGATACACCCACGTCGAGACGGTCGTGTAGCGAACGCCGCCGAGGGCCTTCAGGACCGTACCGACGATGGCCAGGCCCCACACGAGCCCGAACAGCGTCCAGCCCCAGGCACCGTGGAGCACGCCGAGCGTAAACGGCGTGTAGGTCCCCGCGATCAGGAGGTAGATTGCCGCGTGATCGAGTATCTGGAATACGCGCTTGGCGCGATTCTCCGGAAACGCGTGAAACAGCGTGGAGGCGAGATACAGCAGCACCACGGTGGTCGCGAACACGCTCGCGCCCACCATGCCCGCCGCGTCTCCACGCTGGAGCGCAGCCATGACGAGGACCGGGAACGCAGCCAACGCCGCCAGCAAGCCGATGCCGTGGCTGACGCTGTTCGCGATCTCCTCTCCGAGAGACTGTGGCCGCTCCTGCAACCTTGGAACATCGATCATCGCTATATCTCCTTGCACCGCCTGCGTTGCGCCAACCGGCCGCGCTATTTCATCTTCGAGGGCAGCTTGATCGTCCTGCCGGCGACCATGAACGCGCCTCTGCCGCGATGATGGATCGTCCGCGGGGCCTTCCTCGAGGGGTCGATCCATGCCTTGAGCACCTCGAGGATGAAGAAGTTGTACTTCGTCACCATCCGCGCATCCACGAGCCTGCATTCGAGATTCGCATAGCACTCCCCGATGAGCGGCGCTGCGACGCGGGAGGCGGGCTCGGGGGTCAGGCGGAAAGCCCTGAATTTGTCGGTGCGTCGCCCGGAGGTGTTGCCGCAGCCCACGACCTTCGCCGCCAGCTCCACCGTCGGGATGTTGATGACGCATTCCCCGGTCGATTTCAGGATGCCGAACGTATGGTTCCGGTTGCTGATCACGCAGCCCACGAGCGGCGGCTCGAACTCCATCATCGTATGCCACGACATGGTCATGATGTTCGCCCGCCCCGCGCGGGCCGTCGTGACCATCACCACCGGCCCGGGCTCGAGCAGCCGATAGACCTGGGACAGGGGAAACGATTTTTTCCTCATGCGCGACTCCCCTCGAGCGCCTGCGGAACAGACTGCCGCAAGCGCGGCGAAGCAGGGCGCATGTCCGAAACGCGCCCACGTCGGCAATAACCGGCCGTTTTCGAGGGGCAAGGCCCGCTCGAATAGGGTGCCTCTCGTTTGACGGCCTGGAAGGCGCTACAACGCATCTCCGCGCCTGCACTTGAATATGACTTCGTAGGCCTTCTCCGCAATCCGGTCATCGGACAAACAGGCGATCGCCGCGACAAAGTCCTGTGGCGCCCGGGCAATAAGCATGTCGGACACCCACGTGTGAACCAGGCCGCGACGCTCGTGGTCGGGAAGGGAGAGCAATTTCTCGAGCCGCGCGTTGACTGAAGCGTCCTCGCACGCAACGCGAAGCATCGTAATGAAGCTCTCGATTTCGGCAACGGATCCGGGCACGTTGTTGGCAGTGCCTTCTAACACGACGGCAACCGACCCCGCGTTGACCTGCTTGCTGCGGCGTTTCCGTTGCTCCGCGGCGGGGCCGTATGCGCCGGGCCGGACCTTACTCTTTGCACTTGATGAACAGGCTGCGCGTAACCATCGTCCCGGCCCGGGTGTTCGCTATGGAGCAACCCTTCGAACCACAAATCCCGCCAGCCTCTCGATAGCAGCTCTCCATGCCGTTTGCGATATCGTCACCGCTGACGTTGTATCCCTTGGAGCCGTCAGGGAGATACATGTCCTTTGAGGTGACACGCCCTCCGGGTATTGCCAAAGAGGGCTGCGACAACGCCCGTCGCCGACATGCGAACCGTCCCTCTTCAAGGTCTGACGGAACCGACGAAAACCCTTCGGAATCGCTCTCGACAACAACATCGAATTGGCGAGTCATAAACACATCCACGCAACCATTTTACGCCAAGTCGGAGGGCGCCAACGCTCCGGTTGAGCGGCCGCGGCGAGCGCCAGCGAGCCGGCGGTCCGCTCGAGGCGGAGCCTGGACAGCCCGGTCCTCATGAACCTGTTTCCTGTTTGACGGCCCGGGGTCTCGCGCGGTAGCCGAGCAACCCGAATGCCGTCGCTGCAGCGAAGGCTGCCCCGGCCAGGAACGTGGCCGGCGCGCCGAAGGCGCTCCACAGCGCGCCGGCGATGACGCTCGCCAACAGGAGCGCAACACCGCTGACGAGGTTGAAAATGCCGAAGGCCGTGCCGCGCAGCCTCGCCGGAGCGGTGTCGGCGACGAGCTTGGCCAACAAGCCTTGCGTGAACGCCATGTGCAACCCCCACAGGGCGCTGCCGGCGAATACCGGCAACGGCGACGCGGCGAGCGCCAACACCGCATCGGCCGCGATCAGGAGCGTCAGTCCGAGCAGCAACAGCGTGCGGGAGCTGATGCGGTCGGCGGCGATGCCGGCCGGATACGCGAACGCCGCGTAGGAAACGTTCATCGCGATCATCACCAGCGGCACGTAGCCGAGGGCGACCCCGACGTCCTGCGCGCGCAGCACCAGAAAGGCTTCGCTGAAGCGCGCCAGGGTGAACACCCCGCCCAGCAGCACGACCAGCCAGTAACGCGACGGCAGCTGCCTCGCATCGGCCAGGGTCAGCGGCGCCTTGCCCGTGGAGCCGGCGTGCTCCCGCTCCGGTTCGCGCACGTAAGTCACCAACAGCGCCACCGCGATAAAAGCCGGCACGACGGCGACCCACATCACCGCCTTGATGTCGTTGGCGAACCAGATCATGAATGCCACCGCCAGCAGCGGCCCGACGAACGCGCCGATCGAATCGAGCGCCTGGCGCAGTCCGTAGGCCGCGCCGCGCAAGCGCGGCGGCGCGATGTCGGCCACCAGCGCATCGCGCGGCGCGCCGCGGATGCCCTTGCCGATGCGATCGACGAAACGCGCGCCGAACACCCAGCCGATGGAAGTCGCCAACGGAAATATCGGTTTCGTGAATGCCGCCAGCGCGTAACCGAGCACCAGCAGAAACTTGCGTTTGCCGAGGTAATCGCTGAGCGCACCCGAGAAGACCTTCGTGATTGCGGCCGTCGCCTCCGCCACGCCCTCGACGACGCCGATGGTGACCATGGAAGCACCCAGGACAGTCGTCATGAAAACCGGCAGCAGACTGTGGATCAGCTCGGATGAGATGTCCATGAACATCGAGCCGAGCCCCAACGCCCAGATCCCTATGGGTAAAGCGCGCAATGTCGCCGGCGCGCCGGAGGGAGTCTGCGAGCTGTTCGAAGGCGGAGAGTTCATGCGCGAAGTGATTGCAGGCTGCCTGACATACCGCGTAACCGGCCGCCGACGCGCGCAGCGCGGATGAAACCCCAACGGTGCAGTTGTTGAGCGGTCCGGTTTACGCGGAGGTCAGAGCGTATTGAACGGACCCGCTTGGCAGTCGGACGGACGCGTTGTGTTCCGGACCTCGACCCAATGCCGACCAAACAAGACAAGAGGACGGGGCGTCCGTCGTCAAAGAAGACGTAAGCTCCGCGGTCCAGGAAAAACACCAGCTGCCGCTCAAACTCCTCGAGAACCGAAAAGTCCTTGATACGGTCAAACCCCGGGAGCTCAAGCATCACGTCAGGCATCGGCTGCGCGCTCCAGTCCGCTCGATGAAAGGTCAGGCACGGTCGGCCTCGCCTGCTTCGCGCACTGCCCTTGCTTCTCGAACCAATAGACCACGTTGCCTGCCACGACAATGCTGCCCGACACCACCGCGCTTGCCGCAGTAACCGCGCCGGCAGCCACGAGCAGGGCGACGCATCCCTCATTGACGCATCCTCCAAAAACACCGATTTGCTGCAGTTCGAGAACCATTTGCCTCGCCTCGATCTTGCACTCTGCGTCATAGACGTGAGTCGTGCGTGGTATGTACACGCATCCTTGAAGCAATGCCGCAAGAAGAAATGTTGCGCGTCTCACGTACTCGACTCCGCGAAGATGAAGAACGCCTTATGTTCCATGGAGCGATGGGTTGGGCCCGAAGCGCCGACGCAGCGAGTCGGGTTGAGCGGCGTGTTGGGCCAGCGTCGAATGACTCCCTCGCTTGCCGCCCCCGCCCCCTCAGGCAACTGATGCTCTTGGTTTTCATGACCGTCCCGGGATAGACCGCACGGTCAAGTTCGATACGCGCAGTAGACGCCACATGCTCCGACGCAGTCAAGCGTGCGCGCTTTCGCCGTCAGCCTCCGCCCGACGGACGCCTCCCACTCAATCCACGCTCCGCCGCACGTAGCCGACGGCCGGGAACTGCACCAGATCGAAGAGGCGATCGGTCCCGCGCTGGAATGCAGTCGAATGCATGCGGCCGTCGTAAGCGCCGTCGGCCAGCAGGCGCGCCAGGTTGAGGCTGAGGCCGAGATACGCGTCACGGTGGCGCTCGCCGCCGGTGTCGTAGCCGCGCGTGCCGTACCCGACCGCGACTTCGAGATAGCGCAGGAACCTGTTCTCGCGCAGCGGCGCGAAGCCATCGGCCTTGACCACGAAAAGGTACTTTTGCCCGGAATAATCGCCGAACGGATCGAAGTGCGACGCGCCCGGGGAGCGGCGATAGTCGACGCGGATATCGACAATTGCGTCGAGCTCGGGGCGGGTCTCCAGCATGACGCCGAGCGCCGCGCCGGCCGCGTTGGCGATCGCGTCCTGCAGACTGAATTTCCAGCGGCGCGAGAATCCGTCCACGACCTCGACCCCGGTGTAGATGCCCAGCGTTGACCATGCTGCGAGCGAGACCGAAGCGTCGTCGCTGTTGCCCGCCGATTCGAAGAGGGGCGTCAGCAGCCGCACGCCGGCGTAATTGCTGTACAGGTGCCCGAGCTTGTCGGCGCCGCCGTATTGGGTGTCCGAACCGAACCAGCCTTCGTTGGTCGTTTTGAAACCGCCGCCAAACCCGGACCGCCACCAGTTGGACAGGCCGTAGGCCGCGACGAGCGCCGCGCCAGTGCCGATGATCAGGGTGTTGCGCAGCCGAAGGTTCGGCGGCGGGTCGCCGGGCTTCGACTGCGTGTCCCCGGAGGCCGCCGACGGCGCTGCCGCGAGCGCCCGGGAATAGAGACCGCCATCGTCCGCCGGGGAAAGGTCGCCGGCAACCGCGGGCTGCGTTGGAAGGAGGCAGAGGAATACCAGGACTGGGCGCAGGCGGCGGACTTGAATCGCGTGCAGACGAAAACGGTGACACATGACACCGGACTCCGCTCTTACTTTACACCTCGGTCGGGCGATGCGCTACGGAATGGCGACCGGGCTTATAGTGTTTGCCCGGTGTTCCCCGGAGCCTGCCGGAGTTGCCGGCAAGGTGGCTATCGAGGCGAAGAACCGGAAGATGGCCATCGATGCCATGGAACGCGTCATCGGACGCGAGCCCAACATTTGACATGAGCGGCAGACGCCGGTTTGCCGTGGCTGGCCGCTCGATGGAAGGGTTGGGCGTCACCTTCAAAGGCGCTCAGGCGGTGGCGGACTTGCGAGTAACCGCCAATGCAGGCGGATGGGCCAGCGTTTGGTACACGACACAGTACCTCTCGGTAAGGCGCAGGAGGGTGGCGAGCTGTTCCTCCGAAGCATCGGTGTCGAGCGTGAACTGCAGCCGGATATTCTGAAAGCCGACGGGAACTTCCTTTGACAGTCCAAGAGTTCCACGGAAGTCGAGATCACCCTCCGCCTGGAGCGAGGCGTCTCGCAACTCAATGCCAAGTGCCGTGGCGACGGCGTTCAGAGTCACCCCAGCGCAGGCCACCAGAGCTTCCAGCAGCATGTCGCCTGAGCAGGCGCTGTGCCCGCTTCCGCCGGTGGCGGGATGCAAGCCGGCGACGACGAGTGCTTTGCCCGTCTCGATCTTGCAGCTGACGCCTTCACCCAGACGCCCTTGTGCGCGCAAGGTGATGAGCGCCGCTTCAGGGGCCTCGCGGTAGCGCTCTTTCAGAGGAGCCTGGACAGAGCGCAATTCTTCGGTTTTCATGATGAACTCTCCTGGTGATTGCCTCATAAGGGTTAGCCCCGTGTGATTTCATTTGCGACGAACTTCCTGGAGGTGACGCCAATGCAGACTCCGAAGACGAGATGGATCAATACGCTCGGGTAGATGAAACTGAAGCCAAGTTGCCAAGGCGTTGGGTCACCGAAGAACAGCGGCAGCGCAAAGGAATTGACCACCACGTAATAGGCGAGGCCATAGGCTGCACCGATCGCCATTGGGGCCGCCGTACCGTGCAAGCGAACCAGGATCAACAGAAGCGGTAGTGCGGACACCCAGCCAATGACGAGATGCTGGAGGAACAGCACGAACCGGCCGGGCTCACCGAATAGAAGTGCGCCGAGCTTAGGGCCGTAGTAGCCAACCCGCAGGTCAAGAAGCTTGAGCAGAAAGCCAAAGGGCATCATGACCAACGCCGCGATGGTCCCTGAACGAACTGATTCTTTGATGTAGCTGAGGTAGTGCATCGGTAGGAGGGGCTGACGTCCGAGCTCAGCCGACGGGCACGCATTTCGTGCCCGTCGGCTGGAGCGACTGGTTGGACGGCACGAAACTGCGTGAAGAGTTCACCCAAGAGACCCGGATCACGAGCTAGGTCGCGCGTGTTCTAGTCCGCCTCGACGAGCGCCGCGAGTTTCGCGAGTGAAGACCGCCAGCCGGTCTCGTTGTCGGCGGTCGGCAGGCCGCGCGGTAGCCCGTCGTGCACGGCGAGGACATCAGTGCCGCCGTCTGCATCGGCGAGCGAGATCGTGATCGTCATCTCGCCGCGCAGCGCGGGATCTGTCGTCTCGAACTCGACCACTTCGACAACCCGCTCGTTCGTCACGAGCTTCACGAAGCGGCCGTGGTACGTGTCGGTGTGCGCGGTCGTCTTGCCGGTCCCGGTCGGCGCGTCGTACGTGAGCGAGATCCGGAACGAGCCACCTTCGCGGGCGTCGAACGCATGCACGTGGCTGGTCATGCCGGTCGGCACCATCCACGTCGCGACCGCGCGCGCATCGAGAAGCGCGCGATAAACGATCGCGCGGGGCGCGTTCACGCGGCGACTGATGCGGGTCGAGCTCACGCCCGAACTCTAGCATGTGCAGCGAGACGAGCAACACGCCGACCGGGTGGTCGAATCGTGCCGCCCAACGTCTAAGCTCAACGGCAGGCCGCTGGAGCGCATTGTTGGGCCGCGGACTTGCCAAGCTGTTCGTCACTTGTCAGGCTGGTCCACGGTAAAGTTGCGAAGCCCCCATAGAATCAGTAGCGATACTGCAATCAGCGACACTGCCGCAGTCCTCAAGTCTATCGCGATGATTGCCTCTTGAAGCGCGCTTCCATGGGCCTCGCCCGCGGCCATTGGGAGCATCGTGTTTCCCGCCCCCGTGATTCCAGCAAACAGATTGGCCGTCCAGGCCGCAAAGCAACCGTAGACGGCCAGCCAGAACCCGAGCCGAGATACTGCGCGCGGCAGCTTCAGCTTCGGCCACAGCAACCCGATCACCATGAGAAAGATGCCCTGCATTATTCCAAGTAGATGCGCCGATAACCCGATGCGCGGTACGGCAAATTGTGGCACAGCGATTCCCACGAGCAGCGCGAAAAGAAATAGGAGAATTCCCATCTGAAGCAGGCGGTGCCCTTGGCGTAAAGACCAGTCCGAAGTACCCATCGATTTCTCCGTTTCACACTCAACGCGCTCTAGCGGCCCAACGTGTCGGCTCAGGGACGCGTAGCGAGCGGGCGAAGCCCGCTTGCGGAGCGTCCCGCTGGAGCGCCTTGTTGGGCGCCGTTTCCTGTCTTATCGTGCCGCCGCGGAATTTTCCATTGTCGCCTTGATGACGCTCAGGCCCTGTTCCATCATCATGGCAACATGATCTGCCAGCTCGTTTGGAAGCAAGTCGGCGACCCAGACGAAGCGACAATTGCCAAGCTTTTCACTGAATACCTGGGCAGAAGCGTTGTAGTGCTGAAACGGTTCGTCAACGATGGCCCAGACCAGGCGTCGGTCTGTTTCATCGAGGTCCACGATAAGCTCTTTGAAGACTTGTCCGTTTCCGAAGGTGACGATGCGCGCGCCTCGCTCAAGCCGAGTGTCTGTGACAAAGCCTGGCACCAGGCGCGTATGCAGCGCGCCGACATCTTTCAGCGCATTCCATACAGCTTCAGAAGACGCGTTGATCAGGATTTCTTTGCGTATGGATGCCATATTGATCTCCATTACTACTTCAGGTAGACGGCTTCGACGTTGTTACCGTCCGGGTCGAGAAGGAAGGCGGCGTAGTAGTTGGGGCCGTAGTCCCTACGTAGACCGGGGGCACCGTTGTCGCGACCTCCCGCCTTGAGGCCTGCCTTGTGGAAGGCGTCGACGGCCGCACGATCAGAGGCATGAAAGGCGACATGCGCGCTAGCATTGTTCGTACCGTTGTTGGCATAAAGCCAGAGCGCGGGCGCGTCCTTGGGTCCCAGGCCAGCGCTTGAGTCATCGCGCGAGCAGAGCACGTGACCCAGGCTCGATAGAGCCGCAGTATAGAAGCGCACGCTGGCGTCTAGATTGTTGGTCTTTAGACCGATGTGGTCGTACATGATGATCTCCTCTGTTGTTCGGTTTCAGGTGGAGACGATGCTAAAAAAGTTTGTCAAATCGGTCTTGGAGAATCTTGCGGTTTCCGCGAGCGGTTTGACGAAAACTTCTCGGGGAAACGCCGGCTGCGCGATGAAAGGTGCGGACGAAGTTGGAGAGGTCTGCGAAGCCTGCGTCAAAGGCCACCTCCGTAATCGGATGGTCATCCTCGATCAAGAGGCGAACGGCACGGCGCAGCCGAGAACGCACCAGATACTGATGCGGGGTAACACCCAGCACGTTGCTGAACAATCGCAAGAAGTGAAATGGGCTCAGCCCTGCTTCTTGTGCTGCCGATTCGAGGTTAATGGGCTGCTGGGCATGCGCGTCAATCCATAGCGCCGTCGCAACCGCGCGCCGGCGATCTCGCGGCTTTGTTTGTACCGGAGTCTTTCTGCGCCCAGCAACCACATCCACGAAGCGAGTCGCGAATATCATCCCGACTTCGTCCAGGCCAAGGTCGCTGTAGCCTTCGGCGGTGGCCTGTGCAAGTTCCCCGAGTACCATCAATTCCGGCTGTGGTGCGATGCTTCCAATACGCCAGGCGCTAGGGTGGGCGTCGATTGATTCAACCAATTCCGGCGTCAATTGAAAGGAGAGGCACTCATCACCGCAATCGTGGTGATCGTGCGTGCATAAATACTCGTCGCCCGCGTAGCCGACCAGGACGGAGCCAGGGACAAGTTCGAAGCTCTGCCCGCGAACACGACAACCGAAGCTACCCTTGCGGACGTAAGAGACCGAATGGTATTGGTGGCATTCAGTATAAGGTTTATCACCCGGCATGGCGGTGCATCGATAGTCAATCGCCAAGATCGAACCGCTATGTAGAGTGGTTATGGCAGGCATTTCAACAGTGTCATCCAAGGGATATAGCGACCAGGGCGATACAACTCTCGAGCGCCCAACGTCGCCATTGAGCGGCCGAGCAAGTGGGCGAAGCCCGCTTGCGAAGGTCCGTCTCGAATGGCTTGTTAGCCGTCATGCCCCTGGCGTCGTAGCACTACGTGGGTCGCCTTCTCCGACGCCACGAATTTGACACATTCGTATCCTGCGGCCCGAAGGTCAATCCCCTCGAACAGCCGCTCCCCCTGTCCTAGGAGCACCGGCGAAATGGCGATGTGCAATTCGTTAATGAGGCCCGCACGAAGATACTGCTGTATCGTGCGTGGCCCACCGCCAATGCGCACGTCGAGCCCGTTGGCTGCCCGGCGCGCTTGGTCGAGCGCCTCGTGAATACCCTGCGTGACGAAGTAGAATGTCGTTCCGCCTTCCATCTCGATGGGCGCGCGCGCGTGATGCGTCAAGATAAAGACAGGGACGTGATAGGGTGGGTTGTCACCCCACCACCCCTTCCAGCTCAGCTCCGCCCAAGGACCACGAACCGGTCCGAACATGTTCCTCCCGAGAATCCAGGCGCCGATGTTTTGGAACCCGCGTGCCGCAAAGTCGTCATCGATACCTGTCGTGCCATCGCCAGCGCCATGAATTCGCTGGAAGCTGCGCGTCGGCACAAACCACTGGTGCAAGTCCATCCCGCCGACCCCGAGCGGGTTGTCGATGTCCTGATTCGGCCCAGCTCCGAAGCCGTCAAGTGAGATGGTGAAGCTCTCTACTCGGACCCGAGTCATCTTCTGACCTCCACTTGCTTTGACGGCTAACGAGGCTGTATGAAAAGTCTGAAACTCAAAAATCGCATCATTCTTGGGAGTACGTTTACCTCTTCCGAGACCACGATCGTCGAATACGGAGCATTCTGAGAGATCGATTTCTGCATGTTGATGGCTCTAATCCGACGATGGGACTTTTTATACAGCCTCAACGTCATGTTGAGCGGCGCGCGGCTTTATGCGCGTCCGCTCGAACTAAAGTTAGGCCTCATAGCGGCTTCGCAAGCTCAGTTGATACCTTTAAGTCTTGCTGCAGGATGCAGTACTGCAGGCGTTGCAGCTTGACCTGCAACGCAGTGGCTTGCGCAATGAGCTGTCGCAGATACAGCGCAGATATGCCATGAACCTCGGGCACAGCTCCCTTTTTCTGCTTTGTTCGAGGGCGGATAGCCGTTGCGTACAACTCTGCGAATGCCGCGTTGTTGCCAAAGCGCCATGCGCTATGAATGACGACGTTTCTCTGTCCTGTCAGTTCCATGACCTCGACGAGCAGACTGTGAACCGCTTTGAGATCGGCCTCGTCAACTCGCGCGCGGAGTTCTGCGAATAGTGCGCCAAGTAATACTTGCAGCTCCGCAGAAGCCTTGTCTCCAATGATAACCTGCGACAAACCCTGATGTTTCAGGCCTTCCGACTGGAAGATACAAAGGATGGCGTTCCGCATGCTTTCGCAGACGCGCTCGAAAGCAACTGCGAAGCGGCCAAGCTCCAGCAGGAGCTCTTCCGCCTGTGCACTATGCTCGTCGTCTGCGAATTCGGAGAATGCTTGCTTGCGAGACATGATGAGGCCTAACGTTCTTGGTCAGCCGCGCGCGGCTTCATGCGCGTCGGCTGCACCAAGGGGTTAAGTGCCGCCATCGACGAATTTGACATTGGCAATCCAGTTGCGCTTCCTTCGCGCGAGGCGAGTCTCTTTCCCTTCACCATCGAAGCTCGCGGACGCACGGCGAAGGAGCGATTGATCAACACCTTCGAACGCGTTGACGCTGACAACCGCGTAAAGATGGTCGTCGATCCAGCTGGTGACGACGGGCACAATGCCGCACCGGGCGCAGATCTGGAACTCGGCGGTTCGGGTGCCGAATACGTACTTGGATACGGCTGAGGGATCTTTGACCACTACCTTCAGGGCGCCGCTTGGATTGGAGGTCCACACACCACCGTGCTTGGCGCAAAACGAGCAGGTGCAGGCGCGAGCTGGAATTTCAGCGGGATTAGGCTCCCAGGCTAGAGAGAAGGAGATGTTCCCGCAGTGGCACTTACCGTGGATCAACATGTGATGTCCGTTATTGCGGCACTTAACGTGAAGTTGAGGGGCTGCGCGCTTTTGCGCAGGAATCTTCCCCCGATTTTGTTGACACCGGGTTGGTCATGCCAGCCGTTCATACGTCGCTGGCGACACGTAGTTGAGCGATGAGTGTAGCCGAGTGCCGTTGTAGAAGGGAATGTACTCGCGCACCG
>JBARMB010000067.1:0-53701 GCA_049802235.1 Burkholderiales bacterium | reverse complement strand
CCGCGGTTCGAGCGGCCGCTGCGCGACGAGGCCGCGGTCGGCAGGCTCGTCGCGCCCGACCCGGCCGGCGAGCTGCGTTACGTCATCGACGCGGCGGGTGAAATCCGGCGCGCGCTTGCCGGCCGGGTGCCGCTCATCGGTTTCGCCGGCAGCCCTTATACGCTCGCCTGTTACATGGTCGAAGGCGGCGCAAGCGACGACTGGCGCGTCATCAAGACCATGCTTTATCAGCGCCCGGAACTGCTGCACCGCATACTGCGGGTGAATGCCCGGGCGGTGGCCGCGCTGCTCAATGCGCAAATCGAGGCCGGCGCACAGGCGGTGATGATTTTCGACACCTGGGGCGGCAGCCTGTCGGCCGCAGCTTATCGCGAGTTCTCGCTCGCCTACATCGCGGAAGTGCTGGCGCAACTGAAGCGCGAACAGGACGGCGTGCGCGTCCCGAGTATCGTCTTCACCAAGGGCGGGGGACAGTGGCTGGAGGAAATCGCCGCCACCGGGTGCGACTGCGTCGGCCTGGACTGGAGCTCGGAGCTCGCCGACGCGCGTCGGCGCATCGGCGAGCGCGCCGCGCTTCAAGGCAATCTCGATCCCATAGTGCTGTTCTCTACACCGGACATCGTCCGGCACGAGGCGGCGAGAGTACTCGAGTCCTACGGCAGCGGTTCAGGCCACGTATTCAATCTCGGGCACGGGATTCTGCAGCACACACCGCCTGAGAACGTCGCCGCGCTGGCTGTTGCAGTGCACGAGTTGAGCCCGAAATTTCATCATCCCGGCTGAAACGGGACGCGTCCGAAAATCGGCGTGGCTGCATGACTTATGCACAACACCCGCTGGAACTCCGCTGCTGGCGTGGAGTTCGGGGGATTTCCATAGGTGAGATTTTCAACCCTCTGTATTCGCTGAACCTTTTTCACCGCCATTACTTTAGGCAGCAAAGAAAATCCTTTGTAGAAAGACAGGTTACAGTGGTGTGAAGGTGTTATGCACATCGTTATTCACAGATTCTGTGAGTAACCAGGAAACACCATGTATTTCATTTGAGTAGCGCGCCGAAACAATCGATACCTCGACAATAAATATTCTGCGCGTCGCGCTTGACGTGCCGCTGCCGAAGCTGTTCGATTACCGCGCAGACAACGCCACGCGAGAGGACATCGGTCATCGCGTATGGGTGCCGTTCGGGAAAAAGCGCGTCATCGGGGTCATCGTCGACGTAGCGGCAAATTCGGAAGTGCCCGAACATCGCCTGCGGCCGGCGGAGAAAATCCTGCGCGACACGCCCGCGCTTTCGCGCGAATGGCTGGCGCTGGCGGAGTTCTGCAGCAGCTACTACCACCGACCGCTCGGCGAGGTCATCATGGCCGCGCTGCCGCCACGGCTGCGCACCGCGAAGCCGGTCCCGGTTTCTCCGGTCAGCTATATGCTGACGCCGGCCGGGAAAGATGCGCTTGCCGCGAACCCGGCGCGCCGGAAACGAATCCAGGCGTTTCTTGGCCGGCTCGCAAGCGCGCCGGCCTCCGAAGCCGAACTGGCCGCGCTGGGCAGGGGAGCGCGCAGCCTGCTCAGGCAGAGCACCGAATCCGGCTGGATTGCGACCATCGAGCCGCAGCGGACTGCGCCGCGATTCATCTCCGCACATGCCTTGACGCCCGAGCAGCAGCAGGCACTCGATGCGCTACGCAACCGGCTCGCAACATTCGGCGTCAGCCTGCTTTTCGGCATCACCGGCAGCGGCAAAACCGAAGTCTACCTGCGGGTCATCGCCGAAGTCCTGGCCCAAGGCCGGCAAGCGCTGGTGCTGGTGCCGGAAATCGCGCTCACGCCGGCGCTCGAGGCCGCGTTCCGCGCGCGCTTTCCCGGCGCGCATATCGCGGTCCAGACCAGTGCCATGGCCGGGCTGGAGCGCACCCGCGGCTGGCTGGACGCTCAATCCGGCCGTGCCGACATCGTGCTCGGCACACGGCTCGCTGTGTTTGCACCGCTTGCGCGGCCGGGACTGGTGGTGGTGGACGAAGAGCAGGACGCCTCGTTCAAGCAGCAGGAAGGCCTGCGCTATTCGGCGCGCGACGTCGCGATCGTGCGCGCCCGGGCCGCCGGCGTGCAGGTGGTGCTGTGCTCGGCGACCCCTTCGATCGAGAGTTTCAACCATGCCCTGTCGGGAAGGTATGCGCTGTTTCAGCTCACGCGCCGCGCCATCGAAGCGGCCGTGCTGCCGGCGATACGTCTGATCGACACGCGCGAGCATCCGCCCCGCGACGGCATCACCGCGCCGCTCGCCGCGGCGCTCGCCGCGCGGCTCGAGCGCGGCGAGCAGTCGCTCATTTTTCTCAACCGCCGCGGCTACGCGCCGGTGCTCGCCTGCCCGGCCTGCGGCTGGGTCAAGGGCTGCCGGCGCTGCTCGGCGCACATGGTCGTGCATCTGAGCGAGCGGGCGCTGCGCTGTCATCACTGCGGCCTCGCCGAAGGCATTCCCCGCGCCTGCCCGCAATGCGGCAACCCCGACATGCAGGCGTTCGGGCGCGGCACGCAGCGCATCGAGGCCATCCTTGCCGCGCGTTTTCCGCAAGCAAGCATTCTGCGTCTCGACAGCGACGCCGCGCGCGCCCGGGGAAAGCTGGAAGATCTGCTCGAACGCGCCCGCGGGACCGATATCCTCGTCGGCACGCAGATCCTCGCCAAGGGCCATCACTTCGAGCGCCTGACCCTGGTCGGCGTGCTCAACCCCGACAGCGGCCTGTTCTCGAGCGAATATCGCGCCGGTGAAAGGACTTTTGCGCAGTTGCAGCAAGTCGCGGGGCGCGCCGGCCGCGCGAACCTGCCCGGGGAAGTGCTGATCCAGACCCGCTATCCGCACCATCCCCTGTACCGGTCGCTCGCCAGCAACGATTTCGCCGGCTTCGCCCAAAGCCTGCTCGCCGAGCGCCGCCAGGCAGGCTTCCCGCCTTTCGTGTTCGAGGCGGCGTTGCGCGCGGAAAGCCGCGATGCGCAGCGCGCGCTGCGCTTCCTCAAGTCGGCGCTCGAGCATGCCCCGGAGAAGCGCGCGTCGATCGCCATTTTCGATCCGGCGCCGATGTCGCTCGCGCGTCTTGCGGGAATGGAGCGCGCGCAGGTGCTGCTGCAATCGAGCTCGCGGCCGCGCCTGCAGGCGTTCCTGCGCGACTGGAGCGGAACGCTGTACGGCCTGCCGGCGCATGGCGTGCGCTGGCACCTCGATGTCGATCCGCTCGAGTTCTAGCGCCTGATGCCGCGCGCATGCCGGCGCGGTCGTACCCCGGCGCCGCAATCAAGCCGGTTTCTTTGCCGGCTTCTTCGTCGTTTTCTTCACTTTGCGCGGACGGGACTTGCCGTGCGAGCCACGGAAGACCTTGCCGCGGAAAGTGCGTTTGTCGCCTTTGCCCAAGCGGGTACTCCAGGGTAACGGTAGCGCGGGCGATATTCTACCTTCGGACCGCCGCCGGAAATCAAGCGCCGCGGCACAGCCGCCCGGCCGGCAATACCGGGGCGCCCGCGTCATTCGCGCCGGAATCGAAAGGTATAATACGCGGTTTTTCCATGTCCGCCGAAATCAAATCCCACCTCATCGAGCTGCTCACGCGCGCGCTGGCGAAAATCGCGCCGCAGCAGCCCGGCTCGCTGATTTCGCTCGAGCGCCCGAAGCAGGCGCAGCACGGCGATTTTTCCTGCCCTTCGGCGATGCAGCTGGCGCGCATGCTGAAGCGCAATCCGCGGGAGCTGGCTCAGGAATGGGTCGCGGCCCTGCCCGTTTCCGATTGGCTCGAGGGCGCCGAGATCGCGGGCTCCGGCTTCATAAACTTGCGCGTGCGCGCCGCCGCCAAGCAGCACATCGTCAGGACCATTCTTGCCGAACGCGGGCGTTATGGCCTTTCCGGCCGCAGCCAGGGCCAGCCGGTCATGGTCGAGTTCGTTTCGGCCAATCCGACCGGGCCGCTGCACGTGGGGCACGGCAGGCAGGCCGCGCTCGGGGACGCGATCGCGGCGCTGCTCCAATCGCAGGGCTGGCGCGTGACGCGCGAGTTCTATTACAACGATGCCGGCGCCCAGATCCGGAACCTGGGGCTCTCGGTGCAGGCGCGGGCGCGCGAGAAGCTCGGCATGCCCGCCGAGTTCCCGGCCGACGGCTATCGCGGCGAGTACGTGCGCGAGATCGCCGACGACTACCTCGCCGCGGGCAACAAGGACGGCGAAGACCTGGAAGCCATCACGCGTTTCGCGGTGGCCGAGCTGCGGCGCGAGCAGGATCTCGACCTGCAGGCATTCGGCGTGAGCTTCGACAACTACTATCTCGAATCGTCGCTCTACACCGACGGGCGCGTGGAAAAAACGGTGAAGATGCTGATCGACGCCGGCAAGACTTTCGAGGAAGACGGCGCGCTGTGGCTGAAAACCACCGAATACGGCGACGACAAGGACCGGGTAATGCGCAAGTCCGACGGCGCCTATACCTACTTCGTGCCCGACGTCGCCTATCACGTGACCAAATGGGAGCGCGGATTTTCGCGCGCCGTCAACGTGCAGGGCTCCGATCATCACAGCACCGTGACGCGGGTGCGCGCCGGACTGCAGGCCCTGTCTTCGAAGTGGGAACGCGCTATCCCGCGCGGATACCCCGACTACGTGCTGCATAAAATGGTCGCGGTGATGAAAGGCGGCGAGGAGATGAAAATCTCCAAGCGCGCCGGGTCCTACGTCACGCTGCGCGACCTGATCGACGAGGTCGGGCGCGACGCCACGCGGTTCTTTCTCGCATCGCGCAAGGCCGACACCGAGTTCGTGTTCGATATCGACCTCGCCAAGTCGCAGTCCGAGGACAATCCGGTCTATTACGTGCAGTACGCGCATGCGAGAATCTGCTCGGTGCTCGAACAGTGGACAAGAGAGGGCTCGTCCCAGGCTGCTGCCGGCGTACTACCTGCCGGCATACTGCTGGATATGGAAGCTGCTTTTTCGGAAACTGAACTCTCCCCGCTCACCGGGGCGCGCGAGCTTGCGCTTTTGCAGCGGCTGGGCGAGTATCCCGAGATGATCGAGAACGCCGCGGTTGAGCTCGCGCCGCATCAGGTCGTTTTTTACCTGCGCGAACTGGCGGGAGAGTTCCACAGTTACTATAATGCCGAACGCATTCTCGTTCCCGAAACGCCGCTGCGACTGGCGCGGCTCGCGCTCTGCCTCGCCGTGCGGCAGGTGCTGCGCAACGGGCTTTCGCTGTTGGGCGTCGGCGCGCCGGAAAAGATGTAAGCCGCCACATGGAACAGGACTACAAGCCGAGACAGGCATCGAAATCAGGCGGCAGCTTCCTGCTGGGGCTGTTCGCCGGGTTTCTGCTGGGCCTGTGCACGGCCGCCGCGATCGCCGTTTATTTTTTCAAGACGCCGGTGCCGTTCGTGGACAGGACGCGCACACCGGAAAAATCGCCGCCCGTGGTACAGAACCTGACCGAGACGCCCAAGGCGGGCAAGGCCGAAGAAACCAAGCCGCGTTTCGATTTCTACCGCATCCTGCCGGGGCAGGAAGAGCCGGTCACCGACAAGCAGATGCGCGAAGCCGCCAAGCAGGCCAACAAGCCTGGCACGCCCAAGAGCACCTATGTCCTTCAAGCCGGCGCCTTCCCGAATCCCGCCGACGCGGACAACCTCAAGGCAAGGCTTGCGTTACTGGGTCTTGAGGCGAGCGTCGAGCCCGCCAACCTGGCCGAAAAGGGCATTTGGTACCGCGTGCGGCTGGGACCCTACACCAGTGTCGATGAAATAAACCGCATCCGGCAGCAGTTGACGCAGAACGGAGTCGATGTTTCGCTGGTCAGAATCAAGGACGACGCCGCCAAGAATTAACAGGCATTAACAGGCGCCCAAGGAGAAACCCATGTTCAAGCACGTTGTCGCCGGCGTTGCCGGTCTGATCATCAGCCTGTCGGCGTTTGCCCAGGGCGCGCCGGCCTCGGGTATCGATTACGTCGAACTGAACCCGCCGCAGGCGACCGACTCGCCCGGCAAGGTCGAGGTGATCGAGTTCTTCTGGTACCGCTGTCCGCATTGCTATGCCCTCGAACCGACGCTCGAGAATTGGCTGAAGCGGCTTCCGCGCGATGCGCAGTTCAAGCGCGTGCCGGCGATTTTCAACGAGGAATGGGCGATCGATGCGCGGATTTTCTACGCGCTGGAAGCGCTGGGCGAAGTTGAGCGCCTGCACCGGCCGCTGTTCGATGCGATCCACCAGCAGGGCGGCGTGACGCAGCACGGCGACGCCTATGCCAAATGGGTGGCGGATTGGCTCTCCAAGCACGGCGTGGACGCGGCCAAGTACGACGCCGTCTTCCACTCGTTCACGGTCGAGAGCAAACTGCGGCGCGCTGCACAGATGACCCAGGCCTACAGGATCGACGGCGTACCCACTCTGGCGGTGCAGGGACGCTACGTCGTCAGTGCCACGATGAGCGGCGAGCGCCAGGTGATGCTGAAGGTCACGGATTATCTGATCGGCGAAGCGCGCAAGCAGCTCGCCAAGACCAAGTCCTAGCGCCCTTGCGGCGTCGCTTCGCCCGCAGGCCGGGCCAAGGTGAATGCGGCAAGCGAGATGATCAAGGCTTATAACGTGCGCGGCGTGCCGACCTTCGTGATCGACGGCAAATATCTGACCTCGGCGCGCCTCGCCGGCGGCACCCGGCCAGTGGTCCAGGTGATCGACGAGCTGGTGAAGCGGGCGCGACAGGAACGGCCAAATTAGCGCGCTGAAAGTATTCATCACCGGCGCATCGAGCGGCGTCGGCGAGGCGCTCGCCGTTCACTATGCGCGCTCCGGCGCCGCGGTCGGCTTGTGCGCGCGCCGGCTCGAGACGATGCAGGCTCTGGCGGCAAAGCTCGGCTGCCCGGGCGCCTGCTACCGCGTCGATGTGACCGACCCGGCAAGCGTGCAAACCGCGGCGCGGGATTTCATGCAGCGCTTCGGCGCGCCCGACATCGTCATCGCCAACGCCGGCGTGAGTATCGGCACCCTCGGCGAAAATCGGGAGGACATCGCGGCATTCAGAAAAGTGATGGACACGAACGTCCTCGGGATGATGGCGACACTCCAGCCTTTCGTCGCGCCCATGCGCAGCCGGGGCAGCGGCATGCTGGTCGGCATTGCCAGCGTCGCCGGCTTTCGCGGGCTGCCGGGGTCGGGCGCCTACAGCGCCTCGAAATCCGCCGCGATCACCTATCTGGAGAGCCTGCGCACGGAACTGCACGGCACGGGCGTGGCCGTGGTGACGATCTGTCCGGGCTACATCCGCACACCGATGACGGCGGCGAATCCCTACCGCATGCCTTTCCTGCTCGAGGCCGATGACGCGGCGCGCCGCTTCGCCCGCGCGATCGCGAAGCGGCGCCGGCTCGCCGTCATTCCCTGGCAGATGGCGCTCGTGTCCCTCGTGCTGCGCCATCTGCCGAACTGGCTGTATGACCGGCTGTTCGCCCGCGCCCCGCGCAAGCCGCGTCAGCCCCCTGGTTAAAGGGGGTGCGGAAAGCAGAGCGGCGCTATGACTTCGGTGTGCCTGCCCGGACGCTGACGTAAGAGCCCGGCGCGTCTTCGATGACCTGCAACCTGCCCTCGCCCGGGACGCGTGCAGGTACGCGCTCGGCGCCGTTCAATGCGGCGATCCACGCCTGCCAGTCGGTCCACCAGGACCCCTCGTGCCAGGCCGCGCCCGCCTGCCACTCCTCGGACGACTCGGGCAACTCCGCATTGGTCCAGTAGCCGTACTTGCCGGCGGCGGGCGGATTGACAATGCCGGCGATGTGGCCCGAGCCGCCGAGCACGAACTTCACCGGCCCGCCGGGACGCGGGCGGCGCCTCTTCGCGCCCGCCAGGATGCGCGCGCCCTTGTAGGTGGATTTCCACGGCGCGATGTGATCCTCGACCGTGGAGACGAAATACGCCGGGATCGTGATCCGGCGCAAATCGATCGGCACGCCGCCCAGCGTGATGCCGCCGGGGTCCTTCATCCTGTTGCCGAGATACATGTTGCGAAGATAGAAGCTGTGCATTTCCGCCGGCATGCGCGTCGAGTCCGAATTCCAGTACAGGAGGTCGAACGGAAACGGGTCCTTGCCGAGCAGGTAGTTGTTGACCACGAACGACCAGATCAGGTCGTTCGCGCGCAGCATGTTGAAGGTGGCCGCCATCTCGGCGCCGTCGAGATAGCCGCGCTCGCCCATGCGCCGCTCGAGGTTTCCGATCTGCTGCTCGTCGATGAATACGCCCAACTCGCCCGGAATGGAAAATCGAGCAGTGACACGAAGAATGTCGCCGAGGCGGCCTTCTGGCCGCCGTAGACTTGGGATGCGACCTCCTGGCCGCCGCGTCCCTTCGAAACGGCCCGGCGGTCGCTTTTCCCGGCCATCCAGGCGAGCGTCGCGCCCAGCAGCGTGCCGCCGAGGCAATAGCCGATGACGTTGATGCTGCGCTCGCCGGTGGCTTTCCCGATCGCGTCGAGCGCGGCGAGCGGCCCTTCGAACATGTAGTCCTCGAAGCTCTTGCCGGCGTGCGCCGCGTCGGGATTGATCCAGGAGATCACGAACACGGTGTGCCCCTCGCCCACCGCCCAGCGGATGAACGAGTTCTTCTCGCGCAAGTCGAGAATGTAATACTTGTTGATCCACGGCGGGACGATGAGGAGCGGCCGCCTGAACACCGCCGCGGTGCTCGGCGCGTACTGGATCAGTTGCATCAGATCGTTCTGGAACACGACCTTGCCCGGCGCGGTGGCGACATTGACGCCGACCTTGAACGCCTTGTCGTCGGTCATGCTGATGCGCAGCTGGCCGTCACCGCGCTCGATGTCCGCGAGCAGGTTATTCAGGCCCCGCAGCAGATTCTGTCCGCCCGAGGCGAGGGTCTCGCGCAGCACCTGCGGATTGGTGTGAGCGAAGTTCGACGGCGACAAGGCGTCGATATACTGGCGGGTGAAAAAATTCACCTTCTTCTGCGTCTCCTCCGGGAGCCCCTCGGCCGAAGACACGGCGTCGTGGACGTGGCGCGACATGATCAGGTAAGACTGCTTCAGGTAATCGAACAGGAAATGGTTCTCCCAGTCCTCGTGGCGGAAGCGGTTGTCGCCCTCCGCGGACTCCGCGACCGGTTTTGCTTCGTGGCCCATCATCCTCAGCAGCGTCGACTGCCACAGCGCCGTGTAGTCCCAGAACATCTTCATCTGGGTCTCGGCGAGCTTCCAGGGATTGGCGAGCATGTTCGCCGCCAACTCCATGAAAGCCCTGGCGATGCCGAATTCGTCGCTGAAGGCGATGCCCTTGCCGTCGGCGTGGTGCCGCGCGAAGTCGGCCAGCAGCCGGCTGGAGCGCTGCGCCACTTCGGCAAACACCCTGGCCGCTTCGGCGTGATCGAAGCCGGCCCGCTGCGAACTCACGCAGCACCTCGACTCTGGACGTAGCGGAGCGTCCCGTCGGCTCCGGCTTCGCAACCGAGACGCCCTTCGTAGTGCAGGAAATGCAGATGCGCCATGGCCTCGCCCATGGCGAAGAACAGCTGGTGCGTGTCGAGCTCGCGGCGGAACAGAACCGGGAGCACATCGGCCGCCGCCTTGGGGGTGCCGCAATATTCGTACAGCTCCGCGAGCCGCAGGCGATGGTGCTCATGGAGCTGCGCGATGCGCTCGCGCAGACCGCGGAAAGGCAAGCCGTGCGACGGCAATACGAGCGTCGTCGCCGGTAGCTCGGCATAGTGTGAAATCGAATCGAGAAACAGGGCCAGCGGATTGCCCTCGGGCTCGTTTGCCCAGACGCTGACGTTGGTCGAAATCTTCGGCAGCACCATGTCGCCGGAGATCAGAACGCCGAGATCCTCGCAGTACAGCGCCGCATGCTCGGGCGCATGGCCGTAACCCATGATCACGCGCCAGCCGCGGCCGCCGATCGAATGCGTCCGGCCGTCGGTGAGGCGCCGGTACGACGTCGGGAACTCGGGCACGCCGCGACGATAGCCGCCGCGGCGCCCCTGCATTTTCTCCAGCTGTTTACCGGCAAGGCCGTTCTTCCTGAACATCGCCACATAGTTTTCGAAATCGAATCCTGCCTGTGCGTCGCGATGCGCGTGCGCGGCGAAATACTCCGCCTGCGGCATCCAGAATTCCGCTTCGAAATGCCGCGTCAGCCAGAAGGCGTTGCCGGCGTGGTCGGGATGATGGTGCGTGACGATGACGCGCTTCACCGGACGATCGCCGATGCGCTCGGCGAAAATCCGCTCCCACAGCGAACGCGTGGCATCGTTGCCATAACCGCAGTCGACGATGGTCCAAGCCTCGCCGTCCTCGAGCAGCCACAGGTTGATGTGGTCGAGCGCGAACGGCAAGGGCATGCGCAGCCAATGCACGCCGGGGGCGATTTCAAGGGTCTCGCCGGCGGCGGGAGGCGCCGCGTGCGGATATTCGAGGATGGATTCTGGAGTCATGCGCTTTGAATGGGGCAGCGAAGTCGGAGTAAAATCCGCCTGCTTCGCCCGAAAACCGTGAATTTTCGCAGATTACGGCCCCACCCGCCACCGAATCGGCGCCTGCGCCCATGAGCGAGTCCAGCGAAACCTACACCATCAGCGATCTGGCGCGCGAGTTCGACGTCACGCCGCGCACCATCCGTTTCTACGAGGACGAGGGCCTGCTCGAACCCCAGCGCGTCGGCAGCCGCCGCGTCTATTCCAAGCGCGACTACGTGCGCCTTAAACTGATCCTGCGCGGCAAGCGGCTCGGCTTCTCGCTCGCCGAGGTGCGCGAGATGCTCGACATCTACGACTCCGCGCACGACGAGCGGCCGCAGCTGCAGAAGTTCGTCGCCGCGCTCGCCTTCCGGCGCGAGCAGCTCGAGCAGCAGCGCGAAGACCTCGAGGAGGTGCTCGCCGAAATCCGCGCCTTCGAGCAGCAGTCGCGCAAGCTCCTCAACACCGCCCGGGGCAGAAAGCGCCGCCAGGCGGCCTGAGGCCGATCGCATCAAGTCGACATTCAAAGTGACAAGCAAGTTGACGTTTACGTTAACGTTAAGTAAAGTCTTTACCCCATTCCGGAGGCTTCCATGGACCGAGCCCAGAACCTCTCTGCCGGCGGAGTTCCGATGATCGAGCTGCCCGGGCTGCGCTTCGCCCTGGGCGAGGACATCGCCATGCTGCGCAACACGGCGCGCGCCTTCGCCGGCGCCGAGATCGCCCCGCGCGCAGCCGAGATCGACCGCTGCAACCAGTTCCCGATGGACCTGTGGAAAAAGATGGGAGCCCTGGGCCTGCTCGGCGTCACGGTGGAGGAAGAATACGGCGGCACCATGATGGGCTACACCGCCCACATCGTCGCCATGGAGGAGATCAGCCGCGCCTCGGCCTCGGTGGGCCTTTCCTACGGCGCGCACTCCAATCTTTGCGTCAACCAGATCCGCAGGAACGGCAGCGAGGCGCAGAGGAAGAAATACCTTCCCGGGCTGGTCGCGGGCGAGCGTGTCGGCGCGCTCGCCATGTCGGAGCCGGGCTCGGGCTCGGATGTGGTGTCGATGAAAACCCGCGCCGAATACCGCCAAGGCAAATTCATCCTCAACGGCAGCAAGATGTGGATCACCAACGGGCCGGATGCCGACGTGCTGGTGGTCTACGCCAAGACCGACGTCAACGCCGGCCCGCGGAGCATCACCGCGTTCCTGATCGAAAAGGGAATGCGAGGCTTCTCCGCCGCACCGAAGCTCGACAAGCTCGGCATGCGCGGCTCGAACACCTGCGAGCTGGTGTTCCAGGACTGCGAGGTGCCCGAGGAGAATATTCTTTCCGACGTCGGCCGCGGCGTGAACGTGTTGATGTCCGGCCTCGATTACGAGCGCGCGGTGCTCGCCGGCGGGCCGCTCGGCATCATGCAGGCCTGCATGGACGTCGTGGTTCCGTATCTGCACGAGCGCAAGCAGTTCGGCCAGCCGATCGGCGAGTTCCAGCTGATGCAGGGCAAGCTTGCCGACATGTACACGACGATGAATGCCTGCCGCGCCTACGTCTATGCCGTCGGCCAGGCCCTGGACCGCGGCGACATGACTGGAACGAGCGCGAGAAAGGACGCCGCCGGCGCCATCCTGTATGCGGCTGAAAAAGCGACCTGGATGGCAGGCGAGGCGATCCAGTGCCTCGGCGGCAACGGCTACATCAACGACTATCCGACCGGGAGGCTGTGGCGCGACGCAAAGCTGTACGAGATAGGAGCCGGCACCAGCGAGATTCGCCGCTGGCTGATAGGCCGCGAGCTATTCGGCGAAACTGCCTGACGGCCATAGCCAGACATAGCGACAGGGAAATAGCCGAGTGCTGCGCAGGCTGTTGAACAAGATTCTTGCGAAATCTCGACAGCGGGATTTGTCTATCATCATCTGCAGCATCGACGATCAGAACTTCAACTGCGTAGCCGAAAACTATGCACGGCAACTCGGTGACTGGCCTTACGAGTTGATTCGAATCGACGACGCGACATCGCTCGCGGATGGCTACAACCGTGGTATTGAACGTAGCAACGGCGAGCTTTTGATTTTCAGCCACGACGACATAGAGATACTGACTCCTGATTTCTGTGATCGGCTGTTTGCGCATCTCGAGTCATTCGATCTGATCGGGGTGGCAGGTACGTCCATGTTACTGAACGGCCGTTGGATCAGCGCCGGCCAACCCGGGATACATGGCCAGGTGGTGCAACCTGTCTTAACCGGAGAAGGATTTACACTGGACGTATTCGGTCCGGAAAACCAACCCGCTCGGGGGAATATCCAGGCGTTGGATGGTCTGTTCCTCGCCACCAGGCGATGGGTGGCCGAATCTCTGCGCTTTGACGCAGAAAATTTCGATGGATTTCACCTATACGATATCGATTTCTCGTATCGAGCTCACCTTGCAGGGTTGCGAGTCGGTGTCTGCAATGACATCTTGATCTATCATCAATCCCTTGGGCCCACGGACGACACTTGGGAACGTTACATGAAGGTGTTCTGGAATAAGTTTGCCGGCAATCTATCCGTTGATCCGCCGGGCGTACAAAAACTGTACGTACGAGAACGCGTCCGCACTAAATCCGAGGCTTTGGCTTTATTTCAACAATATCTAGGGCAACGCGGCATCGTAAAGTTCTCGCGCTGATCTGTTTGGTCAAGCACACTGTAATGCGACTTTGACGGCACTGGAAGGCACACAAAACCATGCTAAATGATCCAATCGTCATCGTTTCCGCCTCGCGCACGCCGATGGGCGCGTTCCAGGGCGAGCTGAAGGATTTTGCTGCGCCGCAGCTCGGCGCAGCGGCGATCCGCGCCGCGGTCGAGCGCGCCGGCATCAAGCCCGAGCAGGTGCAGGAGGTGATCATGGGCTGCGTGCTGCCCGCGGGCCAGGGCCAGGCGCCCGCGCGCCAGGCAAGCATCGGCGCGGGCCTGCCGCTTTCCGCCGGTTGCACCACCGTCAACAAGATGTGCGGCTCGGGCATGAAGGCGGCGATGTTCGCGCACGATCTTCTAGCTGCAGGCAGCAACGACATCGTGGTCGCAGGCGGCATGGAATCGATGACCAACGCGCCCTACCTGCTGCTGAAAGCGCGCGCCGGTTACCGCATGGGCCACGGCCAGGTGATCGACCACATGTTCTTCGACGGGTTGGAGGACGCCTACGCCCGCGACGAAAAAGGCGGAGGCCGGCTGATGGGCAGCTTCGCCGAGGATTGCGCGGTGAAATATCAATTCTCGCGCGAAGAGCAGGACAGGTTCGCGGTGACGTCGCTCGAGCGCGCCCAGGCCGCCAACAAGAACGGCTGGTTCGCCTGGGAGATGACCCCGCTCGCAATCAAGGCCGCCAAGAACGAACGCTTCATGGAGCAGGACGAACAGCCGTTCAAGGCCAACTTCGACAAGATCCCGACGCTCAAGCCCGCGTTCCGCAAGGACGGAACGGTGACTGCGGCCAACTCGAGCTCGATCTCGGACGGCGCCGCGGCGCTGGTGATGATGCGCCGCTCCACCGCCGAGCGGCTGGGCCTGAAGCCGCTCGCCATCGTCGTCGGCCACAGCACCCACGCGCAGGAGCCGGGCTGGTTCACCACCGCGCCGGTGGGAGCGATCAGAAAACTTTTCGACGGCACCGGCTGGAGCGCGGCGAAGGTGGACCTCTACGAGATCAACGAGGCCTTCGCCGTCGTCACCCTGGCGGCGATGCGGGAGCACCGGCTGCCGCACGAAAAGGTGAACATCCACGGCGGCGCCTGCGCGCTAGGCCACCCGATCGGCGCCTCGGGCGCGCGCATCCTCGTCACGCTCATCGGCGCGCTGAGGAGGACCGGCGGCAGGCGCGGCGTGGCCACGCTTTGCATCGGCGGCGGCGAAGCCACCGCGATGGCGATCGAGCTGTGCTGAAACCGTGATAAGAAAGTAAGGACAACCATCCATGGCGAATCCGATCGAGTTTTACTTCGACTTTTCTTCTCCCTACGGCTACATCGCCAGCCGCAAGATCGACGCCATCGCGGCGAAATACGGCCGCGAGGTCACCTGGCGGCCGTTTCTGCTCGGCGTCGCCTTCAGGGCGACCGGCGGCACGCCGCTGCCCTCGATCCCGATGAAGGGCCCGTATCACGAGCGCGACTTTCCCCGCAGCGCAAAGTTTCACGGCGTCGAATATCACCAGCCCGAGGTATTCCCGATCGCCACGGTCGCACCCGCCCGGGCCTTCTACTGGCTGGACGGCAAAGACCCGAGGCGTGCGAAAGCGCTGGCGAAAGCGCTCTATCACGCCTATTTCGTCGAGGGCATCGACATTTCCAACGCCGACAACACTATTGCCGTGTGCGCGACGTTGGGATTGAATACCGACGAAGTCCGCGCCGGCATCAGCGACCCGGCGGTGAAAGAGCGCACCAAGGCCGAGGTGGACAAGGCGATCGCGCACGGCGCGTTCGGATCGCCCTACATCATCATCGACGGCGAGCCCTTCTGGGGCTCGGACCGGCTCGACCAGATCGACAAGTGGCTCGCCACCGGCGGCTGGTAATTCCATCCATGCCCGTCATCAAAAGCAAGCTCGATCCGCGCGCGCAAGAATTCCAGGGCAACGCCCGCGCCATGGCGGCGCTGGTCGCGGATCTGCGCGACCGGGTTGACCGCGTGTCGCTCGGCGGCGACGAGCAGGCGCGGGCAAAACACGTCGCGCGCGGAAAGCTGCTCCCGCGCGAGCGCGTGCGGCTGCTGCTCGACCCGGGCTCGCCGTTCCTGGAACTCTCGCAGCTCGCCGCGCTCGGCATGTACGACGGCGAGGCGCCGGCCGCCGGCGTCATCACCGGCATCGGCCGCATCTCCGGGCAGGAGTGCGTGGTGGTGGTCAATGATGCCACCGTGAAGGGCGGCACTTACTATCCGATGACGGTGAAGAAGCACCTGCGCGCGCAGGAAATCGCGCTGCAGAACCGGCTGCCCTGCATTTACCTCGTCGATTCGGGCGGCGCCTTCCTGCCGGAGCAGGACAACGTCTTTCCCGACCGCGAGCATTTCGGCCGAATTTTCTACAACCAGGCCAACCTGTCCGCGGCCGGCATCCCGCAAATCGCCGCGGTGATGGGCTCGTGCACCGCGGGCGGCGCCTACGTGCCGGCGATGTCCGACGAGACCATCATCGTCAAGGGCCAGGGCACGATCTTCGTCGGCGGCCCGCCGCTGGTGAAGGCGGCGACCGGCGAGGTGGTGTCGCCCGAGGAGCTCGGCGGCGCGGATGTGCACACGCGCCAGTCGGGCGTCGCCGACCACTATGCGCTGAACGAAGCGCACGCGCTGTCGATCGCGCGCAGCATCGTCGCCAACCTCAACCGCGCGAAAAACGTGACGCTCGTGTTGCGCGAGCCGGTGGAGCCGCTCTATCCCGCCGAAGAGCTGCATGGCGTGATCCCGACCGACACGCGCAGGACCTACGACGTGCGCGAGGTGATCGCGCGCATCGTCGACGGCAGCGACCTGGACGAGTTCAAGCAGAACTACGGCACCACGCTCGTCACCGGCTTCGCCCGCATCAGCGGTTACCCGGTCGGCATCGTCGCCAACAACGGCATCCTGTTCTCCGAATCGGCGCTCAAGGGCGCGCATTTCATCGAGCTGTGCAGCCAGCGCCGCATTCCGCTGCTTTTCCTGCAGAACGTCACCGGCTTCATGGTCGGGAAAAAATACGAGAACGCCGGAATCGCCAGGGACGGCGCGAAAATGGTCACCGCGGTCGCTTGCGCCAGGGTGCCGAAGTTCACGCTCGTCATCGGCGGCTCGCACGGCGCCGGCAACTACGGCATGTGCGGGCGCGCCTTCGGCCCGCGCTTCCTGTGGATGTGGCCCAACGCCCGCATCTCGGTGATGGGGGGCCAGCAGGCGGCCTCGGTGCTCGCCACCATCAAGCGCGACGGCATCGAGGCGAAAGGCGGCAGCTGGAGCGCCGAAGAGGAAGAGGCCTTCAAGCGCCCGATCCTCGATCAGTACGAGCGCCAGGGACATCCCTATTACGCCACCGCGCGCCTGTGGGACGACGGCGTGATCGCGCCCGAGGATACCCGCCGCGTGCTCGCGCTCGCCCTCTCGGCCACGCTCAACGCGCCGATCGAGGAGACGAAGTTCGGCGTATTCCGCATGTAACCCGAAAAAAGGATCGAACCCGATGTCCAGCCACAGCGCCAGGATCGACTGGAAGCGAATCACTCCGGACTTCGCTTATTCCACCTACGACCGCTCCTACAGGGTCAATTTCGACGACGGCATCAGCGTTCCGGGAACGGCGGCGCGCGCCAATATTCCGCCGACTGCGCCGCAAGCCCCGGGCGTGGATCCCGAGCAGGCCTTTGTCGCGTCGCTGTCCTCCTGCCACATGCTGTGGTTCCTGTACCTCGCCTGCGAGAAGAAGTTCATCGTCGATCGCTACACCGATGAAGCCGTCGGCGTGCTGGAGAAGAATCGCGACGGCAGGATGGCGATGACGCGGGTCACGTTGCGCCCGCTGATTACGTTCGGCGGCGACCAGCCGCCAGGCAGGGAACAGTTGCAGGAACTGCACGAAAAGGCGCACGCGCGCTGCTTCATCGCCAACTCGGTGCTGACCGAAGTCGTGATTGAACCGCAGTGACTACCGGACCACTTGAGCAACGATGACGAGCATTGCGCGGCGCGTGACATTCACGTTTAACGGAGAACAACAGGCATGAAATACAAGACCATCGAGCTCCAGTCCGGCCAGGGCGTCTGCGTCGTCTGGCTCAACCGGCCGGAAGTGCGCAACGCCTTCAACCGGACCATGATCGCGGAGCTCACCGCGGCCTTCGCCGCGCTCGATGCCGACGCCGGCGTGCGCGCCGTGGCGCTCGCCGGGCGCGGCAGCGCATTCTGCGCCGGCGCCGACCTGAACTGGATGCAGAGCATGGCGGAACTCGGCTTCGAGGAGAACCACGCCGACGCCATGGCGCTCGCCGGCATGCTCAACCGCCTGCATATGCTGAAAAAGCCCACGGTGGCGCGCGTGCATGGCGCCGCCTTCGCCGGCGGCATGGGGCTCCTCGCGGCCTGCGACATCGCGGTCGCCGAGCAGGGCGCGGAGTTCTGCCTCTCGGAAGTGAAGCTGGGGCTCACGCCCGCGACCATCAGCCCCTACGTGATCGCCGCGATGGGCGAGCGCGCCGCGCGGCGCTATTTCCTCACCGCCGAGCGCTTCGCCGCCGCTGAAGCCTACCGCATCGGCCTGGTGCAGGAGCTGGTGCTCCCGGAGGAGCTCGACGCGAAAGTGAATGAAATCCTCGGCCACCTGGTGCAGGGCGGACCGGCCGCGCAGGCCGCGGCCAAGGACCTGATCCGCTCGGTCGGGCGCAGCGCCCTCACGCCCGACCTGATCGCCGACACCGCCACGCGCATCGCCACGATCCGCGCGTCAGAAGAAGGCCGGGAAGGCATGCGTGCATTCCTCGAGAAGCGCGCGCCGGCGTGGATCGCGGGCGGCAACGGCAAAAAAGCACCCCGCAAAAACGCGAAGAGGAAGAAAAAATCTTGATCCACGGAAACCATGGAGCGCACCGGGAGAGGCCGTTTCAGATAGATCGTTTTTCTCCGTGTTCTCCGTGCCCTCCGCGGTAAAGCTCTTTCGATGTTCACGAAAATCCTGATTGCCAATCGCGGCGAGATCGCCTGCCGGGTCGTCCGCACCGCGCGCCGCCTGGGCATCCGCACGGTGGCCGTCTACTCGCAGGCCGACGCCGGCGCACTCCATGTCGCGCTCGCCGACGAAGCTTTCTGCATCGGGCCGGCGCAAGCCGGGGACAGCTATCTGCGCGCCGAAGGCATTCTCGATGCGGCGCGGCGTTCGGGCGCCGAAGCCGTTCATCCCGGCTACGGCTTCCTCTCCGAGAACGCCGACTTCGCCGAAGCCTGCGAGCGCACCGGGGTGGTGTTCATCGGACCGCCCGCCGCCGCGATCCGCGCCATGGGCAGCAAGGCGGCCGCCAAGACACTCATGGAAAAAGCCGGCGTGCCGCTCGTGCCCGGCTATCACGGCGACAATCAGAGCGGCGCTGTCCTGCGCAGCGAAGCCGGGCGCATCGGCTTCCCGGTGCTGATCAAGGCATCCGCGGGCGGCGGCGGCAAGGGCATGCGCGCGGTCGAGCGCGCCGCGGATTTCGATGCCGCGCTCGCGTCCTGCCGGCGCGAGGCGAAGTCCGCCTTCGGCGACGAGCGCGTGCTGCTGGAGAAATATCTCGATCGCCCGCGGCACGTCGAGGTCCAGGTATTCGCCGACCGCCACGGCGCGTGCGTGCACCTGTTCGAGCGCGACTGTTCGGTTCAGCGCCGCCACCAGAAAATCATCGAGGAAGCGCCCGCGCCGGGAATGAACGCGAAGCGCCGGCGCGAGATGGGCGCAGCCGCGCTCGCCGCGGCAAAAGCCGTCGGCTACGTCGGCGCCGGCACCGTCGAGTTCATCGTCGATCGGGCCGGCGCTTTTCACTTCATGGAGATGAACACGCGGCTGCAGGTCGAGCACCCGGTGACCGAGATGATCACCGGCCTCGATCTGGTCGAATGGCAGTTGCGGGTCGCCGCGGGCGAGAAGCTGCCGCTGGCGCAGGATGACCTGCGCATCGACGGCCATGCGATCGAGGCGCGCATCTACGCCGAGGACCCGGGCAACCATTTCCTTCCGGCGACCGGGCGCATCGTGCACCTGGGCCTGCCGGCCGAGTCGCGGCAGGTGCGCATCGACACCGGCGTGCGCGCCGGCGACGAAATCACGCCGTACTACGATCCGATGCTCGCCAAACTGATCGTCCACGGCGAGGACCGCGGCGCCGCGCTTGCCGGGATGCGGGCTGCGCTGGAGGAGTTCGAGGTCGCGGGCATCGCGACCAATGTTCCGTTTCTGCTGCGGCTGGTGCAGTGCCGCGCTTTCGCCGCGGCCGATCTCGACACCGGCCTGATCGAGCGTCACCGCGACGAGCTGCTCGCTGCTCCCGCGCCTGCCGGCGAGGAAGCGCTCGCGCTCGCGACGCTCGCGGCGCTGCTGCAGCTCGGCAGCGAAGCGCGGCGGCGCGCCTTGCGCTCGGGCGATCCGCATTCGCCGTGGCACCTCGCCGACGGCTGGCGGCTCAACCAGGACAATCGCCACGTATTCGTATTCCGCGATGGCGAGCGCCAGTCCGCGATGACGGTGCATTATCGCGACGCGGGTTTCGATCTCGAGCTGGGCGGCAGGCGGCGCGCGCTCGACGGACGCGTCCGCGACGACGGCAGACTCGCGGCGACGCTCGACGACATCGCGGTGCTCGGGCGCGTGGTCCGCTCGGGCAGCCGCTTCGACGTGTTCCTCCCCGGCCAGCATCACCGCCTCGAGCTGCACGATCCGCTCATCCAGGAACTCGAAGCCGAGACCCATGCGGGCGGGCTCGCGGCGCCCATGCCGGGAAAGATCGTCGCGGTCCTGGTCGAAGTCGGGGCCAGGGTCGAGAAAGGCACGCCTCTTCTCATCCTGGAAGCGATGAAAATGGAGCACACCATCATGGCGCCGTCGCGCGGCAGGGTAGCGGAAATCCATTACCAGGTCGGCGATCAGGCCGCCGAGGGCGCCGAGCTGCTCGACTTCGATCCGGAACCGAAATGAGCCTGCCGGCCAGGGTCCGCATCGTCGAGGTCGGTCCGCGCGACGGATTGCAGAACGAACCGGCGCGCGTGCCGGCGGCGGTCAAGATCGAGCTCATCGACCGGCTCGCCGACGCCGGCCTTGCGGCGATCGAAGCCACCGCGTTCGTGTCGCCGCAATGGGTGCCGCAGATGGCCGACGCGCCCGAGGTCATGGCGGGCATCCGCCGAAAACCCGGGGTCGCGTACCCGGTGCTGGTGCCGAACATGAAAGGCTTCGAGGCCGCGGTCGCCGCCGGCGCAAAGGAGATCGCCGTTTTCGGCGCCGCTTCCGAAACCTTCAGCCGGAAAAACATCAACTGCAGCATCGCCGAAAGCCTGGCGCGCTTCGAGCCGGTGACCGCGGCGGCGCTGGCTCGCGGCATGCGCGTGCGCGGCTACATTTCCTGCGTCGCTGGTTGCCCCTATGAGGGCGCGGTCGCCCCGCGCGCGGTCGCCGCGGTGGCCAAGAGCCTGCATGACATGGGCTGCTACGAGATCTCGCTCGGTGACACCATCGGCGTCGGCACGCCGGGGAAAATCCGCGCCATGATCGAGGCCGTCGCCGCGCAAGTGCCGATCGAGCGGCTGGCGGGCCATTATCACGATACCTGGGGACAGGCGCTCGCCAACATTTACGCCTCGCTCGAGCTCGGTGTGAAGACTTTCGACAGCTCGGTGTCGGGACTCGGCGGCTGCCCGTATGCCAAGGGCGCGAGCGGCAACGTCGCCACCGAGGACATGATCTACATGCTGGACGGATTGGGCATCGACACCGGCGTCGATCTGGTGAAGGTTTTCCGCGCCGGGGAATTCATCTGCCGGGAACTCAAGCGCGAGCCGGCCTCGAAGGCGGCGCGGGCGCTGGCGGCGAAGTTGAATGGATGAGCCTCGCCACGACATGAGCGCTTCTGCTGCGCGATCGCCGAAAGAAATCCCCCCCGGCCCCCCTTTTCCGAAGGGGGGCGACGTGCCGTCGCCGTGCATCGACGTTTGCAGGATGAATCCGCAATCGGGCCTGTGCGAAGGCTGTCTTCGCACCCTCGACGAGATCGCCGCGTGGTCTGCCCTCACCGACGCGCAGAAGCGCGACGTTCTCGCGCAGCTGCCCGCGAGGAGAGCCGCGTGCTGAAGCTGCCTGCAAGCCTCCGCGTGCTGGAGCGCGGCTGGCTTTCGTCCAACAACATCCTGCTGCGCGACGCCGGAGGCTTCACGCTGGTCGATTCCGGCTACGGCGCGCACGTGCCGCAGACTCTCGCCTTGCTCGAGAGCGCGCTCGCCGGCGCCCCGCTCGAGCGGCTGGTCAACACCCACTGCCATTCCGATCACATGGGCGGCAACGCCGCGATCGCGCGGCGATACGGCTGCCGCATCAGCATCCCCGCGGGCGAGGCGCCGCTCATCGACACCTGGGATGAAGCCGGGCTCGTCCTCGCCGTCGCCGACCAACGCGCCGAGCGCTTCCGCTACGACGACGCGTTCGCTCCCGGGGAGACGCTGAAAATGGGCGAACTCGACTGGCAGGTGCTGGCCGCGCCGGGACACGACACGCACGCGGCGATGTTCCACGCGCCGGAGGCGCGCGTCCTCATCTCGGGCGATGCGCTATGGGAAAACGGCTTCGGCGTGATTTTTCCGGCGCTGTTCGGGCGCGAGGACGCGTTCGGGGAAACGCGCGCGACGCTCGAAGCCATTGCGGCCCTCGACGTGAAGGCCGTCATTCCGGGCCACGGCCGGCCGTTCGATAGCGTCGATGCCGCGCTGGAGCGCGCGTTCCGGCGGCTGGAGGGCTACGAGCACGACATCACCCGCCTCGCCCGGCACTGCGTCAAGGTGATGCTGACTTTCGCGCTGCTGGAGAAGCGCGCCATCCGGCTCGACGGCCTGCACGCCTACATCGACAGCGTGCCGATCTTCGGCGAGATCAACCGCCGCCACCTCGGCATGACCACCGCGGCGCTCGCGGCGTACCTCGTCGCCGACCTCGAGCGGGCAAAAGCGGTCACGAGAACCGGGGGCAACCTCGTGCCGCTGGTGAATGCCTGAGGCGTCATTCCCGCGAAGCTTGTCCCCGAATGCTTTAATCGGGGAGCGGGAATCCAGGGACTTGCCCAGCGAACGACACTGGATTCCGGCTCGCGCCTCGCTTGGCCGGAATGACGGCAACACCGCCGGTTCACGCCGGATTGTCCTGCCGCAGCGCGCGCCAGCGGTAACTCCTGTCGCCACGGCGCAGCAACTGGCCGGCGATGCGACCGTTCGACACCCGGCCCTGGAAGCGCAGCGTCTCGCCGCCGTCGTCGAAGCGGAACGAGATGTAGTCGGCCTTGAGGAAAGTGCGCGCCAGCGGCACCGGTCGCCCGCGGACCGTCGCCGTGCCGCCGAAATGCTGGAACGACTGGCGCAGGTCGAATTCGACGTCGGCCACTCCCTTCGAGGTCGGCACGCGCGAGCGCCAGCGCCCCTCGATCCGCGCCGGAACGATCCAGAAATAGATGGTGCTCGACTTGCGCACCCCGACCGGCTTGTCGGGCACCGGAATGGTCACGCTCGCATCGGCCTGCCAGTCTCCCATGTCCCAGTCGTGCGACACGACGCGCGTGCCGGGCTTGAGCCGCAGCAGCCGCGGCCGCAACGCAAGGTTGTATTCCGGCAGCAGGTACATCGTCACCACCGAAGCCGCGCCGTAATCGGCCTTGAAGATGTCCTGTTCCTGGAACGAGACGCGCCCGGCGACGCCGGCTTCGCGCGCGTTCTCGGTGGCCAGCTTCACCAGCCGCGGGTCGTAGTCGATGCCGAGCCCGCGCGCGTGGTATTTTTTCGCCGCGTCGATGACAATGCGGCCGTCGCCCGAGCCCAGATCGATGACAAAATCGTTCGCCCGCACTCCGGCGAGCTTGAGCATCGCCTCGACCACCACCGCCGGCGACTTCACATACGGCGTCTCCTCGGTGATTTTCGGCCCGTCGTCGGCCGATGCCGCGAACGCGATCCATCCGGCGCAGCCGATCGCCAGCGCTTTCCACACCAACGCCAACCGCATTTTCGACCGTTCTCCTCTCAAATGACCTTTGCCTGCGCCAGCGCCTCGATCTCGGCTTTGCTGTAGCCGGCTTCGCGCAGAATTTCTTGCGTGTGCTCGCCGGCAGTGGGCGCGGGGCGCTCCACCGCGAAATCGAATTCGCTGAATTTTACCGGCAGCGCCAGTTGCGGCAGACCGTCTGCTCCTTCGACAACCATGCCGCGCGCGCGCAACTGCTCGTTGGCGAGCGCGTCGTCCATGGTGAGAACCGGGCTGACGCAGCAATCGAGATGCGAAAGCTCGCGCGCCCACTCTTCCTGGGTACGCGTGGCGAAAATCGCAGCGAGCCGCGCCTTGACCGGGGCGGCTTCCTCGCCATAGACGATGTGCTTCGACTTCAATTCCGGACAGCCAAGCGCCTCGCACAGCGTCTCCCAGAATTTCTTTTCCAGCGCGCCGACCGCGAGAAATCGGCCGTCCCTGGCGCGATAAACGTTGTAGCAGGGCAGCCCGCCGGAGAGCATGGTCGCGCCGCGCGCCGGCGCCTTGCCTTCCTCGAGCACGCCGAGCAGCGGAAAAATCGCATGCGCGAGCACCGCGTCGGTCATGGCGACATCCACATGGCGGCCGCGGCCGCAGGAACGCGCATCGACGAGCGCGGCGAGGATGCCCATCACCGGCACGAGCGCGCCGCCGAGCAGGTCGGCGATCTGGAAGTTCGGCACCGCCGGCGCCTCGCGCGTGCCGATCTGGTCGCCGACGCCGGCGTAGCCGATGTAGTTGATGTCGTGCCCGGCGCGTTGCGCATACGGCCCGTCCTGGCCGTAGCCGGTGATGGAGCAATAGACGATGCGCGGATTGGCCGCGGCCAAGGTGTCGTAGCCGAGGCCGAGCTTCGCCATGACGCCCGGACGGAATCCCTCGACAACGATGTCGGCGCCGCGCGCAAGGCGAAGAAATACATCACGCCCCTGCGGCTGCTTGAGATCGAGGCGAAGAGCGCGCTTGTTGCGGTTCACGAGGCGGAAGAGATCCGACATGCCGTCTTCCCGCACATGTCCCATCGTGCGGGCGTAGTCGCCCGGGCCGGTGTCCTCGATCTTGACGACGTCCGCGCCCATGTCGGCGAGGTGCTGCGTCGCCATCGGGCCGGGCAGCAGCCGCGTCAGGTCGAGGACGCGGACGCCGGCGAGAGGTTTGGGTCGCAAGCCGGCGTGGCTCAAGTGAGGCGCGATGCTACCGCCGCGCTTCGCAACAGCTTGAGGCATCGACGATGTGCTCAAGGTAGAGCACATCGCGCTCATTCATACCGGAAGCGCCCCGCGCAGAGCGCGTTCGCGGATGCGCGGGTCGAGTTCTTCGGGCGTGACCAGATCGACAGATCTCCTGAGCAGATCGGCGAGGTCGAGCTGAAGCTGCGCCACCTGGAACAGGCCGACCCGCTCCGGCAGATCGACCAGCAGATCGACGTCCGATTCCGGCGTTTCGGCGCGCGCCGCAACCGAGCCGAATACCCGCAGGTTGCTGCCGCCGTAGCGCGCGACGAGCGCCAGCATTTCGCCGCGCCGCGCCGCGATTTCGTCGATCAAGTGTCTGGCCATGTGAGCGATCCGCCTTTCCGTCGAAGAGGAATTATACGACGCTGGTTCCTCAAGCGTCAGGGCGAGGACGCGGATGCCGGAGAGAGGTTTAGAACGTATGCGATTTTAACTTCTGCCTTTTTGTCGGCGTACTGTTTGCCTTAAACGAGAAGATCTAGGCTGCACGGTGAAATTTAACTTGGAACCAACCGACGCGCGCGTACCGTGTGTATTCCATGGCACAACGCTCGCCGAGCGTCCGGGTTAGGCAATCTGTTAAGCGAACATCTCATCGAAATCAAACAATGCCCACGTAAAGTAATAGCCATCGTAACCCTTCCCCTTGTCGGGATAAACGCGGAGATAGTCGCGGTCATGGGCTGCGAGCATTGGCTTTGGAAGATTCCATCCTCCTGACTGGATGCCGGACGTCCAGACTTTGGCTTTCTCTGGATTCCAACAATCGGAACCGAGAAAGATAAATGGGCGACGTCGCGGGCCGCCTTTAAACTTATTGCGAATCTCTTTCGCAATGGGTCCCCTAAGGCGTTTTAAATCTCGTGCAAGAGCGTCCCAGTGACTTGGAGCCCACCCAACTTTGAACTCCGCTGCAACCACCTCATCATGGTTGAATACCAATGCATCGATATGATTGTCTTGTTTGCCCCCGCGGGTCACCGGTAGTTCAAGGAAGACGTTCGCGGGAGATAACGCCATAGCGATAGCACGGATGTAGTAGTAGCTGACCATTCGCTCCGGATAGGCTTTGACACCAGTCGTCGGCTCAAAGCTCTGGGCCAGCGCACGCTTGAATTCCCTTGTCGTAACCGTCAGCGCCTCGCGGAGTCTCTGTTTGAGGTCCATGTTTTACTTTCGGTATTTTGGCAAGTTGCCTAACTAGCAATAGTCAGAAAAATTGCCGTTTAACCCGGCGCATCGTCCGTCGATTTTCTCGGAAATCAAAAGACCGGCCGTGAAGATAATTTGCATATGCAGCGAAGCAAAGATTGGGCGTTTGATATCGAAGTCGAAAAATGCCGCGCTTCATCTCATTCGTATTTCTTCGCGTCCTCGATCACCTTGCCGTCGTTCGGCAGTTCGCCCGGCTTTCTGAACGCGACTTCGCCGCGCAGCTTGGTGATGTCGCGGATCGTCGCCTCGATCGCCGCTTTGAGCCCTTCGCTCGCCACCACGACTTCGCAATGCAGGGTCATGCGGTCCGCGCCGCCAAGGTTGTCGACGACGAGCCTTGCCTTCGCGATTTCCCTGTGGCGCTTCGCGACCTCGGCGACTTGCGAGGGATGCACGAACATGCCTTTCACTTTCGTCGTCTGGTCGGCGCGCCCCATCCAGCCGCGGATGCGCGTGTTGGTGCGCCCGCACGGGCTCGCGCCGGGCAGCACCGCCGAGAGGTCGCCGGTGCCAAAGCGGATCAGCGGATAGTCGGCGTTGAACGAAGTGATCACAACTTCGCCGACTTCGCCCTCGGGTACGGGGTCGCCGGTGCCGGGACGCACAATCTCCAAGATCAGCGCTTCGTCGAGGATCATGCCTTCGAGCGCCTCGGACTCGTAGGCGATCAGGCCCAGATCCGCCGAGGCATACGACTGGATGACGCGGATGCCGCGCTCGCCCATTGCCGCGCGCAATGCCGGCGGCAGATATTCTCCGCCGACCGAAGCCTTCTTCAATGAACGGATGTCGGCTTTCAGTTCGTCCGCTTTCTCCACGATCAACTTCAGGAACGACGGCGTGCCCATGTAGGCATTCGCGCCCAGATCGGCGATGGTCGCCACCTGCATTTCGGTCTGCCCGACGCCGGTCGGCACCACCGCGCAACCGAGCGCCAGTGCGCCGGATTCGAGCATCGAGCCCGCCGGCGTGAAATGATGCGAGAACGTATTCACGGCGACATCGCCCGCGCGGAAGCCAGCGGCGAACAGCGCGCGCCCCAGTCGCCACCAGTCTCGCCCGCGCCCTTCCGGATCGTAAATCGGCCCGGGCGAGACAAAGAGTTTTCCGAGCTTTTCGACCGATGTCGCGTTCAGGCCGCCGAGCGGGCGCGCAGCCTTTTGCAATCCAGTGAGATCGGACTTGCGCGTGACCGGCAGTTTTGCGAGCGCCGCGCGGCTGGTCACCGCGCCAGGATCGACCGCCGCGAGGATGCGCGCCCAGCCGGGCGCGTTCCGCTTCGCGTGCGCGAGGTGCGCGGACAGCGCGGCGAACAGCGCGCGCTCGCGCTCGGCCGGATCGCGGGTTTCGAGGGTGTCATAGTGTTCAGGCATCGCGTCCACTCAGGCGAGCCAGCGTTTCCTGCGGCGGTAGTGCTTCACGTCCTTGAAGCTCCGGCGCGCTCCGGATGAGATGCCGAGGTAGAACTCCTTCACGTCCTCGTTGGCGGCGAGCTCGGCGGCGGCGCCGTCCATCACCACGCGGCCGTTCTCGAGGATGTAGCCGTAGTCGGCGTAGCGCAGCGCCAGGTTGGTGTTCTGCTCGGCGAGCAGGAAGCTCACCTTTTCCTTCTGGTTGAGATTCTTCACGATCTCGAAGATCTCCTCGACGATCTGCGGCGCGAGGCCCATCGACGGCTCGTCGAGCAGGATCATGCCCGGGCGCGCCATCAGCGCGCGGCCGACGGCGGTCATCTGCTGCTCGCCGCCCGAGGTGTAGCCGGCGAGACTCGTGCGCCGGTCCTTGAGCCTGGGGAAATAGCCGTACACCTTCTCGATGTCGGCCTTGAGCTGCGCGCGGCCGACGTTGCGCGAATAGGCGCCGGTAAGCAGGTTCTCCTCGACCGTGAGGTGCTGGAAGCAATGCCTGCCTTCCATCACCTGCACCACGCCGAGCTTCACCAGCTCGGCCGGATTGAGCCGGTCCACGCGGGCGCCGCGGAACTCGATCGAGCCCTTGGTGACTTCGCCGCGCTCGGCGCGCAGGAGGTTGGAGATCGCCTTCAGCGTAGTGGTCTTGCCGGCGCCGTTGGCGCCGAGCAGCGTCACGATCCTGCCTTCCGGCACCGAAAGCGACACGCCCTTCAGCACCAGGATCACGTGGTCGTAGATGACCTCGATGTTGTTGATCGAGAGCAGCGCCGGCTTCGATTCAGGCTGAGGAACGGCGGACACGGAAGCAGGTAAAGCGTGAATGAGGCAGGTGAGGGGCCCGGGCGACAACCCTCTCCCTGACCCTCCCCCGCAAGCGGGAGAGGGAACGGGAAATGTTCAGCTTTCCTTGCTGCAGTCGCGCGGAGTGATGCCCTTTTCCTTCGCATACTTCGCCGCGGATTCCTCGATCATGCCGCGCACCAGCTTGCGGTCGGGTTCCATCCAGCCGGTGAGCACCTTCCACTGCTTGCCGTCCCACTGCTGGAATTTCACCAGGCCCGAGCCTTCATGGTCGCTGCAGGTGACGTGCAGCGGCGGCATGAAGTTCTCGGCGCCGAGCTTCTTCAGCATCGCGTTGTCGATGTTGAGGTGCTCGATGCCCCAGCGCACCTGCTCTGGGGTCATCGACTTGCCCTTGCCATATTTCTCCTGCGCGTTGCGCACCGACTGCGCGGTCAGGATGCCGGCGACCACGCCGCGGTTGTAGTAGATGGAGCCGATGCGGCTGCGGTCCTCCATCTCGCCCTTGTTCTTCCCGTACACGTACTTCTTGATCTCGCCGATCACCGGGAAGCCGGTGCCCGAGACGTTGAAGCCGGCGGCGACGAAGCCCTTGGCAGCGTCACCCGCGGGAATGGTGTCCTCCTCGGCGCCGGACCACCATACGCCGAGCATCTTGTCGCGCGGGTAGCCGACCTTGGCCGCGGCCTTGAGCGCAGTCGGGTTCATCACGCCCCAGCCCCACAGGATCACCCAGTCCGGCTTTGCCTGGCGGATCTGCAACCACTGCGCGCCCTGCTCGTTGCCCGGATGCGGCACCGCGATGGGAATGAACTCCCAGCCGTCGCGCCTGGAGACGTCGGTGAGGATCGGGATCGGCTCCTTGCCGTAGGCCGAGTCGTGATAGAGCAGCACGACCTTCTTGCCCTTCAGGCTGCCGCCCGATTTCTGCGCCATGTATCGGGTCATGACGCTCGCCTGGCTCCAGTAAGTGGTGATGAGCGGGAATACGTAGGGAAACACGCGCCCGTCGGCGGCGTCGGTGCGGCCGTAGCCCATCGATACCACCGGAATGTGATCTGTGGTCGCCTTGTCGATGATCGAATAGGTGATCCCGGTCGAGAGCGGATGGATGAGCGAGGCGCCGGTCGGGCCCTTGTTTTTCTCGCGCTCGTAGCACTCGACGCCGCGGGCGTTGTTGTACTCGGTCTCGCATTTCTCCATGGTGAACTTGACGCCGTTGATGCCGCCGTCGCGCTCGTTCAGCATGGTGAGATAGTCGGCCAGGCCGCCGAAGAAGCCCGATCCGCCGGCGGCGTAGGGTCCGACCCAGTAGCCGTTCAGCGGCACGAACTGCTCCTTCGCCTGCGCGTGCGCCACGCCTGCGGCCAGGCCGCAGGCAGCCACCGCCAGAGCGATTGCCGCGGTTCTGAATTTGCTCGTCATGATCGATCCCTCCAGAGTTGGAAAATCCCCGTCTGTCGCGGGGTCAAAATCTTCTATTGAAACCACTATACCGCAACGCCACTCAAGTGCAAGGTCAGGCTCTGCTCAACGGGGACCTCACCCCCGACCCCTCTCGCTTGCGCGCGCAAGACGGGAGCTGGGTGAGCGCGCCAAGCGCGCTAGTGAGGGAAGGGCCAGAGGCGCAGCTTTTCCTTGGCGATCTGCCACAGCCGGGCAAAGCCGAGCGGCTCGACGACGAGGAAAAACACGATCAGGCTGCCGAAAATGATGAGTTCGAGGTTCGAGGTCATCCCGGGGGGGAGCTCTACGTGGATGGCGCGGGCAAAGGGCTCGGCGTAGGTGTTGAGGAAAATCGGGAACAGGGTGATGAAGGCCGCGCCGAGGAACGCGCCGAGCACCGAGCCCACCCCGCCGATGATGATCATGAACAGGATCCTGAAGGAAAGGTCCAGCGTGAACGCCTCGGGCTCCACCGTGCCGAGATAGGCATAGGCAAAGAGCGCGCCGGCGACGCCGCAATAGAACGAGCTGACGGCGAAAGCGAGCAGCTTGGTCTTCATTATCGGGATGCCGACCACCGCCGCGGCGACGTCCATGTCGCGCACCGCCATCCACGCGCGTCCGACCGAGCTGCGCACCAGGTTCTTGGCGGCGAGCGCGAGCAGCGCCACGAGCGCGAGCACGAGCAGATAGGTACTCGCCTCGGGTATGAGCGACACGCCCAAGAACCGATGCGGCTTGCTGAAGTCGTAGCCAAGGATCACGATTTTCTGCGCGGTGATCACGCCGGAGGAGCTGTAGTTCGAAAACCAGCCGAATTTGTTGAGCGCCCAGACGACGAAGAACTGGCACGCGAGCGTGGCCACGGCCAGATAGAACCCCTTGATGCGCAGGCTCGGCAGCCCGAAGACGATGCCCACCGCCGCCGCGCACAAGCCGCCGAGGAAGAAGCCCCCCAGCGTCGGCATCCAGGCCAGGCGGAGCTCGAAGTTGTAGGCGGCGAACGCGCCTACCGCCATGAATGCGGCCGTGCCGAGAGAAAGCTGCCCGGCGTAGCCCGTAAGGATATTCAGCCCCAGGGCGGCGAGGGAGAAAATCAGGAACGGGATGAGGATCGCCTTGAGCCAGTACTCGCTCGCGAACACGGGCACGACAACGAATGCGATCGCGAGCAGCGCCGCGATCGCGATCCGGTCCTGCACGATCGGAAAGATGCGCTGGTCCTCGGCGTAGGTGCTTTTGAATTGTCCGGCTTCGCGGTAGAGCATGGGAAATTCAGGACCGAGGGTCGGGAACTGAGGACTGAGAGCTGCTGAGGGCTGGGGATTGAGGGCTGAGGGATGGAAATAACGTGCTCATGCCGTGGCCGTCAACACCAAGTGTCTTTTTCATTTCTGATCTCATGTTCGTCATTGCCGCGGTTTCTCTCAGCCCTCAGTCCTCAAACTCTGTCGATGCGTTTCTCGCCGAACAATCCCTCCGGACGAACGAGGAGGAACAGCAGCGCCACGATGTATGCAAACCATGCTTCGAGACCGGATACCGACACGCCGGTCCAGTCGTGGATCACCGGCGGAATATAGATCTCCGCCAGTTTCTCCGAAGCGCCGATGATCAGGCCGCCGACGATCGCGCCGGCGACCGACTCGAATCCGCCCAGGATCAGCACCGGCAGCGCCTTCAGCGCGAGAAAGGTGAGTGAATACGACACGCCGTTCCTCGCGCCCCAGAGCAGGCCGGTCACCAGCGCCACGAACCCGGCGACGCCCCAGACGATCACCCAGATGTGCTGCAGCGGGATGCCGACCGCGAGCGCCGCCTGGTGGTCGTCGGCGACCGCGCGCAACGCGCGGCCGATGCGGGTGCGGCTGAAGAACACCGCGAGCACCGCAACCAGCATCGCCGCGATGCCCGAGGCCACGAGATCGAACTTGCTGACGTTGATGCCGGTGTTGTCGGCGATCCAGGGAATGGGTTCGTCGGCGATACCCAGCTCGAGGCCGTGGACGTTGGCGCCCCAGAAGCCTTGAGCGAGCCCGTCGAGGAAGAACGACAGCCCGATCGTCGCCATGAACAGGGTGATCGGCGGCTGGTTCACCAGCGGCCGCAGCACGAGCCTCTCGGTCAGCAGCGCTAGCACGACCATGCAGGCGAGCGCGAGCGCGGCCGCAACCCAGAACGGCAGCCCTTTATCGAGGAATCCCACGGTGGCGAGCGCGGCGAAGAACACCATCGACCCTTGAGCGAAATTGAATACGCCCGAAGCCTTGTAGATCAGCACGAAGCCGAGCGCCACCAGCGAGTACATCACTCCCGCCAGCAGGCCGCTGATCAGCACCTCGAAGAAGAACTGCATGTGAACGCTCTCAGTGTGCGACGCCGAGGTAGGCGTCGATCACGTCCTGGTTGTTGCGCACCTCGTCGGGCGTGCCGTCGGCAATCTTGCGGCCGTAATCGAGCACCACCACCCGGTCCGAAATATCCATCACCACGCCCATGTCGTGCTCGATCAGCACGATGGTGGTGCCGAACTGGTCGTTGACATCGAGCACGAAGCGGCTCATGTCCTGCTTTTCCTCCACGCTCATGCCGGCCATGGGCTCATCGAGCAGCAGCATCCCGGGTTCCGCCGCGAGCGCCCGGCCGAGTTCGACGCGCTTCTGCAATCCGTAAGGCAGCCTCCCTACGGGGGTCTTGCGGATGTGCTGGATCTCGAGGAAATCGATGACCTCCTCCACCTTGGCGCGATGCTCCAGCTCCTCGCGCCTGGCCGGGCCCCAGTAGAGCGCCTGCTGCAGGAAATTGCATCGCATCTTCAGGTTGCGCCCGGTCATCAGGTTGTCCAGCACCGTCATGCCGCGGAAAAGCGCGATGTTCTGGAACGTCCGCGCGATGCCCTGCACCGCGGCCTCGTGCGGGTCGACGTCGTGGCGCTTGCGGCCCTTGAACGTGACCGTTCCTTCCTGCGGATGATAGACGCCGTTGATGACGTTCAGCAGCGAGGATTTGCCGGCGCCGTTGGGGCCGATGATGGCGCGGATTTCATGCTCGCGCACGTCGAAGCTCACGCCGCGCAGCGCCTTCACCCCGCCGAAGGCGAGCGAGATGTTGTCGACCGCGAGGATCGGTTCGCCGGTTTCTTTGCTGCTGCTCAAATCAACCCCCTTGCCGCCAGGACGCCGGGCACGCAAAGAACGCCAGGAAAAGCATCCGTCGGACAGAAATTCCGGGCGAACCCGGCGTTCCCGGCGTCCTGGCGGTTATCGCTTTTCAGGCAGCCTGCTTTGCCGCGGCGGCACTGTACGTCTTCGCCTCGGCGATCCTCAGGTCGGCGGATACCATGCCGGTGCGGCCGTCCTCGAAGCGGACCTGCGTGTCGATGAGGCAATGCGTCTTGCCCGAGTACAGGGCGTCGATCAGCACGCCGTACTTCTCGCCGACGTGGCCGCGGCGCACCTTGCGCGTGCGCGTGAGCTCGCCGTCGTCGGCGTCGAGCTCCTTCTGCAGGATGAGGAAACGGTGGATCTGCGAGTTGCCCAGGGTGGAATCCGCGGCGAGGTCGCGGTTGACCTTTTCCACGCATTCGCGGACGAGATCGTAGACGGCAGGCTGCGACGCGAGCTCGGCGTAGCCCGAATACGGCAGGTTGCGCTTCTCGGCCCAGTTGCCGATCGCATCCATATCGATGTTGACGAACGCGCAAACCATGTCGCGCTGGTGGCCGAAGCACACCGCTTCCTTGATGTAGGGGAAGAACTTGAGCTTGTTCTCCAGGTACTTCGGCGCAAACAGCGTGCCGTCGGCGAGCCTGCCCACGTCCTTGGCGCGGTCGATGATCTTGAGGTGGCCGTCGGCGTCGAAATAGCCGGCGTCGCCGGTGTGGAAAAAACCTTCCGTGTCGATCGCTTCGCGCGTCGCGTCCGGCCGCTTGTAGTACTCCTTCATTATTCCCGGCGAGCGCACCAGCACCTCGCCGCTCGCGGCGATGCGCACCTCCACGCCGGGCATGGGCTTGCCCACGGTGTCGAGCTTGACGTCGCCCGAGGGCTGCATGCACACCGTCACGCAGGTCTCGGTCATGCCGTAGAGCTGCTTGAGGTTGATGCCGATGGAGCGGTAGAAGTCGAACAGGTCCGGGCCGATCGCCTCGCCGCCGGTGTAGGCGACGCGGATGCGCGACAACCCGAGCACGTTCTTCAACGGGCCGTACACGAGCAGACTGCCGAGTCCGTACAGCAGCCGGTCCGCGAGCGGGATGCCGGGCCTGCGGTCGAGGATCCTCATGCCGACGCGCCGTGCAACGCCCATGAAGTAATGGAACATCCTGCGCTTCAGCCAGCCGGCATCCTCGATGCGGATCATCACCTGCGTGAGAATGTTCTCGTAGACCCGCGGCGGCGCGAAGTAATAGGTCGGACCGATTTCGCGCAGGTCGGTCATGACGGTGCCGGGGGACTCGGGGCAGTTGAGGCAAAAGCCGGCGATGTGGACCTGGGCGAACGAATAAAGAAAATCGCCCACCCACGCCATCGGCAGATAGCAGAGGAGATCGTCGCTTTCGGCGATGCCGTCGAAATCCACCAGCACCTGCGCGGTAGCTATCATCGCCGCGTGCGTGTGGGACACGCCCTTCGGATGGCCGGTGGTGCCGGAAGTGTAGAGGATCACGGCGATGTCGGAGGACCGGCCTTTGCCGATTTCCTCGAGGAAGAATTCCGGATTGCGCCCGGCGAACTCGCGGCCGAGCAGCTGCAGGCTGTCGATGCTCATCAGCTCCGGTTGCGTGTAGTGGCGCAGCCCGCGCGGATCGTCGAAACAGATGTGCTTGAGCCAGGGGCACTGCGGCATGATCTCCAGGAGCTTGTCGACCTGCTCCTGGTCCTCGGCGACGGCGAAAGCGATCTCGGCGTCCTGGAATACGAACGCCATCTCCGCCGCAACGGCATCCTGGTACAGCGGCACCGGCACGCCGCCCAGGGCCTGCGCCGCCATCATGGCCCAGTAAAGACGCGGACGGTTGTCGCCGACGATCGCAAGAGGGTCGCCGCGCCTGAAGCCTTGCGCAGCGAGACCGCAGGCGAGCGAGCGGACTTCGTCGGCCACCTGCGCCCAGGTCCAGGTCTGCCAGATGCCGAGGTCCTTTTCCCGGATCGCCGGCTTGCCCGCGCGGATTTTCGCGTGGCGCAGCAGCAATCTCGGAAACGTATCGAGCGACTGCTCCGCCATCGCAACCCTCCTCCGGATCGGGCCGCCGCAAGCCCCGCAGGGCGGCCTCGATCGGCAAATATTACAGCAGAAACCTGCGCCGGACCTGCGTTGCAGGCGTCATTCGCGGCGCCGCGGCCTCGGCAAGCCGGCCGAATGCGCCGCCGGCTGCGCGGAGCGACGCTGCTGCCCTATATACTGGCAGCCATTTCCAGAAACAACTCGACGTTTCATTCACGTAAAGCCTGATCATGGGGTGGAAAGACAAGCGCATCTACATTTCCAATTTCTCGGGCCTTGGCAACCGCCTGGAAGCCCTGGTACTGGCCGGCCTGATCGAGGATCGCTTTGGCCACTCGATCTATCTCGATTGGCCGGAGAAGGATTCGCTGGAAGTATCGGGCACGCACCCGGGAGCACTGATGCCGTGGAGACGGCCGTGGAGCACCAAAGTCCGCGATTTCGGTCTTCCGGAACTGGAACGGATGGGCCGGCATTCCACCATCGTTCTGCGAGCCACCTACGGTCCGCGCGATCTTCAGCAGCGCCAGTTGATGCCGACTGCCGCCAGACTGCGGCCAAGTCCGGCCATCAGACAGGCAATCGTTCAGACAATGGAATCGAGGCGGTCGCGGCCGGCTGTGGGGGTGCACATCCGGCATGGCGATTTTCGGTTATTCGACGACGGGAACTATGACGTAAAACGGGGCCGTCATCCGGCGGTGCCGATGTGGTGGTATTCGCACGTCATGGATTTGTTCGTCAGGCGTTTTCCCGATGTGTACTTCGTTCTTGGCTATGCCGGCGAAGCCGACGCCATCGATCCGTTGAGAAAAAAATTCGATATCGTCGCGCTGCCGCTGACAAAGACTTACCGGCCGCTGCTTCCGGGGCATGCCTCAAGCGGTCACCCCGTGATCGACCTGTTTGCGCTGGCTTGCTGCTCGGTTCTTGTTGCCAGCCCGACGTCGACTTTTTCCCATTGGGCCGCGAATATTCTCGGCCCGGAAGCCACTTGTATCATCCCCCCTCCCGTCACTTCACGCGTCAACCCCGCGCTGTCGCGCGTCCACCTCGGGAAAAGGGTGCTGCTCGACTGGAGAGACGCCGCCGAACAGGGTTACGGCGCCACGCCGGTTCTGAGCGACGGGGATTTGCCCGAGCCGGCCCCCGCAGCCACTAATTGGCTTTGACGTCCGCAGGGTCGACGTCGGCCCTTGCGACCCGGCACAGAAGCGCTCTCAGCTGATAGGTTCCCATCGCCGGATCATAGGGCGGCTGGTTGTCCGTCAGCAGGTTGGCGTTGGATTTCCATACGCCGTACTCCGGCGCCGGCTCCTCGGGGAACCACCAGCCGAATTCGACGTTGATCACGCGCGGATCGATTCCGGTGGTCAACTTCGCCTTCTGGCGCGCTCTTCCCCTTCGCGTTTCGATCCACATCCAGTCGCCGGCCGAAATGCCGAAACGCGCCGCCGTTTCCGGATGTATTTCGGCAAGCGGCTCGCGGCGCGCCTTCCTCAGCCTGGACAACTGGCGGTGCTCCGAATTGAAGTAGTATGGTATGCGGCCGCCGGTGGTGAGCACCAGCGGGTAGTCCTTGAATACCTCCGGCGCGCTGAGGGGGCTCTCGGGCGGCTCCTCGTAATACGGCAGCGGCGAATAGCCCATTTTTTCGAGTCGCGTGGAGTAGAGCTCGATCTTGCCCGTCGGCGTCTTGAAACCGCCGTTCTCGTACTTGCGGTACCTGAACGGCGCCTTCACGAATCCCTTCTGCTTCAGCTCCTCGAACGTCAGGCCCAGGCCGCCGGCGGCGAGCTGCTGGTTCAGCACATCCTGGACCGGTTCGGTGCACAGCCCGAGGTTCATCCGCCGCGCCAGTTCGACGAACATCTCCTCATCGGACTTGCATTCGCCGATCTGCACCACCTTCTGCTGCGCCAGCACGACGTTCGCGGCAACGGTGGGCAGGCCGACGATCTGGTCGAGCTCCGGCCACGAAGCGGCGGGCAGCACGATGTCGGCCAGCTCCGCCGTCGGCGTCATGAACAGGTCGGCGCACACCATGAAGTCGAGCTGCATGAGCGATTCATGGACCTGCGACGTATTCGCGTACGTGGTGAGCGTGTTGTTGCCGAATATGAGGAATGCCTTCACCGGATACGGCTTGCCGGTGCGCATCGCCTGCAGCAGGGTCGGGATGTGAGCGGCGGGAAGATCCGCCCCCTCGCCGCCCAGCATCTTGAAACGGTCGGCCCCCAGGCGCTTCGCGTTCATCTCGGGCGTGAGATTTTCGATCAGGCTCGGAAAGCGCCCGATGCCCTTCATGCCGAAAATCCAGCCGCCCGGAACGTCGACATTGCCGGTGATCGCCGGCAGCATCGACAGGGCGCGGACCGTCTGGATGCACTTCGGCGTGTGCTCGATCGCACAGCCCCATTCGAGCATCGCGGGCTTGGTTTGCGCGAACAGGCGCGCAGCAGCGCGGATTTTTTCCGCCGGCACCCAGGTGATCGGCTCGGCCCATTCCGGCGTGTGCGGCCCGACGCGTTCTGCCAGAGCATCGAAGCCGTGGGTCCATTGCCTGACGAACGCTTCGTCGTGGAGCCGCTCGCCGATGATGACGTTGAGCATGGCGAGCGCGAGCGCGTCATCCGCGCCCGGCCTGACCTGGAGCCACACCTGCGCCCGCTTGGCCAGCTCGGTCTCGCGCGGATCGACGACGATGATCTTTGGGTTGTGGGCCAGCGCCTCGCGGACGTTGAAGCGGGTCTCGCCGTCGGGGCCCGAATCCAGGGGATTGTGGCCCCAGTAGAGAATGCATTTCGGCGGCACGTCCCCGGTGAAATCGCACACCGGAAAATCGCCGAACGTGAGCATGCAGGTGTTGACCCTGGGATGAAAGCATTGCGCAAATCCCGGCTCGCACCAGTTGGGCGTTCCCAGCGCATGAGCGAACCGGGAAACCCAGCGGATGTGATGGCGGCCGGTTCCGGTGCCCAGCGCGATGGCCTCGGGACCGAATTCTTCCCGGATCGCGAGCAACCGCTTCGAAATTTCGTCGAGCGCCTGGTCCCAGGAAATCCGCTCCCATTTTCCCGAGCCGCGCGGCCCGATCCGCCGCAGCGGGGTTTTGAGGCGGTCCGGGTGGTAGACGAGATCGACGGTGACGGTGCCGATGGGGCAAAGACGGCCGTGATTCAGGGGCGATTCGGGGTCGCCTTCGATCCTGACCAGTTCACCGTCCCTGACGTGCAGCAGCGCGCCGCATCCGCCGTGGCAACTGCGGCACACGCTCTTGAAAACGGTCGTGCCGGAAGTCGCCCTCCGGACTCCCCTCTCGTGCGGCTGGTTGGCGGTGGAAATCATTTCAAAGTGGACCCGGCTGCGATTGTCATGTTGAGCTCTTCGCTTCGCGAACGGTCCCCAGTATGACATCCCACGCGAACGGACCTCTAGTGTCCCAAGTCGTCAATTCGCGGACAGATTTTCCGCTCCGTCATTCCTGCGGCCCCCTTTAGCCTCCGCGAAAGCGGAGGGGGAATCCAGCGTCTTGAAAAGTCTCTGGATTCCGGCTCGTGCCCGCTGCGCGGGCGTGGCCGGAATGACGCGAGAATTATGCAACGTACTTTTGAAACACCACACTAGATATTTTCCAATGCGCGTTGCAGTTTCGCATCCGCTTCACGCGCCATATCGATCAGTTTGCTGTCGCCCAGAATTTTCATCATGCTGGACGGTTTGGCCAGTTCCACCGAGATTTTCCCGGGGGCCACTTCGCGCACCACCGCATTGCACGGCAACAAGCCCGCAACGTCGCTGTTGGCAGCATAGGCGTCGTGCGCAAGCATCGGGTTGCAGGCGCCGAGGATGACCGTCGGGATGATGTCCTTGCCGGTTTTTTCCTTGATCTTGGTGTGCATGTCGATGCGCGTCAGGACGCCGAAGCCCTCGGCTGCGAGCGCCCTGGTCACGCGTTCGATGGCGCTGTCGACCGAGGCGGTGATTTCCTTCTTGAAAAGGATGGCGTTCATCGTTCTTGGCTCCTGCTCGGGATTCACCCGCACATGATAACGCCGATGACACGACGGGAAAAGCAAACAGGTGCGTCAGTGCAGCTGCGGCTTCCAGAGGAGTTCGTTGCGATCGGCCGAACGCACGCGTACGCGCGTGAGCGCGCCTTTGCGCGCGAGCGTCAGCGGGACCTCGACGCCCGCGGGGCCGAGGCGCCACAGCTTGCGGAACAGGTCGGCAAGTCCGGAGACGCGCTCGCCCGCCACCTCGATCACGGCGTCGCCCGCCTGCACGCCGGCGCGAGCGGCCGGTCCGCTCCCGGCGAGTCCGCTGATCAGCAGATGCCCCTGCACCTCCGCCGCGTACAGTCCCAGCCACGGGCGCGGGGGCCCGGCGGGCCGGCCAAACTTGAGCATGTCATCGAGAATCGGCTCGAGCAGGTCGATCGGCACGAACATGTTGCCCTGTTCTGCCTCGCCGCCGAGCGCCTCCCGCTCCTGGACGAGAAGCGAGCCGATGCCGAGCAGCCGCCCGTCGCCGCCGACCAGCGCCGCGCCGCCCCATTGCGGGTGCGCCGGGGACGTGAACAGCGCCTCGTCGAGCACATATTCCCAATAGCCGGCGAATTCGCGCTTGGCGACGAGCTTCGCCTTGAGCGCGTGCGCGCGGCCGCCGTGGCCGATGACGATGACGTCGTCGCCGACGGCCGACGACGCGGCCGAACCGCGCTCCAGCGCCGGCACGCCGAGGCGGCCAAGCGGCAGCACCAGTCCGAAACCCGTCGTCTGGTCGTAGGCGAGCGGATGCCCGGCAACGACCGCGCCGCTGTTCGTGGTGAGCCAGATCGAAGCGGCCTCGGTGATGAGGTAGCCGATCGTGAGCACCAGCCCGTCCTCGCGGATCGCCACGCCGTAGCCGGTGCGTTCGGTGCCGAGGACGGAAGCGGTGAACGCCTCCTCGGGAATCCCGGCGCGCAGCAGCACCACCGAGTCCAGCGCCGCTTCGAGGTCGAAGCGCACCTCCGCCGGCTTCGGCTGGAGGTTCGGAGGGAAGGCCCAGTTACTCGTTTCTGCCATAACGAAGGAAATCAATCAGGGTCGCGTCGGCGACTCACAGCAGCGTCGCTTCATCTTACGCGATTACCCGCGCAATACGAACACGTTCTCGTTGTCGATCACCGCCTGCGACAGGCGTTTCAGCGCCGGCCCGGGTTCCCGTTCGTCGCGCGCGTGGACGTCGGCGAGCCGCTCGAGCTGCGACTGATTTTCCTCTTCGGTCGAGCGGATCAGCTCGCGCCTTTGCGGCGGCGCGGAGATTGACGTTTGGCGGATCGCCGGCCGCAGGATTAGACTTGCCATCGGCGCCTCGACGCGCCCGGCACGCGCAGTTCATGCCGTCCAACAATCCATCTGCCAAGGAGGTGTCATGCGTCGTTCCCGGATTCGTTATCTTTCCCTGTGCCTGCGCGCCGTGTTGTCGGCCGTCGGTGCAGGTCTGCCGCTCGCCGCCGTCGCCGCCGGTACGCTCACCATTTCCCAAAAAGCGCCCTACGAAAAAGACAGTCGGGTTCCGGACGCCGTACGGGCCGAGTGCGGACTGGAGCAGAAAATTCCGGAAGCTCTGAAGAAGGAACTGGGCGACAAGGCGGCGCTGGCCGATGGCGTCTCGGCCAGGACTGCGGGCAGAGCGCTGGAAATGAAAATTACCCACGTGCTCGCCCCCGGCGGCGGTTCGTGGAGCGGTCCCAAATCGCTGGCGGTGCACGGCACGCTGTACGAGAACGGCAAGCAGGTTGGCAGCTTTACCGTCCGCCGCAACACCATCAGAGGCGCCGGCACCTGCAACATGCTGGAGCGCGACATCAATGAAATCGCCGGCGACATCAAGAAATGGCTGGAATCGCCCGGCAAAGAAGACCGCCTCGGCGACGCCAGGTGATAAAGGGACGGGAAGTTCAATCCTGATCCCCGGAGTGCAGGGCTTTATGCGGCTCCCGGAACTTCAGCTGCCTGAGGACCGGTTACAAAATGAGGGGAAACATCCCCTCATGCTCCCCTATATTGGAGACCGTTTCGGTCATTCTGAAACGGTCTCCCAGGACTCGGCGCGCCGGGCAAACCCCGGGACGGCTCCTTCGGCGCCGGCGTTTATTTCCTGCCGGATCGGGCCTCGGCGAGATCGCGCTCCAGCGCCTCGATCCGCGTCTGCATCGCGGCGATGCGGCCGTTCAACAGCCCGACGTTGAAGAAGGTGACGTTGTCGGCCGGCGCGTCCAGGGTGTTGCCGTAGCCGAGCCAGGAGGAGTCGTACACCTTCACGTTCTTGAACCCGAGCTGCTGCAGCACCCCGGCGGTCTCCGAGGCGCGCACGCCGCTCTGGCAATAGACGATGGTTTCCTTGTCCGGGTCGAATTTGGCGTAAAGCGCCTTCAGCTGGTCCGCCGGCTTCAGCGCCATGCCCGAGGAGTCGCGCACCTCGTGCTGCGCGAGCTTGCGCGGCGTGCCCGGGTCGACCCAGTTCTGCTCATACGGAATGTTGACTGCGCCCGGGATATGGCCGCCGCGGATGGCGCGGATGTCCTCGCCGGCATATTCCCTGGGCGTGCGCGCATCGATGATCTGCACGCCGGGCTGGTCCAGGCGCGCCACCACTTCCCGCGTGGACACGCTTGCCGCGGGATTCACCCGCAGCTTGAGCGCCAGCGGCGCGAGCTTCACCTCCTCGCGCGACACGGGCAAGCCGGCTGCGACCCAATCGTCAATGCCGTCGTGATAAACGCGCACGCGGTGCCCGCCGAAGTACTGCACCGTGTATTGGCCGAAGTAGGGGTTCCACGCGCCGCGCCCGCCATAGGCGATGATCTCGCGCCCCGGATCGATGCCGGCGGCACCGAGGATTTTCTCGATTTTTTCGATGCCGATGAAGTCCTCGGTGTTGTCGTCGCGCAGCACGCGGGCGATGTCGCCGATATTGACCGCGCCGGGGACGTGCCCCTTCCTGTAGTCGTCGGCGCTTCTCACGTCCCAGAGGATGACATTGCGCCTGGCCGCATCCTGCACGTAGGCACGGTCGACGATGAGCCGCTCCTGGGCGCAAGCCATGCCCGCGGCGAACAGTGAAACCAGCAAGACAATCGGCGTTCTCATGCGCCACTCCTCAACACATTCCCAAGCTATCCAGTATAGGTCAAGCGAATGCAGCCGGCTGTCTGCGCCGCAAATCTGAGGGGCGGGCCGAAATGCTACCATCGGCACCTGCGGAACAAGCGTCGGGGCATCCGGACTTCGACGCAAAGCGTGTCCCGTCGATGTGCAATTCAGAGGAGAACTCCTGTAATGTCTGAACTGAACCCGGCCGCGGCCGACCGCAAAGAGTGCGATGTCCTTGTCGTCGGCGGCGGTCCCGCCGGCTCGACCATCGCGGCCCTGCTCGCCGAGAAGGGCTGGCGCGTCACACTGCTGGAGAAAGAACACCACCCGCGCTTCCACATCGGCGAATCGCTGCTGCCGCACAACCTGCCGATCCTGAAGCGCCTGGGCGTGCTGGAACAGGTGGCAGCGATCGGCATCAAGAAACCCGGCGCCGACTTCAGCTCCAACCTCGAGGTCAGCGGCCACCACCAGTTCGATTTCTCCTTCGCGCTGGACAAGAGCCAGCCCTACGCCTACGAAGTCCGCCGCTCCGAATTCGATAACCTGTTGCTTCGCAACAGCGCGGCCAAGGGCGCCCGGGTGCTCGAAGGCGTGCGCGTCACCCGCGTGGATTTCCCGGAGGGCGGCGACCCGGTGGCCTATGCGGTGGACGAGCAGCGCCGGGAATGCCGCTGGACCTGCCGCTTTTTCGTCGATGCGTCCGGCCGCGACACGCTGCTGTCCAGGCAGTTCAAGCTCAAGCAGAAGAACACGCACCACGCCAGCGCCGCGATCTTCGGCCACTTCCTCGACGTGGACCGGCGCCCGGGCGAATACGCGGGCAACATCAGCCTGTACTGGTTCCAGCACGGCTGGTTCTGGTTCATCCCCCTCCGGGACGGCAGCATGAGCGTGGGCGCGGTCTGCCGCCCGGAATACCTCAAGCAGCGCAACAACAGTCCCGCGGAGTTCCTGCTGCAGACCATCGCGCTGGGACACCCGGAGATGCGCCATCGCATGCGCAACGCCACGCTGGTCAGCAATGAAGCGCGAGCGACGGGCAACTATTCCTACCAGTCCACGCGCATGCGCGGCGAGCGCTACATCATGGTGGGCGACGCCTACGCTTTCGTGGACCCGGTCTTCTCCAGCGGCGTGTTGCTGGGCATGAACAGCAGCGTCGAGGGCGCGAAGGCGGTCGATGCCTGGCTGCGAAAGGATGCCGCGGCCGAATCCCTGTTCCGGCATTTCGAGAGCATGGTCCTCCGCGGCGTGGAGACCTTCTCCTGGTTCATCTGGCGCTTCAACTCGCCCGGCATGCGCCACCTGATGCTGCAGCCCGGAAATCCGTTTCGCGTGCAGGAAGCGGTGATCTCGCTGCTCTCCGGCGACGTCTTCAGCAACGTCGGCGCCCGCTCGCGTTTCTGGCTGTTCAAGTTCTTCTACATCATGTTCAGCCTGCAGCATCCGCGCGAGTCCTTGCGCCTGTGGCTGCTGCGCGTGCGCAATCCGCGCGTCGCCTTCACCGGCGGCACCACGCCGGTTGATTCCGAGCGCTGAGAGCGGACGGGAAAATCCATCCGCCATGCACGCCCCGCGCGAGTCGAGGCGTGCTGACAGCGGAATCCCAGCCGATCCCGCCGAGCACGTCGGCAAGATCGGCGGCGAACAATTCGACCGAACAGGGACCGACAGGCTTGTCGGAATCCCCGTGCCCGCGGCAGTCGTAGACAAGCACCGAACTCTGCCGACCGACAGTCGATTCGCGGTTGAATTAGAGGCCGTTTCAGAATTAGCGAAACGGCGCCCGACTTAGGGGAGCATGAGGGGAGGTATCCCCTCATTTTGTAATGAGCTCTTATTTCTCGCCTTTGACCGCGCGCTTGAATTCCTTGCCGCCTTCCTTCGCCGCGTTGCTCACCGCCTTGCCGACCGCTTTGGCGCCATGACCGATTTCCTTGCCGGCCTTTTTCGTGCCCTCCCAGACCTCGCGCGCAACTGTCCCGGCGGCCCGGCCGGCCTTGCCCGCGTCATCCTTGGCACTCTCCTCTTTGGCCAGCGCGAAGGGGATGCTGACAACGAGAACCGCCATCACCACTGCGCAACGTGTAATCCGGGAACGAAGTCTCATGCCGAAATCCTTCGGGAAGGTTCTGACTTGCAGGATGGTATGCATTCACATCGCAGGGCGAGGCCCATGATACTCAAACAGCAAATCGTTTGCACGCTCACGGGACCGTGATCCGCCCCGGTTTGCCTGAAGCCGGGTGAGAGAGTAGATTTGCGCCCGAAGCCGCTCGCGTCACACACCGGGTCCGCGGCCACGCGGCGTGCGTCGCAGGGGAGCGCGGGCGCGACTGCGGGCCGTCGATGGAAGCGCGGCCGCTTTTTCAGGGAAGAGAGGGTCGAGCAATGCGAGTGACACTGGTTCACCCGGCGGGGTACAACGTGGTGCTCGGCCAGCCGGATTTCTCCGTGCTCGCCAACCGCATGGCGCCGACGGGCCTCTTGTCGCTCGCGGCGTGGCTGGAGCAGCGCGGCCACGAGTCGTTCATCGTCGACTGCCTGGGCCCGCGCGCGCCCGCGGGAACGGAAGCGCAGGCCGAGAAGGTGCTCGCCACCGATCCCGAGCTGGTGGGCTTTTCGGCGACCACGTCGGGCTTTCTCGACGGCTACGACATCGCCCGCCACATCAAGCGCAAGCGCCCGCACGTGAAGATCATGTTCGGCTCGGTGCACCCCTCCGCGATCGGGGCGCCGCTGCTCAGGCACTTCCCTCTCATCGACTACCTGTGCATCGGCGAGGGCGAGGGGCTGATCGGCGAGATTGCCGACGGCATGAGCCTCAAGGACATCGGCAACCTCGTCTGGCGCGACGGCGACGAGGTCGTCACCAACCCGCGGCGGGAGCGCATGCGGTCGCTCGACGACCTGCCCTTCCCCGCTTACCACAAGCTCGAGGGCTTCCCCTACGGCTACCACCTGCCGCTGCTGAGCTATATCAAGCGCTACGGCGCGACGATGATCACCAGCCGCGGCTGCCCTTACACCTGCAGCTACTGCGACCGCACGGTGTTCGAGCGCATCTACCGCTACAACTCGTCCGAGTACGTCTGGGACCACATGCGCCGGCTGCGCGACGAGTACGGAGTGCACCACATCAATTTCTACGACGATCTCTTCACCGCGAGCCGCAAGCGCGTGGTCGAGCTGTGCGAGCTGCTCATCCGCAAGCCGCTCGGCATGGACTACAACTGCGCCATCCGCGTCGGCCATACCGACGACGAGCTGCTCGGGCTGCTCAAGCGCTCGGGCTGCCTGCAGGTGTCGATGGGCGTCGAGTCGGCGGACCCCGACATGATGGACCGCCACAAGACGGGCGTGACGCTCGAACAGGTGCGCGACACCGTGGAGCGGGTCCACGCGCAGGGCATGCGCGCCAAGGGCCTGTTCATCTTCGGCCTGCCCGGGGAGACGCCCGCGACGATCCAGAAGACCTCCGACTGGATCCAGTCGATGGATTTCGACGAAATGAACATGACGAAGTTCACCCCGTTCCACGGCGCGCCGCTGTGGGAAGAGTGCGTGAGCGGCGACGAAGGCAGCTTCCACGAAGACTGGCGGCTGATGAACTGCCTGAATTTCGTCTACATCCCCAGGGGCTTCGAATCGCGCGAGCAAATGGACCACCTCTACAACCAGCACCTGAAGCGCTACTATCAGAGCAAGGCCTACATCAGGCGTTTCAAGAAGCGCCTGTGGGAGCATCGCTGGACGATCTGGCACGTGCTCAAGAACCTTCCGGGCTTTCTCGCCGCCAGGCGCCACTTCAATCCCGATGCGAAGCATCCCGCGCCCGGGGAAGCGATTTCGTTTCCCCTGCACGAGTGCCAGCCCGCACACCTGGAGTTCGAGATGCCCGACAGCGTCCAGCGGGCACTCAAGAGGAAGATCCCCGTCAAGCTCGTGTCCACGGCGAGCACGGGCGGGAACGCCGCGCCGCAGCCGGCGGGGATGACTGCCGGGGCTATCGCGGGCGAAGCGGTTCAGGCACAGGCCGGCGCCTGAGCTTCCCTCGGGACGCTCAGGGCGTGCCGATGTAATCCGACTTGCCGATCTCCACGCCGTTGTGGCGCAGGATGTTGTACGCGGGTCATGACGTGGAAATAAAAGTTCGGCAGCGCAAAGCCGAGCAGGTATTGCATGCCCTTGAACTTGGTCTCCTTGCCGCCCAGCTTGAGCGTGATTTCCTTTTCCTCGCTGCCGTCCAGTTGCGCGGGCTTGAAGGACCGGACGAATTCGATGGTCCTGGCGATGCGCGCCTTCAACTCGGCGAAGGTCTTCTCGGTGTCCTCGTACTTCGGGACCTCGACACCGGCCAGCCGCGCCATCGCGCCCTTGGCGTTGTCGCAAGCGATCTGCACCTGGCGCGTCATCGGCAGCATGTCCGGGAACAGCCGGTAGGCGGTCAACGCCGCAGGGTCGATCTTCCTCGCGTCAACGTGGGCCTGCGCCTTGTCGAGGATGGCGGAAAGGTTCGTCAGCATATTGACGAAGCGTGGTGCGCTTGCCTGGTACATGGAAATGTTCATGGAGAATCCCGAAAGGAGTGACAGAACGAAAGGCGCATTCCGGCCTTGCCGGGCTGCGGCCGGGAAATCAGCTGAATTATACGGGGTCTTGACCCCTTTATTTAGCGCGCGTTCATTGCATCCTGCGCCACACGCTCGCCAGCCAGGGCTGCTGCGCGCGCGGCAGCCCATCGGGCCGGTAGTAGTGCGTCAGCTCGGCGAACCCGGCGGCAGTCATGAATTGCTGCCAGGCTTGCAGATCGTGATACGCGCCGTAGCGCCCGCGGTTCCAGCCCTCCTCGTTATCTCCGTGCGGGTTCGAGCTGAACAATACGCCGCCCGGCTTGAGCGTCGCATGCAACTCGCGCAACACCCGCGGCAACTCCTGGCCGGGCACGTGAAACAGCACCGCATTGGCGAACACGCCGTCAAAGCGCGCAGCGGGCAAGTCGAGCCGGAGCAGATCCTGCTGCCACACCTCGCAGCCGCTGTGCTCCCGCGCCATGGCCGCGAAGCGCTCCGCCCCCTCCAGGCCGACGGCGACATGACCCAGGTCGGCGAACGCCTCGAGGTCCCGCCCCGGCCCGCAACCCAGGTCGAGAATGGCGAACGGCGGCTCGCCCTCGATGTGCTCGAGCAGCGCCGCGATGTTCTGGCTGACATCGTGATCGTGCGTGCCCTTCCAGAAGTCGTCGGCGCGCTGGTTGTAATGATCCAGGGTCCGGGCGACGATCTTTTCCAGATCCTGTTGCTTGAGTGTCATGCTCGATTTGACCCGTCGGAACTCAAATGAATCGGACCCGACCGTATTTATATTTACGGTTCGCGCCCCAGGGGAGTCGGGGCGTGTTCGTGGCTTACTCGTGACGGACGGTTAGCGCACCAGCTTCGAGCCGAAGAAGCGCGGCGGCAGCCCGCGAACCAGGGGCAGGGAGGCTGCCGCGGCGAAATCCTCCAGCCTGAGCTGCGGATTGTGCGGCCGGATGCGCTCGAACATCGAGCGGGCCGCGGCGTCGGCGGGCGGCGGGATGGTGGCGTCGATCAGCATTTTGGATCCGGACCGTTGCCACAGGGGCGTACCCGGCGCGCCCAGCTCGGGCAAGCTCGCGTCCATCGCGTGGTTGTGGGTGCCCGGGATGATGACCACGTCTTTCTCCGGATTGACCCGCGTGGTCAGCGCCCACATCAACTCGGTGTGGTTGAAGATGTCGACGTCGGCATCCACCGCGATGGCGATCTTCGGGTGATGGTATTCGGACGAGAGCGCGGCGAGCAGCAGGTTCTTCGCCTCGCCGTAGTAGCGCTGCGTCATCTGCACCACCACGCCGAAGACCCCCGGGAGCACCATTACGTTGTGCAGGTTCGCTCCCCCGCCCACGTCCTTCAGCCGGCGAAAAATCGTCGCGCTCATCGGGATCTTGTGGAACACGCAGCCTTCCATTTCCGATCCGTTCTGCAGGTTCTTGAAGATCGCATCGTGCCGGCGCGTCATGTATTGGTATTCGACGACCGGATTTTTCCCGGTGCCGGTGACGTAGTAGTCCTGAAACTCGGAGAACGGGCCTTCCTCCTCGCGGTAATGCGGCGGGATATGGCCCTCGAGCACGATCTCGGCATCGGCCGGAACCTCCAGATCGACCGTTTCGCACTTGACCAGGCGCACCGCCTCGCCGAGAAAACCGCCGGCGATCTCGAACTCGTCGACGCCGTAGGCGGCCGTGGTGGCCGCGGCGGCGTAGTAGAGCGGGTGGTGGCCGATGAAAATCGCCACCGGCATCGGCTGGTTGCGCGCCTGGTATTTCAGGTAATTCTTCCAGCTGTGGCGCGGATAGAGCAGGATGCCCGACTTGTTCGGCCCTTTGATCTGCAGGCGGTGGAAACTCAGGTTTCTCTGGCCCGTGTCGGGGTCCTTGGTCACCACCAGGCCGGAGCCGATCACCGGCCCGCCGTCGCGCTGCCCGGCGACATGGACCGGAAGCTGGGTGAGATCGAACTCGCCTTGCTTGAGCTTCACCTCCTTGACGGGTCCGGTGGCCACCATCACCGGCGGAATGCGCGTGCCCAGTTTTTCGGCCACCAGCGGGATCACCGTTTCTTCGCTGGCGCCGAACGCGATCGCGGCGTGACGCACGTTCGCGGGCGCCTGGCCGAGCGAGCGCCAGCCATGCGGCAGCTTCTCGAACAACAGCGCCTTTTCACGCGACTGGTAGAGCAGCGATCCCATCTGCGTGAGGGGATCGACGGGCTTGTCGACCCGGATCAGCTCGCCGGCAGCCTCCAGCTCGGCGATCCAGGTCCGCATGTCCCTGGGCTGCCGGCCTGAATGCGAGGATGAGGTCATGGTTGCGCTCCTTTGACGGGGGGCATTACGTTGTGGAAAAGAGACAAATTGTCTTCGCGTGTCGCCGCGCTATTACCGTAATCTGAATCAATCCTTGTGCGAATTCTATTGCCAATAATCCGCCGATACAAAATAATGAACGCCGCTCGCGGATAACGGAGGAAATAATGATCAAGAGCCTGCTGCTGTGCGCTGTGGCGCTGCTCGTCGGGGCTGCATCTCCTGCCCGGGCACAAGGCTATCCCAAGGGGCCGATCAACGTGGTGATTCCTTACGCCCCCGGCGATGCCACGGATCTTGCGGCGCGTCCGATGGCCGACGAACTGTCGAAGCTGCTGAAGGTTCCCGTCCTGGTGATCAACCGGCCGGGTGCGGGCGGCGCCCTGGGTACCGAGAGCGTGGTGAAGGCAGCCAAGGACGGATACACGATTCTTTATTCGACCAACGCGACACTGAATTTCAGGCGCGTCATCGATCCCGCGACCGCGCCCTACGATCCGACCCGCGATCTCGTTCCGCTGGGACTCGCCACGCGGATTCCCAACGTTCTCGCGGTGCGCAGCGACCTGCCCTACAAGAACTTCGCCGAGATGGTGGCGTTTGCAAGGAAAAATCCGGGCCAGGTGCGCTTTGGCACCGCCGGAGCGGGCACCGTCGGCGATTTCACCATCGCGACCGTGAACGCGCTCACCGGCGCAGGCATTACCATGGTGCCCTTCAAAGGCGCTTCCCCGGCCGTGACCGATGTTCTTGGCGGGCACATCGAGGGCGTCGCGCTGGCGTTGGGCGTCGTCAGCAGCCACATGAAGAGCGGCGCACTGAAGGCGATTGCGATCTCGAGCCGGTTTGCCGAGTTCCCCGACGTGCCGACGCTGGCCGATCTGGGCTACCGCCAGAACCTGTTCGGTTTGTGGCTGGGGTTCTTCGCGCCGGCCGGAGTGCCCGCCGAAGTGACGAACGTGCTGGTGCCTGCAATCGAGAAGGTAGTGAAGGACCCCGGCATCGCCGCCAGGCTGCTTCCGCGTGGCCTGGTGCAGGAGTACGCCTCCCCCGAGCTGTTGCTCAATGAAATGCGCGAGGAATACAGGACGATCGAAGAGGTCGCGAAGAAATCAGGCATCGCCAGATAAGGCGCGGGCGGTTTTCGACCGGCGATCAAAGCGGCTTGCCCTCCGCGACCGCATAGTAGCCATGCGCATCCCCGTCCTTGTGGGGACTGCGTACACGGCACAACGAGAACACCACGGAAGAGGGCTCCGGCGCCTGCATCGCCGCCTTGCGTCCCGCGACTTCGACGCCGGCGAGGTCGAAGCGGCTGCCGAACGCCATGATCGCCACCTCGCCTTCGATGCGTCCGCCGGTCATCTCGACGCTCGCGCCGCGGGCATACAACCCGACGTCGCCCCCGCCGATGTCGCTATCCTCGATGGTCACGGTTGAAGCTTCGACGCGCAGCTCGCGCACACGTGCGTTGCTGATCCGGATACCGTCGCAGCCGTTCAACGTGAGCGAGTCGTATTCGCCCTCATAGACGATATTGCGCCTGCGTTCGCAACGTGCATCGCCCTGTTTTTTCATTTCCGCGGCACGCATCGGCGCCGGCGCAAGACCGTTCTCGAGAAACGGCTCGAGCGCGGCGCGAAAGCGCTCGGGCGTCTCGAGCATCGGCTCGTGTCCAGCGTGTTCGATAACGACGAGTTGCGCGCGTGGAAGCTTCCCGACCAGCAGCTTCCCCGTGCGCAGTTGCGCGACCGCGTCTTCCTTGCCCCAGATCACCAGGGTCTCGGCCCTGACCTTGGGCAGGACTTTGCTCATGTCCTCGAGCGCCACCGCCAGCGCGGCAATCCTGGCGGGATCGCCCCCAAGCACGCCGTCGCGCAGGGTCGGGGTCGACAGGATGACTTCAGGATCGAAACTGGATCGCTCGATACGCCCGAGCAGCTTGCGCGCGACTTTGGCGAGCTGCGCGAGCGGATCCATCCTGGGCGGCAGGAAATCGAGGCCGAGCCGGGAAACGTATTGGCTGCTCAAGGCATAGCGATACAGGATTCCGGGCGCATCGATGACGACCAGCCGCTCGACATCGTCCGGATGGAGCGCGGCGTAGCGTAGCGCCACCACTCCGCCCATCGAGTGGCCGACGAGGACGAACGGGCCGCGCACGAATCGATCCGCGACGAATTTCAGGAACGCGGCGTAGTTGCCCGGCGAGTACAGGGCATTGGCTTTGTCGGACCGCGCGAAGCCCGGCAGGTCGACCGCGATCACATGGAACGAGCGCGCAAGCCACGGGATTTGTTCGCGATAATCCCGCGCGCCGTCGTCGCCGAGACCATGCACGAGCAGGATCGTGCGTGCGTGTTCTTTACCCGCTTCATAGACGTAGGCGCGGCCATTGAACACCGGCTCTTCGATGCGGATGGCGCGTGCGCCCGCCAGATCGTCGTCGGGCGCAACGAGCGGCGATGCGGCGACCGCGGCCGCCACCATCCCCGCGAACCCCATGCCGACAAGAGCACACCGCTGCATCAAGACCGACGCTCCTTCGCGGATTGAAAGTACAGCGGATGCCGCGGCGGATCAGCGCGCGAGATCGGGCTCGCCGCACAGACGCAGGATTTCGGCGCGTGCCGCGTCGCGCAGGCGAACGGCCGCGCTCCAGCCCTTGCCCGATGGCGCAATCGGCGGCGAGATGACCACGCTCACCCGCCCCCGCCGCGGGAACAGACTTCCGTCGCGCAGCACCGCACGCGTTCCGGTGATGGTCACCGGCACCACCGCTATCCCGGCTTCGGCGGCCACCTGGAAAGCGCCCGTGCGGAAGGGCATCAGTCCGGGGGCGCGCGTGAACGTCCCTTCGGCGAAGAACAGCAGCGACTCGCCGCCCTGCGCGATCAGCGATAGCCGCCCGGACTCCTCGACGCTGCGTTCGACGTCGAAGCGCTCGACGAACCGGGCACCGAGGCGGCCCAGAAACAGGCGCGCAATGAACGCGTCGCGCAGCTCGCGCTTGGCAATGAAAGCCATCGCCCGCGGCAGGGCCGCCGCCAGCACGATCCCGTCGAGGTAACTCGCGTGATTGGCCACCACGACGATTGGCGCGTCGCCGGGCAGCTGTTCCAGGCCCTTGACCGAAATCGGCACGCCGGCAAGCCGCAACAGCGTGCGCGCAAAAAAACGGCTCGCGGTCCACGCCCAGGCAGGGCGCGGCAAAAAAACTACGGTCAGCCACCCGAGGGGCGCGAGTGCGCAGAATGCCGCCCAGGCGCGCGCCGCATGCGCGCGCTCGGCGACGCGCCGCCCCAGACGGCGAAGCAGCGGACTCATTCCCTTCCAGGCCACGCGTACAAGCTGCAGCCAGGGCGCGCGCGTCGCCGCGCCGATCGCGCCGGCGAGGTAGCGCTCGCGTGTGGCGGCGCGGCGGATCTTGCCGCTCGAGGTCTTGAGCACCGTCTGCGGCGGCGCCAGCACGATCTCCTCCGGCGGCGCGCCGACCAGGTCCACCGCGAGGCTTGCGATGCTTCGCTGCAGGCCGTCAAGCACCTGACGGTCGCGCTCGCGCGTCTCGGCCACGATCACCAACCGCTCCGTGCCGGCAGCCGCATCGCTCACGCCGAAGATTGCGACGCAGCCCTTGCGAATGCCGCGCAGGCCGCCCACCGCCTCCTCCAGCTCATAGGGATAGATATTGCGGCCGCCGCGAATGATCATGTCCTTGGCGCGGCTGGTGAGGTAGATGTCGCCCTGCACCATGTACGCGAGGTCGCCCGAATCGAGCCACTCGCCGCGGAACAACCTGCGCGTCTCCTCGGGATTGCGGAAATAGCCGGAGGTCGCCGAAGGGCCGCGAAACTCGAGCCGCCCCACGATACGGTCGGGCAGTTCGCGTCCGGACGGGTCGGTAATCCGGATCTGATGGTCCGGGAGCGCCATGCCGCAGGCGACGAACCGCAGCGCATCGGCGTCGCTTTCGGCGGCGGGGAGCGCCTGTCCCAGGTCGATGAAAGGCTCACGCTGCACGCGGTCGACGATCGGCTTTCGTCCCAGCGGCGGGATCGCCAGTCCTACCGTGCATTCGGCCAGGCCATAGACCGGCATCATGGTTTCCGGCCGGAAACCGAAATGCCCGAAGCGCTCGGCAAAGCGCGCAATGGTGTCCGGACTCACCGGCTCGGCGCCGTTCGCGGCAACGCGCCAGGAGCTGAGGTCCAGGCCCTGCAACTCCGCGTCCCCCAGGTGCCGCAGGCACAATTCGTAGGCGAAGTTCGGCGCCGCCGTCGCGGTGCCGCGGTGGCGATGGATCGCCTGCAGCCAGCGCTCCGGACGCGCCAGAAAATCGAGCGGCGACATCAGCACCAGCGGACAGGAGTGGTAGAGGCTGCCGAGCCAGGTGCCGATCAGGCCCATATCGTGATAGAGCGGCAGCCAGCTCACGACTACGTCGGTCGATTCGAGGCGCACCGCCCTGCCCCAGGCGCGCAGGTTGGCAAGCAGGTTGGCGTGCGTGAGAACCACGCCCTTCGGATTGCCGGTGCTGCCCGAGGTGTACTGCAGGAAGGCGACGTCGCTCGCTCGCAGCGCCTGCGGCCTGAACTCGCCGCCCTCCCTGCACAGATCGCGCACGGTGACCACCGCATCCAGTGAATCCACCTGCGCTTCGAGAAAACGCCCCACGAGTTTCGCCTCGGGCACGGTGATGAGGATCGGCGCGAGGCAACTCTCGAGGATGCCCGCCTGCCGCCGCAGGTGGTCCTCGAGCTGCGACAGGCGCGCGGGCGGGTACAGCGGCACGGGCACGCCGCCCGCCATGAGGATGCCGAAAAAACAGTGGAAGAACTCCAGGCAGGTCGGCAGCATGATCGCGACCGCCTGCCCCGGATCGAGTCCATGCTCCTTCAGGCCCGCGGCGATCGCGATGGCCGCAGTCTTCAGCTCCCGATACGTCATCGGCTCGGTCTGCTCCGGGGTGCGATAGAACAGGACGTGCTGGCGGTCGGGATTCGCCTCGACCTGCCAGTCGAGCACTTCGATCAGGGTCGCCGCGCGCGACGGCGCGCCCGCGACGCGCGCGGGCGCGGCGCGGACC
>JBARMB010000066.1:0-52345 GCA_049802235.1 Burkholderiales bacterium | reverse complement strand
GCGCAGCTTCGCGCCCGCCGGCGCGAGCGGCGGCTCGACCGCCACGGCCGTTCGCTGCGGCTCCCCGGGCCGGCCGAGCAGTCCGCGGGGACGCGCGATGAGCACGACGGCCATGACCAGGGATTCGATCACCAGCGTCAGCTTCGAGAACGACACCAGCGTGCCGAAAATCTCCACCTGCCCGACGCCGATGCACAGTGCCTTGATCTCGCCGATGATGAGCGCGGCGAGAAAGGCGCCGGGAATGCTGCCCATGCCGCCCACGACGACAACGACGAAGGCGTCGAAGATGACCGGCAAATCGAGCGACAACTGCGCCGGCTCGCGCGGGATCTGCAGCGCGCCGCCCAGCCCGGCGAGCAGCGCGCCGAGCGCGAACACGCCGGTGAACAGCCATTTCTGGTTCACGCCCAGGGCGCCGACCATGTCGCGGTCCTCGGTCGCGGCGCGAACCAGCGTGCCCCAGCGGGTGCGGTTGAGCAGCAGCCACATCAAACCCAGCACCACCGGCCCGACGAGAATGAGGAACAAGTCGTACTCGGGCACGCTGCGGCCGAGAATGCCGATCGATTCCCGCAGGCCCGGCGCGCGTGGGCCGAGCAGGTCCTCCGGCCCCCACGCCCAGAGGCAGAAGTCCTTGATCACCAGCACCAGGCCGAAAGTCGCGAGCAGCTGGAACATCTCCGGCGCGCGGTAGATGCGCCGCAGCAGCAGCATCTCGACCAGCCCGCCGAGCACGCCGACCGCGATCGCGGCGCAGGCGATGCCGGCCCAGAAACCGAGCGGCCCTCCCCCCAGGCTGGCGATGATGCTGTAGGCGATGTAGATGCCCAGCATGTAGAGCGAGCCGTGGGCGAAATTGACCACGCGGGTGACGCCGAAAATGAGCGACAGGCCGGCGGCGACCATGAACAGCGTCGAGGCACCGGCGAGGCCGTTGAGAAGCTGGATTGCGAAACTCGACACGAAAGAGGTTGAGCGACGAGTTGAACTTCCTCTCCCCTCCGGGGAGAGGGTTGGGGTGAGGGGTTGTCAGCCCACCTTCACCCCAACCCTCTCCCGCAAGCGGGAGAGGGAACGCTCCGATTGAATCACAGGAATCACTCCGCCGGCCGCATCTTCCTGACTTCGTCGTCGGCCGGCTGGTACTTCGCGCCATCGGCGAAGCGGAAGGATTTCATCACGCCTTTGCCGTCCTTCAGTCCGGTGCGGCCGACGTAAGCGCCCATGGTGGACTGATGATCGAGCGCGCGGAAGGTGATGCGGCCGAACGGCGACTCGAGCTGCAATCCCGACATGGCGGCAACCAGCTTTTCGGTATCGAGGCTGGTCGCCCTCCGGATCGCCGCCGCGGCGGTCATCGTCACCGTGTAGCCGACCACGGAACCGAGGCGCGGATAGTCGTGGTACTTGCTGCGGTAGGCCTGCAGAAATTTCCTGTGCTCAGGCGTATCGATCTCGCTCCAGGGATATCCGGTCACGTACCAGCCTTCGGGGGTCTCGTCCTTGAGCGGATCGAGGTATTCGGGCTCCCCGCCCAGCAGGTTCAACACGACGCGGTCCTTGAACAGGCCGCGCTGATTGCCCTCGCGCACGAACTTGGCGAGATCGCCGGCGAACAGCGACGAGAAGATCGCATCGGGCTTCGCATCGGCCAGCGCCTGCGCCACTGCGCCGGCTTCGATCTTGCCGAGCGGCGGCGCCTGCTCGGTGACGAATTCGACCTCGGGCTGGCGCGCCTTCAGCAGTTGCTTGAACGCCGCCGTGGCGGACTGGCCGTACTCGTAATTGGGATAGACGATGGCCCAGCGTTTTTTCTTCAGCTTCGCCGCCTCCTCGACCAGCATCGCGGTCTGCATCCAGGTCGACGGCCGCAGCCGGAACGTGTAGCGATTGCCGTTCTGCCACACGATCTTGTCGGTGAGCGGCTCGGAAGCGAGGAACAGCACCTTCTTCTGCTTGGCGAAATCGGCCACGGCAAGCCCGACGTTGGAAGCGAAAGTGCCCATGAGAAAATGCACGTTCTCGCGCGTCAGCAACTCCTCGGCGACGCGCACCGCGTCCCCGGGATTGCCGTTGTCGTCGCGGAACACGACTTCCATCCTGCGGCCCAGCACCCCGCCGGCGGCGTTGATCTCCTCGAGTGCGAGCTCGACGCCTTGCCTGTACGGCTGGAGAAATGCCGGGAATACCTTGTAGCTGTTCAGTTCGCCGATCTTGATGGTGTCCTGCGCTGCGGCCGGGAGCACCCACGTTGCGGCAAGCGCAACTGCCGCTGCGGCGAGCAGGCGTCGCCTGCGTGCTTGAATCATCTTCCACTCCTTTGCTCGATAGAGCTTGTGAATATACACAATTTCATCCGGCAACGGCACGCGGCATGATGACGCCGGTGCGCTCGCTTCGCTGCCGCCGCGATTCGGCATATGCAAATGACTTCCGGGCATGACGCGCCCGTTGCCGGCGGCGCGAGCCGGCGCTTTCAGTTACGCGCCCGAACCCCGTATAATTTCCGCTTTCCACTCACGCGCCGGCCCCGCACCGCGCTTTTTACGCAAGGACATAGATGACACACGTCGTCACCGAAAGCTGCATCAAGTGCAAGTACACCGACTGCGTCGACGTCTGCCCGGTCGACTGTTTCCACGAGGGGCCGAACATGCTGGTCATCGACCCGGACGAGTGCATCGACTGCGCCGTGTGCATCCCGGAGTGCCCGGTGAACGCCATCTATGCCGAGGAAGACATGCCGGAGGACCAGAAGCCGTTTACCGCGCTCAACGCCGAGCTGGCCAAGGCCTGGCCGGTCATCATCGACACCAAGCCCGGACCCGACGACGCCGACCAGTGGAAGGACGTCAAGGACAAGCTCAAGCTTCTGGAGCGCTAGGAGCCATGCCATTCGTCATTCCCGCCGTCCTCACCCCCAACCCCTCTCCACCTTGTGGAGAGGGGAACCGTTGGCGCCCTTCTTCCGTACGGGAGAAGGGATGGGGATGAGGGCGGGAACCCAGTCCCACCGGCCGCAAAAACCTGGACTCCCGCTTTCGCGGGAGTGACGGGCACTTTGAACATGCTGAAACTTGCCTTCGGCCTGTCCTTCGCCGAACTCTACCGGCGCGACGGCCTCGCCAGGCTCGACGCCGCCTTCCTCGATTTCCTCGAAGCCGCGGACGCCGGCCTGAAAGCGCGGCTGCTCGCTGCGCGCGCCGACCCCGGCAGTCTCGACGCCAAGGCCGAATCGGCGCTGATCCTCGAGGTTGCACCGCATCTCGACCGATTCATCGCCGAGCTCTTCGGCATCGCCGAGGAAACGACGGCCTCGATGCGCCGGCACACCGAGCTTGCGCCGCTTTATTCAATCAAGCGCCAGTTCGTGCAGCGCCGGGCAGTCACCCGGATCAAGGCGGACGAAGCCCGGACGCTGGACGGCCCCGCCATCGAACGGGAGCTGCGGCGCGCGTTCGGCGGCCGGTTCGACGAGCTGACCTATGCGCAGCACGTCACGCGCTGGCTCGAGAGCGAAACGCAGCACGAGCGCGAGATCGATCTTGCGCTGCGCTACGCCGCATGGGCGCTGCACAGCGAAGAAGGCCGCGAGCACGTGCGCTCCGGGGTTCTGTTCAAGGTCCCCGCCAGGGTCGATCCCGGGAATCTGCTTGCCCATGCGGAGCCATTCAGCCTGGGCGGCGCCACGGCCTACCGGATCGGGCCGGGACACCTGCGGCGCCGCGAAGGATTCAAGCTCACCGACCCGGGATTCGGCATCGTCGGCGCGCTCGACGAGGCGAACTACTGCATCTGGTGCCACACGCAGGGGAAGGATTCCTGTTCCAAAGGGATGCGCGAAAAGCCGTCGCCGGACGCGCCGAAGAAAGTGACGTTCAGGAAAAGCCCGTTCGGCGTCACGCTTGCCGGCTGTCCGCTCGAGGAGAAGATCTCCGAATTCCACACGCTCAAGACCGCCGGCAAGCTGATCTCCGCCCTCGCGGTGATCGTCATCGACAATCCGATGACTGCGGCCACCGGCCACCGCATCTGCAACGACTGCATGAAGGCCTGCATCTACCAGAAGCAGGAGCCGGTCGATATCCCGCAGGCGGAGACGCGTACCCTGAAGGACGTGCTGGCGCTGCCCTGGGGCTTCGAAATCTACTCGCTGCTCACGCGCTGGAACCCGCTGAACATTCGCCGTCCGTTGCCGCGGCCACGCTCGGGCCACCGCGTGCTGGTCGTCGGCACCGGCCCGGCCGGTTTCAGCCTGGCGCACCACCTCATGAACGACGGCCATACGGTGGTCGGCATCGACGGGCTCAAGATCGAGCCGCTGCCGGAGCGCCTCTCGGGCGTGCGTCCGGATGGCACGCGCCTCGGCCCGCAAACCGGCCCGTCGTCACCGGGGTTCGAGCCGATCCGCGACGCCATGAGCACCCACGATGCGCTCGACGAGCGCGTGATGGCGGGTTTCGGCGGCGTCGCCGAGTACGGCATCACGGTGCGCTGGGACAAGAACTTCCTCACGCTGGTGCGGCTCATGCTCGAGCGGCGCGAGGAGTTCGCGCTGTTCGGCGGCGTGCGCCTCGGCAGCACCCTGACATTGCAGGACGCGCTCGATCTGGGCTTCGATCACGTCGCCCTGGCGATGGGTGCCGGCAAACCGACGACCCTCGACATCCCCAACGGCCTGGCGCGCGGCGTGCGCACCGCTTCGGACTTCCTCATGGCGCTGCAGCTCACCGGGGCGGCCAAGCGCGACTCGATCGCGAACATGCAGCTGCGGCTTCCGGTGGTGGTGATCGGCGGCGGTCTCACCGCGATCGACACCGCCACCGAGTCGCTCGCCTATTACGTGGTCCAGGTGGAGAAGTTTCTCGCCCGCTATGAAACGCTTGCCGCCGAACTGGGCGAGGACGCGATCCGCGACCGCTGGGACCCCGAGGAGCGCGAAGTGGCGGAGGAATTCCTGTCCCACGCGCGCGCGATCCGCAGCGAGCGGCGCAAGGCGGCCGCCGAGGGGCGCGCGGCTCGGATCACCGAGCTGCTGCAGCACTGGGGCGGCGCCACCATTGCCTACCGCCGGCGCCTGATAGACAGCCCTTCCTACACGCTCAACCATGAAGAAGTGGAAAAGGCGCTGGAGGAAGGCATCGTATTCGCCGAGGGCCTGACGCCGCTCGCGGTCGACGTCGACGACTATCGTGCGGCGAACGGCATGCAGTTCCGCCGCCAGAGTCTGGACGCAGACGGCAAGTGGCAGGACGCGGGCGAGCTGCGCCTGCCGGCGTGCACGGTCTTCATTGCAGCGGGGACCCAGCCGAACACCGTCCTCGCGCGCGAGGACGCGCTGCATTTCCCGCTCGACGGAAAGTATTTTCGCGCCTGCGACGAGAACGGACAGCCGCTGAAGCCTCAGTTCTCGCTGTCGAAGACCGAACGCGCCGACGTGCTGCTGTCGCGGCTCGAGGACGGACGCTTCATCAGTTTCTTCGGCGACCTGCACCCTTCCTACTTCGGCAACGTGGTGAAGGCGCTCGGCTCGGCGAAGCAGGGCCACCCGGTGGTGTCGCGCGTGCTCGCGCGGCGGCAACCGGCGAGCCGTCTCGCCGACAGCGAATTCGTCGCCGCGCTGAACCGGGATCTGCGCGCAAGCGTGCACGAAGTGAAGCGCCTGACGCCGACCATCGTCGAGATCGTCGTCAAAGCGCCCGCCGCGGCGCGGCGCTTCCAGCCCGGCCAGTTCTACCGGCTGCAGAACTTCGAGGTTCTTTCGCCGGTCGCCGCCGGGACGAGACTGCAAATGGAGGGCCTCGCGCTCACCGGCGCGTGGGTAGATCGCGATCGGGGCCTGGTTTCCACCATCGTCCTGGAAATGGGAGGGTCTTCGAGCCTGTGCGCGATGCTGAAAGCCGGCGAGCCGATCGTGCTGATGGGCCCGACCGGCGCAGCCACTCATATCGCAGCCGACGAAACCGTGATCCTGGTGGGAGGCGGTCTGGGCAACGCGGTGCTGTTCTCGATCGGACAGGGATTCCGCGCCGCGGGCTCGAAGGTGCTTTACTTCGCCGGCTACAAGAAAGTCATCGACCGCTACAAGGTCGCCGACATCGAGGCGGCAGCCGACGTCGTGGTGTGGTGTTGCGACGAGGCGCCGGGGTTCCAGCCCTCGCGGCCGCAGGACTTCACCTTCATCGGCAACATCGTGCAGGCGATGGAGGCCTACGCGTCGGGCAGGCTCGGCGCACCGCCTATCCGGATGGAGGCGGTCGACCGGATCATCGCCATCGGCTCCGACCGCATGATGGCCGCGGTCGGACGGGCGCGGCACGCGGTGCTGCAGCCCTATCTGAAGGCGCAGCACTTCGCCATCGGCTCGATCAATTCGCCGATGCAGTGCATGATGAAGGAAATCTGCGCCCAATGCCTGCAGCCGCAGCGCGACCCGCAGACGGGCAAGGTGAGCTACGTGTTCTCCTGCTTCAACCAGGACCAGCCGCTGGACTGCGTCGACTTTCACGCGCTGTCGGAGCGGCTGAAGCAGAATTCCCTGCAGGAGAAACTCACCGCGCAGTGGATCCGGCACTGCATGCCGGAGCTGCGCAAGCAACGCAACCTGGTCTGAATGTCCGTCACCCCCGCGGAAGCGGGGGTCCAGAGTCGCTACGTCGCTGGATTCCCGCGTGCGCGGGAATGACAATCAGTGCCAATCGCCCTGCGGCGGGACCGGCAGCGGCATCACTGCGATGCCTTCCTCGATCAACGCCTCGGTCTCATCGCGCGTGGCGACGCCGCGGATGTTCCGTTGCGGCGCTTCGTTGCGGTGGATGCGACGCGCCTCCGCCGGGAATTTCTCGCCGACGTTCTCGGTGTTCAGCAGGATGTGGTCGATGAGTTCGCCGAGGTTGCGCGGACGCGCCGGCGCCGCCGGCACCGGCAGCGCATTTTCGCGCGGCGCCTCGGCCTCGGGCTTGCCGATCTTCGCGGTGAGCAGCTTCTCGATGCCCGAGTCGCCGCAGGCCGGGCATGCAAGCAGGCCGCGGGCCTTCTGGCCTTCGAAGTCATCGGCCGAGGCGAACCAGCCCTCGAACCGGTGATGACCCGCGCAAATCAGCTCAAAAACGATCATTCTCGCCGCTCCACGGATTTCATTGTAGCGGGGTTTCCCGCCGCCGTGTGGGCATCCCGTCTCGACGGTCGAGGACAGGCGGTCGTGCTACAGAGTACTGTCATCGCTCGTTTTCGCGGACGGAAACCTGGAGGAACCGTAGCGGAACACCAGCGTCGCCACGGCGAGCAGCAGAATCGCCCCCGAGATCAGAATAATCCCGATATCCGGCTCGTGATTGATCTGTATCTTTCCAAGCAGCATCCTTGTCAAGGCGGTGACGGCGACGTAGACAAGAAAACGCACCGGCATGTGGTTCGTCTTGAAGTAGATGCCCACCATTGCCCCGAGCTCGAGGTAGATGAAGAGAAGCAGGATGTCCTCGATGGCAGCGTGACCGTTCACGGTCATCTTGATGAACGCAACCACCGCCGACCATACGATCGAGCCGCCGATGGCGAACAACGCCAGATAATGGAACCCGTCGACCAGCAGATTGCCGATGGCGTCCGAGAAGCTCCTGATCTTCCTGTTCAGCGTGTCGATTTCCTGAGGCTTCGCCATGTATTTCTCCTTGGTATCAGCGCGATTCGACGCGTACTCCCTAGACCTGGACATCGAAAGCCACGACTTCCGTCGGGTCCGCGCTGTAAGGGTGACCGAAGCTGATCGAACCCTGGCCGTGCAGGACGACTTCTTCGCGTCTCAGTCCGAGTTCCGGCTGACCATGGAATGTGACAAAGGTGCCGTTCGAACTGAGATCCTGCAATATGTATTTGTCACGCCGGCGCTCGATCCGCGCGTGCTGACGCGATGCCTTGCGATCGGCGATGACCAGATCGCTGGATGCGTCCCGGCCCAGGATCAACGCCTCGCGGTCCGGTCCAAGCACGACCTCCCGCCCGCTATGTCTCAGCCGCAAGCGCATCCGCGCAGAATTTCGTCCGCCGGACAGCTTGGTGACGAGCGCTGTCATGTCCTCGCTCTGTTGCCAGATAATTTCGCAGACCGCAACTTCCTCCTGTTTGCCTTTTACCGAGAGACTGGCGAGACTGCGCGTCGATTCACGCAGGACCGGCCCCATCGCTTCGACTGATTCGCTGGTCGTAATGATCTGACCCGCCTTGGCGAGGCTCGCCATCCGGGCCGCGACATTGACGCTGTCGCCAAATACGTCATCGGCCTCCTCGATGACCGGGCCAAACTGAAGCCCGACACGAATCGCCAGTCGATGACCGTCTACCGCATCCTGCAGGCCTATGCGCGACTGCATTTCGATGGCGGCCTGAGCCGCTTCAGATGCACCCGGAAATACGCACATGACTTCGTCGCCGATGGTCTTGACGACCCGCCCGGCGTGCCGGATTGCCACGTCGCGCATGATATTCATGCAAAGTCCGATGCATTTGAGAGCGCGTGCATCCCCGAGCTTTTCGTAGAGTCGCGTGCTGCCGCTCACGTCGCCGAACAGGACGGCGCGATTCACGGGCGGATTTTCCATCTGGCGGGCATTTTTCGAAAAAATGTGCCGAAAGTATAGGCTAAAATCCCACAAAAATGATGGACCCTGCGTCGGCTTGCGTTTGAGTCGAAGTTGCGGTCTACTTTACAATTCCAGACTGCAAATCCAATAAGAAACCGCTGGCAAATGGCTACTGGGGGGAGATCATGATCCGGCGTTGTCAGAAGTCAGTTCGAGCCCGCGTCCGGGCCTGTGCCCTGTTGCTTTGCGTCAGTGCAACCGCGTGGGCTCAGACGGTCGGCACCCTGACGCTGAACAGCGGGAAGGTATCGCTCATCCGGGGAGTGACAGCCTACACGGCTGCGGAGGGCATGAAGCTGCAGGATGGCGATATCCTCGGCACCTACGACAAGGGGCAGGCTCAGATTGAATTCCAGGATGGAACAATTCTCAACCTCGGCCAGTCAACCCAGGCGCTGTTGCTGAATGTGCCCCAGCGCCGGGGAACTCGCGGCGAAGCTGAAATTGCAGTGCTTTCCGGATGGGTCAAGATTGACCAGAAGAAATCCGCTGCGCGCACGTTTCGGTACCACACGCCAACCGCCCAGTTAACGACCGATGAAGCGATTGCGGTACTGCACGCCGGTCCCGCTCTCTCCGAGATCTTCATTGAGTCGGGCGCGACAAAATTCGCGGAAGCCGGAAAGAAAGGCACGGCGGGATCCGCCCGTACCGTGAAAGGCGGCGAATTCATCCTCCGCAAGGGCGACCAGCCGGCCGTCATAGCCTCCCGCCCTTCGGCGGAATTCATTAAATCGATGCCCCGGCATTTCATGGACAGGCTGCCCGTCCGGGTCGACAAGTTCAAGGACAGGAAAGTCGAGCCGAGGCGCGAGCACGAAGTCACCTATGCCGAGGTTGAGGCGTGGCTGAAGGCGGACCCGGCGGTGAGAAAAAATCTGGCGAAGCGATTTCAGAGCCGTGCGCACGACAAGGACTTTCGCAACGGCCTCATCGCCAATCTTTCAAGTCATCCCGAGTGGGACCGCATCCTGTATCCGGAAAAATACTTGCCCAAATCCGATAAGAGCCTCGAGAAAAGCCAATAACCCAGTCCAACACCGGAGGAGCGCGCCCTGATGAAGCTCATTGTCAAATTCAACCTGGTTTTTCTCATAATTTTCGTCATCGGCCTGATAATCGCCGCATACGTGTCACGCAGCCTGCTGCAGCAGAACGCGCGGGATGAAGTGCTTCAAAACGCCAGAATCATGATGGAATCGGCTCTGGCTACCCGTGCCTACACGAGCAATCAGATTCGCCCGCTGCTCGAAATACAGATGAAGTATCAGTTCCTGCCGCAATCGGTTCCTGCGTTCGCGGCGACGGAGCAATTCAACGATCTGCGGAAAAAATTCCTGGACTATACGTACAAGGAAGCGACGCTGAACCCGACCAATCCCCGTGACCGCACCACGGACTGGGAAACAGACGTCGTGAATCAGTTCCGGCAGGCTCCGGATAGACCGGAAGTGGTCGGGGAACGGGAAACGCCGGCCGGCCCCGCGCTCTACCTGGCTCGTCCGATCCAGATCAAGAACGCAGCCTGTCTGATTTGCCACAGCACCGTGGACGCCGCGCCGAAGACGATGATCGATCTGTACGGTCCGGCCAACGGATTCGGCTGGAAGCTGAATGAGGTCATCGGGGCGCAGATCGTATCCGTCCCCATGATCGTTCCCGTAAAACGGGCAGACGATACTTTCAAGGTGTTCATGATTTCTCTCACTGCGGTATTCGTATTTATTTTCGTGGCCCTCAACCTTATGCTGCTGTTCATCGTCATCCGGCCCGTTACGACACTTTCCAGGATTGCCGATCAGGTCAGCCTCGGAACGCTCGATGCGCCGGACTTTCCCATAAAGGGAAAGGACGAAATCGCGGTTCTCGCCGGTTCCTTCAACCGCATGCGTACGAGCCTGGTGAAGGCGATGAAAATGCTGGAAGAATGATGGCTCCATTGAATCTTCCGCGGATTCTGGTTAACGCGGTCACCCATTCTTTTTCGCCCCCGAGTGCCCCCGGTTTCCGGAGGGGCGGGGCGTCGGCGCGCCGGTGCTAGCGGAGGCACGTGGCAGACCTTCAGCAGCTTGGCAAATACAAGGTCATCGAGGTCCTCGGCAAGGGCGCGATGGGCGTCGTGTACAAGGGCTTCGACCCGCTGATCGAGCGCTATGTCGCGCTCAAGACCGTCCGCAAGGATTTGGTCGACAGGGACCTCGCGGCACAGATCGTCGCAAGGTTCAAGAACGAAGCGCAGGCAGCGGGACGCCTGACTCATCCCGGCGTCGTTGCGGTGTACGAATACGGCGAAGACAAACGTACCGCCTACATAGCAATGGAATTCGTGCAAGGACGGGGGCTGCGGGATTTCCTCGCGCGACACGAGCGATTCGGGCTGCAGGAGATCATGAACATCATGAGCCAGCTGCTGGAAGCGCTCGATTATGCTCACCAGCACGGGGTAGTGCATCGGGACATCAAGCCCGCGAATATCATCATGATGGCGGATGGCCGCCTCAAGGTGGCCGACTTCGGCATCGCACGGATCGACAGGTCGAGCCTTACGGCGGTGGGATCCGTGATGGGAACTCCGAGCTACATGTCGCCGGAACAATATGCCGGGCTGCCGGTCGACGGCCGATCAGACATTTTCTCCACCGGCGTCGTGCTCTACGAACTGCTGACCGGTACGAAGCCCTTTGAAGGGGCCACCGAGACCATTGCCTACAAGATCTGTCACGAGCAGCACCGCAATCCGTCGGAGATCAATCCTCAGGGAGTTCCCCCGGTATTCGACGCCATCCTGGCCAGAGCGCTGGCCAAGAAAGCGGAACAGCGCTTTTCCACGGCGCGCGAATTCGCCGCCACGCTGCTGTCCGCGTACGAGAAGCGCGGCAGTGCGACGCTGGCCGTCGAGGCGACAGTCCTGAATACCCGGCTTCCACCGGCACCGGAACGGCCCGACACGACCTTTCCGCCTCCAGGCTGGGAGACTGGTGATTTACGCGCAGTGGAAGAGTTGCTCGCGCCTCACGTTGGTCCAATGGCGAAAGTACTGGTGAAAAAAGCGGCAAAGGCCACGACTGATGCCAGACAACTCGTCGATCTCCTTGCGGAAAATATTTCAGACGGGCAGAAAAAACAGGTGTTTGTCGCTTCCGCCCTCGGCAAAGTTCCCCGGACGGCCGGATCCGCAGCGACAGCGGAACGGGGCGTGCCGGGGCCGGCGATCGCCAACCTTTCCCAGCAGCCGATCGACCCGGGGGAAATCGAAAAAGCCGCCGGTCGACTGGCTCGCTACCTCGGCCCCATCGCGAAGGTGGTCGCGAAAAGAGCCGCCTCGCAGACGAACGACCTGAAAACCCTCTATCTACGACTGGCCGAAAACCTTTCAGACCCCGAGGAGCGCGCCCGGTTCCTGAAGGACGCGGGTTACGGCTGACCACCTCGCGAGCCACTCGCGGCGAGACGCTGGGAATATCGAGGACCGCGCGAACGCGAGCTGGTCTGATCGGGTGCCGCGCCGACTGAGCAATAACCCCGGGGCGGGTTTGGACGGTGTATCCGGGGTTTCCCCTCTCAATTCAGTGGAAGGTTGGACAACTTTGGATATTGTCAGAGGCAGGTCTGGTGCCCGGGGCCGGACTCGAACCGGCATGCCGGAATAACCCGGCGAGGGATTTTAAGTCCCTTGTGTCTACCAGTTTCACCACCCGGGCGGGCGCGTGTACGTGAGATTGTGTCAGAAAGGAACTGGAGGCGGGGGTCGGAATCGAACCGGCGTCCACGGCTTTGCAGGCCGCTGCATGACCACTCTGCCACCCCGCCGCATGCGGTGGGGACGCCGCGCCACGGCATCCCAGACTAAAACAGGAACAACGGCGAGCCGGGAGGCTTCGGCGGCGTTGTTCCCCGGAATCCTGGAGCGGGAAAGGAGTCTCGAACTCCCGACCTCAACCTTGGCAAGGTTGCGCTCTACCAACTGAGCTATTCCCGCGTGGGCAACCCTGAATTCTACGGGCCGCTCCCCCTGCGGTCAAGCTTGCGGCGCTCGCCTTCCGCTCGCGGTCCCGCGAGCTTGAGGTAGTAGAACATCGAGATCAGCGTCAGCAGCGCCGCCAGGTAGATGAGCCAGGTGCCGACGCGTTGCGGATCGAGCATGCCGAGGCGCTCGTGGTAGAGCAACAGCGGAATGGCGATCATCTGCAAGATGGTCTTGATCTTGCCGAGGAAGTTCACGGCGACGCTTCTCGCGTGGCCGATCTTGGCCATCCATTCGCGCAACGCCGAGATCGCGATCTCGCGGCCGATGATGACCATGGCGATGACCGCGTTGACGCGCTCGAGCTCCACCAGCACGATCAGCGCCGCGGCCACCATCAGCTTGTCGGCCACCGGATCGAGGAACGCGCCGAACGCCGACATCTGGTTCAAGCGCCGCGCCAGGTAGCCATCGAGCCAGTCGGTGACCGCCGCACCGGCGAATACCACGGTCGCGATCAGGTTCTTGTGCCAGGCGCTCATCACCAGGTCGGGAATGTAGAACACCCCGACCACCAGCGGGATCATCAGGATGCGCAGCCAGGTGAGGATGTTGGGGATGTTAAGCGGCATGGAGTTCCTGATAGATTTTCTGCGCCAGCTTGCGGCTGATGCCCTCGACCTGCGCCAGGTCCTCGACGCTTGCGCCCATCACGCCCCTCAGCCCGCCGAACCTCGCCAGCAATTGCCTGCGGCGCTTGGCGCCGATGCCGTCGATGCCCTCGAGCGTCGAGGTGATGCGCCGCTTCGAGCGCCGCGCGCGATGTCCGGTGATGGCGAAGCGGTGCGCCTCGTCGCGGATCTGCTGGATCAGGTGCAGCCCGGGATCGTCGGCCGCCAATGTTACGACGTGATTCCCGATCCACAGTTCCTCCAGCCCGGGCTTGCGTTCCGGGCCCTTGGCGATGCCGACGAGCGCGATGTCGCTCAGGCCGGTCTCGGCGAGCGCCGCTTTCGCGGCGCTCACCTGGCCTTTGCCGCCGTCGATCAGGATCAGGTCGGGCGCCACGCCCTCCCCGCCCGCGATCCTGCCGTAGCGGCGCGCCAGCGCCTGCGCCAGCGCCGCGTAGTCGTCCCCGGGCGTCACGCCCTCGATGTTGTAGCGCCGGTACTCGCCGTGGCGCATGTCCCTGCGGTCGTAGACGACGCAGGATGCGACCGTCGCCTCGCCCATGGTGTGGCTGACGTCGAAGCATTCGATGCGCTGCACCGTATCGGCCAGGCCGAGTCCCTCGCGCAGCGCGATGAGCCGCGCTTCCTGGGTGCTCTGCTCCGACAGCCGCGTCTTCAGCGCCTGCAGCGCGTTCTGCAGCGCCATCTCGATCCAGGCGCGGCGCTCGCCGTTGGGACGAGTCACCACGTGAACGCGCCGCTTCGCATGCTCGGACAGCAGCCGCTCCGTCTCTGCGACATCGATTTCCTCGCCGACGACCAGCACCGCGGGAACGGGCCGATCGAGATAATGCTGGGCGAGGAACGCCTGCAGCACTTCGCCCGCGTCGCGGTCCTGCGCATTCTGCGGAAAGAAGCTGCGGTCGCCGAGCTGCCGGCCGCCGCGCACCATCATCAGGTTGACGCAAACCAGGCCGTGCTCCCCGGCCACGGCGATGATATCGGTGTCGATTTCCGCGCCGGTATCGGCGTACTGGCGCCGCGCCACCGTGGCGAGCGACTGGATCTGGTCGCGGTAGGTCCCCGCCTCCTCGTAGCGCAGCGCGTCCGCCGCCGCCTGCATGCGCGCTTCCAGCCGCTTGAGCACGTCGTCGCTGCGCCCGTCGAGAAATATCTGCGCGCTTTTCACATCTTCGGCGTAAGCCGCAGCCGTGATATGGCCTACACAAGGCCCGGAACAGCGCCTGATCTGGTAGAGCAGGCACGGGCGCGAGCGGTTCTGGAACACCGAATCCTCGCAGGTGCGCAGGCGAAACACCCGCTGCAGGAGCTGGATGCTCTCCCTCACCGCGCCGGTGTGCGGAAACGGCCCGAAATAGCGGTTCGCCTTGTCCATCGCGCCGCGATGAAATCCGAGGCGCGGAAACTCGCCGCCGCCGATCATGAGATAGGGATAGGACTTGTCGTCGCGAAAGAGGATGTTGTAGCGCGGCGCCAGCGACTTGATGAGGTTGTTCTCGAGGATCAGCGCCTCGACCTCGGAGCGCGTGACGGTGATCTCGACGTCGGCCACCTGCATCAGCATCAGCGCGATGCGCGGTGATTGCGCCGTCTTCTGGAAATACGAGGACACGCGCTTCTTCAGGTCGCGCGCCTTGCCGACGTAGAGTGCTTCGCCGCCCGGCGCAACCATGCGGTACACGCCCGGGAGATTCGGCAGCGTGGCGATGAACCCGGCCGCATCGAACGGCGCCTTGCGCGGCGCGCCCGGGCCGGCATCGATCCGGATCGCTCTGCTCGGGGAGGTCATCGGGCGCGGCGGAGAAAGGTGGCGATGTCGCGGAACACCGCTTCGAACATCGCCTCGGTGAGCCGCTTCGTCTGCGTATTATAGCGGCTGCAGTGGTAGCTATCGAACAGCCGCGCGCCTTGCGGCGCCGCCGGCGTCGCCGGCAGGACATGCACGGCGCGATGCGCGAATCGATGCCGGCCCGGTTTCAGGCCGCACGCCATGAGCACGGCCCGGTGGGCGATCGCACCCAGCGCAAGGATCGCCCGCGGTCCTGCCGCGGCGATATCCCCGGCGAGGTGACGGTTGCAGCGGCGCACCTCGTCGGGCTGCGGCTTGTTCTGCGGCGGCAGGCATTTCACCGCGTTCGTGACCCGGCAGCCGATCAGCATCAGCCCGTCGCCGGGATCGTCGGAGCCGGCGTGGCTGGCAAGGCCGAACTTGTGCAGGGTCCGGTAAAGCAGGATGCCGGCGAAGTCGCCGGTGAAAGGCCGGCCGGTGCGGTTCGCGCCGTGCATTCCCGGCGCCAGGCCCACCAGCAGCAGCTCCGCGGGCCGCGGGCCGAAAGGCGGCACCGGCCGGGCGTGATATCCGGGGTGTTTTTTGCCGACCTGGTCGAGAAAACCCGCGAGCCGCGGGCAATCGCGGCACTCGGGATCGTATCCGGGCTCACGAATTGGCTTCGTCATCGGATGTTTTTGTTATAAAATGCCGCCCTTTTGCTGATGGCAGAAACGAATCATGGCTAAAGTCCTGGCTACCGAAATCCGCGTCGGCCACCTGCTCGAGTGGGAAAAGCGGATCTGGCGCGTGCTCAAATGCTATCACGTGCACGTCGGCGGGCGCGGCGGCGCCTTCATGCAGGTGGAGATGAAGGACATCGAGAGCGGCACCAAGACCAACCAGCGCATCCGCACCGAGGACAAGGTCGAGCGCGCGTTCGTCGAGCCGCGCGAAATGCAGTACCTCTACAACGACGGCACCGGCTACATCTTCATGGACAAGGAAAACTTCGAGCAGCTCACGCTGTCGGAGGAAATGCTCGAAGGACAGAGCGGCTACCTGCTGCCGAACACCGACGTGCAGGTGATGTTCTACAACGACCGCCCGATCAGCGTCGAGCTGCCGCCGTCGGTCGTGCTCACTGTGACCGAGACCGACCCGAACATCAAGAATTCCACGGTAACGACCTCGTTCAAGCCCGCCAAGACCGAGACCGGGCTGGTGGTGCAGGTCCCGCCCTTCGTCAACTCCGGCGAGAAGATCAAGGTCAACACCAACGACGGCGCCTACATCGAGCGCGCTTAGCCCTTTCTCATCCCTCTCCCATTGGGAGAGGGAACGATCACACCACGTGATCCGGCGCGAGCGCGCACGGTTGCGAACCGGTCTCGATCTGGATCGTGGGATGCTGCACGTGGAAGCGTTCGTGCAGTTCCTTGCACACTCCTGCCGTGAAGGCGTCGCCTGGGTGCCCGCCCGGCATGACCAGGTGCACGGTAAGCGCGGTCTCGGTGGTGCTCATCGCCCAGATATGCAGGTCATGCACCTCTGCCACTCCTGCAAGCTTTGACAGGTATTCACGCACCCCTGCCGGGTCGATGTGTCCGGGCACCGCGTCGAGCGCAAGCGCGGTCGAGTCGCGCAGCAGGCCCCAGGTGCTCGCCACGATCGCGACGGCGATGATCAGCCCGGCCAGGGGATCGAGCCAGAGCCAGCCGGTGAAAATGATCGCGACTCCCGCGACGACGACGCCGAGCGAAACCGCCGCGTCCGCCGCCATGTGCAGGAACGCGCCGCGCAGGTTGATATCGTACCGTCGTCCGCCTGCAAACAACAGGGCGCTCGCGCCGTTGATCACTATCCCGAGCAGTGCGACCCAGATGATTGTCTCGCTCGCCACCGGCACCGGCGCGGCGAGGCGCTGGATCGCCTCCCAGGCAATGCCGCCCGTCACCAGGAAAAGAAGCGCCGCGTTCAGGAGCGCGACCAGGATGGACGAGCTGCGCAGGCCGTAGGTGAAGCGCGCCGAGGGTTCGCGGCGCGCGAGCCTGCTTGCGCCCCAAGCCAGCGCCAGCGCCAGCACGTCGCTCAAATTGTGGCCGGCGTCGGCGAGCAGCGCCATCGAATGCGCGAGCACGCCGTACACCGACTCGACCAGCACGAACGCGAGGTTGAGGCCGATGCCGATCGCGAAAGCGCGGCTGTGATCCTGCGGCTCGTGCGCAGCGTGATGATGGTCGTGTGTCATCCAGGGAAATTCCGAAACGTAACGACGCTCCTCATGCCGTGGCTCCCCGAATGGCCGTGACGGCGGCTGCGTAGCGCGCGTCCGAATCCAGCGGGCGGGAAGGGCCGCGGCCGCGCATGCGCCCGGCGCGTTCGAGATCGAGCGGCCCGGCTTTCAATCCCTCAAGCAGCTCGGCGGCAGCCTGCGGCGCGTTGCACACCAGCACCATGTCGCAACCGGCGCCGAGCGCGGCTTCGGCGCGCTCCACCATGCCGCCGGCAACGCTCGCGCCTTGCATCGACAGATCGTCGCTGAAGATCATACCGCCGAAACCGAGGCGCTTGCGCAGGATTTCTCTCAGCCACACCGGCGAAAATCCCGCCGGCCGGCTGTCCACCTTGGGATAGATCACGTGCGCCGGCATGACTCCGTCCAGGCCGCGCGCGATGAGCGTGCGATACGGCAGCAGGTCGGTCGCTTCGATGTCGCGCAGCTCGCGCTCGTCCACCGGGACGTCGACGTGCGAATCCGCTTTGACGTAACCGTGCCCGGGAAAATGTTTTCCCACCGATGCCGCGCCGCCGGCCGCCATGCCGGCGATGAGCGCGCCCGCCAGTTCCGCGATCGCGGCGGGCCGGTCCGAAAAGGCACGATCACCGATGACGCTGCTCGAGCCGAAATCCACGTCGAGCACCGGCGTGAAACTGAAATCGATGCCGTGCGCGCGCAGCTCCAAGGCGATGACGTAGCCCACGGCTTCGGCGACGTCCCGGGCCCTTGCCGCGTCTTTCCCCCAGCTTTCTCCCAGCAAACGCATCGGCGGGATACGCGTGAAGCCGTCCTGAAAGCGCTGCACCCGCCCGCCTTCGTGATCGACGGCGATGAGCAGCTCGGGCCCGCGCAGCGCGTGAATTTCGGCGGTGAGCGCCGCGAGCTGCCGCAGCGACTCGAAGTTACGCGCGAACAGGATCACGCCTCCGATGAGCGGGTGCGCGAGCATCTCCTTATCCTCCGCCACGAGCGTCGCGCCGGCCACATCCGTCATGACGGGGCCCAGCGTCATCCGCGCCGCCTCCGAGCTGCCAGAAAGATTTGCAGCACCATTTCGCCGGCGGCCCGAGCACCCGCCCCGGCCGCATCCCCGGCCGGCGGGGCCCCTGCTGCGTGGCTCATGGCGGTCCCTCCACCACGACGAAGGCGCAGGCCATGCCGACTTCGTCGGTGATCGAGACGTGCACCTCGGCGACGCCGCGCCGTTCGAGCAGCGCGGCAAGCGGCGCGGAGAAACTGAGCGAAGGCTTCCCGGAACGCCCGTTCTCGACCCAGACGTTGTGCCAGTTGACCGGGAACCGGATGCCGGTGCCGAGCGCCTTCGAAAACGCCTCCTTGGCGGCGAAGCGCTTGGCGAGATAGGCCGCCGGCCTGGGGTGGCGGCGGAAGCGCTCCAGCTCGGAATCGACCAGAATTCGGCGGGCAAAGCGCTCGCCGTGCCGCTCAAGCGCGCGCTCGATGCGCCCGATGTCGCACAGGTCGGTGCCGATGCCGATTATCATTTCCTCGCCTCGAGCATCAGGCGCTTCATCTCGCGCACCGCAGCCTGCCAGCCGTCGAACACTGCCCGCGCCACGATGGCGTGGCCGATGTTGAGCTCGGCGATGCCCAGGATCGCGGCGACCGGCTGCACGTTGTCGTAGTTGAGGCCGTGGCCGGCGTTGACCTTGAGACCGGCGGCAGTGGCGTATTCCACCGCATCGCGGACCTTCGCCAGTTCCGCGTCGCGCCGCGCCGCCGGCGCATCCGCGTATTGGCCGGTGTGGATCTCGACCGCCGGCGCCCCCGCCGCCTTGGCCGCGTCGATCTGCCCGCGGTCGGCATTGATGAACAGCGACACGCGGATGCCGGCATCGCCGAGCAGCCTGCAGGCGTCCGCGATCCGGTCGAGCCGGCCGGCGACATCGAGCCCGCCTTCGGTGGTGAGCTCCATGCGGCGCTCGGGCACGAGGCAGACGTCGTGCGGCCGGATGCGCAGCGCGATCGCGAGCATCTCGCGAGTCGCCGCCGACTCGAGATTCATGCGTGTGCGCAGCTTGGCGCGCAGCTCCTCCACGTCGCGGTCCTGGATATGCCGGCGGTCCTCGCGCAGATGCAGGGTAATGGCATCGGCTCCCGCCTCTTCCGCGAGCAGCGCCGCACGCACCGGGTCGGGATACGACGTGCCGCGCGCCTGGCGCAGCGTGGCGACGTGGTCGATATTGACGCCTAGCTCGATCACAGTTGCAGCAGGTCCCGAAAGATTTGCCGGCTCTTCAGTGGACGGTAGTCGAGCCGGTGGTTGATGAGCGCGCGCATCAGCGCCTTCGCCTGTTGCTGCGTCACCGGGTTGGCGTAATCGTCGCGCGCCATGTCGAGCAGCGTCTGTCCGCAGAGCAGCGGCTCGACGCCGGCGCCGCTGACCTCGACCGGGCCGCGCTCGGGATCGTAAGTATAGGTCTTTTGCGGGTCGATACCGAGGCCGCTGGCGCTGTCACGCTCGAGGGGCATGGCGTAGCCGAGCTCCTTGAGCAGCGCCTTTTCGAAAGCGCGCAGCACCGGCGCCGAATCGGCGCTCGCGGCGAGCTGCTGCAGCGCCTGATGATAGCGGGCGAACAAGGCGTCGTGCGGGTCCTCTCTGGGGAGCAGCCGCAGCAGCAGCTCGTTGAGGTAGAAACCGCACAGCAGCGCCTCACCGTGCAGCAGCGGCTGGCCGCCGATCCACTCGGCGCGCGCCAGCGTGCGCACCTCGCCCTTGCCGAACCAGCTCAAGGCGAGCGGCTGAAACGACAGCAGCAGGCCGCGCAGCGTCGAGCGCGGGCGGCGCGCGCCGCGTGCAATCATCGACATCCGCCCATGAGGCCGTGTGAACACTTCGAGCAGCAGGCTGGTCTCGCGGTAGGGATAGCCGTGCAGGACGAAGGCCTCGCGGCTTTCCTCGCGCATGCGGTCAGTCATAACCGAGCCGCCTCAACGCCGCCTCGTCGTCGGTCCAGCCGCGGCGAACCTTGACCCAGACTTCGAGATACACCTTGCCGCCGAAGAGCTTCTCCATGTCGAGCCGCGCGGCACTCGTGATCGATTTCAACTTCTCGCCCCGCGCGCCGATGATCATCGCCTTGTGGCCTTCCTTTTCCACCACGATCGCGGCGTAAATCCGCCGCAGATTGCCTTCCTCCTCGAACTTGTCGATGATCACGCTGCTGCCGTACGGTAGTTCGTCTCCCAGCAGGCGAAACAGCTTCTCGCGCACCAGTTCCGCGGCGAGGAAGCGCTCGTTGCGGTCGGTAATCGCGTCTTCGGGATAGATCGCCGGTCGCTCCGGCAAATAGCGTGCAAGCGTGCGCAACAGTTCGTCCAGCCCCTTGCGGCTGCGTGCGCTGACCGGAACGATTTCGGCAAACGCGGTTTCTTTGGAGACACTCTGCAGGAACGGCAGGATCTCAGCCGGAGTTGCGCGGTCGATCTTGTTGACCACGAGGAAAAGCGGCTTTCCGGAAGGCACGAGCTTCAGCAACGCCCGGTCCTGGGCGCCGAAATGCCCGGCGTCGGCCACCAGCACCACCACATCCACTTCGTCGAGCGCATGGCGCACTCCGCGATTCATCAGGCGGTTGAGGGCGTTCAGGTGCCGGGTCTGGAATCCCGGTGTGTCGACGAAGATGAACTGCGCCGCCTGGGTGCTGAGGATGCCGTGGATGCGGTGCCGCGTGGTCTGGGGCTTGCGCGAAGTGATGCTGAGCTTTTGTCCGAGCAGCGCGTTCAGCAGCGTGGACTTGCCCACATTCGGGCGCCCGATCAGTGCGATAGCGCCGCAGCGAAACGGTTCCGAAGTCATCGCGATGCCGTGCCGTTCATCGACGCAGTTGCTCGAGCGCGCGCGACGCCGCTTCCTGCTCTGCCTCGCGCCGGCTGCTGCCGTTGCCGGCGGTGCGCACCGCCAGCTCCGGGATCAGGCATTCAACCTCGAACTTCTGGCTGTGGGCGGCGCCCTGGGTCGCTATCACGGAATACAGGGGCAGCGCGATTTTCCGTCCCTGCAGCAGTTCCTGGAGCAGCGTCTTCGGGTCCTTGCCGAGCGTTTTCGGGTCGAGGTCGGTGAGCAGCGGCGCGTACAGGTGCCGGACGGTTTCCTGTGCGGCGGCAAATCCGCCGTCGAGAAAAATTGCGCCTACCAGCGCTTCGAAGGCGTCGGCAAGGATCGAGGGCCGCGCGAAGCCGCCGCTTTTCAATTCGCCTTCCCCCAGGCGCAACTGGTCTCCCAGTCCCAGCGTCTGCGCCAACTGGTACAGCGCCTCCTGGCGCACCAGGTTCGCGCGCAGGCGCGACAGTTCGCCTTCCTTGAGATTGCCGAAGCGCTGGAACAGCTCGGCCGCAATCACGCAGTTGAGGACGCCGTCGCCGAGGAACTCGATGCGCTCGTTGTGGGGAGTGCTGTGGCTGCGATGGGTCAGCGCCTGCGCCAGCAACTCGGGCCGGGCGAACCTGTATCCGATTCGCTGCTGCAGGCGCTCCCAGTCCATCCCGGCTCAGTTATTGCTGCTGCCGGTGAAGTCGAACCACAAGCTGAGGTTGCCGAACAGCGGGACCTTCTTCGGGTAAGAAAATGAAATCACCACTTCGTTGCCTTCCTTGGTGATCTCCAGGTCCTGGGGCTTGATGATGTCGATATCGTCTATCGCAGCCCGGCGGTCGAATGCCCTGCGGATATCGTTGACCGTGCCGCGCGCCTCGCCGCTCTGCACGATGCCCGTCACCGCCTTCTTGACCTTGAAGTATTCGATGTACGCAGGCGCGACCTTGAGCCCGCCGATGGCAAGCATCACGATGACGATGCACAACACCAGAATCTCCCACATGCTCAGGCCGCGTTGATTCTTCATGAATCCCCCATAGAATGAGTTAGAAAAATGAGGGGATGTCGCCCCCATACTCCCCTGAATTTGCCGCCGTTGCAGATCATTCCGCAGCGGCCTCCCGGAATGCAGTTCACTGAAATCTGCCAAAGCGCCGCAGATCGCTGAAGTTGAACCAGATGAAAAACGCCTTGCCGACGATGTTCTCGTCCGGCACGAAACCCCAGACGCGGCTGTCGCTCGAATTGTCCCGATTATCGCCCATCATGAAGTAATGTCCCGGAGGGACGGTGCAGACCACGCCTTCGCTATTGTAGTTGCAATTTTCGCGAAACGGGAATTGCCGCGCGAACGGGACCGCCGGGGGGACGTCGTCCTCGATCAGGATCGAGTGCTCGATGCCGCCGGTCTTCTCCAGGAACCGTTTCGAGTAATGGATGCGCTCCGGATCCAGGTAATCGGGCAGCGGCCGGCGCGGCTGCTCGACGCCGTTGACGAACAGCCTCTTGTCCACCGAAACGACCTTGTCGCCCGGCAGGCCGACCACCCGCTTGATGTAATCGAGCGAAGGATCCTCGGGATAGCGGAACACCATGACGTCGCCGCGCTTCGGCTCGCCGATGTTGATGATCTTCTTGTTGACGATCGGAAGCCGGATGCCATAGGTGAATTTGTTCACCAGGATGAAGTCGCCCACGAGCAGCGTCGGAATCATGGAGCCCGACGGAATCTTGAACGGTTCCATCAGGAACGAGCGCAGCAGGAATACGATCAGGATGACGGGGAAAAAACTCTTCGGATACTCGATCCACCAGGGTTCCTTCCCGCCGTGCCGCCGCTTGCGGAAATAGGCCGCGTCGGCAAGCGAGAACGTCCCGGTCACCAGCAGCAATACGAACAGTACCAGGGCAAAGTTCATCGCCGGACCTCCATACGCGTGCACCAACCTCGCCGGCGATGAATGGCGCCATTCGCCTTGGTCGCATCCCCGCGCGGCGGGGCGCCGGCGGAACGGCCGTGCCTGCGAAGCTGCACAGTGCAGCCGGCGCAATACGGCGCCTCCGCTGCGCACGTTTCGAGGCGCCACGCTGCGGCGCCGCCTGCTTCCTGTCTCATGTCGCTACTTGCTCTCAACCTGAAGTATGGCCAGAAATGCTTCCTGCGGAATTTCCACCGAGCCGACCTGCTTCATGCGCTTCTTCCCGGCTTTCTGCTTTTCCAGCAGCTTTTTCTTGCGCGTGATATCGCCACCGTAGCACTTCGCCAGCACGTTCTTGCGCAACGCCTTGACGGTCTCGCGGGCAATGATATGCGAGCCGATCGCCGCCTGCACCGCGACGTCGAACATCTGCCGCGGGATCAGCTCGCGCATCTTCGACACCAGGTCCCTGCCGCGGTAGGGCGCGTTCTCCCGGTGCACCATGAGCGAGAGCGCGTCGACGCGCTCGCCGTTGATCAGGATGTCGAGCTTCACCATGTCGGCGGCGCGATATTCCTTGAACTCGTAGTCGAGCGAGGCGTAGCCGCGGCTGGCGGACTTGAGCTTGTCGAAGAAATCCATCACCACTTCGTTGAGCGGCATGTCATAGGTCAGCATCACCTGCCGCCCGTGGTATTGCATGTTCTTCTGCGCGCCGCGCTTCTGTGTGCACAGCGTCATGATTGCGCCGACATATTCCTGCGGCAAAAAGATGGTGGTCTCGATCATCGGCTCGCGGATCTCCTCGATCTTCGAAGGGTCGGGCATTTTTGCCGGGTTCTCCACCCGCATCAGCGTACCATCCCGCAGCAGCACCTCGTAGACCACCGTGGGCGCGGTAGTGACCAGGTGCATGCCGTACTCGCGTTCGAGCCGCTCCTGCACGATATCCATGTGCAGCAGGCCGAGAAAACCGCAGCGGAAGCCGAAGCCCAGGGCCTGCGAAACCTCGGGCTCGTAGTGCAGCGAAGCGTCGTTGAGTTTCAGTTTCTCCAGCGCGTCGCGCAAGCCTTCGTATTGATTGGCCTCGACCGGGTAGAGCCCGGCAAATACCTGCGGCTTGATCTCCTTGAATCCGGGCAGCGGCTTCGCCGCCGGCCTGTTAACGTGGGTAATGGTATCGCCGACGCGCGCATGCTGCAGCTCCTTCACCCCGGCGATGACGAAGCCGACCTCGCCTGCCGAGAGCTGCTCGCGGCCCCGGGACTTGGGCGTGAACACGCCCACCTGCTCGCACAGGTGGATCGCCTGCGTCGACATCAGCAGCAGCCGGTCCTTGGGCCGGATGCTGCCGTCTACCAGCCGCACCAGCATCACCACGCCGACGTAATTGTCGAACCACGAATCGATCACGAGCGCCTTGAGTGGCGCGTCCGGGTCGCCCCTGGGAGGCGGGATGCGGCGAATCACGGCCTCGAGAATGTCCTCCACCCCCTCGCCGGTCTTGGCGCTGGCGCGGATGGCGTCCTTGGCGTCGATGCCGATCACGTCCTCGATCTCCGCGATCACCTCGTCGGGCCGCGCCGCCGGGAGATCGATCTTGTTCAGCACCGGCAACACTTCGACGCCCTGCTCGATCGCGGTATAGCAGTTGGCGACGGTCTGCGCCTCGACGCCCTGGCTCGCATCCACCACCAGCAATGCCCCCTCGCAGGCGGCAAGCGAGCGCGACACTTCGTAGGAAAAATCAACGTGGCCGGGCGTATCGATCAGATTGAGGTTGTAGGTGCGTCCATCGCGCGCGACGTACTGCAGCGACGCGGTCTGTGCCTTGATGGTGATGCCGCGCTCGCGCTCGAGATCCATCGAATCGAGTACCTGCTCGGACATCTCGCGCTCCGACAACCCGCCGCAGCGCTGAATGAAACGGTCCGCGAGCGTCGACTTGCCGTGGTCGATGTGGGCAATAATGGAAAAGTTGCGGATATGCTGCATCGCCGGCGGCAGGCTGCAAAAAAGGGTGCCGTCAGCACCCTTTTGCATCTGCAAAAGCTTGAATTTTAGCGCAATTCCGCCAAGTACGCACGGACCCTCTCGGCATCGAGGCGGTAACGGCAAAGCTCGGTGTCGCCGTGCATGAGCAGCGGCACCCATTCACCGTAACGGCGTTCCAGATCCGGGTCGCTGTCGACGTCGACCACTTCGATGCCAAAGCCCACTCCCGGCAGGCATTGCAACGCCGCCAGCATCTCGTGACAAAGATGGCAGTACTCGCGGCTGTAGAGAGTGAGCGTCGGCAGACCGTCAGCCCGGGGAACTTTCACCTCTGACGGTGACGAACAGATTGGTATCGCCGCGCCGCACATGCAGGGTGATGGTGTTGTTGCGCTCGATCCGCGCCAGCAGCTTGTTGAACTGCTCGGCCGATTTCAGATCGGTGGTCCGGCCCTTGGCGGTCACGGCAGTAATGACGTCGCCAGGACGGACATCGGCGCGGCGATTGTTGCGGACGTCCTCGACGTTCACGCCGCCATTGACCTTCAGATCGCGCTTCTGCTCGGCGGTAAGATCGCTGACGACGAAGCCGAGGCGGTTTGCGGCCTGCTCTTTGGGCCGGCTGGGACGTTGCTCACGGCTCGCCACCCGGTCCTCGGGCATCTCCCCGACGACGACGGTAAACTCACGGGTCGCCCCTTTGCGCCAAAGTTCGATGCCCGCCTTGCCGCCGGCCTTGGTGCTGCCGACGATGCGCGGCAGGTCGCTCGAGCTCGCCACGGGCTTGCCGTCGAACTTGAGGATGATGTCGCCGGCCTCGACGCCGGCCTTCTCTGCCGGGCCGCCCTTCTCCACGGCATTGACGAGCGCGCCCATGGGTTTGGGCAACCCGAAGGATTCCGCGAGTTCCTTCGACACTTCCTGAATGACGACGCCGATCCGCCCGCGGCTGACACGACCGAACTGGCGCAACTGATTCTGCACCTCCATGGCAACGTCGATCGGAATGGCGAACGACAGACCCATGTAGCCGCCAGTGCGGCTGTAAATCTGCGAGTTGATCCCCACGACTTCGCCGCGCAGGTTGAACAGCGGACCGCCGGAATTTCCCGGATTGATCGCAACGTCGGTCTGTATGAACGGCACGATGTTTTCCTGCGGCAGGCTGCGCCCTTTCGCGCTGACGATACCCGCGGTAACGCTGTTGTCGAAGCCGAACGGCGAACCGATCGCCACTACCCACTCGCCGACCTTGAGCTTGCCGGGATCGCCCAGGCGTACCGGGGACAATCCGCTCGTCTCGATCTTGATGAGGGCGACATCGGTGCGCTTGTCGGCGCCGATGGCGCGCGCCTTGAATTCGCGCTTGTCGGTGAGGCGTACGATGATCTCGTCGGCCGCATCGACCACGTGCGCATTGGTGAGAATGTAGCCGTCCTGGCTGATGATGAATCCGGAACCGAGCGAGCGGCTCTCGAAATCGCGCGGACCCTGGTCCGGCCCTGGCTGGCGCGGAATGAAGCGCCGGAAGAAATCGTAGAGCGGATCGTCCTCGTCAAGGTCCGGCATCTGCGGAAAGTTGCGACGCTCCCGCACCTGGGTAGTACTGATATTGACTACGGCGGGACCCTGCTTTTCGGCAAGCTCGGTAAAGTCCGGCAGCTCGCCCACCTGTGCGTACAGTGCGAGCGGAAACCACAGAAAAATGAAAGCGAGACATCTCTTGGCCATCGTGTAGTCCTTGGGAGCAGAGCTGTGGCGGACGCGCTACTTCCGATACTCCACCGCGTCACCAATGTATTTTACGCTTTCCGGAGGCGTTTCACCGACCACGGTCACCCAGTAGCCGCCGACCGGACGCATGTAAACATTGATCGCGCCTTGGCGCACCAGACCCGGCTGCGGGGTGCGCTGCTTGCTCGCCACCGGTTCGATGAATACCGATACGGCGGCAAGCCCGTCGGAAACCACGATATGGCCGACGCCGCTGGTTCCGCCCAGGGTTCGGGTCAGCTCGGCCACGGTGCGGAACCCGGGAGGCATCGATTTGATGATCCAGCCCGCATCGGCAAGACTGACCCGGGTCGCCTCGGAGTTCTCGATGTTCCAATCGCGGCCCGGACGCGCAAAACGCGATTTCACCTTGTCGCGGTCGATAGGGCCCCCGACCCGGAGCTGGGTAAACGTGAACTGTTCGATGACCACGTTCCTGTCATCGAGAGTCTTGGCTTTGAGCAGCATGCCGGTGTTCAGATCGGCCCAGAGTCGATGGCCGTAGCGCATCCGGTCCTTTGGCTCGAGCACGATCACCTGGCAGTCGTAGCCGGCCACGCGTTCGACCTCGGCTTTTTTGACGCGATAGTTCTCGGAAAGCCCCTTGAGCTGCTCCGGCAGGATGGCGGGAAACGACCGCCAGCCCGGCTGCTTGTCGATTTTCACCGTCATGGTCGCCGGCAGATAACACACGACTTCGTCGCGGTTGCGGATGATTTCGCGCGGCACGCCGTCCAGGGACTCGATCTTCTCGTGCGGCCCCGAGGCGTCGACGAGGTGCGTGATTCTGGAGGTTTCGACCTGCTGGCCCTGCTGATAGACGAAAGTGCCGGTGTAGCTGAGCTTCTGAGTCGCCGAGTAGATGCGCTGCAGCCATTGCAACGCCGAGGCATCGGTCTGGGCAATTGCCGCCGAAACGGGCAACAGGAACGGCAATATCCGAACCGGCAGCAGTAGGTGCAGCGCCCGGAGAAGCGTCATTTGACCGGATCTCCGCGCTCGTCGGCGACGATGCGGACATACGGCGCAGGCCCCTGCATGGCGCTGGATTGCGAATAGGGCTGGTGCGCGAGCAGGTAATTCTCGACTTCGTCCGCTGCGAGCCGCGGCTTTGCTTCCACCGCGGACGCACTCGCAGCCGCGGATACATTGGCTGCAAGTTGCGTTTCCGGACGCATGACCGGGAGCGCGGTCCAGGCTACCAGCGCTACGGCGGTGACACCGGCGGCCGCCGACATGACGTACCACGCCACGCGCACGGTGGTCCGCCGTTGTGGCGCAAGGACGACGGGTTCCTGGGCAAGCCGGGCCGCCACGCGTGCGCTGAAGTCGGCGCAGAGGTGTCCGCGCAGCGCATCGCCAATGAGATGGTAAGTACCCCAGGCGCGCCGCAGTTCGGCATTGTCCTTCAGCCGGGCCAGATTCGGGCCGAGGTCCTCGCCGTGAAGCTCGTCATCAATGAGCGCCGACAGATTTTCTTTCATGGGTCACCACCTCCGATCCTTGCGCGTGTCGAGCAGCGGCCGCAGTTTCTCGGCGATTGCTTCGCGCGCCCGGAATATCCTCGACCGGACCGTGCCGATAGGACAATTCATGATCGCTGCAATATCCTCGTAGCCCAAACCTTCAATCTCGCGCAGCGCGATGGCGTTGCGCAGCTCTTCGGGCAACTGTTCCATCGCATCGTTGACGGCGCGCGCAATTTCCTTTGACATCAGCACGCTTTCGGGCGTGTTGATGTCGCGCAACTGCTCGCCGTCCTCGAATCCTTCGGCATCCTCCGAATTGAACTCGGTCGTGGTCGGGGCGCGCCGCCTCATCGCCACCAGATAGTTCTTGGCGGTATTGATGCCGATCCGGTACAACCACGTATAGAACGCGCTGTCGCCCCGGAACGACGGCAGCGCGCGGTACGCCTTGATAAAAGCTTCCTGCGCAACGTCCTCGACTTCAGCCGGATCCCGAATGAACCTGGCCAGCAATCGGACCAACTTGCGCTGATATTTCGACACCAGCAGCTCGAACGCCTGCTTTTCGCCGCGTTGAGCGCGCTCGACCAGTTGCCGGTCGAGATCCCGGTCATCCATCCGCCGCCATCCCTGATGAAGCGTTGCTACGCTTCTTTTCGAAGTTATCCACAGGCAGCGGCCAGTATACCTCAGCGCATGAGGGGTCTCGGCCTGGCCTTGCACCTAAAGACCCGCCGGCACTGAAATAGTTCAGCTATCTGCAAGGTTAATCCTGGCCTGCCGCATTGTCCCGGTTCGCGTCCTTACCGGGGCCCGGTGCTCCCCAGCGCAACCAGACTCTCAGACGTCGCAACTCGTCTGCGGGAGCCGAATCGGACAGAAGCACGATCCATTTGCGGCTCGGCTGCGACTGATCGAGACCTATCACTACCAGAGGGACGGAGACGAAATTGTCCCGCCGGAGACGGCCCTCATGCCAGTTGCCGCCGCGGTCCCTCCAGGCTGCGCGTCCCTCGGTACGCAGTTCGAGCGCCGTGACCGCGCTTGCCGAGCGGTGAATCGTTTCAGTGAGGCATGCAGTGACCGAAATCAGAATCCCGGCGACGACCAGGTACAGCGGCCAGCCGGCAAGGCTGATCCACACCGACACAAGCGCGAACACGTGAGCAACCGCCAGGAGACCCGCCAGCTGAAATGAAGGCCTGAGTTCGACCCGCAGGGTGCCGTTTACCGACATCGGCCCTCATCCTTGGCCCTTCTCCCGAGGGAGAAGGAAACATTGCGCGACACTCTACCGATACAGAGAGCGCAGGAGGTACGGTTTGGACGTCAAACCCGCTTGAAGATCAGCGTGCCGTTGGTGCCGCCGAACCCGAACGAGTTCGACAGGGCGGCGCGGATCGGCATGCGCCGCGCCGTGTTCGGGACGTAATCCAAGTCGCAGGCAGGATCCTGATTGAACAGGTTTGCGGTCGGCGGCGCGACCTGCTCATGGACCGCCAGCACCGAAAACACCGCTTCCACGCCTCCGGCAGCACCGAGCAGATGGCCGGTCATGGACTTGGTCGAGCTGACCGCGAGCTTCTTTGCATGGTCGCCGAAACAGCGCTTCACGGCCACCGTTTCGGCTAGGTCGCCGAGAGGCGTCGAGGTCCCGTGGGCGTTGATATAGTCGATGTCCTCGCGGTTGAGGGCGGCGTTGCGAAGCGCGTTCGTCATGCAGCGCGCGGCGCCGTCGCCGTTTTCCTGAGGAGCCGTCATGTGGTAGGCGTCCCCGCTCATGCCGTAGCCGGCCAGTTCCGCGTAGACCTTCGCGCCGCGCCGCTTTGCGTGCTCGTATTCCTCGACCACCACTACTCCGGCGCCCTCGCCCAGGACGAAACCGTCGCGATCCTTGTCCCAGGGACGGCTCGCGGTCGCCGGATCATCGTTGCGTGTAGACAAAGCGCGCGCCGAGGCGAAGCCTCCGACCGCCAGCATCGTGACGCAGGATTCCGCGCCGCCGGCCACCATCACGTCGCAGTCACCGTACTCGATCAGCCGTCCGGCCTCGCCGATGCAATGCGCGGATGTGGTGCACGCCGTCACCATGGCCAGATTCGGCCCCTTGAGCCCGTACATGATCGAGAGATTGCCTGCGATCATGTTGATGATGGTGCCGGGAATGAAGAACGGCGAAATCTTGCGCGGGCCGCCTTTCAGCAGCTCATTGTGCGTCTCCTCGATCATCGGCAGGCCGCCGATGCCCGAACCGATGTTGACGCCGATGCGCGCGGAGTTGGCCTCGGTCACTTCCAGGCCCGAGTCCTTGACCGCCTGGATGCCGGCCACGATGCCCAGATGAATGAAGCGGTCCATGCGCCGCGCTTCCTTGGGCGACAGGAACGCGCCGACGTCGAAATTCTTCACCTCGCCGGCAACCTGGCACGAAAGCGGCGCCGGATCGAAGCGCGTGATGCGGGTAATGCCGGATTTGCCGGCTAGAACGGCCGACCAGGCTTCGGCGACGGCGTTACCGACCGGGCAGACAATTCCCAAACCGGTAACGACAACACGACGGCGGCTCAAATCGACTCCGGCCGGTGCGGAAATCAGGCCTTCTTCGTATGGGAATTGATGTAGTTGATGGCTTGCTGGACGGTGGTGATCTTTTCCGCTTCCTCATCGGGAATTTCCGTCTCGAACTCTTCTTCCAGCGCCATCACCAGTTCGACGGTGTCAAGCGAATCGGCGCCCAGATCGTCGACGAACGAGGACTCGTTCTTGATCTCCGCCTCGTTGACGCCAAGTTGCTCCGCGACGATCTTCTTGACGCGCTGTTCAACGTTTTCCATTTTTGGGCTCCTTCCCTCTCGTACTGCCTGTTGAATTTATGAAGTTGCGGATTGTAGCAGAATCGCCCGGACCCGCAAAAAACGTAACTCAGTTCATGTACATGCCGCCATTGACGTGTAACGTCGCGCCGGTGACGTAGGCCGCCTGCGGCGACGCCAGAAAAGCCACGGCGGCGGCGACGTCCTCGGGTTTGCCCAAGTGTCCCAATGGAATCTGCGCGAGCAACGCTTCACGCTGCGCTTGCGACAGTGCGCGGGTCATGTCGGTGTCGATGACCCCCGGGGCAACGCAGTTGACGGTGATACCGCGGCTGCCGATTTCGCGGACGAGTGCGTGCGTCAGCCCGGCAACGCCGGCTTTCGCCGCAGAGTAGTTGATCTGGCCCGCGTTGCCGCTCGATCCGACCACCGAGGTGATGTTGATGATGCGGCCCGAGCGTGCCTTCATCATGCCGCGCAGCACCGCCTTGCAGAGCAGGAAGACCGCCTTGAGGTTCGTGTCGATCACTGCGTCCCACTCGCTCTCCTTCATGCGCACGGCGAGGTTGTCCTGGGTGACCCCGGCGTTGTTGACGAGGATGGCAATGCTGCCGTGCGCCTGCTCGATCTCCGCGATCAACGCGGAGATGCGGGCGCCGTCCTTGACATCGAGCTGCGCGCCATGGCCCTTGATTCGCGCAGCGCTAAGGTAGGCCGTGATCGTGTCCGCGCCGGCTTGCGTGGTCGCCGTGCCGATCACTGTCGCGCCTCGCGCGCCGACGGCAAGTGCTATCGCTCTTCCGATACCGCGCGTCGCCCCCGTAACCAGTGCGACCTGGTTCTCCAGTTCCATCATGACCTCTTGAACAACTGCAATCCCCGATCGATCGCGGCGCGGTCGGCGAGCGCCAGCCCCCGCAACTCCGCGACAATGCGCTTGGCCAGCGGCGCCAGCACCATCCCCGGCCCGCATTCGAACAAGTGGGTGGCGCCGCGCGCGGCCATTTCGCGCACGCATTCGACCCAGCGTACCGGATGGTCGGCCTGCCTTACCAGCGCCTCCTTGATGGCCTCAACATCCGCATGGCTCTGCGCGTCAACGTTATGGATCACCGGAATGCGCGGCGGGTTGAAGCGGATACCTGTCAGGGCCTCGCGCAGCCGGGCCGCGGCGGGCGCCATCAGCGACGAATGAAACGGAGCGCTCACCGACAGCGGCACCGTGTGTTTTGCGCCGCGAGCTTTGGCTGCATCGATCGCGCGCTGCACGGCTCCGGCATGGCCGGCAATCACCACTTGTCCGGGTTTATTGAAGTTCACGGCTTCCACGACCTCTCCGTTCGCGCTCTCGGCGCAGGCCGCGCGCACCGCATCGTCGTCAAGCCCGAGAATCGCCGCCATCACCCCCTGCCCTTGCGGCACGGCTTCCTGCATCGCCTGGGCGCGCAAGCGCACCAGCGGCAGGCATTCCGCGAACGGGATCACGCCCGCGACAACCAGCGCGGTGAATTCGCCCAGGCTGTGCCCGGCTACGATCTCGGGCTCGGCGCCGCCCAGCTCGGTCCACGCGCGGTAGGCACAGATCCCCGCCGTGACCATGACCGGTTGGGTATTAACGGTGCGGCTGAGTTCCTCCGCAGGGCCTTCGGCAATCAACTTCGCCATGTCCTGTTTCAGGACATCCGACGCTTCCGCCAAGGTTTCACGGATGACCGGCAGGTCGCCATAACCGGCCAGCATGCCGGCCGACTGCGATCCCTGTCCCGGGAACACCATTGCCAATTTCAAATCATTCCCCTATCCAAGCCCAAAATTCTTCACCGCCAAGACGCAAACAACGCAAAGTTCGCAATAAGAACCAGTCTGTGCGGCATGCGTATTGCGTCAGTAGGAATGTGACTTGGCGTTCTTCGCGGGTCTCGGCGTCCTGGCGGTGGAGGCTCTTACATCTGCACCATTGCCGCGCCCCAGGTGAAGCCGCCGCCCACTGCCTGCAACATCACTTTGTGGCCCGATTTGACGCGGCCGTCGCGGATGGCGACGTCCAGCGCGAGCGGCACCGATGCCGCCGAGGTGTTGCCGTGGCGATCGACCGTGATGATCAGCTTCGACAAATCCAGGCCGAGCTTCTTTGCCGTCGCTTCGAGAATGCGCACATTCGCCTGGTGCGGGATGATCCAATCGATATCGGCGATCGTAAGGCCGCATTGCGCCAGGGTTTCGCGCGCCACTTCGTCCAGCACCTTGACTGCAAACTTGAATACCGCCTGCCCGTCCATGCGCAGAAACGGCGAGCCGATGATCTTGCCGCCGCAGACGTTGCCGGGCACCGACAGAATACCGGCATGGGAACCGTCGGCATGCAGCGCGCTCGCGAGAATGCCCGGTTTCGACGCGGCCTTCAGCACCACTGCCCCGGCGCCGTCGCCGAACAGCACTGCCGTCCCGCGATCACTCCAATCGAGAATGCGCGAATACACTTCTGCGCCGACCACCAGCGCGCAGCGATGCTGGCCCGAGCGGATGAACTTGTCGGCGATCGCCAGCGCATACACGAAGCCGCTGCACACTGCCTGCACGTCGAACGCGGCGCAGCCCTTGATCCCGAGCTTGGCCTGCATGATGCAGGCGGTGCTGGGGAAGATGTAGTCGGGCGTCGCGGTCGCGACGATGATGAGATCCACTTCCCCGGGCGTCACGCCCGCGGCGTCAAGCGCCCTGCGGCCAGCTTCGGCACCGAGATCGCTCGAAGCCTGCGAAGGATCGGCAATATGGCGCTGGCGAATACCGGTGCGGGTGCGGATCCATTCGTCGGTGGTATCCATGCACTTTGCCAGGTCGTCGTTGGTAACGACCTTCGGCGGCAGGCAGCTGCCGGTGCCGGCAATGCGCGACCAGATCATTTGGCCGCCTCCGAACCGCTGTTGCGAGATTGAGGCTCGTACCGTCGGCGACCGGCGGCAATCGCGGCCGGTCGCATCCCCGCACAGCGGGGCGGCCAACGAGACAGAGCAGGAGCCCCATCGCAAGATGGGGATGCGACCCGGGTTGGACACGCACGGGGCCGCCCTCGGCCGCCTTCGGGGTCAGATCCCCGGGTACTGCCGGGGCCCCTCTTCCGCCCTTCGGCGGCCCCTGCTTCCTGCTCATGCCACCTCCACCGGCCCGAGCCGCTGCATCAGCCGGTGCAGAACTTCATTGCGCACCTCTTCCATGGCACGCTCGACGGCGCGCTCGAAACTGAGAGCGTCGGCCGAGCCATGGCTTTTCACCACGATTCCCTTCAGCCCCAGCAACGTGGCGCCGTTGTAGCGCCGGGGATCGACGCGCTTTCGAAACGCGTACAGGACGGGCATCACGACCACTCCGGCGAGTTTGGTCAGCACGCTGCGCATGAATTCCTCGTGCAAAAAGTTGCGCATCATCTGCGCCAGACCTTCGGAGGCCTTGACCATGACATTGCCGACAAACCCGTCGCACACCACCACATCCGCCACTCCCTTGTAGATACCGTCGCCTTCGACGTTGCCGATGAAGTTCAGGCCGCTGGCACGCAGCAACTCCGCGGCCTGCTTTACCACTTCGTTGCCCTTGATCGACTCCTCGCCGATGTTGAGCAGTCCCACCGTGGGGCGCTCCTTGTGCTCGACCGCTGCGACCAGCGTCGATCCCATGATCGCGAACTGCAGCAGATTTTCCGGAGTACAGTCGACGTTGGCGCCAAGATCGAGCACATAGGTGCTGCCGCGCAGCGTCGGCAGGGCGGAAATGATCGCGGGACGGTCGATGCCGGGAAGCATCTTCAAAACGAAGCGGGAGATCGCCATCAGCGCCCCAGTGCTGCCGGCGCTGACGCAGGCGTGTGCTTCGCCGCTCTTCACCATATCCACCGCCAGGCGCATCGACGAGTTTTTCTTGTTGCGCAACACAGCTGCCGGCGGTTCGTCCATCAGCACCACTTCGCTGGCATGCTGCACACGCAGCCGCGGGCCGGGCGCGGCACCGCATGCTTTCAGCTCCGTATCGAGTGCGTCGCGCAACCCGACCAGGACAACGTTCACGTCCACATTCGACCTGAGAAAATTGAGCGCCGCGGGCACGGTTACGTGCGGGCCGTGGTCGCCGCCCATGCAATCGATGGCTACGGTAATGTCCATTTGGCGCGCCCGAAGCGCCCCTCCCTGGCTCGGTCGGACGGATGCCGACTCTGTCCACTCGCCGCGTGCGGCGAGTTAATCGCTCTTGGTCTTGACGACTTTCTTGCCGCGGTAGTAACCGCCCGGGCTGATATGATGCCGCAGATGTACTTCACCGGTGGCCGGCTCTACCGCCAGCGGCGGGTTGTTGAGGAAATCGTGAGCTCGATGCATGCCGCGCTTCGAGGGCGATTTCTTGTTTTGCTGAACAGCCATGTTGAAACTCCTTCGAAATCAGTTGCTGTAATACCGCCACTATTGCCGGTTGTCGCCGCGCTTCAGCGCCGCCAGCGCATTGAACGGCGAGATCTTCGCCATCGCCCCGGCGCCGACGGCAACGCAGCGCTCGTGCCTCGGCACCATGGGCAATGCCAGGATCACCTCGTCTTCGATGAGCCGCCCGACGTCCGTTGACCGGGACGCAAGCACGCGGTCAACGTCGTCATCCGCTGCCTCGATCTCACGCATGCTCTCGGTGATCTGGAGCTCAACCTCGACCGCAATTGGAAACGCCAGCGTATCCAGGCAACGCTGGCAGACCAGCCGCATCACCCCGCTGACCGAAATCCGCAGGAATGGTTTGCCACTGTCGGTCAATCCGCCGCGCAACGAGTACTCCAGGCCTTCGGTCGAGCATTGCATTTGCGCCAGACGCGGCAGGTGCTCCATCCCCAGGAATCCCCGCTGTTCCAGTGCCCCGCGGGCGAACTGGAGGCTATCGATCACCCCCGGTTGCGACATAAGGCGCGCATGATATTATGTTTGCCTGTCACTGTCAAAAGAAATTCCAAGTTGTTCAGAGCGTTACTGCACTTTTTGGCGCTGCTTCTGGTGGCCGGTCCGGCACTCGCCCAAGTCTACAAATGGGCGGACGAAAAGGGCGCGATCCATTACGGAGAACGTCCGCCGCAAGGCAGCAAGCCGCGGGAGGTGCCCAACCGGCTCGCCTCGCCCCTGCCGACCGATTCGAAGCACGACGAGGACTGGCAACAAAAAGACCGCGAGTTCCGCGAGCGCCGTATCCAGGCGGAAACGGCAGACGAAAAAAAACAGCAGGAAGCCGCGAAACGGCAGGAGCAGTGCAACCAGCAGCGCGATCTGCTCGCGCGGCTGAAACAAAGTCCACGCACCTACAGTCTCGACGCGAAGGGCGAACGCGTCTACATGAACGATGCGGAGCATGAGTCGGCAATCGCACGGCAGGAAAAACTGGTGACGGTGCTCTGCCCGGGTTGATCAACTCCGCGCTAGCCACACCGAATGCAGCTTGTCCTGGCCTCCACTTCGCGTTATCGCCGCGCCCTGCTCGAACGCCTGGGAGTGCCATTCTCGGTCGCCGATCCGCAGGTTGCCGAGGAACGTCGCCCCGGCGAGGCGCCGGAGCGCATGGCGCGGCGGCTCGCCAAGGCCAAGGCGCTTGCGGTCGCCGGCCGCTTCCCCGATGCGATCGTCATTGGTTGCGATCAGGTTGCGGTGGGCAACGGCGAAATTCTCGGCAAACCGGGCAATCGCGCCAACGCCCTGCTCCAGCTTCGCGCCTTGTCGGGGCGCAAAGCGGTGTTTCACACCGCCGTGTGCGTCCACAACACCGCAACCGGCACGACAAGAACCCGCGTGGTTCCGTGCCGCGTCGCCTTCCGCAGGCTCGATGACAGGCTGATCGAGCGCTACCTTGCGCGCGAGCGGCCCTATGACTGCGCCGGCAGCGCCAAATCGGAGGGCCTGGGCATCGCGCTGATCGCGAAAATGGAGGGCGAGGACCCGAACGCGCTCGTCGGCCTGCCGCTGATCGCGCTGGTGGAACTGCTGCACGAGCAGGGCTTCGATGTCCTCTGAGCATCAGGGTTCGCTGTACCTTCTGCCCAACACCCTCGGCGAGACGGCTCCCGGGTCGGTCATTCCTGCGGCAGTCCTGGATCGCGCCCGCTCGCTCGACTACTTCATCGCCGAGGACCCGAAGACGGCGCGCGCCTTTCTCAAGCGGATCGGTGTGAATTTGCCGCTGCAAAGCATCCGCATCGAGCGGCTCGACCACAACACGCGGGACGCCGATGTCGCTGCGTTGCTCGAGCCCGTGCTCTCGGGCCGCAACGCCGGCCTGCTGTCGGAGGCCGGCCTGCCGGCGATCGCCGACCCCGGCGCAGATCTTGTGCGGCTCGCGCACGAGCACGGCCTGCGTGTGGTGCCGCTCAGCGGCCCGTCATCAATCCTGCTCTCGCTGGCAGGATCGGGACTGAATGGCCAACGCTTCGTTTTTCACGGCTATCTGCCGGTCGAGGAACAGAAGCTCTCCGCCGCGCTCAAGGACATGGAAGGGCAGTCGCGCCGGCTCGCTCAGACGCAGATATTCATCGAAACCCCCTACCGCAACGACCGCACGCTTGCGGCAATGCTGCGCACGCTCGACCCGGCGACACTGGTCTGCGTCGCCGCGGACCTTACGCTCGAATCGGAATCGGTCAACACCAGGACGGTGGCGCAGTGGCGCAGGAAACCGCCGCGACTCAAAGGACGGCCGACCGTTTTTCTCCTGCTCGCGCCGCGCGGCGGATTGGCTAGCGGAAGTTGAACTGCGCCTGCATCATCAGCCTGGCGAGCGTGCTCGCCGTGGCCGCGCCGAAACGCTTCGCCAGCCGCTCGGCGACGTTCTCCTTCTGGGTGTAATCGACGATATTTTCCGCCTTGATGACGTCGCGGGCGACGATATCAACGCTGCCGAAACCGTCGGACAGTCCCAGCTCGACGCTTTTCGCCCCGGTCCAGATCAGTCCGGAGAACAGCTCCGGGCTCTCCTTCAGCCGCTTGCCGCGGCCCTTTTTTACCACGTCGATGAACTGCCTGTGAATCTCATTCAGCATCGACTGCGCGTACTCCTTCTGCTTTGCGTCCAGAGGCGAGAACGGATCCAGAAACGCCTTGTTGTCCCCGGCGGTGAGCACGCGCCGTTCCACGCCCAGCTTCTCCATCGTACCGGTAAAACCCCAGCCGTCCATGATCACGCCGATCGAGCCGATAATGCTCCCCTTGTCCACGTAGATGCGGTCCGCCGCCGCGGCGATGTAATAGCCGCCGGACGCGCAGATGTCCTCGACCACGGCATACATCGGGATATTCGGATAGACGCCGCGCAGGCGGCGGATCTCGTCGTAGATGATGCCTGCCTGCACCGGGCTGCCGCCGGGAGAGTTGATGCGCAGAATCACCCCTTGCGTGTTCTTGTCCTTGAAGGCGCTTTGCAGTGCGGAAGTCACGTTGTCGGCGCTGGTGTCGCCCTTGGCCTCGATCACGCCGACCACGTTCACCAGCGCGGTATGCCTGCCGGCGGTCAGCGCGTCGGCCTCGCCGCGCCAGTCGAGAAAGACCAGCAGAAGAAACGTGAGATAGGCGAACGTGAGCAGCTTGAAGAAAATGCCCCAGCGACGCGAGCGGCGCTGCTCCGTGAGTGCCGCCAGCGCGAGCTTTTCGATCACCCCACGCTCCCAGTTGCTATCGCCTTCCGCCATTGCCGCATTCCTTCAGAAAAACCTTGCCGTCGCGCTCCTCGACCGGGACCGGAGTAAGGCCCCCGTCGAAACACGGCCCGTAGAGGCATTTGCCGGTGTCCGGCAGGTACACCGCGCCATGCGTCGAGCATAGCAAAAGCAGGCCCTCGGCATCAAAAAACTTTCCCGGCTTCCAATCGAGTTCCATCGGCATGTGCGCGCAGCGGTTGCGATAGGCGTACACCCGCCCGTCGAAGCGGACCGCAAACGCCGGCTCGAGCTTGCCGCCGATCTCGATCTCGAAGCGCACGCCGTCTCCGGAGTCACCGAGATCGCTGCCGGAACAGATCAGGCGTTCTGCTCCAGCCATTGCGTCAGCTCCACGGTATTGTCTACACAGGCAAGCGGCCCGAGCGCAACCAGGTTCTGTCTCGGATGCGCGCCGTGGCTGACCGCGACCGCGGCAACGCCGGCGTTGGCAGCCATCTGCAGATCGTGCACGGTATCGCCGATCATCAGCGTCGCGTCCGGCTCGGTGTTCAGCTCGCCCATGAGCTCCTTCAGCATGTCGGGTGCGGGTTTCGACGCGCACTGGTCGGCACAGCGCGATGCCGCGAAAAAGCGACGCAGGCCGGTGGTGTCCAATGCGCGCAAAAGCCCGGTCCGGCTTTTGCCGGTGGCGATGGCGAGCGCGTGGCCGCGGCGCTGGAGTCCGGCGAGCATCGCCTCGGTGCCGGGAAACAGCGGAATCTGCGGATCGCGGGCGAGGAAGTGGTGCCGATAGCGCTCCACGACGCGGCCGTATTCGCTCGCCGGCAGTCCCGGGATCGCATACGACAACGCATCGTGCAGGCCGAGGCCGATGACGTGGCTCGCCCGGGCGTCATCCGGCACCGGCAACCCGAGGTCGCGGCACGCAGCCTGGATGCAAGCGACGATGGCTGCCGCCGAATCGATGAGCGTCCCGTCCCAATCGAACACCAGCAATCCGTAGCGGCGCGGCATCATGCGGCAAGTGAATCCAGAAATCCGCCAAGCGTCGCGGGCAGCGGCGAGTCGAGCTTGAGCGTCGCGCCCGACACTGGATGCTCGAACTCCAGTTCCGCGGCGTGCAGGAACATGCGCTTCAGGCCCTGCTTCGCCAGGGCACGGTTGAGCTCGAAATCGCCGTACTTGTCGTCACCGGCGATGGGAAAGCCGAGGTGCATGAGGTGCACGCGGATCTGGTGTGTCCTGCCGGTGAGCAGCTCGGCGGAGAGCAGCGTGAAATCACGGAAAGCCCGCTCGCGCCGGAACACGGTTTGCGACTCGCGGCCGTCCGCCGCGACGCTGACGCGCCGCTCGCCGGCCTGGGTGAGATATTTTTTCAGAGGCAGATTGACGCGCTTCCCGGCGCCCTTCCATTTTCCTTTCACCAGCGCGAGATAGCGTTTGCGCATCCTGCCCTCGCGCAGCGCGGCATGCAACGCCGTGAGCGCCGAGCGTTTTTTCGCCAGGATCAGCAATCCGGAAGTGTCGCGATCGAGCCGGTGCGCGAGCTCCAGGAACTTGAGTTGCGGGCGCGCCGCACGCAGGCTCTCGATCACCCCGTAGCTCACGCCGCTGCCGCCATGTACAGCCACGCCGGAGGGCTTGTCCACCACCAGCAGCGCCTCGTCCTCGAAGACGACCGGGAACTCGGCCGGCCGCGCCGCGGGTCGATCCTCGCGTGCGGGCAACCGGATCGGCGGAATCCGCACCCGGTCGCCGAGCCGCAGCCGGTAAGTGGCATCCACGCGCCGGCTGTTGACCCGCACCTCGCCGGTGCGCAGGATGCGGTAAATATGGCTGCGCGGCACGCCCTTGCATACCCGCAACAGGAAGTTGTCGACGCGCTGGCCTTCGCTGGCGGTATCGACCTCGACCGCCAAGGCATTGCTTAAATCATTCATTCTGTTTATGATCTACCTGCTGCTTCCGTTGCGGGACGGCTGCTTGTGGGTGCGGTCAAATGCAAATCCGCCCCAGACAAGGTTGGCTAATCTGTCCCCGGTTCCGATGCTGCACGAGGTACGGCCCAGAATCGGGTACGGCCCGGAATTGCGAGCGCATGAACCCGAAGCCGGCAAATAGCGGTTGGTTATCCAACCAATGATAGTAATTGATAAGCGCGCCCATAGCATCGGCAGATTTCCAGGTTTCTGCCCAGGCAGTAACCGATCCGACAAGTCAAACCATCGCGTTCACATGATCAAGAGATCGATAATGCGAAGCTAGCCTGAACCCAGGCTCTTGGTTTGTCCTGCCCGCGCGCGCGGGAGAACAAACAATGAAGCGCATGCTGTTTAATGCGACACAGGCCGAGGAACTCCGTGTCGCGATCGTCGATGGCCAGAAACTGATAGACCTCGACATCGAATCGGCCGCCAAGGAACAGAGAAAAAGCAACATCTACAAGGGTGTCATCACCCGCGTCGAGCCCAGCCTCGAAGCCGCGTTCATAGACTACGGCACCGAGCGCCACGGATTTCTCCCCTTCAAGGAAGTCGCCCGGCAATTTTTCAAGCCCGGCGTCGACGTCGGTCGCGCCCGCATCCAGGACGCAATCTCCGAAGGTCAGGAACTGATCGTTCAGGTCGAAAAGGATGAACGCGGCAACAAGGGCGCCGCCCTCACCACCTTTATCAGCCTCGCCGGGCGCTACCTCGTGCTGATGCCGAACAACCCGCGCGGCGGCGGCGTGTCGCGCCGCGTCGAGGGCGAGGACCGCGACGAGCTGCGCGAAATCATGGACAAGCTCGAGGTCCCGGCCGGCATGAGCATCATCGGCCGCACCGCCGGAATCAGCCGCACCTACGAGGAGCTGCAGTGGGACCTCAGCTACCTGCTGAAGCTCTGGGGCAAGATCGTCGAGGCCACTGAAGCCGTGCGCGACGCCAACGGCAAGCTGCTCAATCCGGCACCGTTCCTGATCTACCAGGAAGGCAGCCTCGTTATCCGCGCCATCCGCGACTACTTCCAGCCGGACATCGGCGAGATCCTGATCGACACCGATCCGATCTACGAGCAGACGCTCGCCTTCATGAGCAACGTCATGCCCGACAACGTCGACCGGGTGAAGCGCTATCGCGACGACGTGCCGCTGTTCTCGCGCTTCCAGATCGAGCACCAGATCGAGACCGCCTATTCGCGCCAGGTATCGCTGCCCTCAGGCGGCGCGGTGGTGATCGACCACACCGAGGCGCTGGTTGCGGTCGACGTCAACTCGGCGCGCGCCACGCGCGGCCATGACATCGAGCAGACTGCCTTCAATACCAATGCCGAAGCCGCCGAAGAAATCGCCCGGCAATTGCGCCTGCGTGACCTCGGCGGCCTGATCGTCATCGACTTCATCGACATGGAGAACCAGCGCAACCAGCGCGAGGTGGAAAACCGCCTGCGCGAGTCGCTGCACTTTGACCGCGCCCGCGTGCAGATGGGCAAAATTTCGCGCTTCGGCCTCATGGAACTGTCGCGCCAGCGGCTGCGCCCGTCTCTCGGCGAGGGCAGCAACATCACCTGCCCGCGCTGCAACGGCACCGGCCATATCCGCGGCACCGAATCCACCGCGCTGCACATCCTGCGCATCATCCAGGAAGAGGCGATGAAGGAGAACAGCGCCGCCGTGCACGCCCAGGTGCCGGTGGACGTCGCCACGTTCTTGCTGAACGAAAAGCGCGCCGACATCCACTCGATCGAGGCACGGCTCAAGGTCAATGTGGTGCTGATTCCGAACATCCACCTCGAGACCCCCAATTACAAGATCGAGCGCCTGCGCCACGACGACCTGAATCAGTCGGAGGTATTGCCCGCCAGCTATAACCTCGTGGAGGCGCCGACGGAGGAGGAAGCAAAGGGTCCGGCGGCGCAGGAACCGCCCCCGCCGCGGCAACAGGCTGCGGTGCAGGGCGTCACGCCGGAGCGGCCCGCTCCAGTATCACAACCAAAGCCGGCAGTCCCGCGTCCCGGTGGCGCCGCGCCGTCTTCGGGCATTATCGGGCGCATCTTCGGCTGGTTCCGGCGTACGCCGGCGCCGGCCGCACCCGTCCAGCCGGCGCGGACCGAAACGCCGCGGCGCGAGCCGCGCCCGGACCGGCACGACCGGGAGCATCGCCGTGGTCGTGGTGGCGAGGGACGCCCGGACCAGCAGCGCCCAAGCCGCGACATGCGCGGCGACAGGCCCCCACGATCCGACCGGCCGCAACGGCAGCAACGTCCGGATCGACCCCGCGGCGAACAGCGTCCGCAACGCAACGCGGACCAGCGCGGCGAACGCCAAGAGCGCCAGCAAGGAGAACGCCCCGAGCCGCGTCAGCGCGAACCAGAGCGCCAGTCAGCCCCCGGCACCCCGGAACAAGTACAGGCGCAGCAAGGCGAACACGAACGCCAGCGCCGGCGCCGCGGGCGCGACCGCGGCGAGCGCGACGAGAATCGCGGCGAATTTCGCGGGGCTCCGCGTGCGGAAGGCAGCGACCAGCGTGCCGCGCCGATACCCGCCGAGGCGCGTACAGCCGCGGAAGCGCCGGTTTCCTCCATCGCGGTCGAGCCTTCGTCTTTCGCTGACGCCGAGTTGCGCGAGACAGCAATGACGTCTGCACCGAGGCCGCCTCAGCACGAGCCTGCGACTGCTGCGCCCGTGGAGCAACGAGACTATCGACCTGCTCCGCAGCCGGCGGCCGCGCCCGGCCCGGCAGCACTCGAAAATGCGCTCAAGGATAGCGGGCTGGTGCTGATCGAGACCCGTTCGGACGCCAAGGTGGAGTTGCCGTCGCCCGAGCCGGAATTTGTTCCGGCGAAAAGGGAACGCAGACCGGCACCCGCATCACTGAACGAGCCACTGGTCCAGGTCGAAACGCAAAAGTAGGTTTTGTCGAATGTCCGCCTCCGCCTTGAGCGGCGGAGGCGGGTTTGCGGCCGTGCAACGCGGGCCATGCTGCTGCCGGGTGCGCGATGTCGCCCCATACTCCCGATATCGACGCGTCCGTCAGTCTTGTACGTCGGCTTCGAGGGTCTTGCCTGCAAGCCACGCGGCTCCGCGGGCGTAGAGGCGTTCGACCGCGGGGCCCTTGAGCATGGGCATCCCGCGTTTGACGCTGAAGCCGTTCTTGGTCTGCATGTAGGCGAGATGACGGTAGCCTTCGGGAAACTCGCCCAGCAGCTTCCGGTCCAGTTCCAGCCTCGCTGCCGGATCCACCGGGTCGAGCCGGTCCTTCTCGTAAATCGGCTGGCGCAGAACAATCGCCCAGACGTCGTTGCGTTTCTCGAAGAAATCGTAGAATCGCCCCGTGCACAGCACGTCGCAGACCACTCCGTCGACCGCGGCGCGTTGCGATATGGCCATCTTGGTCTGCGCGATCGCCCGATTTCCGGACACATCGATCGAGGAACCGCCGAGGAAGTGCAGGATGCTGATGCCCTTGTCCCAGCCCTCCCGAGTGACCTCGATGAAGCGCTCCGCAGATCCCTGGAACCACGTCGCCATCATCACCGCGTCCGCATGCCACACCGTGCGGAAGCGCTCCCAATCGCCGGCATCGCGCCAGACGGCCCAATTCTCGATCACTTCGCGTATGCGCAAGCGCTCGATCGTATCGTTCGTCAACAGGCTGCCCTCGCAGTCTCCGTATTTTTCCGGGAACGGACCAGCGCCGCGGCGTCGATTCGATCGCGGCGCCGCTGACATCGCGTCCGGACACCGCCACCGGCAACCCGTATTTCGTATCGTTCTCATGAACGGGCCGTCGATCTTGCCGTCAACGCGATGGGGGTGTCAAGAATGGGCGCCTGAGATGCCGAAATTTCATCATAATGCACAATACATTGTTTCTCTATAGAGGAGTCCAAGCATGCCCAGCGCCCTGTTTTCCCCCATCACCCTGCGCGGCCTGACACTGCCGAATCGTGTCGCGATATCCCCCATGTGCCAGTACAACTCCGAAAACGGATGCGCAACCGACTGGCACCTCATGCACCTCGGATCGTTTTCTCTCGGCGCAGCCGCATTGGTGATGACGGAGATGACCAACGTCAATCCCGTCGGCCGTATTTCGGCCAAGTGCGCGGGCATGTATTCCGACGAGAACGAGGCGGCGATGAAGCGGGTCATCGATTTTTGCCGCAAGTACGGCGTTGCCAAGCAAGGCATCCAGCTCGCCCACGCGGGGCGCAAAGGCTCGACGCAAACGCCCGCGCAGGGCGGCAAACCGCTCAAGCCAGAGGAAGGCGGGTGGAAAACTCAAGCCCCTTCTGCGCTGCCCTTCGCCCCCGACTGGCCGGTGCCCGAGGCCCTCACCAAACAGGGAATCAAGGAACTCCTTGCTCAGTGGATCGCCGCGGTGAAGCGCGCCGAGCGCATCGGCTACGACCTGATCGAGGTTCACGGCGGCCACGGCTATCTCGTGCACCAGTTCCTGTCGCCCCTGAGCAACCGGCGCACGGACGAATACGGCGGCAGCCTGGAAAACCGCATGCGCTTTCCGCTCGAGCTCTTCGCCGCGATGCGCGCCGCCTGGCCCGCGGACAAGCCGATGGGAATGCGCGTGTCGGCAACCGACTGGGTGGATGGCGGCTGGACACCGGAGGAAACTGTGGTGCTGGCGCGCGAGCTGAAAAAGCTGGGCTGCGACTACCTCGATGTGTCCTCCGGCGGGCTCGACCCGCGCCAGAAGATTCCGCTCGCACCCGGCTACCAGGCGCCGTTCGCCGCGAAAGTGCGCAAGGAATCCGGCCTCCCGACCATGTCGGTGGGATTGATCACCGAGCCGAAGCAGGCTGAAGAAATCATCGCCTCCGGAAAAGCCGACATGATCGCGATCGCGCGCGGCGCCATGTGGGATCCGCGCTGGGCCTGGCATGCCGCCGAGGCGCTGGGCGCCGAGACCCCTTATGCGCCCAAGACCATGCCCTGCCATCCGTCGCTGCGGCCGCAGGTGTTCCCGAATCGCCAGAAGCCGGCATGACCCGGCGGCTCCTCATATGACGACCTCGGCGGAGCTGATGCGCATCGTCATTCCGCACCCGACGCCCTCCGACGCGATGCACGAGCCGGTGCTGAATGTTTTGGCCATGCAGTGCATGGCTGACGGCGGCGCGCGCATTGTCGCCGCACCGATCCGCTGCGTACAAAGGAACTTCCGATGACCGGCGCCGAACCTCTTGCTGTTGCCTATCTTGCAGCGCGCATCCTGTCGTGCGGGATCTGGATCGCCGCCGGCCTGTTCAAGGCCATGCACTTCGAAAAAACGACGCAGGAAATGGCGCACCTGGGCATCCCCCTGCCGAAACTCGTGCTGCCCTGCGTGCTCGCGCTCGAACTCGTCGGCTCGGCGATGATGTTCATCGACTGGTACGTGTGGGCGGTATCGCTCGCCTGGATCGCGTTCATGTTCCCGGCAAGCGTCATCTACCACGGAAGGTTCGTCACCCCGCGGCGCACGATCGACTTCGTGCAACTGGTGCTGTTCTGGAAGAACGTCTCGATCTTCGGCGGGCTGATTGCGCTTATCACCCTCGATTCGAGCCGGCCCGACTGGCTATTACGCTGACTGATTGCAACCGAAGAAAAAAAGCCGTGAATTCGCAGCTACCTATTTGCTGAACTCGAGCCGGAGGGTTTCGAGCAGGCCCTGCGAAGCATCTTCCAGCATGTCGAGCACGAGGTCGAACCCCTGCGGGCCGCCGTAGTACGGGTCCGGCACCTCGTCCTCGCGGAAGCGCCGCGCGTAGGACATCATCATCCGCAGTCTGTGAGCGCTCGAGGGCGGCGCCATGCGCGCAAGGATCGAATGGTTGTCCCGGTCCATGGCGAGGACCCAATCGAAGCGGTGGAAATCCTGGCGCTCGAAGCGTCGCGCGCGCAGGCTGCTCAGGTCGTAGCCGCGCCGCGCCGCCGCCTCCTGCGTGCGCGGGTCGGGCGGCTCCTCGACGTGATAGCCGTGCGTGCCGGCGGAATCTGCCAGGATGAGATCCGACAGTCCCGCATCGATCACGAATTTGCGAAACACCCCTTCGGCGGTCGGGGAGCGGCAGATGTTGCCGGTGCAGACAAACAATACTTTCGTCATCCCGCCGCCGCCTCCGGAACAGTCATGCGTAGATTACGAGCACGCCGTCGGCGGCTGGCGGCAATCGCGGACGGTCGCATCCCCACCAGAACGTGGGGCCCCTGCTCCCTGCTCATGCCGCCTCCCGCTCCGGCCCTTCATCCGGCGGCAGCGCGCCGAAAAAACTCCGCTTCAGCCGCGAGAGCTGGTCGCGTGCCTGCGCCGCCTTCTCGAACTCGAGGTTGCGGGCGTGCTCGAGCATCTGCTTCTCCAGTTGCCTGATCGCCTTCGCCAGCTGCTTCTCCGACAGGGACTCGTAGCGCGCCTGTTCCTGCGCCGCCTTGAGCTGGCCCTGCATCTCCTGCGCATCGTACGCGCCCTCGATCATGTCCTTCACCTGCTTGGTGATGCCGATGGGCGTGATGCCGTGCCTGGTGTTGTAGACGATCTGCCGGGCGCGGCGGCGCTCGGTCTCCCCGATCGCGCGCTGCATCGAATCGGTCACTTTGTCGGCGTAGAGGATGGCCATGCCGTTGATATGGCGGGCGGCGCGGCCGATGGTCTGGATGAGCGCGCGCTCCGAGCGCAGGAAGCCCTCCTTGTCGGCATCCAGGATCGCCACCAGCGACACCTCGGGCAGGTCCAGGCCCTCGCGCAGCAGGTTGATGCCGACCAGCACGTCGAACTCGCCCAGACGCAGGTCGCGGATGATCTCGACCCGCTCGACGGTCTCGATCTCGGAGTGCAGATAGCGCACCTTCACGCCGTGCTCGGCGAGGTAGTCGGTCAGCTCTTCCGCCATGCGTTTCGTAAGCGTGGTGACGAGCACCCGCTCGTGGCGCGCCACGCGCAGGCTGATCTCGGAGAGCAGGTCATCGACCTGCGTCGAGGCCGGCCGCACCAGGAGTTGCGGATCGACCAGGCCCGTGGGCCGCACCACCTGCTCGACGATCTGCCCCGACTTTTTGCGCTCGTAGTCGGCCGGCGTAGCCGAGACAAAAACGGTCTGGCGCATGACGCCCTCGAACTCTTCGAACTTGAGCGGCCGGTTGTCGAGCGCCGAGGGCAACCGGAAGCCGTAATTGACGAGGTTCTCCTTGCGCGAGCGATCGCCGCGGTACATGCCGCCCAGCTGCCCGATGGTGACGTGCGACTCGTCGATGATCATGAGCGCGTTCTTCGGCAGGTAGTCGATCAAGGTCGGCGGCGGCTCGCCCGCCTTCCGGCCGGAAAGGTGCCGCGAATAATTCTCTATGCCCTTGCAGAAGCCGAGCTCGTTCAGCATTTCCAGATCGAAACGGGTGCGCTGCTCGATGCGCTGCGCCTCGAGGAGCTTGTTCTCCTTCTGGAAATACTCGATGCGCCCGGCGAGCTCGATCTTGATCGCCTCGATTGCGCGCAGCGTCGTCGCCCGCGGCGTGACATAGTGGCTCGAGGGAAAGACGGTGAATCGCGGTACCCGCTGATGGGTATGCCCGGTGAGCGGGTCGAACAAGGTGAGGCTCTCGACCTCGTCCTCGGACAGCGCGATGCGCAGCGCCGTTTCCGAATTTTCCGCCGGAAACACGTCGAGCACGTCGCCGCGGACGCGGAAGGTGCCGCGCGTGAATTCGAGCTCGTTCCTTTCGTACTGCATCGCCACCAGGCGCGCGATCACGTCGCGTTGCGAGTACTTCTCGCGCTCGCGCAGGTGCAGGATCATGCCGTGGTAGTCGACCGGGTCGCCGATGCCGTAGATGCAGGACACCGTGGCGACGATCACCGTGTCCTCGCGCTCGAGCAGCGACTTGGTTGCCGAAAGGCGCATCTGCTCGATGTGTTCGTTGATGGCGGAGTCTTTCTCGATGAAGAGATCACGCGAAGGCACGTAGGCCTCCGGCTGGTAGTAGTCGTAGTAGGAGACGAAATACTCCACCGCGTTCTCGGGAAAAAACTCGCGAAACTCCGCGTAGAGCTGGGCGGCGAGCGTCTTGTTCGGCGCGAGCACCAGCGCCGGCCGCCCCAGGCGGGCAATGACATTCGCCATGGTGTAGGTCTTGCCCGAGCCGGTGACGCCGAGCAGCGTCTGGTAGGCGAGCCCGTCGCGCACGCCCTCGATCAGCTTCTCGATCGCCTCGGGCTGGTCCCCCGCCGGCAGGAACGCCTGGTTCAGGCGGAACGGACTGTTGGGGAACGTAACGATCACGGGTACAATTGCAGAAGTGAAATTTTTCCAGTCTAGCACGATGAACGCCCCGCACTCACCCTCTCCGCTTGCCGGTGTCCAGATGGCGCCGCGCGACCCCATTCTCGGCCTTACCGAGGCATTCAACGCCGACAAAAACCCGAAAAAGGTGAACTTGGGCGTGGGGGTGTACTACGACGATCAAGGCAAGGTGCCGCTGCTCGAGTGCGTGCGCCGCGCCGAGCGGCAACTCGTCGAACAGGCGGCGCCCCGGAGCTACCTGCCGATCGACGGACTGCCGGCGTACGATCGCGCGGTCCAGGCGTTGGTGTTCGGCGCCGACTGCGCCGCGCTCAAGGAAGGCCGCATCGTCACGGTCCAGGCGCTAGGCGGCACCGGCGGCCTCAAGGTCGGGACCGATTTCCTCCGGCGCATCGCTCCGAAAGCGGAACTGTGGATCAGCGATCCGAGCTGGGAAAACCACCGCGCGCTGTTCGAGAACGCCGGGTTCACGGTCCACGACTACCCGTATTACGACGCCAGGACGCACGGGGTGAATTTCGACGCCATGATCGCCGCCCTGCGCGCCATGCCGGCGGGCTCGATCGTCGTGCTTCACGCCTGTTGCCACAATCCCACCGGCATCGACCTCGCGCCCGAGCAGTGGACCGCCGTGATTGAAGCGGTGACCTCGCGCGGGCTGGTTCCGTTCCTCGATTTCGCCTACCAGGGTTTCGGCGACGGGCTCGAGGCGGACGCCGACGCGGTGCGCCGCTTCGCCCGGGCCGGCATCCCGATCTTCGTGTCGAGCTCGTTTTCCAAGTCGTTTTCGCTTTACGGCGAGCGCGTCGGCTCCCTCTCGGTCGTGGCGCAAAGCAGCGACGAAGCCGCCCGGGTGCTGTCCCAGCTCAAGCGCCTCGTCCGCACCAACTATTCCAACCCGCCGACGCACGGCAGCCAGGTCGTCGCCACCGTGCTCGCGACACCCGAGCTGCGCGCGCTCTGGGAACAGGAGCTCGGCCAGATGCGCGAGCGCATCCGCGAAATGCGCCGACAACTGGTGGAAAAGCTGCGCGCGCGCGCGCCCAAGGCCGACTTCGGCTTCGTGCTGCGCCAGCGCGGCATGTTCTCGTACTCGGGCATGTCGCGGGAACAGGTGGTGCGGCTGCGCGAGGAGTTCGCGGTATATGCGATCGAAAGCGGACGCATCTGCGTGGCGGCGCTGAATTCGCGCAATCTCGATTATGCCGCCGACGCCATCGCCAAGGTGATCGCCTAGGCCGGGCGCGGCTATCTTCCGGGTAACCGATGTCGGAACGCGACTGCTTTCGGCACGCTGCCTGTATCCCTGTTTTCCTGCGGCCCGCATTGACCCGCCCAGCGCGAGTCATTAGAATACGCGCCTTCCGTTTCCTCCGGCAGCGCACTCCGCCGAAGGCCCAGATCCCCGATAGCTCAGTTGGTAGAGCGACGGACTGTTAATCCGCAGGTCCCAGGTTCGAGCCCTGGTCGGGGAGCCACTCAATTCAGTGACTTAGCCGCAGGTTAAATCTGCTTGCGATTTCCACCGTGGGGAAAACGTGGAAAGTCCACCACATTGCCCCCATGCCTGCCCGATTCAATCCGCGTCGCCGCAACAGAAAGATCCTCGGTTGCGAACTTCGCGTAGCGGTCAACCATCACACGCGATTTCCAGCCGCCCAGCTCCTTTAGCTCATCGGTTGACGTTCCCGCCTGCCGATGCCAAGAAGCCCAGGTGTGCCGCAAATCGTGAAAACGAAAATCGACTAGCCCCGCTTTCTTTACCGCTTCCAGCCATCCGGTATTGCAGATTCCAGAATCGAGCGCTGGAGGTTCCATTACAACCACATCTGTCCCCACAGCAGCCTTGGATTCTGGCCCCCGGCAACCCTTGGCCACTTTACCCAGTTCGACCTACACGGGTTGCAACAACCCAGCCTCGAAAGGATCCCGATGCATCGGTCCTGATTACTTGACCGCCTTGCTTGGCCTATTTGACCTCTCAATCAAGTTGGTATAGAAACTTCGGGCAGGTCATGCGCGAGCGGCCGTTAGCGTCTCGCTAATAACCAGATTTTGGGATTAATTTTGACAACCATGGGTATTGAAGTATCCAGCGGTCCGGAGAAGAAAACGCCGCGCCTCCGTCGCCGGTTCCGTCTCGAATGGCTGATCTTCGGATCAGCCATGCTGATTGCAGGCGGCTACATCGGCCAGGTCCTTTACGCTGATTACAAGCGCATCGATGCGCAGGAGAGGCAGCGCCTGTTGGTTCAGGCCGAGGTCGTGGATCAAAACCTGGGGCGCCAACTGATGGCGGTAGATCGCTCGCTGACTTCCCTTCGCGATGATCTGCCGATCCTGAAGGTGCAAAAGAACAGCGGGATCTTGATTAATCGCCGCCTGCTGGCGCTGAGCACTGCCATGCCCGGCGTGCGCGCCATTACTATTCTCGATGCGGGCGGCACCTTGACCGCCGGAAGCCCGGATAAATTTGTCGGGCAGAACTTCAGAAAGCGGGAGTACTTTCAGATCGCTCGCCAGGGCGGGAACCCGGCCAAACTTTACGTCTCGCCGCCCTTTCCGGCCGCAACGGGGGAGTATGTCTTAGATGTGGTGAAGGTGTTGCTCGATGGTCGCGGAGCATTCGCCGGAATCGTCTTGGCCAGCCTGGGCGCGGAGTATTTCCACACCCTGCTGAGCTCAGTCCGCTACGCACCGGACATGCTTTCGTCGCTGATCCATGGTGATGGCAAAGTAATATTCAGGACTCCCGACACGCAGGGAATCGTCGGATTTGACCTTGCGAAGCCCGGCACGTTCTTTACCCAGCACATGAAAAGTGGCCGTCCGTCCAGCGAGTTCGCCGGCGTCGTCGCCTCCACCGGCGTAGCGCACCTGGTGATCATGCACACGATCAGGCCGGCTGGGATTCCCATGGACAAGCCCCTAGTAATCGCCGTTGACCGGGAAATGTCGGCCCTCTTCGCCCCTTGGCGCAAGGAGGTCTACAAACAGGGTGGGTTGTTCGGGGTGCTGATGTTGAGCGCTGCCCTAGGTCTTTTTCTCTATCAGCGGCGTACTCGTGCCTTCGGCCGTATTACGGCCACGCTGGAGGATGAGCGCAAGCAGGCCGAAGAGGCGCTCCGAAACAGCGAAGCTAACTTACGTACCATGTCGAACAACGCCAACATCGGCATCCTGATCAACGCCCAGGGACGCCACGTATTTTCCAATCCATATATTCAGGAGCTGCTTGGGTACACCGCTG